>WVZH01000003.1:13744-18454 GCA_011772595.1 Anaerolineales bacterium
TTGCTTCAGCCTGGAGGCTTGTATGGCGTGCGCTTGTACCTTGATCGATTGGTTGAGATCGGGGTTGGGGGTGTCACGGTGGCAATCTCCTACCCTCTGCTGGATGTTGATTTTCCACGCTCCGAAGAATATCTGCAGTACTACCAGGAGGTTGTAAATGAGGTGCGCCAAAGAGGCTTGAAGCTTATGGTTAAGTCTGGTCCGGTTTTTCCAGACCCCGAATTTTCGAATTTACAAATTGACCTCTCGCATCTGAGGATGACGGATTACTTTCAGAAGAGAAAGGCTCAGCTTTTACTCATCGCGCGTGAGGTCCGACCGGATTACCTCTCCTTCGGTAGTGAGCCAGAGACGGAAGCGATGCTCACTGGATTTCCGATCACGCCGGACATTTACGTCGCTTTCATCGAGGAAACTCTGAGCGAAATCGATCGATCGAATGGTATGTTGTTAGGAGCTGGTACTGGCATCTGGGAGAACCCGGCTTACTTGGAGCGCATCTCGCAAGTCACTGCATTGGATTTTGTCGATCTGCATATCTATCCCATTCAGGGTGAAGTCGATTACTTGCAACGGGTACGTGATGCAGCGTCGATCATCAGAGCTCGAGGCAAGCAGGTACTTGTAGGAGAAGCCTGGCTTTACAAAGCTTCGCCTCGGGAGGTTATGCAACGCAAAGCTTATCAGGAGGTGTTCGCACGAGACGTATACAGTTTTTGGGGGCCACTCGATGTTCGTTTTATCGAGGCTGTGATGAAAATCGCCTGTGTCGAAGGGATCGAGTACGTCTCCTTCTTCTGGTCGAAATATTTCTTCGACTACCTTGATTTCTCGGAGGTCCCGGAAGATCTCGCTCCCACTGAGTTGGTCCTACGCTCAAATCAAGCAGCGGCAGAGAGTATACAAGCAGGATCGCTCAGCGTTACGGGGGAGGCATTCAAGCGGCTACTTCATCGTACATCCGTCGAGCAAGAGTGAGAGCCAAGACGTCTCAGTCGTAGCACTTGCCCCAGTCCAAGCAAAGAGGCGATCTGAGCATCGGTCGCAGCGAAGAGGCAATCGAAGATGCGATAGGGCCTCCAGTCGGGCAACTTTCCATATCACGATAGTGCCTTCTTATTTTAAACCGGTGTATCACCCTTAATTCACCCATTGCGGCGAAGGCAAATATCTCCTACTTTCCTAAAATATCTCCGGTTATTATAATCTGTCACATCAGCATGCCCTCACGGGAATCGGGATTCATATAAGATTAATAAACATGGGGTTGTATAGATATCCCTTACAGTTCGTGAACGCAATGGTGAGTGCATGGAGTTTGTTGGTTGGCCAATGATGCAGGTTGAGAAAGCGTAATAATCGTAGCAGGATGGGGAGGATGAAGTGAAAACCATATCAGCCGAGGAATTAAAGGCTAAGCTCGATCGCGGCGACGAGTTTCATTTAGTGATGACGATGGGCGCGTGGGCTTACGAGATGGCCCACATCCCTGGTTCACAGAACGTGGACAACATAGAGTATGCTTTGGCGAATATCGACAGGGACGAGGAGATCATCGTTTACTGTTCAAACATCCTTTGTATCGCTAGCATATCCGCATACAAATTATTGGTTGCGAATGGGTATACCAACGTGCGACGGTTCGCCGGTGGGGTTGAAGCTTGGCAGAAAGCTGGGTAT
The DNA here is from genome assembly GCA_011772595.1 of Anaerolineales bacterium. Next base: position 15,425 of record WVZH01000003.1, read on the forward strand.
CCATTGGAAGGTACATCCGCCTGAACCGTGTGCTCACGTAGCGTGATCTGTCATCTTGCTGTTGTATAATCGGCATCTGGGCTCTGATATTCAATGTGAGTCCGATCTCAAGGGGTGGATGATTTCACCCAGTTCACACAAATCCGAGGGCAAGAAAGAATAAACCTAGGAGGTCTCGGATGTCGACACAGATGGGTAGCATTCCAAGGTTATTGGCTGTCGCCTCGCGCCTCGAAGGTGAAGGACAATATAACAACGCCAAGCTTGTACGCGCGGCGACTGAATCAATACTCCACCAAGCGGCGTTTCACGCAGCTGTGCCTTTTTCTAAGGACATCCTAGCGCGAGAACTTGAAAACGTCGCTGGTCTCCTCTCAGAGGAAGGTATGAGCTCGTCGCTCGTAGAGGCGATCGAAGCGGGTGCATCTGCGTTGTCGGAGGATCGACTCCCCTTGATCCATGAGACACCAAATGCATCCGTCTGTCGTACGTGCGGTTACGTTGTTACCGAGGAGCAGGAGCAACGATGTCCAACGTGTGGCGCACGACGCATCACTTTCAAACGCTTTCTGCCCATCTACTGGTTGGAAGCACAAGATCCTTTCTCTGCACTGCAAAGTTTGCAGCATACACCCACGGAGGTGTCTGCTTTAGTAGATGGTCTGTCCGAAGCACAACTCGCCCAGCAGCCGGAAGCTGGCGGATGGGCAATTCGCAATATCGTCTCCCACCTGCGAGATGCACAGGGTGTTTTAAGCTTTCGCCTCGACCTCATGCTCGAGCAGGATAATCCACCTATTGAATCTAAAGCGGTTTTCGAATGGGCTACCAGAGAGGAGGATCGTCCCCCGACGACCTTGGAAATCTTCGATACGTATCGAAACTCACGCCAGAAGACGATCGAAAAGCTCGAAGCCATCTCCTTGAGGGATTGGTGGCGGCAAGGTCGTCATGAAGAATTTGGGACGGTGACCATCCTTCAGCAGGTGAGTTACTTCGCTACCCATGAAATCACGCATTTACCGCAGATTGAGTTATTGAGGCAAGGTTTACTCTCATCTGCGTGAGAACTTGTGGACCACCTTACTATCACCTACTCGATCTTATGGCCAATAACCAAGCGTAGTACCGTTCTTTAAAAATACAATTATGACAACCGAACTTGATACCCGTGTGGCCAGGGTTTACAATGAGACACCTCCTCAAGTAGTCAGGAACGATGCTCGCGTTCCATATATAGGCTTTGAAGGCAAGAGAATGGGGGCACGCTAGGGGAAAGCCTTTTCTGCTTGTAGGTGCTGACCCGCAGCTCCATTGCGGCCTCTTGTTCACCATGATCAAATTGCATTAAGTGTTGGCAGCGCTACCGATGTAGGACCGCCATAGACGCGATCAACGTATGGCCAATTGATCGGGTTGGAGTGGACTTCGTCGAAATTCATTTCGCTTTGCTAACGTCGAGCCACCATAGAGAGGAAGGAGAGAATCATGCCGTGTGCTTGTTTATTCGCATTGCTGGCCGCCGGGACGCCACGCCTGGCTCTTGTGTTGCTATGGATATTCACCACTAGAGTAGGTGAAGCCTTCGAAGGGTCGATCCTCATTCCAATCCTGGGCTTCTTCCTATTGCCGCTCACGACGGTATTCTACGTCCTGGTGAGTGTGGGAGGACTGTCTCCATTTGACTGGTTTTTGCTTGCCGTTGGATTCTTGATCGATATTGGTTCGTACGGCAGTGGAGTCTTCGGTCGTCGCAGACGAGAGTAGGATTACCATCTTATGCTCGATAGCCTTCGATAAAATGAAGCACAGGGTTAACAACGCCAAAGCAGGGGTGCACAGCCTTGCGCTCCTGCTTTGGTATTCTTATGGGCATGAGACGTAGTATCGAAATGCCCATCGTGTTGTGTCTATAGCTGTCGCTCGGAGGACAATCCTGGTGATTTTGATCTAGGAACTCGAGAGATTGTATTGCGCATAGCCATTGTTCATAAAGCTCGCATGACAGGGCAGGCTTCCAGGTGCTCTAATTAATTCGTCATACCAATGTGAATCCGGGCACAAATTAATACTTCATCATCAGCATAAAAATTAGTCACACTGAGATTTTCCGCATCAAATTGTCCCGACTAGTACCAGCAACATTGAACTCAACATGTAGATCGAGGCGAATTTAAAGAGGCCAGAGTTCAACCTCTTTGAGGGTCGTACGATGCTGGAGGCGGCTAAGACAAACAGGGTGGCGCTCAGAACGGCAAGTAGGCGTAAGTATCCCCATGTCATGCCGATGCCGTATGCGGCAACGCCCATGGCAACCGAAGCGATCACACTAGAAACAGCAATTGCCGTGTGCGTCTTCATCACACCATAGACTTCAGGAAAGGTCGGGATACCGCTGTGTTGATAATCGCTTTTATGACGCAGACTGAAGGTCATGATATGGGTGGGAATCCAAAGTAAAACGGCGAGGGAAAGCGTGATGCCGATCCAATCGATTTCTCCGAGCCCAAGCACGCGACCTGCAAGGATAGGCATACCGCCGGCGATTCCGCCCCATAGGATCGACCAGGCCGTCTTTCGCTTAAGCCAGATCGTATACACCACGACGTCAAAGAAAAATCCGGCGAAAACCACCGCGCCGTAGAGTGGAGAAAGTAGAACGGCCCATACTATTCCTAGGATGGTAAGACCCGATCCCAACAAGAGTGCCTCAATCACACTTACGTGGCGTAGAGGTAGAGGTCTATTGCAGGTGCGTTTCATCTGGGCGTCGATGTCACGGTCGTAGACCATGTTCAAAACCGTGCTGCCGCTGATCGCCATGAAGAGGCTTCCGGTCAGCGCCAACATCGTCTGCCAGGTGATCACCGGACAACGGGCGCTCATATAACCTGCAAGACCGGTGAGCAGTAGTAGCCCGGTTTGCAGGCTTTTGGTGAGTTTCCAATACGCGCCGAGTTTATCGCGTACCTGTTGTGCGTTCAGCTGGAACATCTTCGCTGCAATCCGATTCTCGCATCCTTAATTCAC
>WVZH01000003.1:18517-19038 GCA_011772595.1 Anaerolineales bacterium
GCGCATGTGACGGTAGTGAGCTCCTTCGTAGACATCCCCTGTCCATTGCCACACGTTTCCGGCCATGTCGTAGAGGCCGAATGGACTGGTGGAATCGATGGTCTGGAAATCATTATACGCCTTACCATTGTAGAAACCTACTGGTGTTGTGTCACCCAATTTGCCGACGATCTTCTCAAAAATATCGTGGCTGCTGTACTAATTCGCATTTCCTTAGTAGACCGGAAGAGGAACTGAAATCGCTGGGCAAGCATTAAGGACCCTTCTTGAATAGGTTGCAAAAACGCTTTGACGTCAGGAAACCCACTCGCTACTCCCACTCGCAGCTTTTCATCCTTTCTTCTCGGGCTCGATAATTTAGCAGAACTGCCTCGTGAGGAGGCGCTTGATGCGCTGCGTACCTACCTGGCGACTCTTAGAACGGTGCGCGAAATGATCTCGGATACTGCGGAGAATCACCCTCGATCCAATTTCTTCATCGACGCATTCTTCGATTACCTGCTGACCTTACAGGACGCTGA
>WVZH01000003.1:19124-29782 GCA_011772595.1 Anaerolineales bacterium
ATCCGAGGTCACCTACCATCTTCATCCCGTTGGATATGTACGACATACGGATGGAGGCTATCAATTGCACATTCTCGAACCCTACAGACCGGCGTTGAAGCAGCTCGACCAATTCATTTACGCAATGGTTTTCTGGTGGGCGCATGAGCATGACAATCCGAAAGATCGCAACGTCATGCAGGCCGAGTTGCCATATGCGCCCGGAGAGGTCGCAGGGGTATTCGCCTGTCGGGCGGAATGCAGGCCCAACCCAATCGCCCTGACCACCAGCTTCATTATCGACATCGATGAAGAAGCGGGGAACGTCCAACTGGCTTGGATTGACGCTCACGACGGAACGCCTGTGCTCGATTTAAAGACCTACGTCCCGATTTCCGATCGCATCCGGGATGTTGGCGTCGTGCCGTGGTTTGAAGGTTTACCAGAATGGATGGAGGATGCGGCGGTCTTCTTCGCCGAGTCAGACTTTCTTGGGGACTAGTGCGTAGTCCATATTTTCAGATCCCATGTGCAGGTAGGGTAGAATGACCTTGAAAGGATGGCGATATTGATGGTCAAGTTGGAAATCATCGTAGACACGCTACAGGATGCTCTTTTTGCTGAACGTGCGGGTGCTACTCAGTTGGATTTGAAAGCAGATTTTCCAAACGGTGGCGTGACCCAGTCGGCAGGGATGATCGAGCACGTTTGCAAAACGCTGGGTATTCCAGTGATGGTGATGATCCGACCGCATCATCGAGCATGGATCATGAACGAGGACGACTTGGAGATCATGTACCGAGACATCCACGTCGCCCGCCAATTCGGTGCTGAGCATTTCCTTCTTGGTTGCTTGAACGAAGCGGGCGAGATCCATCGTGCGGCGTATAAGAGGTTTCAGGATGCTGCCGGGGACGGCTTCTTGCATTCACACCTGGTGTGGGAGAAAGCCACCAATCCGAGTGAGGCACTTCAGGCGTTGATTTCCCTTGGGGTTAAGAGTGTTCGCACAACTGGTGGAAGTGGCCTGGGAGGGAAGGTGGAGGACAATCTAGCCGCTGTTCGATCGTTTGTAGAGCGGGCGCAGGGACAGATCGAATTCTTCCTGGCGGGAGGAGTTCACGCCGGCAACGTTGAGAAGCTTGTCCTCGAAACTGGGATCACCAACCTCCACATAGGAACCGGAGCACGCGAGCCAGCGAACCGGGAGGGTGTAGTAACGGAGAAGAAAGTGAAGCAGATTCGGGAGGCTCTGGATCAGGTGGTGGTGAGTTGAGTTAGGTTAATGATGAGAAGACAGGTGCACAGTATAAATTGCCAACGAACCTGGTCGTACCTACACTTAACTCGCTCAAGATTCAGACGGGATCACGAATCGTCGAGGGGGCGATTGAACAGCTCCACAAGTTCAGTCTTGTTTTTTGCCTGGCTAGCTTTGTAAAGAAAGTCCTCCTGTCCGATCTGTCTTGCCAAATTTGTAAGCGCATCGATGTGGTCTTTCTTACTGGGGCTTGAAAATGCGACGATGAGGGAAACTGGGTCATTGTCGGGATTGCCAAAATCGATGGGCGGGTCTAGTAGAAGAACCACAAAGCAAGTGTTGAGCGCCCCATCTTCAGGTCGGGCGTGTGGAATAGCGATACCTGGCGCGATCACGATGTAGGGGCCGAGTTGCTCTGTGGTTCGAATCATGGCCTCGATGTAACTTTGATCAGCGCCCCCACACTGGACTAGAAGTTCACCAGCTTCCCGAATGGCCTCCCGCCAGTCATCTGCGCGGACGCCCAGTCGGACTTGTTCTTCACGAATCATCATGTGGAACTCTTAGTGTGTGCGCAGTCGTGCTCCCCCGTATCGTTTCATCAGTTCAGCGGTTCTTTCATCTCCTCCGGGCACGTTGGCGCTGATCCAGATGGGAGGTTCTACCCCCTGCTCGTGTAAACGAGTGGCGACTTCCGCTACGATCGATTGCATAATCGCACAATGGATCACAGTGGAAACGGGAGCCGCCATAGGCAGACCCTCTCCAATCTCGATCACTGCATCGCCAACAGGGACGCAATTGTCGATGATCAGGTCGGCGAGCTCAAAAAGCCTTTTGCCGCTGGTGTGCCTCGACTTGGATTGAGAGGATTGCTTTATAGACGTGAGCGCCACGACCTTCAATCCTTTTTTCTTCGCCTCCTTGGCCGCCTCGATAACGGCCGGATTGATCCCGGACTGTGAGGCGATCACCAAAATTTCTCCCTCTCGCAGGTCATAGTTTTCAAGGATTATTTTGGTATACCCCTCGAGTCGCTCGAGCTTCGTGCTGCGGGTAGGGTCTCCACCTCCCATTTGGGTATAGTTGTAGTCCAGGATAGCGTTGACCGGTGCCAGCCCGCCCGCGCGGTAGAAAAGATCTTCACCCACCAGGTGGCTGTGCCCTGAACCGAAAACATGAAGCACGCCCCCTTCTCGAATCGAATCGGTGATCCATTGTGAGGCCTTGTCGATTGTTTCGGATTGCGTTTGGTTGACTTCTTCAATGAGCTTACATACCTTTTGGAAGTACACCTGCGCGGCATTCATCGTTTCTTCACCTTTTCTAAAACAGGAGAATGGCGGCCAGGGTGTTGCAACTTCCCCTGGGCTGCCATTCTCCGCGGGCTATTTCGTTTCACGCCATAACACGAAGAAGTGGTGCGCTACTACCGTTCCTAGCACTCCTCTGTGTGATGGTCATAAAGGATCCTCATCCGCCGAAGAGCGGCATGATAGGCGCAAGGATGGTCCTGGCGATGATGAAGAGGAAATACCAATCCGGATCCGCGAGCTGTGCCAATTCAGGCGCCGTACCGCCCATCAGAGGCGTGAATATCGCCTGTCCAACTGCCAGCAAGAGGCCGAGGATTGCGCCACCCAAGATGGCACCCCTTACGCCGCCGACCATATTCCCAAACACGCCACCTGCGCCTCCCGGGAAGAAGAGCATGATGAAGGGAGGCACGATTACGGCGAGCCCCGTGACACCGAAAATAACCATGAGAATGAAGAAGGTTATCGTCGCCGACAGGAAGCCGATGATAACGGCCGTCGGTGCGTAATCGAACACGATTGGGCAGTCCAACGCGGGCTTGGAATCAGGCACAATTCTCAAGGCGATACCACGGAAGGCGGGGACGATCTCAGCGATGAGCATGCGCACACCGAAGAGCAGTACGGTGATGCCCATGGCGAATTCCAGCCCGAGCATGATCGCCGGTACGATCCCTTCCAACCCCTGACCTTCTACGCCACGAATGCCGCCAATGATGGTAGCAATCAACAACATGACGACGATGACGAGCGCTGTACCAGCCGTGATGTCGCGGAAGAAGCTTAGCCATGGGGGCAACTCTACTTCCTCTGTGCTCTGCTCTGGCTTACCGACGAATCCGCCGAGCTTCGCAGCGAGCCAAACGTTGGAAGATGAGGTATGCCCATAGGCGAGCTCATCGTGACCTGTAAGCTTTCGCATTAATGGCTGGACATATGCGGGCTGCAAAGTCCAATAGACACCGCAAATTATGGAGCCTATCAAGACATAGCCAAGCACGGAGGCGTTGGGGGTGATCTCCACCATGGCTGCTAGTACAACAAGGGAGATCCACCACATCAAGTGACCGGTGAGATAGATGTACTTTAAAGGTGTAATTCTGGCCAGAAGAACGTTGATCAAGAATCCAAATGTCATGATCAACGCTGCGTAGCCACCGAAATTGGCGATGAATTCATCCAATTTCGCGCCCCCAAGAGCAGCTGCTTGAAAACCGAAAGCGCCCTCGAGCATGGGAACCAAGCCGAGGAGCGCACCCACAACGATATTCGCACCCTGAGAGAGTATGAGAAAGCCCACGGCTGTCTTGAGTGTGCCCAGCACTGTGTCACTAAAAGAGGATCGTTGTGCGACGAGACCGATGAGCGCGATCAAACCGATTAGAAATGCAGGTTGACTGAAAAGGTTATCAGCAATCCATTGAGCAATAGAGCCGATGACTTCCATGAGAAATCCTCCTCCTTATATCGGATTGATGGCTGAGGTGAGGTATAGCTTGTAAATTATTGAATCGATAATCTCCTCCTCTCTTCGAAAACAACAATCCGCCGCTATCAACACAGCGGCGGATCAATCCTTCTTGTAGGGAATGCCCTCCTCCTCAAAGTACTCGATAAGGGCGGCTTTGATGAGCGATTTGTCTATGTAGTTGGATATGGGTTTTATCTTTGCTCTCCCTCCAGAAACATTGTCGACGAGAGCTGGGGAGGTAAGCACCAAGTCAACTTTAGCCCCTTTTGCTTGGGGTACGTCCATGGCCTCAACTTTGGCTTCAACTCCTAACTCTTTGAGCACGTCTTCTGTGTACATCCGTAGCACAAGGCTACTTCCCATCCCTACACCACAGGCTGTTGCTATATGAATCATCGGATTCCCTCTGCGTTATTTGTCTTGTGATGTGATGAGCTAGGCCACGAAGATTCTTCGATCCATATTACCACGTTTGACTAGGCGCAATCAATAACTATGACTTTGGATTGAGACACAGTGAAATCGCTGAAACATTGAGCGAATGAATTGAATCGTAAAACGACGCTGAGTACTTCGACGCGTTATAGAATGGCCCAGGACCGATCTTATTCACAAAAGTTGATTGAAGACAATGTTGCCTTTGACTATCGTCAGATACACATTCACGTCTTCATCGATCACTACCAAACTGGCATCTTTCCCCACTGTGATGCTCCCGAGCCGGTCGGCGAAGCCCATCGCACGGGCTGGATTTAGTGTCGACATCTGCACCGCGTGGAGCAAGGGTACATCTACTTGCTTATTTATGATTTCAACACATCGGTTGTAAGGCGTTGCGCACCCCGCGATCGTCCCATCCTTCAATCGACACTGACCGTCTTTAACGATGACTGTGTTGCCCACCAAGTCATATTCCCCGTCTGCCATGCCCGATCCGGCAATTGCATCAGTGATCACGACGATCCGATCCTTACCAAGACAGCGCACGAGCACCTTCATGGCGCCTGGGTGGACGTGAAAAGCGTCGGGGATGAGCTCTGCGGTCACGCGATCAGAAGCCAATACGGCGCCCAACGCTCCGGGTTCGCGGTGGTGGAAACCCTTCATTACGTTGAAGGTGTGTGTCACGTGGGTGTATTGGGACTGTATTGCCTCGCGTGCCTCTTGATAATCGGTATTCGTGTGACCCAAAGCCAGGACAACACCAGCTTCACGAAACAGGGAACCGACTTCGTGCGCGCCTGATAATGCGGGATCCATGGTCATCTGGCGGATCCAACCCTTGCCTGCCTCCAACATCTTTTCAGCTTCTTCGAGAGACGGATCTCGCAACCAATCAGGATTGAAGGCGCCCTTCTTTTCCTTTCTGTTGAGATAAGGTCCCTCAAGATGAATTCCCAGCGGTTCGGCTCCGTCTATGCCTCCCTCAAATGCAACAACGAAGGCCTTAATCGTTTCAAGCAGAGTTTCTTCGTCAGGCGCAGCGATCGAACAAAGAAAGCCCGTGATACCCTCACGGGCTACCCATTGAGCGAATTCGCCTAACGATTCCTCAATATTGTCTCCCGGACCGAAGTTGATCCCGATACCACCGTGGCGATGGATGTCGATAAACCCTGGTGCCAGAATTCGATCGCACAGATCCAGGCGATCTCCTTTGACACGTGGTGAATTTTCCTTTGGGCCCGCATAATCAATCGTTCCTTCGTCTGAAACGATGACGGTCTGCTTTACATTTATTTCCAGTGGAGTAAAAACGGTAGCGTTTTCGAAAATTACTGCCATGGTTGGCTTTTTCCTTCTGGAGGTTTTCCTCTGAGGAGCGTTGGATTATTCTAACTGATGGTTTTAGTATTCCGATTGTGCATCGAACAAAGATCTCTGACAAACTGCTGGACCTGAAATCAGAATTGCTCCCACATTCAGACCGGTTGACGAGATCATGTTCGAAGAATCACAGCGACAAATTGTGCGCCAGCTATGGGTTTCCCATTGAGCAAGGCGTACCGTGGAAGATGTGTTCACCAAGCCGAATTGTATCGAGAACCGACACTCCACCTGCACTGGGGTTATGTGAACCTTTCTTACGTAGTTCCGCATTTCAGGATTCCATAGAATGATGGCTGTCCGTTTATTAGCCCACCTCGGGATTTACACAATGCGGCATTGGATCCCCCTGCAACCCTGAGATCAGGTTCTCCACTGCAATTAATGCCATCTGAGTCCGTGATGTGACCGTCGCGCTGGCGATATGTGGGGCGACGATCACGTTGGGAAGTTCCATGAGCTTGTGATCTGCGGGAAGTGGTTCGGGATCCGTCACGTCCAAAGCGGCATATGCGATCTGCCCTTCTCTTAAAGCGTCATATAGTGCCTCGGTATCTACCACAGGACCTCTGGCGGTGTTGATCAGAACCGCAGAGGGTTTCATGATCTTGAAGGCATGATTGTCGATCAAGTGTCGCGTCTCTTCGCTCAGGTTTACATGAAGGGACACGTAATCCGACTCGCGCAGCAGGTCGTCAAAATCTCGATATTCGACTCCCAGTGTGGCTTCGGCATCGCTGCGACGGACGGTGTCGTGATACAGGATGCGCATGTCGAAGCCTCGTGCCCGCTTTGCGACGGCATGGCCGATGCGACCCAGTCCAAGGATGCCGAGTGTGGCGCCGTAAACCTCCTGACCGAGCAAGAGCGTTAGTCCCCACGTTTCCCACTTCCCTGCACGGACGAAGTCAATGGCCTCTCCCAACCGGCGAGCTGCCGCAAGCAGTAGTGCGAATGCGAAATCTGCTGTCGCGTCCGTCAGTACGCCGGGTGTGTTCCCGACCAGGATCCCCCGCTCCGTGGCCGCGTTGACATCAATGTTGTCGTACCCGACTGCGCACTGACTGATCACCCTCAATTTCGGGGCAGAGTCCATCAGAGCCGAGTCGATCTCATCCGTAAGCAGGCAAAGAAGTCCATCCTTATCCTTGACCTGCTCCAAGATCGTCTTGTACGGCGGCGGCGTGACTTCATCCCAGCTTTGTGCCTCGCAAGCCTCTGACAGCTTGCGCCAAGCAGATTCAGGCAGATGTCGCGTTACATAGACCTTAGGTTTCATTGTAAATCTCTCGATGGTTTTGGTTAGACATCCTCGATGGCGTTGGCGGAGATAACGCCTTGATACCAACGTGCGCTGCTCTTCAATATGCGACGCTGGGTTGAGAAGTCCACATAGATAAGGCCGAAGCGCTTCGAGAACCCATGAGCCCACTCGAAATTGTCCATCAACGACCAGGCGAAGTAGCCTTTGAGTGGCACGCCCGCTTTAATTGCCTTGGCAATTGCGAGGAGATGTCCCTGGAGGTATGCAATCCGCTTTGGATCGTGCACCTCGCCGTTCTCGTCGACTCGATCCACATACGCAGCACCGTTCTCCGTGACATAGAGCGCCGGGAAACTATACTCGCGGTGGACACGAGTCAAGATCTCGAACAAGCCCTCGGGGTAGACCTCCCATCCCATCTCTGTCAAATCGGGATTCGAGAAGACCGTCCTGGGTGCGTTTTCTTCTTCGGGGATTTCCTCACTGCGAACGATGGAGCGGAAGTAATAATTCACGCCGAGAAAATCAATAGGGGTTGCGATGGTTTCCAGGTCTCCACTTTGAACGTATTCCATCGGACGCGCAAAGAGTTCGGTGATGTCTGTCGGATAGCCTTTCCCGTTGAGAGGGTCCAAATACCACCGATTGACGATCCCGTCACTTCGCTTCGTCGCCACCATATCCGCTTCGCTGGGCGATGCTGGTACGGTAAAGCCAAGGTTGAGTACGATGCCAACTTCAGCCCCATCAGAGTTTCGGCGTATGATCGGAATCGCCATGCCGTGTGCCAGCATTAAGTGATGCGCCGCCGACATCATCTCGTCCAAACTGGCGTGACCTGGAGCGTGGCGACCCTCGAAGTAGCCGACGTATGCACTTACGAAAGGTTCGTTTAGTGTCATCCAGGCGTTTACGCGATCACCCAGGTGCCGGCTCACCAGATCGGCATATTCTGTGAACGCATCGGCCGTGCTCCTTACGGTCCACCCGCCTTCGTCCTGTAAGGCCTGGGGCAAATCCCAATGATAGAGCGTGATGAAGGGCTGGATGCCCGCGTCCAACAAGCCATCGATAAGCCGGTTGTAGAAGTCGAGTCCAGCATGATTGATGCGACCACGTCCTTCGGGTAACACGCGGGGCCATGAGAGGGAGAGGCGATACGCGTGAACGCCTAGGGTTTTCATCAGTGCGACGTCTTCTGGCCATCGATGGTAATGGTCACAGGCGACGTCTCCTGTGTCTCCATTGTCGATGTTACCAGGTGAGTGGCAGAATCGATCCCAGATACTCTCGCCTTTCCCATCCTCGTTCCATGCCCCCTCGATCTGGTATGACGAAGTCGCGACACCCCACGTGAACTCCTTTGGAAATTGAAACTTGCTCATAGCTGGCCTGTTGTCTCTCCTGTTCTCATGAATATATTTGCTGCGGTCTGGTATCGTTTCATCGATAGGGCAACCTGGGAACACTCCCAGGTTCCTAAGATCCCAACGTTACAGATACTCGATGTGTCTGTCCATCTCTGAAGATGGGCAGGATGTTCCCTTCGAGAGGCTCATCGTCCACGAATATTGATTTAATCCCTCTACAAACGTGTTCTGGATTTCGAACTTCGATATCGTACCATGCCTGGCGAAAATATCTTCGCAGATTAAATCCATCCCAATGATGGGGGATACAAGGATCCAATTTTAACCCCTGATACGTGGGCATAATCCCAAGAATATACATTGTGGCGGCTTGCCAGGCCCAGGAGGCCGTCCCGGTCAACCAGCTATTGCGCGCCAGACCGAATTGCGGATGTTCGTCCCCCAGGATGTTTTGAGGGTACACATAGGGCTCGCATTCAAATTCATCAATGTGGTTGTTTTTCGCCACGGGGTTCATCTGTCGGTAGTACTCATATGCTCGGTCGCCGTTTCCCAACATGGTTTCAGCGATGATCACCCAAGGATTGGCATGCAGAAAAATGCCTCCATTTTCCTTCGCGCCTGGTGGGTAGGTCGTGATCCCACCTTTGTTGGGGTCGTAACCGTCGTAGCCGGGGGCACTGAGTTTGATCCCGCAGCGAGTGTTGAGTCGGGTGAACACCGCCTCGAGCGCCGCGCATGCCCGCTCCTGGGGTGCGTAGCCTGATATGACCGACCAGGATTGAGCGTTGGTGTAGATCTGTCCTTGGGTGTTGGACTTCGATCCTAGTCGTGTTCCGTCGGCGTCAAAATAACGAAGATACCATTCACCGTCCCAGGAATGTTCGTTAACTTTTTGTCGCATTTCGTTGTGGTAGAGGGCATAGGTCTCAACAGGACCAACGTCTTGAAGCGCTTGAGATAGTTCGATCATCTCAAGGAGGGCTTTACCGTAAAGTTGTGCGGCGAAGACAGACTCCGCACCTGTTCTAAGATTGACGGTGTCGTTCCAATCAGCGAAACCAAGTCGCGGGAGGCCATGAGCGCCTGTGTCGTTGCGTGTAAACTCCAAGGCGCGGATCATGTGCTCGAATACCGTTCCTGATTCCAGAGGCGCCAAAGCCGAATCTTTCTCGTAGAAGGCTATCTGCTCATCTAGGAAGGAGAAATCTCCAGTTTCTTTGAGGTAGGCGGTGATTGCCAAAATGATCCAGAGATGATCGTCGCTGTAATACTTTGGGGCATCCTCCACGTGGCGTGCGTCGCCTTCGTTCGCGACCATGGTTAGCGGGTTGTATTGGTGCATCGCCGAGCCGTCGCGCTTCTGCACATGAAGGAGTTGGCGGATGAGCTGCTTTCCTTCATCTGGTGCCAGGACCATAATCCCGAGCACGTCCTGCGAACTATCCCGGAAGCCAATGCCGCGCGCCCCTAATCCAAGCTGATAGAGGGAGACGTAGCGTGACCAATTTAATGTGGTGAAGCACTGCCTGGGGTTGTGGACGTTGAGCATGGTGTCCATGTCGTCATCTGGGGTTTCGACTTGGAACCTAGAGAGGTAGGTTTCCCACGAGTCTGCCAGCGATTTAAACGCGTTATCAACATTGTCCTGGTTTCTATACCTCTCGATCGAATGCCGAGAAGCGGCCATGCTCTCCGCCTGTCCTAATTGAGTGATCATGCGCCGGCTCTCGCCGGGTTTTAGCGAGCCGAGGTGATGCATGAGTGCTGCGATGTTGTCCCCACGCAAAGCCACGGAATTGTTGAGTTCCGGATTTTCCAGACTCAATGGGTTTGACCAAGTGCGATACTCATGCTCCCCGAGGAAAATTCGCCGGTCGGTTTCGAAGGAGGATGCGGGAGCGTCCGATGTGAAGTAGTTCACTTTGTTCTCGCGAAACATAAAAGGATACTGCATGAGGATAAGATGCGTACCATCTTCGACGGCCTCGCTCTGCATGGTCTGAGGCACCCAATCGGCGTTGGTGAATTGCTTCAAGGCATCTGGATGGGTGTACTCAACCACCGGGATGACGTCCACCTCAAGTGGACTGTTGGAGGTATTGGTGATCCGGATATCCCGCAGGGCACAGGTTTCTCCGATGGGGACGAAAATGGTGACTTCCGTTCG
>WVZH01000003.1:29802-34051 GCA_011772595.1 Anaerolineales bacterium
AAGCGTTGGCACGAAGTACGGTGAGTATAAGCGGTACCCTGATTTCTTTTTTGTTCTCAAGTAGAGAGTCTCGCCATTAAAGCTTGAGGCGGGGAGCTGAGGGATGTATTTGGTGATGCGATTGAGAGCCGGGTCGCCTCTACACAGCAAGGATCCACCTACATGGTCGATGAACCCCCCGAAATTTAGGGTACCGATGTAATTGATCCAGCGAACGGGGGTCATGGGATTTGTAATAACGTATTCACGTAACTGGTTGTCGAAGTGGCCGTAAGTCATTGTGTCCATCGGTCCCTGTCTGACCCTCTCCTCTTATTATTGAGGGTTGGTTGGCATCTCTAGCCCATATCCATAGGGAAACAGAGGTCCCTCTTCCCCCGTTCCGAGGTTGGAAAAGTCGAACGGAAGCTGGTCCATCCGGCGAGGCCAAGAGAAGGGCAACTTGCCCGTAAAGGGCAGATCCCCGAACAACACATCGGACAGTCCCTGCCCCTCCGTACCAGGCAACCACGCCGCAACGAATGCATCCGCCAACGGTAATTGCTCAGTGATGATCATCGGGCGGCCAGAGATTAGGATGATGACGAGCTTCTTACTGCGCTCTCTCATACGTTCGATTAAACCAATGTCTGCATCGGAAAGATGCAGGTCTGCTCGATCTCCAACGCCTTCCTGATAGGGGAATTCCCCGACGACGACAATGCCAATTTCCGCGATCGCCTGGTGACCGTCCTCATCCAAGATGCGTTCGAATCTTCCAAAGCGGTTGAACTCGACGCGAGTAGCGGGGTCAACGGTGTCTTTGATTCCTTCCAGGATTGTGGTCCCCTCCATGATATTTCCAGTTCTCCCTTGCCATTGAAGGGTCCATCCACCGCATTGGATGCCTATGTCATTGGCTGCCTTCCCGCCTACGAAAATCATTGCTGTGTCCTTCGGCAGCGGTAGGGTGTCCTCATTGTTTTTCAGCAACACCAGAGTCTTCGCAACAGCTTGGCTTGCCAGACTGCGATGTTCCTCCGAGCCAACGTTCGTAAGCAGCGCTTCGTTGGCGAAGGGACGCTCGAACAATCCCAATTTAAACTTTACTCTCAAAATACGGCGGACGGCGTCATCGATCCGTTCTTCAGATACATCGCCCTTCTCCACAGCAGAGGTGAGGGTTTGGATGAAGCGGTCATAATCGTAAGGGACCATATTCATATCGACGCCGGCGTTTATGGCCATAACGACCGCATCATCATAACGATCTGCGATCTGATCGATGCCACCCCAGTCGGAGACTAAAAAACCTTCGAATCCCAACTCGTTTTTTAGTACGTCTGTAAGCAAATACTTGTGACCGTGCATTTTCTCTCCATTCCAACTGGAGAAGGAAACCATTATGCTCAGAACGCCGGCATCGAGAGCGTCAATGTAGGGTGGCAGGTGGATCCTGCGCAAGGTGGCTTCGTCCACGCGCGTATCCCCTTGATCGAGCATGAATTGCTGGCCGATGAACATTTTCGATGTTCCCCAAGTGGTGCCGCCATCTCCAACGAAGTGTTTTGGCGTCGCCAACACGGTTAGCGGGTCGTTCAGATCATCCCCCTGCAAACCCTCGATAAATGCTCGACTGAGCAGGGACACCAGATCGGTATCTTCACTATAGCTCTCGTAGGTCCTACCCCAGCGAATGTCTTGAGGCACAGCCACAATGGGTGCAAAGTTCCAGTAGATACCAGTCGCTACCATCTCTTCGGCCGTGATTCGCCCGATGCGTCTCACGAGATCGGGATCGCGGGAAGCGCCTAACCCAATGCTTTGAGGAAAGATCACCGCACCTTTGACGCCGTTGTGGCCATGAATTGCATCAACACCGTAGATGAGTGGGATACTGAGGCGAGTTTTCAAGGCGCGTTCCTGATATGCATTTACCATTTTCGCCCAACTCTCCGGGTTATTCGTGCTAGGGTGTCCGTCGCTTCCGCTGAGAATACTGCCAATGAATAGATCTGTGATGTCGTCCTTGTCGATGCTGAGATTTTCCACCTGTGTCATCTGCCCGATCTTCTCTTCGAGGGTCATGCGGGCCAACAAATCCTCTACGCGGTCTTCAAGTGAAGCCGTTGGGTCTTTGTATAATGGCAGTTCGTCTTTATCAGGGAGTAGGGTGGGGTCAGGGTGAGGTGGTGTGTCTTCCAATGGTGTGCTGGGCGGTTGTGAACAGCTGGAAAGCAGCGCCAAACATAGGACGATCATGGCGATCGTCAATGATTTATTCTTGGTGAATGGAATCACGGAAGGTACCTCTATTCACGGATACAATCAGATCGGAATCCAGGTCAACGAGCGAAAGCCTGGAAAGGGTTCGTATGGGTGAGCAGCTGAACCGTAGCTGCATCAACACCGGTTGATCTGAGATTTGGCAGGAACTTTTCGATGAGATAAGTATACGGTTTTGGAATTCCGCCGTTTGACTGGGCTGGATCATACCAACCCCGATCTTGGCTGAGCAGTAATCGATCACCTAACCCTGCGTTTAAGATGAGTTGAATATGGTGGTTGAAGTGAGCATCATTATAGTCCTGGCTACCGATCCAATCGTATTCGAGCCATGCACCCCTTTGGGCGACCTCTAAGTGAAGCTCGAAATCGGGTTCCGCCTGGGCGTGGATCCAAATAAAGCGATCTGGGGCGACACCTTCAGCCGCGACGATATCGAGTTGTTGCTGGACAACACGACCGTGTATGGTGTGGCTCCCGATCACGGCGTTCGTTTCTTTGCTCGCCCTAGCCGCGGCCCGCAATATTTTTATCTCATTGTCGGTCAGACCCTCGTCACTCGCGCTTAGTTTGATCCATCCTGCTTGTACCCCCGAGGCCTCGATCTGACCAAGTAGTTCACCTAACATCCACTCTGCAAGCTTCGCCTCACTGGCTGCGTGCGCCCAAGCAGGAATCCAAGGTTCGCGATAGATCCCGGTGGGAACCACCAGCGGAAATTGTGTAGCTTCTGAGACCGCACGATCAATGTCAGCCCGTCGACCTACTCCGACTGTGCTACANNATAAGCCTGACAACGTCTTCCACATTGGCTTCGGCATATCCGGGTTGATCCCAGGTTCTTAGATCCACGAAAATATGCTCATGAGGCAGGATCATACCCAGATCATCCTGGTTAAGAGGTCCGAGTGTTGTGAAGAGTTGGGTCATCAAATTACATTTTGAATGGATGGGTGAAGGGTATGATGAAGATACTCGCAGTCCTGAAACTTTACCACCCGAATAGCCTACCGATCCAGCAGCGTATCGATCTCACGCATCTGATCATCGCTTAGTGGCCCGAAGCGCATTGCTTTGCAGTTTTCGTCTGCTTGTGCAACCGTCCTGATTCCTGGGATAGGGATCGTTTGTCCGCTTCGAGCCCATAGCCAGGCCAGGGCGCCCTGCGCCAGAGTGCGTCCTCCACTTGTCAGGATTTCACGTATCGCGTCGAGTTTAGAAAGCCAAGTTGGATTGGGTTTTCCATCCTTGAAATATTTCATCCAATCTGGGCTCTTCTGTCCGCGCACATCATCGGCGGCGACGTCCGTGTTCGCTTGATACTTGCCTGTCAGTAAGCCCATTGCCAAAGGACCGCGGTTGATGTTCGCTAGATTGAGCTCCTCACACAGGGTAACCAACTGACCTGCGTCGTCCAATACGTTCATTTGATTTTGAATCGCCGTGCAGTTCGGCCCTTCAGCGAAGACACGGGCGCGATCAGGAAAGTCCGTGCTCCAGCCGTATTGACGGATCTTCCCCTCCGCGACCAATTCCTCCAGCAGATCACGCACTGCTTCCGCTTGAGCGGGATCATAATCATTCAAATGAAATTGATAGAGATCAATGCATTCAATATCGAGCCGCTGCAAGGAAGCTTCGCAGGCGCGTCGAATATACTCGGGGGAGGCGTCAGGACCTTTAACCTGTCGAGTGTGCTCGTCGAAGGTGTTTCCAAACTTCGTCGCAATAACGATATGATCACGTAGCCCAGCGAGAGCACGCGCAAGTACACGCTCGCTGTGCCCGGCGCCGTACACATCAGCCGTGTCGAAAAAATTGATGCCCAGATCGAGGGCGCGGTGAATCGCTCGAACTGACTCGTCATCATCTACCTCTCCCCAACCCAAAGGCGTCTCTCCATCCCAGAATGGGCCCCCAATCGCCCAACATCCCATACCCATTCCGCTAATCATGATCCCTGATCTTCCTAACACTCTCGCAG
>WVZH01000003.1:34102-34966 GCA_011772595.1 Anaerolineales bacterium
GCCCCGACCCTAATGACATCGTTTATTTACGAGAATTTATCATTCGTGAGAGATGATAATCCTCATGTCAGGGGCGCAACAGTTACGAGACGTAGTGCTGCTTCCAGAAATCACCCGAAGTCATCCACCTCGACCGTATCCTCGTTTTAGCGGTAAGATTAACGGTATTGCACATCACCCAGATAAGGGGGTTTTCGTACACAAAATTTACTTGTCCCGTGGAGATCGCCTCTTTAAAGTATATATCAATGTATTGGAGCGAACCGCGCCCGCCCATTGCCGGCAACAACTCAGCGGCAACATGTCTCGCAAGGAAACCAGCGAGGGTGTGGGGCAGACCGGGTCCAAGTCGCCAGAGCTGGGCGGGCAGCCGTTTGGACAGACCTTCCTGCCCGAAATGCAACCCTTCCTGTATATCAAAGGCCACCACGAGGTAAGGGAAGTGAATGGTTAGACCAGAGACAGTACAGATGGAAGGCTATTCGAAGCACTTTATGTCCGGCGCCCGAAGGAGCTCCAGGAAAGTTTTCAGGAAAAGGTATTGCGGGGGCTTCATGGGTTTGCAAAAGTGGAACTTGGTTGCAACCCCATCTTGGGAGGTGGCTAAGTGCTATTCTTATCTCGATCTCTAGGTTCTTGGCGAGGAGCTATTGCATGAATAGTTCACAGCTTTTGCCAGATAATTTCACCCGCCTGCTTGTCGAAGCAAAGCGTCGAACATACGCCTCAGGAGGCGCGGGAAGCGAAGCGGCTGTGCCTACGTTATTGCCAGGATCGCACCAGCTTGAGTATCGTGATGGACCGTTCCTCTACCGTGATATTTACTTTGGGGAGGAATTCTTCACAGGTCAAGAGACAGTGTAT
>WVZH01000003.1:34986-46067 GCA_011772595.1 Anaerolineales bacterium
TTGCGGAGTGTTCAGCCGGATCTTCCCTATAGAGGTCCCAAATTCTTGCGGGAAGATGACCTGTGCTATCAGAACGAAGTTACCGGCAATCTCGAACGCTTTTACGGAAAAGAGGAGATTCTACGTAGTGCATCGACGGTTTATGAGCTAAGGTATATGGGGGGCAGGCTGAGGTAAAGATCGAGGAGCGAACCCTCTTGTAGACCGAACCAGAAAATTACGCTTGACGTTTGCTATCTTTAAGGAATAGCAACCAGACCTTGAAAAGTAATCATCCTATCTCTCGTTACATTGACAATATGAAGGTGAACTGGTCACTGACCAATTCCCGGGTCATGTATTTTTTCTACTACATGGCTGTTGGTGCCTATCTTCCGTACATCAATCTTTACTTTCAACGGATTGGTCTGACGGGGATCCAAATTGGACTTTTGTCTGCGATCCCTCTTGTTGTGACTTCATCCACTTCCATCATCTGGGCAGGGATTGCTGATCGTCTCCAGATTCATCGTAGAATCCTCAACCTGGCGCTCTTTCTTGGACCAATTGCAGCGTTTTTTATGATGCAATTCCAGGATTATGCAGCTTTACTTCCTATCGTCGTCCTCTTCGCTTTCCTTATCACCCCAATCATCCCGTTGATGGAAAGCGCAGCTCTTGAGGCGGCAGGAATTCATAAGCGAACATACGGCGGATTGCGAGTCTGGGGCACGATTGGGTGGATGATCTCCACTTGGGTCGTGGGAGTGCTCATCGATAAGTTCAACATCCGGTGGCTCTTCTATAGCTTCTTCGTTTTAATGGCGATCTCATTTATCGTTTCCCTATTTCAACCGGCTCGAATTCAGGTCTTACGCACGTCATTTCGCCTCAGCTTACGCCAAATGGCGTCTCAACGCGCATTCCTTTTCTTCATGGTTAGCATCTTCTTGCTTGCTACGGGTATGGGAGCCGTCAATTATTTCTTCAGCCTCTATCTCGATGATCTCGGCGCAGCTGAAGGGCTCATCGGATTGGCCTGGTCCGTCGCTGCCTTCAGCGAAATCCCTGTGATAGCGTTCTCGGGGGCTATCATCAAGCGCACCGGTGCAAAAGGTCTATTGGGCATCGGATTCATTGCCTACGCCATCCGCTGGGTTGCCTATTCCTTTGTGAGGCTTCCTGTATGGGTGCTTCCTGTTCAATTGATACATGGCCTGTCATTCGGAGCTTTTCAGGTCGGCGGCGTCACCTTTGTCAATGAAAGGACACCCGAAGGGTTAAGCACGACCGCACAAGCGATCTTCTCCACAATAACCTATGGTTTTGGTCCCATCGCTGGCGCCCTCGTTGGCGGATATTTTTATGATACAGTCGGTATGGAATCGTTGTTCCAAATTCTAAGCTTGCTCGTGCTTACTGGCTTTGTGCTCTTCTGGTGGGGCACTAAGAACAGAACTTCAGTCGAGATCTCTCATACTTGACGATATGTTCTATGGCCTCCATCAAGACCGGCAGAGCGGAGAGGCTTATCCAGCGAAGAGAGACGTATCCGGAAACCGAAAGAAGTGTGTAGCAATCTGTGGGGGTTATCTTTTTCAAGTGAGTACCCACATTACGGAAGCATCGCAATATCTGGGAGATACTCTTCTGAGAGATACGATAAGTATGTGGAAAGACATCAAGACCAGTACCTCAATATGAGCAAGGAGAAATAATCATGGAATACCGGAATCTTGGCTCGTCAGGGCTGATGCTTTCAGCACTGTCCTTCGGATCTTGGGTGACATTCGGGGATCAAATCGGGGAGGACTTGGCGTATGAGTGCATGAAAGTCGCCTATGACGCTGGGGTTAACTTCTTCGACAATGCCGAGGTTTACGCCGAAGGACAATCGGAAATCATGATGGGCAATGTGATCAAGAAGGCAGGATGGAAACGCTCCGACCTGGTGATTTCCACGAAAATCTTCTGGGGTGGTCCGGGACCCAATGACGTCGGATTATCGCGCAAGCACATCCTCGAGGGAATGGATGCTTGCTTATCACGACTACAGATGGAATATGTGGATCTTGTCTTCTGTCATCGACCGGATCTTCACACACCGATCGAGGAGACCGTGCGAGCGATGACCCACCTGATCAACCAGGGAAAAGCCTTCTACTGGGGTACAAGTGAGTGGAGCGCTCAGCAGATTATGGAAGCCTACGCCGTCGCTCGCCGCGAACATCTCATTCCGCCCCAGATGGAGCAACCTGAGTACAACATGTTCCATCGAACGCGTGTGGAGAGGGAATACGCTCGACTTTATCGCGAGATCGGTCTGGGGACGACGATCTTTAGCCCACTCTCGAGCGGTTTGCTCACCGGCAAGTATAACGAAGGGATCCCCGAAGGTACGCGCGCCACCTTGCAAGGGTACGAGTGGCTCAGAAAACATTTCGATAGCGAGGAGGCGCGGCGTAAAATCGAAAAAGTAAAGCAGATGGCACCCATTGCGGATGAACTCGGTTGTACTCTGGCTCAATTGGCGTTGGCCTGGTGTCTGAAGAATCCGAACGTCAGCACCGTCATCACTGGCGCATCACGTCCCGAGCAGGTACATGAGAACATGAAGGTTCTCGACCTGGTCGACAAACTTACGGATCAGGTTATGGAACGGATTGAGGAAATTCTGGATAATAAGCCAGCGTTAGAAACAGACTTCCGGTAGGCAAGTGACAGAATAAGGCTGAAGAATCCTTGGGTAGAGTGAATTTATAGAAGGGAAGTGATAATCTCTGACGATCTATCTACACCGCTCATGCTTTTTGTATTGGTTAGTGCGATATTCAGTCTAGAGAGGGACATCTCACTTAAAGTAGTGTAACTTCCACGTTGACGTCAGACGTTCCCTGTGGCGGGAAGGGGACGATGACTCCTGGAAGGAGATCTCCTTCCACGCGCAGTCTGACCTCGTTTCCTGGCCGAATTCGTGTTGCCTCAATGTGATACGTGACACCTTGAAATTTCCGCTTCACACTGAAACCCGGCCAATCGTTGGGCAGGACAGGGGAAATGCACAACCCTTGGTAAGTGGGTCGGATGCCCAGGATCCACTGCGTGATAGCGACGTAGTTCCAGGCAGCTGTTCCGGTCAGCCAGGAGTTCTTTGCTTCGCCAAAAGTCGGCGCATCGCGACCTGCGATCATTTGTGCGTACACGTATGGCTCGCAGCGGTGGACCTCGCTGAGGTGTTCGCGAGCAGAAGGGTTGATGCGCAGGTAATAGTCCATCGCTCGATCGCCGTTTCCGAGAAGAGCCTCGGCGATCATGATCCACGGGTTCGTGTGGCAGAAGACACCGGCGTTTTCCTTGTAACCGGGTGGGTAGGAAGTAATCTCGCCTAGGCGTGTTTGGTAGGAGGTATACGCTGGCTGGTGGAGTAGGATCCCATGTTCCGTAGCGAGGCGCTTTCCTACACTGTCTAACGCACGTTGGGCTGATCCCTTCTCCAGACCGATGCCAGCCATGATGCAAACCCCTTGCGGCTCTATGAAGATCTGGCCTTCCTGGCAGGAATGGGAACCGACTTTTTTGCCGAAGTGGTCGTAAGCCCGTAAAAACCATTCCCCGTCCCATCCATGTTTGAGAACGGCGGCTTCCATTCGTTGTGCCGCTTCCCGATATTCCTTTGCTTCTTGCCCGCGCCCTCGGATGGATGCAATTTGGACCATCTCCTCTGCGGCGAGGATGAACAAGCCTGCGATGAAGACTGATTCGGCGACTTTTCCATCAGTGATGCCAGCGGTTTGGAAAGACTCATCTGGCTCTGTTGAGAATGTGTTGAGGTTCAGGCAGTCGTTCCAATCCGCCCGCCCTATGAGCGGTAATCCGTGGGGACCAAGCCGTTCGAGCGTATAGTCGATAGATCGCTGTAGATGCATGTATAGTGGCCCTTCGCTACCGACAATATTCTCGAAAGGAACGAGCTCATCCAGAACATCCCAATCCCGAGTCTCTTTCAGGTAAGCTGAGGCAGCCAGCACGAGCCAGAGTGGATCGTCGTTGAAGTTGGTGCCGATTTCGACATTACCCTGTTTCGTAAGTGGCTGATATTGGTGGAAGGCGCCTCCATCCTCGAGTTGCGTTGCGGCTAAGTCCAAGATCCGTTCTCGAGCGCGTTCTGGGATCATGTGGATGACCCCCAGCAAGTCCTGGTTCGAATCCCTGAAGCCGATGCCCCGACTAATGCCAGACTCAAAGTAGGAGGCGGATCGCGAGAGGTTGAAGTTGACCATACATTGGTATTGATTCCATGTGTTGACCATGCGGTTGGTATGCTCGTCCGGTGTCTCTACCTGGAATATCTGCAGCGAGCGATCCCATTCCTTGCACAGTTCGTCGAAGGCAAGATCCACAGTTGATGGGCGTAGATAATTCTCAATGGTCGGCTTGACGAGGTTCTTGTTGACGTTCTGTGATTCTGGCGGGTCAAATTTCTGGTCTCTCGGATTCTGTTGATATCCGAGAACGACTATGAGTCGTTCGGTTTTGTTTGGCTCCAAGTGAATCGAGGCTTGGAGAGACCCAATGGGAGCCCAACCTTGAGCAAAGGAATTCCGTGAAGCGCCTTCTTCGACTGCGATGGGATTCTCCCACCCGCGATCGCGTCCGAGAAAGCTTCCCCGCTGGGTGTCGTAGCCGACGATAACACCAGAGCAGGCGAAATAGGCAAAATGATCCCGGCGCTCACGATATTCGGTCTTGTGGAGGATGAAGTTCTCTTCGATTTCCACTTCACCAATACTAAGATTACGTTGAAAGTTGGTAGCGTCTTCCAGCGCATTCCATAACGCAAACTCGATAGCTGAAAATACGTGCAGGTGGGCAGTATCGGGGCGTGCGTTTGTGAGACTGAGGTCCCAGATCTCAAGGTCTTCACCTGGAGGTACAAAATAACGAATCTGTGTCTTGATGTCGAATTTCGATGACAGGATGGTCGTGTAGCCTAGTCCGTGGCGGCACTTGAACTCATCGAGATACAATCGCACGGGCTGCCAGGTGGGAGACCAGAAGCGCCCACTGGTTTCGTCACGAATATAGATGTAGCGTCCGTTTGAATCGGATGGAACGTCGTTGTATCGATATCGGGTCAGACGCCGCAATCTTGCGTCTTTATAAAATGAATATCCACCAGCTGTATTTGAGATGAGCGCGAAATAGTTCTCTTTCCCTAAATAATTAATCCATGGCAGGGGGGTATCGGGCCTGGTAATTACATACTCTCGTTTTTCGTCGTCGAAGTAGCCATAGCGCATAGCTTATCTTTGTGTCCTTAGGAAGATATGACTTCGTGGAGGAAATGTAACAATCGTCATGTTCGACTCGATTACTCAATGAGTGCGCGTTACCTTGGTGAGGCCTCGTGGTCGATCAACATCGATTTTTTTTACATCTGCCAGGTGCATTGCAAAAAGTTGGCCAGCGACGACTGCCGTGATCGGGGACAACCATTCAGGAACGCTCGCTGGTAGTCTCAGAGACATGTCACCGAGCCTAACAATTTCTTCCTCATCGCTAATGATCAAGGTGTCTGCGCCGGCTCGGTAGAGCTCGTTGATCAGATCGCGCACGTTGGAGGCCGTCGCCCCTCGAGGACCTATCACAAGAGCGGGAAAGTCCCGTTCAACCATCGCGACCGGACCATGAAGTAAATCAGCTGGGGAGTAAGGCTCCGCGATCAAATAGGATAATTCTTTTAATTTCAGGGCAAGCTCAAAAGCTGTGGCGTAGTTGTATCCGCGCCCAATCACAACACAGCGATTTGAAAAACGCCAACGTATGGCTGCCTCTTTTGCGTTTTGGTAAAGGGATAAGGTCTTCTCCACAGCATCCGGTACAGCTTCTAGCTCAGCCTCTTTTTCAAGTGACCCAGAAAGGGCTACGGATAGCATTGCGATCGCCATCAAGCTTGCCGTATAAGTTTTCGTCGCCGCAACGCTTTTTTCTGCGCCCGCGTGCACGTATAAACAATGCTTCGCCTCAGACGCTAGCAGTGACTTCTCATCATTCGTAATAGCCAGCGTAAGCGCGTTTTGGCGCCTTCCCTCTTTTAGAACAGAGACGATATCAGGACTTTGACCGCTTTGACTGATACCCAGAACCAAGGCATCGCTTAGGTTGGGAGGTTGCTCATATATGGTGAATAAGCTCGGGGTAGCTAGTGCCACGCTCAATCCCGCTTGCGCCCCAAGCAGATATTTGGCGTACCGACCAACATTATCACTCGAACCACGAGCAGCAATAACCACGTATTTGATTGAACTGTTCTTGATCTTGGTTGCCAGGTTACCGACGTTATCTTTCTCGCGCTCCAACAACTTGCGTAAAACAATAGGCTGGTCGCTAATTTCTTGAAAGAGATGCGTATCTGTAATCATGGCGTGTAGGTTGCTCTTCAAAGGCTCAATTTCAATTTTTCCAATAACTCTGCTGTTGATTTCAGAAGCCTGGGTCGGCTTACCAAAGGATCCGAACCGGCAGCCTCCATCCCCAGCAATACACCACCCACAACTGGAGGTGCTTCTAAACGGATCAGCTTGGCGCCAGGCGCTACCGCATGAATTTCTTCACGCATTGTGTCAATTAAAGTTGAACTGCCTTTATATAGGCTCCCTGCAAGCACAACTTCAAATTCACGGTCTTCGAATCCCAACTGTCGAATAACCCCAACCGCTGAACGGGCTAACTCTCTCCCTGCCCAACAAATGACTTCCTGTGCGACTTCATCACCATTGGCGGCACACTTGAATACCTTGGGAGCATCATCGGAAGAAATCTCATAACGTCCGCGCATTAATCCAGCCAATAAATCAACCTCATCTCCGACGCCGGTGATCTCCAGGAATGTCTGCGTGAGCTGAGTAAGCTTTCCTCTCTTCGTCCAGGCTGCACCAACAGCTTGCAGCGCTCTTTCCATGATTTCGTAAGCCCCTGCGTACTCTGCGAAACGCACTCCACTGCCGATAATACGACCCTCGCGACCTTGCTGATCCCGCCCCCGACAGTTGTTGCTTGTTCCGGCGACGACAACCACTCCCCACCCGGACGTCGCTCCCGCAACCAACCCGATGAGCGTGTCATTCGCCAATATATAGGGTGCATTTAGCTGTAGTGATCTGATAATACGCCGGTGAGGTTCCTCATCCTCGGGCCAATCATAACCGGCCACGCCAAATCCAGCGCCGGCTATTTGAGATTTGCCGACCCTAGCCACTTCGAGTGCACTGTTTACAACTTCGTGCATTATGCTCTTAGCTCTGTCCCAGCCCACCCCCTCCCAATTTCCAGGACCAGCGCGGCCGAATCCAACGGCATTCCCCATTTCATCGGCGACTAAGGCGTGACTCTTTGTGCTCCCTATGTCGATCCCTAGATAGTAATTCGTCATCATGTCAACCGATCTTATTTTGTTCGTGAGATTATTATAGAATCTCAATTTCCGGTTCGCATCTGCTCCCGCAAATCGCGCCATCCAATGACGTGGACTCCAGCAAGCTCCACTTCCCGTTTCCACGCTTCGTTTATGAAGAGCTCGCGATCAGCCACACGCGCCTCCCAATCCGGGGCCATGGCTCTTAATTCCGGTGTATCGGTCACTGGATGAATTAAGAGATAAGAAATCCCGGCTGGAAGTTCCGCCAACACTTGCCTTGCGTGTTCAAAGCGGTTTTCGAGCGGCTCTAAGGGCATCATATAGACGTAATCTATTAATGGCATCCCGTCTGTTTCAGTTTGTTGAATGATATCCGCAAGAGTCTCCGCTTCATCTGCGTCTTGACCATCCGCCACCAACTGCTCCGCACTCCAGCGTACGATAAACGCAGGCACATGGTAATGCCAACCCAATTCGATGTAGTGGGGCAATAACTTTGAATGGAAGATCGCGAACATATGGGTATCAATGTGCGTGATGTCGATCCCTGCCGCCAATGCCCTTTCGATCTGGGTTGTCAGTTCTTGTTTCACCGCATTGACATCGGCGTGTCTAAGGACATCATCCGTATTGTTGTAGAAATATCCATTCTCATCCATCAATCCTGAGGCAGGGTCTCGTGTCGAGATGGGGCCCCAACGGAAGTCTTCCCATTCGCTGGTTAGGGCAAGATGGACACCGATATCGAGTTTTTCTTTCTCAGGATGGTTTCGGTAGTACGAAGCGACTGCGGGGAACCAGGGACAAGGCACGATGGTTGCCGCCGAAGAGAGTAAGCCAAAAGCAATCAAATCGTCATAGGCGCTCAACGACCCCTGACACATCCCAATATCATCCGCATGGAAGATCACGACGCGATCCGAGTTTGACAATCCAAGCTTTTTCAGGGCTGGGTTTGGCTCCATTTCTCAGGTCTCCAAATACTTCAAATCATCATTGTTCACCGTTAGATCGGGCGTTCCTTCGTCCAACAGCGGTGCGTATTGCATCTACCCTCCGCTCATCCTTCTCCATCAAAGCTTTCTCAAGCAGATCTGACCACACAAAAATAACGATACCATCCAGGTTCGAAGCCTCGATGGCGTCGATTGCCTCAGCGAACTCCTCTGCGCTGATGGTCGAGGAGCGTTTCTCTTTGCTGTGGATGCCATCCAGATAAAGTGGTCGTGCCTGGAGAGCACATACAGTCTCTTTGCCCGTGCGACGTTTTACCTGTTCCCCAATCTTCGGGATCCAACGTATAGGACGTTTCAATATCTGATGGTAGGTCATGA
Organism: Anaerolineales bacterium; assembly: GCA_011772595.1. The sequence continues at coordinate 43,717 of WVZH01000003.1, forward strand.
CTTCGAATATATCCACCCCATCCGCCAGGAGCTCTACGGATTGTCCAAACACCTTTTCCTGGGCAACGTCAAAATCGAAGCCAAGCGGCAGGGTATTTAGCATGATGCGAACATCTGACTTCTCGGCTCTGGACGCAGATCGGACTTGGCGGATGACATTTTTAACCACCTGGCACTTCCAGTTTGTCCAGACCTCACGGGCATGTGTTTCAATCCAAGCAGCAGCGTTCAAGGGTTCTTGCGATGGCAGATGAACACCAGTTTCTTGGACAAAACGGTCCAGGGTGTGAGGATCGTAGCTGTACTCAGGAAAGTCATACCGGGAGAGATGTGGCATCCATAGCTCCCAAAAACCGGGCCAGCGTGTGAAGGAGAGGAAGACCCCGTCGGGTTCTAATGCGCGCACCGCCTCCGCGATTGCAGTCGTCTTTAGACAGACGAAATCATCCCTGGAGGGTGAAATCCCTATGTACCAATCGATTTTTGGCATGAGCCTACCATCCGAGCCAACCGGCACCAAGGAGGGATCTACCTCCAAAGCCCGTGGATCAAAGAACATGCATACCGCTAGCCAATACTCAATCCCGGCCATGCCCAGCGCATCACGGAAATCCCTGTCCTTGAAAGACCTGTAGCGCTCTACCAAATCCGGTGCCACCTCACTATCGATAGCACTATCCGGCATCGGGAGGAAGCGATTTTGTGCTAGCACATAGGTCACTCCCCATTCCTGTAAACATTGTGCCGCTTTCTCGTATGAAAGGTTGTACTTCAGGAACCAATCACCGTCGTAAATCTTCATCCCGACTTGGAACTCGCTCATATCAAGGTAATCCTCAGAGGCGATACCTTAAACCCTCAAGAGATTTGAACAAGTAGGGGCTTTCGAGATTGACCGGGCTAACCCCGGTTGCCTCAATCTCACCTAATAAGAACCGCAGCACTGCCCTCTGCGTGTTGAGATCTGCTGAGTATGCATTGAGCATAAGAGGGACATGGGGCATTTCGTAGTGCAGGTAAGGTGATCCATAAGATATCAACGCCAGACGGGGGTGGTGTGAGGCGATAAGCGCCCAAACATCGCGCATGTAGTTGCCCGCTGGCCGGATTAGATTGGTCCCCCAGGATGGTTCGAACACTGCGTTTATTAGCACGACATCAAAATCTAGGAGTTCTTCGGTTTTAGGTAGTTTGCCAATATCCTGTTCGTTGAAATGAGATACCTCTACCCCCCGTTCTCGCAGGAGATCATCGAAGGTGTTCACGTTTAATTCCGGATCTCCTCGAACGTGGTAACTGAGCACGCTTACGCCTTTATCCAGCTTCAACGGGAGCACATTGTTTCGATCTACGATAAGTGTCAGAGCCTTCTCAGCGATATGCCTGCTGGCATTTTCGAAGTGTTCTCGATCCTCCATTGAGAGAGGAAGTTTCCTTTGGTCTTCGTGTAAACCCAATACCTGTTTCAAGGACAGGATCCGCCGGACGGACTCTTCAATGCGCGCCTCTGTCAACAATCCGTTCTCAACCGACCTTTTCAAAATTTCAAAGTCACGCTTCACGGAAGAGAAGAGAATCATATCGTTGCCAGCTTCAATGACGCCAGGAATGAGGTCCTCGAACGGACCAAATGAGGTAACCCCCGCCATATCCAGCGCGTCGGTTATGATGACGCCCTCAAATCCCATCCTTTCTCTCAAAAGGTTGGTGACAATCCTGCGGGATAATGTCGCCGGTGGGGAATACTGCATGTGCCCACCATCCCCAGGATCCCAGGCAGGTAGTGAAATGTGGCCTACCATAACGGACCACACGCCTAAGTCGAATGCCTCCTGGAACATCCGGCCGCTTAAAGCAAACCACTGATCCATTCGTAGCGGATTGAGTGTGTTGCATATGTGCGCATCCCGATCATCAAAACCGCTGCCGGGAAAATGTTTGACGGTTGCGCAAAGCCCATTCTCTTGCATTCCACGGATCATTGCCTTGGATAACCGAGCGATGAGATCAGGATCGTCACCGAAACCTCTGGTATTGGTACCAGGATTGAGTGGGTTTGCGCTGATGTCCACCACTGGGCCAAAAGACCAATGTATGCCGCACGAGCGCCCTTCAACGGCCGCAGCGCGCCCCATCTCGAAAGCCAATTGCTCGTCACCTGTGGCGCCCAGCGACATCAAAGCCGGAAAACTAGTCGCATCTTCGACCACCTTGCCAGCCCCATTTTCAAGGTCGGCAGATATGATCAAGGGTATGGAAGAGCGCCCCTGAAACCAGTCTGTGATCTCTTGCAACTCCTTCCGATGGCCTGCGAAAAGGAATAACCCACCCGGCTCAATACTATCGAGCAT
>WVZH01000003.1:46074-48036 GCA_011772595.1 Anaerolineales bacterium
AACGTCATCTTTGCCAGGGTGCGTTCTACCCATTCCGATTTCAAATCAAGTTTCTTGAATTCACTCAATTACTTTTCTCCATGACCCTTGCGTATTGAAGTGCCTGGGCTTCCTTTTCTTCAATTCAAAATTGGGGCAGGTACTTTCGATTTGTTTCCAGCATATCGTCGAGCACCGCTGACACCATATCAGCTGAAGGTCCTAAAGGGTGAGCTAGTATGGCCTGGAAAGCAGCTTGGCGATTTCCAGACACAGCTGCCTCTACTGTCAATATTTCGTACATCTTCACCAGTGCTAAAAGCCCAAAACATGCAGCGGGTAGCGGAGTGGCTGTATTTGGCTCAATACCCTTCTTGCCAACTTTGCATGGCATCTCGAGCACCCAGTCCTCCGGCCAGCCAGGTACCGCTCCACCGTGTGGCAGATTGACGATGTGGGTCTCACCCAAGTCGTTGAAGTGGGCATTCAGCAATTGGGTAGCTACCGTAGAATAGTATGCCCCTCCACGTTTCATTAAGTCCTCAGGTGGTTCTGATCTATCCGGCTCGGCGTACTGCGTCAGGAGTCTCTTTTCAATTTCCATGACTTGCTCTGCTCGAGATGGAGGCCAGTTCGACTGCGCGGCAATCTTTTTGTCGGTTTGATAGAAATACTGCAGGTAGTAGTTGGGAATCATTTGTAACGCTTCGATGGTTGCTGGATCCCATTCCGGTTCCGATTGCTGCCTCAATTGCTCGACAAACCCACTGAAGACTTGAGCCCAGATGTCCTCCCCATTTACAACAAACCCGTAATGCCAGGAGAGGTGGTTCAAACCCAAAGTAATCAATTCGGCCTTCTCTGGGGCCACCATTAGTCCCTGCTGCTTTTCTAAGCTCTCTAGAATTCCCATCTTCGTTGTGATGGCCACATTACAAACACCAACGGATTTGACATCCGAAGCATGGCGGCTGAGAGCCTCGGTGATCAATCCGGCGGGATTGGTGAAATTGACCAGTAGCGCGGTAGGTGCCAATTCCTGCAAATCTCGGGCGATATTCAGTACGACCGGGATCGTGCGCAGCGCTTTGGCCATGCCCCCTACGCCGGTTGTTTCTTGCCCGATCAAACCATGACGACGACCCAGGTATTCGTCTTCTTTCCTGGCAGCCATTCCACCAACACGCAACTGGGTGGTGACGTAACTTGCATCACGGATCGCCTCACGTTGGTCGTTGGTCAGGTGGACTTGAAAAGGTGCCCCTTTTGCCTGGACCATGCGTTGAGCAAAACCGCCTACAATCTCTAACCGCTCGGAGTCGATATCCATTAGCCACAATTCGCTAAGGGGTAAAGAATCCTTGCGTTCCAGAAATCCGTTGATCAATTCGGGGGTATAACTAGAGCCGCCCCCAATGACTGCAATTTTCATCGTTCGTTCACCTCACCAGGCTCAGACGTTCATGTATTGTCTTCACCAAAGTGGCATTTGTATCGTCACCATCCAACGACCAGAACATTGCACCAGCCAAGTTATGACGTCGGATATAATCCATCTTCTTGCTTAGTGCCTCCTCATCGTCATAAGCCCAGAATGTCTCTCCATTGAACAGCCAGGGGGCTTGCGCTTCCTCATGCCAGAAGCGGGGAAAGCCCTTCTCGGCATATTCTTTCAGGACGTGGAAGCTAGCGGATCCGTCACCAACTTCGACTGGTCCACTGGCTGGCTGATGAAGGCCGTTGTTTTCATCCACGACACCCGACCAGCCACGACCATAGAAAGGAACACCCACGACGATCTTTTCCGGTGGTACTCCCGCGTCCAGGTACCCCTGGACCGTGCTGTCCACCGAAAAAGGTGAGGAATATGGATCCTCTGATGCGACGTAAAGGTTTGAGTGAAAGTTTGTTGGACCGTTGACGTCCCAAGAACCGTGGAAGTCGTAGGTCATTAGGTTAATCCAATCCAGGTATTGGTGGGCT
>WVZH01000003.1:48043-57069 GCA_011772595.1 Anaerolineales bacterium
TCGGGTCGATTTCGTCCAATTGACGACGGAATTCGGCCAATAAAGCCGTAAAGTTTTCTGTATCTTCTGGACGGTAGATATTCCCCGCTGCTCCAGGTGAAGCAGGATACTCCCAGTCCACATCAATGCCGTCAAAGATGCCTTCGCCTACCCCTAGGATGACGCCAGTCCCATTTTCCGAAGGGATGTCTCCCTCGATAAATACATCAATGCACGACTTTACGAATACTTCCCTGGATTCGGGAGTCTTGGCAGCATCCGAGAAGAATCCAGACCACGTCCATCCGCCCAGAGAGATCATCACTTTCAGGTGGGGATATTTTGCTTTGAGCTTCTTTAACTGATTGAAGTGGCCTCTTAATGGCTGGTCTTCCATGTCTGCCGTGCCATCGAAGCTCTCTTCCGAGGTGAAAGGCCTCTGGTAATCGGCCCAAGAGTCACCGATTTCACACAGTACATACAAATCCCCTCCACCATCATCACGGGGAAGGACGTTGGCGAAAGCGTAATTGATGACGGTCAGTCTTTCCGCAGCACCGCTTTCCACCATCTCCTTCACTCGGTACGGTCTGCCAGGTTGGTCTATGCCCCAAGATGTGAAGTATCCAATAATTTGCTTTTTCAACGGAGGAGCCTCAGTTGATCGCGTTAAGGATGAGCACGCCGTCATGTGTAATAAAAGTGTGAAAACAACCATCAGTCCACCAACGACAGCCCGAGTTTCAAACATCAGCATGGTTCTACCTATTTAGGGAAGAATATAGAGTGAGATGGATTGTGGTGGGAGCGAGATCGTGCTCCCACTAACAACGTTTTCAGTTCCTATTAATTCGGCATGGTGATCGATATCGAACAACCAGACTTCTGCTTGTCCAGAGGGTGATACATTCTGTAGAACCAGGGGTATGCGCTTGTCCTGAGGACCAAGATTAACGATCATGAGTGTGACGGCATCATCAAGTGTGCGTCGAGCCGCAAATATAGATACGTCGTCATCATCGGAGGAGGCGTATAGCAACTCGTCACCAAAGTGTTTGTACATCTGATAAACGTAATAGGTTGGCCGCACTTCGAAGCGCGCCAGCAATCCCCACCCGCCTGTCCTGGTTTGGGATTGCAGCAGGAAATAAGCGACGATGTCTACACGTTGTCGTATCAGCCGCCCGAGAACATCCCCCCACCAGATGGCGTTGTAGAAAGAGTCAGGGGTTGCATCACCACCCGTGGCGTGGCTCCAATCTGAATTAACTTCGCTCACGGCAATGGGTAAGTCTCGTCCAGTCGTTGAGCGGATTAACACTCGTAGATTTGGAATAATGGTCTCCCATTCACGGCTATTTGCCCGCAGGTCATCGATTGTTTTCGGCGGACCGGTCATAGTGGTGGGGAATGGGTAACGGTGGATGGCGACGATGTCTACTAAGTCGCCATTGGCCATCAGGAACTCTCTTGTCCAATCGCGCCCGGCCTCATCTTTTGGATCCGTTTCTGGGTTGCCTGTAAATTGGTGGATTTCAGGACCGATCAAGATGATTTCGGGATCAACGGCCAACATTGCCTCGGCGAACTCGCGCCATTCTGTGTTGTACAGCTCAGTGTCATAGTATCCGTACACGTTCGTGTAAAGAGACGGCTCATTACCAATGCTCCAATAACGCACGTTGTAATTGTTGGTGATGTTGCAATAGCGCACCAATTCGGCAGCGGCTTCGGGGCTTCCCCCAGGCAGACGAACGTTAATCTTTGGTTCGGCACCTAATCGTCGGGCCAGGGTTATGAAGCGGTCGATCTGGTAATCTTGTAAATCATTTTGATCCCCCCACTGACCACCTGGGAAACGGAGATATGTGATGCCTGCCTGCTCGGCCTCGTCCATCAAATCGACTGGAACGCCAACCCAAGGGCCAAAATTCGCGCCATAGACAAAGGGGCTTATCTTCCCGAGATTTTGAGCAGCGTCGACGAATAAAACCTCTGGGACTGGCGTTGGCACAAGAGTCAATGTGGGAAGCGTGGTTTTCCCAGGCGTGCATGATTGGACGATCCCGCAAGCGGTAACAGAAAACAGCGTCACCGTAAGAGCAGGTAACGCTGTAGAACACGCGTCGTTTTTCAGCATTGCCGACTACTTTTCAACACCCGTGAATACGATCCCCCGCATAAAGACCCGCTGTGCCAGGAAGAAGATGATGATTGGCAATATCAATCCTAAGAGTGACGTGGCTTGAACCATGTGAGGTTGGGCGAAATAGCGTGCATTGAAAATTTGAATGCCGATGGATATCGGTTGCAGATCTCGTTCGGTCGACAGGTAAAGCAGCGGTCCAAAGAAGTCGTTCCATGCCCACATGAAGTGGAACATCCCGACAGCCACCAGAGCTGGTATAGACTGAGGCAAGATGACCGAGACGAGTACACGGAAAGGTCCTGCCCCGTCAATCATGGCGGCCTCGTCCAGTTCACGCGGGATCGTCATAAAAAATTGGCGTAATAAAAACACATTGTAGGCGTTGGCGAAAAAATGTGGCACGATCAACGGTAGCCATGTGCCCACCCAACCAATGCGTTGAAAAACGACATATGTCGGGACGATGGTAACGAATTCCGGGAGGATGATCGTTGAAATGAGTATCATGAGCAGGATGCCCTTCCCGGGAATATTGAAGCGCGAGAAACCATAGGCCACCGCCGTGCAGGAAAGCAATGTACCAATCGATCCCATAACCGCGATGATGATGGTGTTGCGTAGCAAGAGGGGCATATTCAATTGTACCCATGCCTCAGAGAAATTCTCCCAGACGGGGCTTAGGTGCAAGACAGGATCCAGCGTGCGCCACCTACCTTGCCATTGGAAAGGACCAGCATCAGGATTCTTTGGATCGATGAAGGAACTCTCTTCTCGTCCCTTCTTGTAAAGAGCCCATTCATGCATATTTCCGTCTTCATCCGGAACCAGGTAGAGGGGGTAATCCTCTCCCTGATAAGCATAAGACGCCTCCCGCTTTGGTAATATGGAGATGTCGGGTTTAGAAATCATCGTTCTGTCTTTCAACCCTGTCACGGTCATATACCCAAACGGCGATAAAAACACCAATAGGAGCATCAGTGTGAAGAGGGTGAGAGTGGCCCCCAGCATAAACCCACGCAAGCGTTTATTCAGAATGGATCGGGATCGCATCTTCGGTGAAATCGCTGCTTCAGTCGCCATCGTTATGTTTCCTCGGCTGCGTAAAAGACCCAGTATTTCGCGGTTGAAAATAGAATAACCGTCACTACAATGGCAAACAGGAACATCATCCACGCCATAGTGGAAGCGTAACCCATGTCTGAGTACGCAAAGGCTTCCTTGTACAAATACATACCGAAAAACCAAGTGGTGTTGCCAGGGTCCCCAGTAGGACCTTTGAGTACGAACGGGACGAGGAAATACATCATAATGCCGATCGATGAAAGGACGAGATTGTAAAAGATGATCGGCGTGATCATGGGCAGTGTAATATGTCGAAAGGTGGTCAACCTCCCGGCGCCATCCACGCGCGCGGCCTCGTAGAGCTCAGTTGGGATGCCTTGCATCGTTGCCATGGTGTATAGCATCATATCCCCCACGCCCCACAGGCCGATGATGACCAGAGCAGGATAGATCCAGGTAACGGAATACAGCCAATCCGGCCCCGCAATTCCTATCGCTTCCAGAGCGATGTTGAACCACCCTGTGCGTGCATTCATCACGCCTGCCCAGATGTAGACTGCGGATACGAGAGGCACGATTCTGGGCATGTAGAACAGGGTCGTGAAAAACCGCTTCGCCCAGAGCCTTTGGTCATTCAGTAACGCCGCCATCAGGATGGGCTGAGCGATTCCAATCGGCAGAGCGATCAATGCAAACGTAATTGAAACCTTCACGGATGCGCCTACCAGAGGATCATTAAAGAAGAGTCTATAGTTTTCAAGTCCGATCCATTGAATCTCCTCGCGACGGAGCAGGTTGAATTCTGTAAACGAAAAAACCAGCGAGGCGATCATCGGTAATAACTTCCAGAGAAAGAAGCCGATAATCCAGGGGGAGAGGAAGAGTAAACCCCACTTGGCCTCGCGACGACCCAATGCTGTCAGTTTGCGCCGCTCGAACCTGAGTTTCTTCAGGGATAGTTCTGAAAACATCGTTGACATGGGGCCTTTCCTTTCCAGATTCGTGGGGTCAGCACAAGTTTCCAGGGCTGACCCCACTCACCTTCGTTATGCTGATTCTACTTTGGAAGGCGACGACATGCACATGGATCTATTGTTTCGATTCCCTACTTAACTTCGTCGAAGATCACCTGCAAGTCGGCCACCAGCTTATCGAGCTCGGCGTCAATGTCCAAAGTGGGATCGGACTGATACAAGGACTGGAAAGCCCCAATCCGGTCGTAGGCCTTGGAATAGTTTGGCATGTTGGATTCGTGATTTGGCACGTCTGGGAAGGCCAAACCATCGATGGCCACCTGCCAATCCACTCCTTGCGGGAACCTCTCGTCCATTCCTGCAAAGAAGGCATCCTGCAGACTGATTCGACCGGGCATACCACCGTAGATTTGCAGNNGTGGAAGAAAGGACACGGAAAGTGTCGGCATGCAGCTTGACTGTGACATCGCCGGCCTCGTTGTAGGAGGGAACCGCGGCCATATCCCAATTCGGCACATTTGTGAGGCAGCAGGTGTACCACAGGTGGCAGTGAACCATCGCCATGTTGCCGGAGTCGAAGGGATTACCGGCCGCAAGAAGGTCGCTCTCGACGTAGGGGTCGCTGGGCATGAAGTACTTCGTATGCATAGCTTCATAATACCAGCGGAAGGCTCGGCGCCAACGTTCCGAGAGTACGGCGTCATTGTTTTCATCGAACACGTTGTCGGCACCGAAGAGCGCGGCTGCTTGTCCCCGAGGATCAGTCCATTGGGAAAGGTAACCGAACTGGGCGATGTTCTCCGGGTCGAAATCCGGGCTATTGGCGTCATTGCCGTTCACATCGACCGTTAGCACCATGGCCAGTTCTTCCAGCTTCTCCACCGTCCACGGATCTCCATCAGCGTAGGCTTCACCGTATTTGTGAGGTGGGTAGTCGAGCCCAGCCTCGTCGAATAGGTCTTTGTTGTAGTAGATCATCGAAGGGAAGACCGCAAACGGAAGTCCAAGCAGGCCTTCTCCCTCAAGACGATACGCATTAATGGAGTCCGGATCGAAGTCGCTCCAATCGAAGCCTCCCAGGTAGGGCTCTAGGTCGAGGAACAGACCGCTGAATTCATTGGTGCCGCTCCAACCTACTGGGCCGATGAGGTCAGGTGGGTCACCGGCAGCAATCTGAGTCTTCAACTGGTCGGGGGCTTGTTCGTTCTCAACGATATCCATGATCAATTCGATATTGGGATGGGTCTCGTTGAAACGAGCGACTACCGCTTCCTGTCCTGCCAGATGTTCCGGCAGTGAACCCGTGCCCAGGCCGATGAACCAGCGGATCTGAACCTTTTCCTCGGCAGGGGGTTCTTCAGGAGGTGGTTCCTCAGTGGGTTCTTCCACAACCGGTACTTCGGTTGGCGGTTCTTCCGCCGTAGGCGTTGCCCTGGCGCAGGCGCCAAGCAGCATAGTTGTTATGACCAGAAGGGCAAGTAGGATGTACAAGGGTCTTCGCATGATTCTTCTCCTTAGTTTGGATCGTCCTTATAGTGTCATGTGTATCAGTATTTTGGGTCTGTTCAATATCCGCCTCCTTCGCGCTGAAAAACATGTAAGAGCTCGATAGATAAGCTTCACGATCTTGGTTAGGACCTCGCCTTGAGCCACTCGACTAGCGTGGTCAGTTCACTTTACGGGCACCAACGTCAAACGCTTATCCAAATTTCTAGTGGATTTGAGTTTACCTACTTTTAACGACTTCTCATGAGAACAGATGTCAGTTACAGCCACACGATTTACGAATGACAAGTTCAGTGGGCAAAAGAACGACGCTTTCTGTCTCATCACCTTGAATCAAGTGCACCAAGAGCTTAATGGCTTCGCGCCCCACTTGTTCAATCGGGGCGCGAACTGTGGTAAGTGGGGGCGTTAGGTAGCGGGCAAGATAGGTATCATCAAATCCGACCACGGCTACATCTTCCGGCACACGCTTTCCGGCATCTTTGAGTGCTGTCAGTACGCCTATCGCAGCTTCATCATCACCGGAAAAAACGGCATCGAATTCCAAACCATCATGAAGCCATTTCTCCATTACGGCTTCAGCCTGTTCCCTGTTAAACCCGCCGACATCGACCAATTCCGGATCAAAGGGGATATCGTGCGAAGCAAGACTCTCACGGTAGCCCATTTCACGCCAATGGGAGTCTTCTTGCACTTCTTCCCCGGCCAGAAAGCCTATGTGTCGATAGCCATGCACCTCGATAAGATGGTCGATCATCTTGCAGGTGCTACGCTTGTTCTCAATGGTCACACTGGGAATTTCCACGCCCTCTGGAGGGGAGCGGTGAATCAAAACGACAGGAAATCCTGCTTCGTGGAGGCGATACAACTCACGATTCGATAAACTGCCAACAAAAACAGCCAACCCATCTGTATTATGCTCTCCCATGGGCAGTGGCTTCGAGGGGTCGTGGGTAAGCCCGTTTTGTGTTGAAAAGACTAATAACCCAAACCCATTTTCACGGACTGTGGCTTCAATCCCCCTCAAAATATGAGAAAAGTATTCTCCACTGATCTCGGATAGGTAAAGTCCAATGGTGTTTGTTTTCCGACTGGCTAAAACTTGAGCAGCAGTTTGTGGGCGGTAACTAAGTTCTGCGATTGCCGCCATCACTCGTTCTCTGGTTTTATGCGCAACCAGACCCGTGCCATTGATCACACGGCTGACAGTAGCAATTGAAACACCCGCCTTAACGGCGACGTCATCAATCGTTGCGCGTGACCTGTTTCTAGGTTCCGTGGGTGAGTGCGTGATGGTGACCCCTCCAAATCGGCTCGCCGGAAGCGCTTACAGTAAGCGCTTACTGTAAGCGCTTACAGTATAGAGTATCTTTTGCAACTTGTCAACAATTGTGCAAAGGGAATCAATAGGAAATTGAGAAACGCTCCCTTTTTAGCGGCTGCGATCCGTCGTAGTGTCCTCCGCTATGGGCTGTCGGTATGCGACTACCAGGGTGGCGAGGCCCAAGGCAGTGAACACCGCAGCGGCGGGAAAGATATTGAAGATGTTGCTCTGGACAATGCGCGTTCCGATGGCAGGACCGATCATGAAGCCGATATTTACGGGCATGTAGGCGAAGGACATCACGCGTCCGCGCACGCTCTCGGGAGCCGAGGCTGAGAGTACGCTGAAGGAAATCGCAAACACAGCGGAAACGATCCCGTTGAGAACAGACCACAAGATGGCAAAAGGAACAAGTCCGCTCGTTAGGGCAGGAACCGGCCAAAGCACCATTGAGATCGCAGCGCCGATGAACAACACGCGCCAAGTGCCGAATCGATCGGCGAGTGCGCCCAAGATGGGCGCCAAGAATAGGGTCGTCAAACCACTGGCGCCAATGACGATGCCGATGATCGTGCCTGGATCACCTCCGGTGTAAACCTCTGTGATCACCAAGGGGATGTATGTGAAAGCCAACATCCATCCGCCGAAAAGCAAGAATAGTGCCGGGAAGAGGGATCGCAGGCGTTTCGAACGCCAGATGAGGCCCAAGGAATCCCAAGCCATGCGCAGGATCGGCTCTCTCTTTTCGCCCCGATAGGTTTCCTGGTAGCCGAAGTACAGGGCCAAGATGATGAAGGCGATGAAAAACGCGTTCGATAGCAGCAACGTGCGAAAGCCGAATACGTCTACAATCCATCCACCGGTCATCGGACCGAGGAATGCTCCGATAGGTGCGGCACTGTTCATAATCGAAAAGCCCAAGCCCATGCGGTTCTTGGGTAGTCGTTCAGATAGTGTGGTCATCATCAAGCCGCTGTTACCTAATGCAAAACCGGTGATGCTACGAGCGAGGAAGAAGAGCCAAACGTTGTTTGCGACATAGGCAAGGATCACTGCCGCCAGGATCACCACAAAGGATCGAATGATGATCGGTTTGCGAGAGAATCGATCGGCGAGGGCGCCCCAGAATGGGAGAAAGGGGATACCGACTGCATTTGATATGGCTGAGATCAACCCCACGAGGAACAAGATTTCGCGCTCGGACGTGATCCCAAGCTGTGGGAGATACAACGGTGTGAAGGCCAGCATCTGACTGTAGAAGACCGTCTCGATCAAACTGGCAAGCGTGAAGAGTCCTAACAACCAGAGCCATGAGGTCTTTGCTGAATTTTCGTCCATGGGGTTATCCCGAGCGCGGAATTAAATGGCTTTTGATTTTATCATCTGGAAGCTGGCTGAGGGTGATTTCATCGTGAAATCGTTGCGGGAGTGCTGAAGAGTGTACGTCCGACCCATGTTGATGTATGATCGTTGTAGGAAAGTGCTGCTTGTTAGAAGCATTGCGGCGAAAGCATAAGCCGGTTAATGAAAGGAACCATCAGTTGATTGAACTACCGGAGGCATTAACCATCGCACATCAGATGAACCTGGAGCTAAAGGGCAAACGCGTCGTATCGGGCTTGCGCGGGAATTCCCCACACCGATTCGCCTTCTAAAGCGGAACGCCGGAAGAATATCAGGCGATCCTGAAAGGCAAGCAGGTGGGTGAGGTCGAGGGTCATGGCTCAGTGATCTTGGCCGACTTCGATCTAGATTATGTGCTCGTGCTCGGAGGTGGCGGAGAGAGGATTCACGTGCACCAATCCGAAGAGACGCTGCCCAAGAAGCATCAACTCCTGATCCACTTTCAAGACAGCACCTATCTTACAGTAACGGTTCAAGGTTGGGGAAACGTGTTACTCATACCTCGGTCTAAAGCAAGCGAGCATCCCCACGTTGGCGTGAAGAGAGTATTCCCACACCTGGACGAGTTTACCTATGAGCACTTGCTCCGCGATTTTCAAGCGTTGGGAGCGGGAGATACACGCAGCGT
>WVZH01000003.1:57159-58110 GCA_011772595.1 Anaerolineales bacterium
TTCGATGCGATCAAGGAGACTCTTTGTAGCGCGGTAGATTTGGGCGGTCGAGACAGCGAACGTGACCTATATAATCACCCAGGAAGATATAAAAGACTCTTGAGCAATAAAAGTGTTGGCCAACTTTGTAGCGAATGCAAAACACCGATTGAGAAGATACGCTATCTCGGTGGGGCTTGCTATTTTTGCCCAGCATGCCAAATCTAAGTTTGTCCGGTGTGGGATATCCGCACTCCGACCAAAACTTACTAGCCACTATCATCCAGAGACCAGACTTGGGGATACAATAGGAGACGCCTGTGTAGACACAGCTCGTCACCTATGAGAACCCGTAACACTATTCAAAAGCCTGGGAGCACCCTTGAAAGACCAATTGATCTTAATCGTCGAAGATGAACGTGCAGTCGCCCGTAGCATCGACTATGCATTGAGGAACGAGGGATTTCAGACTCTCATTGCCGACACGGGTGCACGGGCGCTGGAGCTTACGAGTGTTCACAATCCTCAGCTGATCCTGCTCGACATACGCCTTCCGGATATCAGCGGATTTGACGTTTGCCGCCAACTGCGAGCGGAAGGCAAACGTATGCCCCTCCTGATGGTGACAGCTAGGGATGAAGAGGTGGACAAGGTGCTTGGCCTCGAACTTGGTGCCGACGATTATATTGTCAAACCCTACAGCTTGAGAGAACTGATCTCGCGAGTGCGAGCGCAACTAAGGCGTAGCTACGGTGAGTTCGCCTCCACACGACCAGAGCGCACCTTTCGGGTTGGGGCGATTGAGTTCGACCTCGAGCGATTTGAGGTGACTCGCAATGACGAAACCATCTCGCTCACCCCCACGGAGATGCGCCTCCTGCGTCATCTCATCGAGAATCCAAACCGACCGGTCAGCCGTAGCGCCCTGATCGAAGCTGTTTGGGGATACGACAGCGAAATCAGCGACGAGCG
>WVZH01000372.1 GCA_011772595.1 Anaerolineales bacterium
GCCGAGCGATACCATAGCGGGAAATACCATCACGCCCCCGATCAAGGTGGAGGCCCAGGACGACCTGGGAAACAAGGACATAGATTACAGCACCGACGTCTCGATCGCGATCCTCACGAACCCCGGCGGCGGGACGCTCTCGGGAACGACGACCGTGTCGCCTTCGGGCGGTGTGGCGACCTTCTACGACCTCTCCATCGACAATCCCGGGGTCGGCTACACCCTCCGGGCGACATCGGGCTCTCTCACGGAGGCCACGAGCGCGGCGTTCAATATCAACGCGGTAACGGCGACGAAGCTGGTCTTCACCGTGCAGCCGAGCGACACCGTAGCGGGATATCCCATCACGCCCGCGATCAAGGTAGAGGCCCAGGACGACCTGGGAAACAAGGCACCAAGTTACAGCACGGACATCTCCATCGCGATCCTCGACAATCCCGGCAGCGGAACGCTCTCCGGAACCACGACGGTTTCGCCCGTAAGTGGCGTGGCGACCTTCGGCGACCTCTCGATCGACAAGGCAGGGGTCGACTACACCCTCCAGGCGACCTCGGGAACCCTGACAGCGGCCATGAGCGCGGCGTTCGACATCACGGCCTCCACAACCGTGTCGGCCACCACCACGTCCTCCACCATCACCCTCAATCTGGGCGGAAAGGATGAGATCACCTTCGACACCGATCCCTTCAACGCTGACCCTCTGCTTAGCGGTGGGGGAGGAGGAATACATACCTGGTACGATCTCGAGAACGACCCCGCAAAGTCGACTAACATCATTGCAAATGACCTCAACAATAGCTCTCTCACCCGCCACCACTTCAGAGTAGACTCAACGGACAGGCGCGAGACCACCTCCACGGATGCCCAGATCTCGGTCCTGGAATACAGCCCCGCCCGGGTCGTGATCCGCAGGACGGGGACGTACAGTGATCTGCCCGAAGCCAGGTTCGACCACCTCTATACCGTCTACCCTACCGGCGAGATCTACATCAACAGGAACGCCGATTTTACTGGTGCTGTCACTACTGCACATGAACATTTGAGGATGACGTTGGATAATACCGGTTTACCCTGGACGCAGTCGGAACAGGACAACACCCCCACCTCGGACTGGATAGGGGGATACTCCGATAGTGCCAGCTATAAGGTCGATCCCTTCATGATCTGGTATGAGGACTGGACGGGAGCCAATGCCAACAACGATGCCTCTTCCGGAGGGGCCTGGACTCATCGATACGAGAAGGGCACGGATAACTTCTCCAACGGCCAGCGCTACGAGCTTCCCGACATGCTGGTTCGTCTCAAGCCCAGCACCTTGAATAGCCCCACGGGAGGAGACCCTTACTCCCTGGACTACCGGAACCCGTCCACCTTAGACAAATTCAACACGGGGGCGGGAGGATGGTTCGATGCGAGCGAGAACACCTCGAGTAACCCGTACGGCAACTGGTGGGATGGGTCCTGGAGCAAACGGAGAAAGATCACCTTCGACAACCTCACGCAAACCGAAAACCTCACCGGCTTCCCGGTCCTGATCAAGCTCGACAGCACCCGCATCGACTACGCTCAAACGCAAGACCAGGGTCAGGACATCCGGTTCGTGGATTCCGACGACACCACCCTCCTCTCGCACGAGATCGAGGAGTGGAACGAATCGGGCATCTCCTCTGTGTGGGTAAAGGTCCCCCAGATCGACGGCTCATCGGACACCGACTCCATCTGGATGTACTACGGAAACCCGTCTGCGACTGATGGCCAGAATCGAAATGCCGTCTGGGATTCGAATTTCAAGGGCGTATGGCATTTGAAGGAGAGTGGAACCGGCACGGCCGATGAGTTCGCCGACAGCACCTCGAACAACAACCACGGCCAGGGCGGAAAGGGCTACAGCGGCTACACCCCCACCCAGAGCGCGGGGCAGATCGGCTACGGTCAAACCTTCGACGGGGTGAATGACCTCATCGACATGGCGAGCTCGGGATGGTCCGACTCCTTGTGGCCCTATCGCAAGAGGATCGTCATCCAGGGCAGCCAGGTGAGCGGTACTTCAGATCTGTCGAATTTCCCGGTATTGATCAAATTCTTGCCGGATAGCGATACCAATCTGAAGCATACCTCCTACGGCGGCCACGTGGGGAAGGACGACGGGACCGACATCTTCTTCACCAACGACGAGGGAGGCAAGTGCGATCACGAAATCGAGAAGTACGACCCCCAGACCGGTGAACTCATCACATGGGTAGAGGTTCCAGGGCTCTACCACAGTGCAAACACCACCCTCTACATGTACTACGGTTACGCCTCCGCGATTGACCAGCAGAATGTTTCCGGGACTTGGGACGAAGGCGGGAACAATAACTACAAGGGTGTGTGGCACCTCAACGAGGCGGTAACCGACGAAACGGTAGGTGGGAACCACTCCGACTCCAGTGGCCTTGGTAACGATGGCGTACAAAATAACAACGGACCGGTTACCGGCCAGATCGCCAAGGGACAAAATTTTGACGGCACGAATGATTACATCAATGTCTCCTCCTTCATTGGGATCACGGGCTACCCAGTCACCATATCGGCCTGGTCTGCTGCAACAGCCGGTAGCAACGGATCCTTCCGCGCCGCGGGGACCGTAGGCCTTGCGGATGATCAGTACCTCGGCGTCGGCTGGTCGGATGTGGACGGCACCCCTGAGCTGGCTGCTCGCAACACCACGTTTGAGGACATCGGTGGTACGCCCGTTGGCCTGGATACCTGGACTCACATCGTCGGGGTGTTCACGAGCCCCACGGATCGGAAGCTGTATGTCAACGGCTCACTGGCCAACTCCGATACGGTCTCCGTTCCCGAGATCTCGAATCCCACCATTTTCCAGATGGGCCAGAGTCTGAACTCCTCCGCTGGCTTCATGCAGGTCGATGAAGTCCGCATCTCCGATGTGGACCGTTCTGCCGACTGGATTGCCACCGAACACAACAACCAGAGCGATCCCTCCAGCTTCTATCAGGTGCTGGGTGAAGAAACGCCAAGTGATGTAACCCTGGACCTCACGGGGACCCAAATCACCCTGGAAGCGTGGGTGAATTACAACGCTGCCGGGACTGGCCACATAGGGGCGTTTACTAAGAATGGGTACGGCGATGGTTATCGGTTGACACTACCAGAGGGTTCGCCCCCCAAGAACGCCAATTTTCAGCTCCAAAGCGAGACAGGCGGTAACCTTACGAGCGCAGGAACCCTGTCGGCTGGGACGTGGTATTACATTGCCGGGACGTGGGACGGCTCGACCATGAGGATGTACATCAATGGTGGCCCGGACGCGAATACGCAATCCAAAACGACCCCCCTCGTGTCTGCCGGCAAGGAGTTCTGGATCGGCCACGGCGATCACGCGATAGAGAAAGCGTGGAGTTATCCCTGGCACGGTGGCCTCGACGAGATCCGCATCTCGGATCTGGCGAGAAGCCCAGACTGGATTGCCGCCCAGCACGAATCCATGATGGATACCTTCGCCACCTACGGCGGGGAGGAATCATCTGATTTCTTCAACGAGGCCGAGGGCTGCTACAGCATTACTATGTCCGACGACCAGAAGCTCGTCTTCGACATCCATGGGAGCGTCCCCAACCCACGATACAGCCCCGCCTTCAAGATCCGGAACTACCGCTCCTTCGCCGACCCCCAAACGGTTTACAGGAACGAGTCGCTGCTGGAGAAAGGAACGGATTATAACGCAGCTGTCATCCCCTTCTCCGAGGCATGGTATTTTACCTGGTGGGATAGCAGCTACGCGTACCGTAAAAAGATTACGGTCTCTGCCGGGTCGGCGGACGTGCCGAGCGGCTATAGTGTCTCGGTGACGTTCGATCACGCCGCCCTGGTCAACGCTGTACCCTCTTCCAAATCCCTCGCCTCGGGTGACGATATCCGCATCGTCCGCTGGGACGGGTCAACTTGGACCGAGCTCGACCGCACCCTTGACGAGAGTTCTTCTTGGAACGACGCTTCAACCAAGATTTGGTTCAGGACGCAGGCGGCAATCAGTGCGAATGGCTCCGATGGCAATTACTACCTCTATTATGGCAATACGACGCCGGGAAGCCTCCTCGCCAATAAGGCCAACGTCTTCGATCTCTGGGACGACTTCGACGACATCACCGATTGGACGAAATGGGTGGATGACGGCGATGGCTCGATTGTAAGCGCCACTGTGAATTCAAGCGTGGTCACCATTGACTCCGGCAGCGGCCCGCTTGGCGGCCTGAAGCACAATACCTACGCCCCGGACAACACCTACGGCTTTGTGGCGCGCGTTTACGCCAGCGCGGTCCAGGCCAGCGACGACCACGCGCCCGTCTGCTGGTTTATCAACGCCCCCGACGGCGAGACCTATGCCTACCAAACCAGGGGATCGAGCGCGCGTAACCGGTATGTCCGCAAACATGATAGTGGCCAGAGCCCCGAGTCTGAAACAATTATTGAACAGGACCTCTCCACCGGCCCATTTCCCGTGGCCAACACCTGGTATGAATACGAGGTGCATCGCCTCACGGACGGCACCATGCGAGCTCTCCGCGACGGCACGCAGCAGTTCCCGCCTGGAGGCGGATGGTCAATCGCCGATACCTCCACCACCTCAGGGGACTTCGGCATTGGTGGCGAGAGTTGGAATGGCCAAGATTATGAGTTCGACTGGATTTGGGCGCGCAAGCTCGTGGACCCCGAGCCCTCGGCCTCTGCGGGGAATGAGGAGACCAACAGCAGCCCTGGCCCTGTCACGCAATTGGGTGCAGGAGGCTTCACCTCAAGCAGCTCCGAGTCCCTGGCGAGTGCTAACAATAACCGCAGTCTCCCCTTCGCCTCGGGGGAGTACCTCTACCTGGGCTCCACGAGCAAGTTCACGGGGGTGAACATCGACCTTCAGCAGGCGGGAGCAGGGGGCACGCTGAACTGGCAGTACTGGAACGGGGCGTGGGCCAACCTCAGCAACGTCACGGGGGCAGCCAAGGACTTCACGGCCAACGGCTTCGTCCACTTCGATCAACCCTCGGATTGGCAGAAGACCTCGCTCAACGGGGGAGCAGACGTCTACTACGTGCGGGCATACCTCTCGGGCGGCTCCTATAGCACGGCTCCCGTCGAGAACCTGATGAAGACTGACATCCTGCTGTTCCAGCATTTGGGCGACATCACCGGCACAACCATCAGCTTTCTCGGGCCAACGGCGGTGGACCTGGTGGACTTTCGTGCCACAGGCAATGGAAACAATGTCCGGGTCTCCTGGAAGACGGCAATGGAGATAAACAACCTCGGCTTCAACCTCTACCGGAGCACTACCCGGGCAGGTTCGTATGCGAAACTCAACGACTCCCTCATCCCGGGGCTCCTGTATTCGGCCACGGGCAAGACGTACACCTATGATGACGCAAATGTCACCAAGGGCCAGCTCTACTACTACAAGCTGGAGGATATCGATACCTTCGGTCACCACAAGTGGCACGGGCCCGTCTGCGTCGACTGGGACGGCGACGGCATGCCCGATGACTGGGAACTTGCCCACGGGCTAGACCCTACTACCGATGACGCCAACTTCGATTACGACAACGACGGGCTCACCAACTTCGAGGAGTACCTCCGCGGCACCGACCCCCTCGACCCCGATACCGACGGCGACGGCATCCCCGATGGCCAGGAATTCGGAGGACTCCCCACCACACCCGGTGGCGCCGGAACCGGCGACGGGATAACCGTAGTCTCCCAGGACGAGGCGGGCATGGTGCTCGAGCTCAGGACTTCACGATTTGATTCCACGGATATTGAAGTGAATGGCACGGCCTATCAGCGGATTGCCATCCATGCTTACACCCACGGCCTCACCGAGACCGTGGGATCGCCGGAGATCCCCCTCAAGGGCTACTGGGTAGACCTGCCCGAGGGGATGGGCCTCGAGCTCGAGGTGGAGACGGTGGAGACGGAGACCTCCCCGGGGTATCTCGTCTACCCCGTGCCCGAAAAGATCGCCCTTGAAGAGGAGGTCATCGAGGAGTTCTCCCTGGATCCCGAGGCCTATGCACTGAACGATTTTATCCCCGCCGAGAGGGTCAAAAGGGGAACGATCGCCTTTCTCAGGGACCAGAAGAAGGCCCAGGTCTTGTTCTTCCCCATCTCCTTCAACCCGCAAGCGGGGGATCTCAGG
>WVZH01000110.1 GCA_011772595.1 Anaerolineales bacterium
ATGCTGGATCATTGGGAGTTGGATACGGTGGATGTGGGCGATGCGGATCCGTACAGCGTGACGATGGACATGGATCACACGTTGGTCGCGGTCTTTGCCGAGATTTCTGAAGAGCAATATGATTTGACAATTGAAGTGGTTGGATTTGGGACGACGGATCCTGCGCCGGGTGTGTACACGTATGATGCGTTTACGGTGGTTCCGGTGGATGCGGTGCCGGACAGTGGGTACATGTTGGATCATTGGGAGTTGGATACGGTGGATGTGGGCGCTGCGGATCCGTACAGCGTGACGATGGACATGGATCACACGTTGACGGCGTTCTTTGTGGAGATTCCTGTAGCTGATGTGACCCCGCCAGTAATCACGATCAACGAGCCAATGGCGAAAGACTACTTGCACTCAGAAACTCTCACGCTCGACTTCAGTGCAGAAGACACGGAATCTGGGGTTGCGACAATCTCGGCCATGCTCGACGGAGCACCTGTTGAAACCGGTGATGCCTTTGAACTATTCACTTTCAGTTTGGGAGCGCACACGTTAGTCGTAACTGCTGTAGACAACGCTGGCAACTCCGCAACAGAAACAGTGGAATTCACGGTGATCGCAACGGTCGAGAGCCTACAAGACCTAGTAACGATGTTCTACGAATCCGGATATTTCTACAGTCCCAAAGGTATGTACACAAGTCTCATCAAGAAACTCTATGCCGCTGAAGCATACATTGACGCAGGTGAAATTGACGAAGCCATTGGTGTGCTAGGTGCTTTCATGAACCATGCTAGAGCTCAATCTGGCAAACACGTTTCAGAGTTTGCAGCAGCCATCTTGATCGCAGACGCTGAATACGTAATCAGCACTCTATAAGACCTGACGCAAACACGCGCAGCAAATCCTGCGCGATTAACCCCTTTTTTTGTGAACTGATTAGTGCCAGCGTAGTGTCTGCATCCAAAACATGCTCATATGCTGCGTCTATGTTCAGCATGTGAAACACGTGACACTGCTGCATGCAAGAAGCGTTAGGGAACGCTCTTTCCCAAGTTTCTAGCAACTATTACAAGGTCGCGCATGTCCACGAGTCC
>WVZH01000568.1:0-4664 GCA_011772595.1 Anaerolineales bacterium
CTGAGCAGTTCTTTGGATAGGAGGAAAAACGATGGACCGTGCAAAAGTTCTGATTCTGATGGGAAGTCCGAGAAAGGAGGGGAATAGCGCCGCACTGGCCAAACAGGTTATGGCAGGGGCCGAATCGGAAGGGGCGGAGGTCGAAAGCTTCTATCTTCACGGCATGGATCTGAGGCCGTGTACAGCGTGTGAGTCGTGCCGGGGGGAGACAGGCAATGATTGTGTGATCGATGATGATATGCGGACTCTATATCCTAAACTCCGCGAGGCCGATGCGATCGTAATTGCCAGTCCGGTCTACTGGTTCACCGTCTCTGCTCAAACGAAACTGTTGATGGACCGATGGTACGCCTTTGGAGGTGCTGAGGAGGAGTACGCTGCCCTTGCGGGGAAACGGATTGGTATCATTCTGACATATGGCGATGTTGACCCTTTTGCCTCTGGGGCGGTCAACGCATTGCGGACATTTCAGGACGCGTTCAATTACGTTGGAGCCGATATCGTCGGAACCGTCTACGGAAGCGCTTCTGAAGCCGGAGAAATAAAGGCTAATCAGGAGCTAATGGAAAGAGCCTATGAATTGGGAAAGCAGCTTGGTTCTGGCACTTAGGATCTTAATGTAAATGCTATTCTATCGCTGATCCTTCGGCTGCCTCTATAATGAGCCACGTCCGTGAGTTTATAGGTCGTTTTCTTCCGCCTTAAGGTTACTTGCCATGGTTATTATCTCCTCTTCCTAACCCACCCATTTCAGGTTGTTCCGGAGAGTCCCCGTGAGAAGTATCTTAGTACTAGAGGCTTCGATCCAGGGTCCGGTACTGGATGGCTTCGGAGATGTGGGCTGAGGAGATCTGGTCTTTTCCATCCAGATCTGCAATCGTCCGGGCGACTTTGAGAATTCGGGTGTAGGCCCGGGCGCTGAGGCCGAGTTTGTCGATGGCAATCTCTAAAAGTTGCTGGCTCTCGCTATCGATAGCACAGAACTTCTTGATGTGGCGATTCGTCATCTGGCCGTTGCAGTAGATCTTGTGACTCTCGAAACGGTTCACTTGGATCGCTCGGGCACGGTTAACCCTTTTCTTGATCATATAGGAGGGCTCCCCTGCCGCTTCATCGGCCAGGTCCCGGTACTTGACCGAAGGCACCTCAATTTGAATGTCGATGCGATCGAGCAGGGGGCCTGAAACCCTACCGCGATATCGCTGGACCTGAGGGATTGTGCAGGTGCATTCTTTCATCGGATCTGAGAAGTAGCCGCACGGGCACGGGTTCATGGCTGCCACAAGCATAAAACGGGCCGGGTAGGTGAGCGAAGTCGCTGCCCGCGAGATCGTGACCTTGCCGTCCTCCATGGGTTGTCGCATCATTTCGAGATTGTTCTTGCGAAATTCGAGAAGTTCGTCGAGAAAGAGGACGCCGTTGTGAGCGAGACTCACCTCGCCGGGCCTTGGAAATGTCCCACCACCGATCAAGCCCGCATCGGACACCGTATGGTGCGGGGCTCGAAAGGGACGGGTCACGACAAGGGCGCTCTCCGTGGGAAGAAGACCGGCAACGCTGTGGACTTTGGTCGTCTCCAGACTCTCTTCAAAATTCATGTCCGGGAGAATTGTCGGGAGCCTTCGGGCGAGCATCGTCTTTCCGGAACCCGGCGGGCCGATCATAATCACGTTGTGTCCCCCAGCCGCCGACACCTCGAGACACCGCTTCACATGCTGCTGCCCTTTGACATCGCTGAAATCAACGCCGTAGTCTAGGTCCGAACGAAAAATCTGGTCCAGATCGATCTCGGCCCGCTCGAGGGATTGCTCATCGTTGAGAAACCCCACAACTTCAGAAAGCCTCCGCACAGGAAAAACCTCGATCCCATTGACCACCGCGGCTTCGTTGGCGTTCTCCCTTGGAAGGATCACACCGCTCAAACCATGCTCCTTTGCAGCAATCGAGACAGGAAGGCTCCCTCTTACGGCCTTCACCTCACCATACAGGGATAGCTCTCCCAGGATGAGAAAAGACTCGAGCCTTGTTTGGTTCACCGTGCCTGTAGCTGCGAGAATCCCCAAAGCAATGGGTAGATCAAAGGCCGCTCCCTCTTTTTTGATATCTGCCGGTGCGAGGTTAACGGTGATCCGGTCTGGAGGAAACTCATAGCCAGAGTTCTTGATAGCCGCCTTGACCCGATCCTTACTTTCCCGAACAGCCCCGTCAGGAAGTCCCACCGTGGAAAAGGTCGGAAGCCCATGGACAATATCCACTTCGACCTCAACCACATAGGCATCGATGCCGTAGACGGCACTGCTCAAAACCTTTGCCAGCATGAGTCACTCTTCCCAGGATCAGAGAGCGTCCATCGCTCTCAAATGAATCGACTGCATACTAGCAGTTTTTGTAATTAGGGACAAGTAGTGTAGGGGACGTTGGTAGGAATTGAAGGTTATTTGGGCATGCCTTCAGACAAATCGTAGCGCGCCAGCATGCCGAGACGCGCAGGGTTAGACGCACCCAGTGTAGTACAGCCCGTGATGCGCCGGGGCATAGGGGGGCCAGGATATCTTCCGTAACAAAGAGGACCGGGAGGAATTCCTCCTTAGGCTTTCAGAAGTGACTCCCGGCGGGCAGCGAAGAACAGGTACTTGCCCGGGAGCCTCACCTCGAACCATTTTCATCTCGTTTTGCGTCCTCGCGGGCTGCCTTTGACCATTATCATGAGTCGTCTCTTGACCGAGTTTGGTGTGGCCCAACCGGCCGCATTCAGGAAGAGGCCATCTTTTCCATAACCGTTAGAGAAATGTTGTGGTGGAGAAGAACAGAACCATTAACCTTCAAAACCTACCAACGTTATATTTAAGAGAATCAAAAGGTTACACCCTCGAGGGTAACACGAAGAGAGTTTATTACCAGTCTAGCAAAAAGAGAAACCTCCTGTTCCCCCTCTCAGATCTTGTGGGAACTTAGCCCTTGACACCCAATCCTCTTGTTTTCTATAATTACCCACCATGACTGGGTTTTCTAACTTTCTCATGAAACAAAGGGGGATAAACAATGGCAGAAAACGATGACAACACGAAAGGTAAGGGCGTAAAGACGAGGCGAATCTCCAGGCGAACAGCCATAAAGACCGCGGGGGTTCTTGTTGGTGCGGGGATCGCCGGTGTGCCAGGTTCACTTACCCGCCGGGCGGTGGCCGCCGAGAAGCCCATCAGGATCGGTTTCCAGGTGCATCGAACAGGTATTGGAGCTGTGTACGGCCGCTGGTACGAGCGGACGACGACGGCAGCGGTGAAATTGATCAATGAAATGGGTGGCATCGCCGGGAGGCCGGTTGAGTTGGTGACCGAGGATGACGGAACCGATCCCAAGCGCGGCGCTGAGGTTGTGGAGAAGCTTGCCGTCCAGCACAAGGTGGATTTCGTTTACGGAACCCTCTTTTCCCATGTCGTGATCGCCTCCGCTCCACGAGCCGGCGAGCTTAAGATTCCACTGTTCGTGGCGAGTGAGGGATATCATGTTCCCTCAGGAACGCTCAATCGGTATGTCTTCCAGCCCGGCATCACCGACGTTCGCTCCCAGGTGACATCGATCGTCTCGTGGGTCCTGAACAACCTGGGCAAGAAGGCGACGATGATCTTTCCTGACTATGCGTTCGGATACGACCATCGAGATTTCTTCGGGGGGGCGGTACGCGAGAAGGGTGGCACAATCCTCGCCCAATTGCCGATTCCACCTACCGAAACCTCGTTCACGAAGTACTTTCCCCGCATCCCTGCTGACACGGAGGTGCTGTACCACGTCATGGTTGGACCGGGCGTGCTCACTTTCGTCAAAGAGATGGGAGAGCACTTCGGCGCGAAGCGACCCCAGATCTTCGGGTTCATTGACTCGTTGGAGGGCGTTGACATCGCCAGCCCGGGACTGGAATTTCTGGAAGGCACCTATTTTTGGGAAGGGCTTCCCCGTTACTCGGACGGGTACCCCACACCCTACGAGAAGTTCTTCCGGCAGCGTGTGGGCGTCAACGATGAAGGCGCGAGCATCCAGGACCCGAAGGACGTCTCCACCTACGCGCATATGTTTTCATGCTGGGAGACCCTGTTCGTCATCAAGCACGCGGTTGAGCAAAGCGGCTACCGAGACCGAACCCCGAAAGACTACAAGGCTTTGATCGAAACCCTCGAGAACTTTCAGTGGTTCAACGAGGGCATACAGCATCCTCAAGGCCACAAAAAATTCGTCGGTCGGATTCACCAAAGCTTCGGTCAGCAGTTCATCTCTGAGGTCAGGAACAGAAGACTCAAGGTGGTGCACCGAACAAAGATCGAAGATTCGCTCTACCCCACCGAAGTGGACTACACAAAGCAACCCCTGTGAGTCCTTGACCGATCTTCATTGCATTCGGTTCTTTCCCCTACAGCGGCGGCTGAGTGGTTAGAGGGGAATCTTATGACAACGGCTGGGGCGGCCCGGCAGAGAAACCCGGGCCGGCGGAGGGATCTGTTGCCGCATCCTCCGGGAACTGTTTCCCAGGATACCAGCCGTGAGTCTCTCTGTGGATCGTAATCGTTCACCCATGGATCTCTGGTCATGAGTCTCGGGCCACATCTATTCCTGGCGCTGCTCGAGGGCACGGTCACGGCTTTTGTGCTCGCCCTGACCGCCCTCGGGCT
>WVZH01000568.1:4727-11904 GCA_011772595.1 Anaerolineales bacterium
TGCTCGCTACTCGTAGGAGGCGGGGCGTTCACGAACTTCCTGATCGCCCTGGCGGTGGGTCCCCTCGTTGTCGGCGGTATCGCCGTTGTCGCCGATGGGCTGATTCTCCGTCGAATCGGCTACCACCCCGAAAGTACGATCGTTGCAACCATCGGAATTCTCTATATCATCCAGCAGATCGTGTTGACGCTNNGATGCCCGGCCGGTGGACCCACCATTATATTTCCGCATCGTGTTCCCGTGGTTCGGATACTCGGGGTACAAGCTCGTCGTGGCCTGCGTCTCGGGCCTGTTGCTCGTGGGAACCTGGATCGCCATGTCCAGGACGAAGCTGGGGCTTTACATGCGAGCGACCCAGCAGGACCAGGAGATGGCGCAGGTCTTCAGTGTGCGCGTCCGGCGCGTCTACGCTACGGTTTTCGCCCTGGGGGCCATGCTCGCCGCGATCGCGGGTGTGCTCGTGGTGCCCATTCAGCAGGCTCACTACCTCATGGGACTCGACCCGTTGCTCCTGTCATTCATTGTCGTGATCATCGGAGGCTTGGGAAGCCTCAAAGGGACTATGGTGGCGGCCTTCGTCGTCGGGATGAGCGACGGAGTTGTATCTGTCTTCTTCTCACCGACACTGGCGAAGATCGTCGCCACCCTTCTCGTGGCTTTGGTGTTGGTCTTCAGGCCTGGCGGCCTGTTTGGAGAGGACGGCTCATGACCGGGCGATCCGCAGGCAAGGTACTGACACTTCATTTGGGCATCGTCTCTCTCTTGTTAGCCGCCCAGTTCGTGCTGCCGGCCTACCACCACACCAATGTGGCCCGGATCATGGTGCTGGCCACCTACGCGGTGGGTTACAACGTGCTGTTGGGCTACACGGGTCTCATGAGTCTGGGACACGCCATGTTCTTTGCGGCGGGCATGTACGGGGCCGGCCTGACTATCTATTACCTGAAGTTCGGTGCCATTCCGGGTTTCTGCGTGGGTGTTGCGGTAAGCCTGGTGCTCTCGACCGCGTTCGGGCTTATTGCACTTCGAACCAGGGGTGTGTCGTTTCTCATCGTGACGATGATGTTTGCTCAGGCCTGTTACCTTGCACTCCTCTATTTCAACAAGATCACGATGGGCGACCAGGGCTTCATTCTCTCTAAAAGTCTTGGGGCCGTGGATCTGGGCCCGGTCCAGCTCGTTTTCTCCGACCCTAACGTGAAATATAACGTTGCCCTTATCGTGTTCGTCGCCTGTTTCATTCTCAGCCTCGCCCTGAGGAGCGCGCCCATCGGACGTGTTCTGATCGCAGTACGGGAGAACGAAGAGCGAACTGGACTGCTCGGCTACAACACATTCAAATACAAGCTCCTATCGCTCGTGATCTCGGGTGGGATCTCTGGCTCTGCGGGCGCGACCTATGCGTTGCTGTTCTCGTACGTTGGGGCTTCTTTCGCATCGATTCTTTACTCCATCTATCCTCTGCTGTGGACGCTGCTCGGGGGTACCGGCACGACCATTGGTCCACTGGTTGGTACCGGCCTGATGTTCTATCTTGTCGACATCGCGAGTGGGCTCACGTCGAGCTACCTTCTCGTTGTCGGCGCGGTACTTGTCATGCTGATCCTGTGGTTTCCCCAAGGCATCATGGGAGCGATACGGGTGAGGTGGCTGCCGTGGTTGCCTTAGATTCGCTACTCGAAACTGCTGTTCTGTGCAAGAGCTTTGGCGGGCTCCAAGCGGTCAAGGATGTGGACTTCTCTCTGGCACGCGGGGAGATCCGGGCCATCATTGGGCCAAACGGGGCTGGGAAGACCACGCTAGTGAACATGATCAGCGGGCGGATTCCTCCGACATCCGGGAGGGTCATATTCAAAGGTCGAGATATCACCGGGCTGAGCGCCTGGGATAGAGTGATTCAGGGAATCGTTTACACCTTTCAGGTGACAAGCATCTTCAGGAATCTGACCTGCTACGAGAACGTCGCCCTTGCCGCACAGCGGCGTTTGATGGGCAGCGCAATCGATCGCTTTGTGCTCAGTGAGCGACAGGTTGCAGACCGCACGAAAGCCGCCTTGCTCGAAGTGGGGCTGTCAGGCACCTATGATCAGCGGGCCGGCGCGCTGCCATACGGCCATCAACGGCTGTTAGAAGTGGCCATGGCCCTCGCGCTGAGTCCTGAGCTCCTGATTCTCGACGAGCCCACGCAGGGCCTCACGCAAGAGGAGATTTCTGCATTCTGCGAGCTTGTCCAGACGATCTCGAAAGAGGCAACGGTTCTTCTGATCGAGCACAACATGTCGGTGGTCCTTGGGCTGGCCAGGAAGATCACCGTGATGGACAAAGCCGTAATCCTTGCCGAGGGTTCTCCCGAAGAAATCGAACGCCATCGCGAGGTTCAGAAGGCTTACTTGGGTAAGTAATGCTGGTTTTGGAGCAAGTTAACTGCTACTATGGTGAGGTTCACATCCTGAAGGACGTTTCCCTGCGCCTTGCGACCGGTGAGATTCTCGGCCTGTTGGGCAGAAATGGGGCGGGCAAGACGACGACGCTCAGGGCGATCATGGGTCTGGTCAAGCCGCGATCCGGGACCATCCAGCTCGACGGGCGGGAACTGACCCGGCTAGGCCCGCATGACATCCCGCGGTGCGGTATCGCTTACGTGCCCCAAGGCCGAAGACTTTTCCCCGCTTTGACCGTTGATGAGAATCTGCGGATGGGACTCTTGGTCAAAGGCGAGGGCCCAGAGACCCTTGACTGGGTGCTGAACCTGTTTCCTGCGCTCAAGGAATTGCTGCGCCAACGTGCGGGGACGCTGAGCGGCGGGCAACAGCAGATGCTGGCCACGGCTAGGGCCCTCTGCCTGAACCCGAAGCTTCTGCTGTTGGACGAGCCGAGCGAAGGCCTCATGCCCAGTCTCGTGGAGAAGCTTTTAGACACGATTGTTGAACTCAAAGCACATCGGGTCGCGGTGTTGCTCGTCGAGCAGAACATCGAGGCCGCACTCCGGGTAGCCGATCGGATCGCCTTCCTTGAGAATGGTTCAGTCCGCCACGAGGCAGCGCCGGAGGAATTGGCCGTTAATCCGCAGCCGCTCCTCCGATACGTCGGCGTCAGACGTTAACGACCCTGCCAGGGGCGAGGGGAGAAGCCTTGGATAAATTCTGCCGCCGAGACAGCTCAGGAGCCGGATGATTTCACGGCGTTTTTTTCTCCGCGGTCTCCCAACCCATAAAACGAATCTGACCAATCCTATCAGTTCACCCAACCATGTGGGGGATCAGCCCTCGCCCGTACCACAATGTCGCATATTTTTGTTGACAGATTTACAAGGCTATGCTATTCGATGGGCTGAGTTTTCTGAAATCACTATTGTTTTGGGATGATTATCACCAGCATGGACAGAGGGAAGACGGTGGTTTTGAGGGGGGGTGATAGATTTTAATCCTGGGGGTATTCAAACTTGTAAGGAGGAGAATGGAATTATGAAAACCAAAAGAACGATTACACGCCGTGATTTTCTGAAAACTACCGCGATCGGTGCTGCAGGCATGGCTGCAGGATCCATTGGATTTCCGGCGATTCTGCGAGCCGCAAAGGAACCCATCATAATCGGCCACCAGCCGGATATGACTGGATTTCTGGCCTCCTACGGGTACTTCTATGACAAGGCGGTCAAAGCGGCGATCGACCAGGTGAACAGCGAGGGAGGGATCGCCGGGAGAGAGGTCAAATATGTCATGGAAGATTCCGCCTCGAAGGCTGATGTCGGCGTGAGGGCCTTCAGGAAATTGGTCCTTAAAGACAATGCAGACTTCGTCCTCGGATCCGTCCACTCTGGGATAGGCATTGCGACCTCCCCGATCGCCAAGGAGTTAGAGACTCCGTACTTCCCCAACGGAATGTCCTCGGCAATTACGGGGGCAAAGGGGAATCGTTGGGTGTTCCGCTCTATCTGCCACGCCAGGATGCAGGTGCAGGCCTCAGCAAACCTCGCGTTCGACAAAATCGGGAAAGACTGGTTCATTGTATACATGGATTACGCATGGGGCCACTCCCATAGGGACAATTTCAAGAACATCATCGAAGGATTGGGGGGCAACATTATAGGGACGGTCGCTACACCGATTGGGACCAAGGATTTCATGCCCTACTTGACCAAGCTGCCGCCTGGAACCAATGCCATATATTATGCAACGCTCGGAGCTGACACCGTCGGGTTTCTCAGACAGATAAGGGAAATCGGATACAATGGAGAGAAGTTCTCGGTGATTTGTCCTCTTGATGGCGTTGATGTGGCGAAACTTGGTGAGATCGTCGAAGGGGATTGGATCCTGGAGTATCTCCCCAGGACGCTGGCCGACTACGATACCGCCTATCACAAAGCGTTTCGTGAGGCTATCGGTATCGACGAATTCGGGTATGAGAAGGGTACCGGAAAACCAGTCACAGGATCCCACTACTGGTCGAATTACGAAAATGTATTTATTATCAAAGGGGCCATCGAGAAGAGCGGGTGGAAAAACAGGAAGGACCACTCCAAATTTGTGGAAACCCTTGAAGGCATGCGGTTTAGGGAGGGGCCGGGGTTTCCTCAGGGCGATCTGGTCATGAGGGCTGAAGATCACCAAGGCTTTCATCAGCACTGGATGTCGCGCGTAGAGGACGGAAAGCTCAGGGTGAAATACACCATACCCATCGAGAGAGTCATGTATCCGGCCACTGTGGATTTCACAAGAGAAGCGCTTTAGTCTCCACAGATTAAATCTATGTAGACTGTGGACCGTGCCCGGCCCGTCCCTTCGGGTTATTTCTGGGCACGGTTCACCTTTTTGGCGAGATTTTCTTACGAAGGCCGAGTCCCATCTGACTCGATACGACTCGGGTTTGGGGTGAGGAAGACGAATCTGTGCAAGGATGTAGAATGAGGTTTCTCGGCAGGAGAGGAAGGATTTGGAGTTTCTGACTCTCATTGGATTTCAGGCCTTGAATGGCCTCGTCTGGGGATTGATCATCGCACTCATCGCCCTGGGCCTGAGCCTCGTATTCGGTCTCCTCGAGGTGATCAACGTCGCTCACGGCGCGCTCTATATGCTCGGAGCGATCATCGGTTGGTATATCGTCAATTATTTCGGGAGCTTCTGGCTTGCATTGGCCATTGCGCCAATTGGGGTCGGCCTTTTGGGGCTTTTGATAGAGCGGGGGATACTGAGGCCCATCGCGGGCGAGCATGTACTCACAATCATCGTTACATTCGGCCTAATGCTCATCCTTGAGCATCTTGTTCTCGCCACCTTCGGAGGGGCTGCCCACCGAATGGCGGCGCCATTCGAGTGGAACTTTAAAATCCTTGGATTCGGCTATCCGGGATATCGGATATTCGTGGCCGGCACATCGGTTGCCACCATGGCGGGGCTATGGATCTTCCTCCGCAAGTTTAAATACGGTCTCTGGATGAGAGCGGTGAACCAAGACCGAGAAATGGCCCTCGGTCTTGGAATACCGGTCCGCACGGTCTTCATGATCACCTTTGCCCTCGGCTCTTTCCTTGCGGCCCTCGGAGGTATTCTAGCTTCACCTATCGTCCCGATTGAATTCCGAATGGGCCTCGACATCCTTGTCATCACATTCATTGTTGTCATCGTCGGAGGCTTGGGGAGTCTAGAGGGTTCGGTTGCCGCTGCCATACTAATCTGCGAGCTTGAAGGCATATCCTCGGTCTTCGTCACACCCACCATGGCCAGGATATTCTCCCTGGTTTTCATGGCCTGTGTGTTGCTTGTTCGCCCAAGCGGCCTCTTTGCGAGGAGATAAAAGCGAATGGACCTGAAACCAAGGTTGAGCCACTTTCACCTCGTTTTCGCCTCAACCCTCGCTTTACTCGTATTCGTACCCCCATTTCTGGGCACATACTATAAGGTCCTTCTCACTGAGATCATGATATGGGGCCTGTTTGCCCTCTCCTTCGACATTATATACGGTTACACAGGGATGCTCAGCTTCGGCCATGCCCTCTTTTTCGGCGTAGGCGCCTACAGCGTGGCAATCTCCGTGACAAGATGGGACGTTAATCTTTGGCAGGCCATACTCTTCGCAATGTTCGTGGCCATGGTCTTTGCCTGGGTAGTCGGGTTCTTGTCCATTAGGGTCATTGGCGCCTACTTCGTGATTATTACCATCATTTTCTCTCTGGTATTCTTCTTCTTATCTCTCAGCTGGAAGTGGTTAACCGGAGGAGAGGATGGTTTGTCCTTTTCGCCACCACCGATCTCCCTAGGGTTGATCGACCTCTCCTTTACCCATCCCTTGAACAGTTATTACTTCGTTCTCACCTTTGTCGTCGCTTCGTACCTGACATGTCGGAAGGTGATTAATTCTCCTCTCGGAAAGGTGTTTGAGATCATCCGGGAGAATGAGGATCGAGCCCGCTTGATNNGAGCCCGCTTGATTGGATACAAGGTCGAACGGTTCAAGCTGATTTCGTTCATCATTGCCGGAGTCTTCGCGGGTCTGAGCGGAGCGCTCTTCGCCATAACATCGCGCTTTGCCAACGTGGAATTCCTCTACTGGACCATTTCCGGTGACGCTGTTGTATGGACGGTCATCGGCGGAGCAGGGACCCTCATCGGTCCGATGCTGGGAACCGGCCTGATGATCATCTTTACGGACTATATCAGCTCCTGGTTCAAGAACTATCCGATATTAGTCGGCGGCCTCCTGATCCTGGTCATTTTGACCTCTCCCAAGGGCATTATGGGATTCTTGGGCATGGGAACCGAAAGATGGAAGCGGTAGCTCAGTCCGGTGCCGAAGGGATCATATTGGAGACGAAGGGCCTCACAAAAACATTTGGTGGCCTTACCGCCGTGGACCACCTGAATTTTGCGCTGAACAAAGGGGAAATCAGGGCGGTAATAGGCCCGAACGGGGCTGGGAAAACCACGTTTTTTAATCTTCTCGTGGGCACCCTAACGACCACTGAGGGGAGGGTATTCTTCAAAGGTGAAGATATCACCAATTTGGCTCCTTACAAGATTTCTCAACGGGGGATCGGTAGAACCTTACAGATAACGAGCATCTTCGGTGGTCTGACCGTCTTTGATAATATTTGGGCTGCCGTTCAATCACGCAAGATTTTTTTCAACCCCTTTATCCACTTCTCGAGGCTCAGAGATGTTGAGGCCAAAACGAGAGGTCT
>WVZH01000065.1 GCA_011772595.1 Anaerolineales bacterium
GCCACATCGTCTGTGGTACCATCAAAGGCAGATTCCGGATCCGGGGCAGAAGCGCGCCCAATGGCGCTACCGATTAATTGCTCAAATTTTTGATCCACAAGACCCTCTGCAAGGAAGTGCTTTCGAAACAGCATGAACACCTCAACGTCACCGCTCGGTTGCTCCCCTCGGGTGATCAAAAGGGAGCGGGCAGTGAGAGATGTGGCTGCAAAGTATCTCTGCTGTTTAAAGGCCTCCTCGGCGCTTGCGAGGTCTACCTCGATTAGATCAAATACGCCCGCCCCGCATTCACCAGGGCCTCGACCTGCCAGCGAGAATACTTCTTGTGCCCCCCAATCGAAGTAGTAGTTCTTGTCGTCCTCGAAGTCCGGAACGGCCTTGTAATCCATAATGAGATCGTCAGCAACCTGCCTCCCCTGCGCTCCAAGAAAAGCTTCAAAGTCAGGGCAGTAGGCAGATTCTGAGAAAGCCTCGAAAAAGTCTCTGAGAAAAGCTGGAACATTTCTAGCTGGTATTATCCCCTTGCCGGTGGCTAGTTTGGTCTTGCCCTCCCCAACGCTTCCGCCCAGTTTGACCCTATAGCACGGTAGAAGCCGTCCTCCCACTCGACGGGCTGCGCCGAAAAGCCCGACGTCTGCGGTGGGATGTCTCCCGCAAGCGTTCGGGCAACCGCTGATATTGATCCTTAGGTCACCGAGCCTGGCAAGATCGAGGTCGTTCCTCGAAAGTACCTGGACAATTTCTTTCGCAAGACCTCGCGACAGACATACACCGAGCCTGCACGTCGACGCCCCCGCACATGCAACGATATGGCGCAGTACAGCCGGCGTGGTATCGGCTAGATGAAGATGATTTAGTTTCCCGTACAATTCTACCAGCTCATTCTCATGAACCCACCGAAGAGCACAATTCTGCCACTGTGTCATGCGGAGCATCCCCTCGCCGTGAGTCTCGACGACATCCCCCATCAAATGAAGTACGTCTGCCTCTATGTCACCGAGAAAGAGAGGAATATCCACGATGTAATAGCCGTCCTGTTTCTGCGGCCTCACACAACTTTTTCGCCAACTCTCAAAGGAGGGTTCCGAAGGACCTCTTGAGTCGGGGCCCCTCTTTGTGGCAGAAGCTAACTCCGGATGGGGCAAGGGCCGAGGGTCAGGGCACGAGGGCAAAGCCCTTCGTAGTTTCGTTAGCTCCTCCTCATAAAACCTGCCAAATGCCTCGAACCCAATTTGCTCTATCAGGAAACGCAAGCGCGCCTTATGCTTATTCTTTCGGTTGCCATGTTTGTCGAAGACCCGCTTTACGGCTTCGGCTACATGGCAGAACTCCGACGCCGGCACAAACTCTTCGAGCAGGTCGGCCACCCTGCTGTGGGCGCCCATGCCTCCACCCACATAGACAGTAAATCCTAGCAAGTTGTTGCGACACTTCGCGATCAAGCCCAAGTCGTTGGTAGTGGCACCAGCACAGTCTCTGGTGCAGCCGGAAAAAGCGATCTTATACTTGCGTGGCAATTCATAAGAGAGCCGATCAGGCAATAAGAATTCCGTCAACGCAACCGCATAAGGTGCAACGTCGAAAACTTCCTTCTCGCACACTCCAGAATCGTAGCATGCCGTGATGTTCCGCACCGTGTTTCCGCCACCCCCCTTGGTGGACAGCCTAACATCATAGAGTGCCACAAGGGCTGGATGTACGAAATCGAGAGGAACTCTGTGCACCTGAATGTCCTGCCTTGTTGTAACGTGGAGGATGCCATCTCCGTAACTCTTCGCGACTTTGGCCAGGCCCCGCATCTGGTGGGGAAGTATTCCCCCGGCCGGAAGGCGAACCCTCAACATGAATGTTCCGGATTCACGCTGTTCATAGACCCCCATAGGCACGCGGAAGGCTTGAAAATGGACCGGTGAAACTGCTCCGGCCTTGAACTGTTCCGTCATTTCATGGAGTTTCTCCAGGTCTTTTACTTGACCGTCGGGCAAATGGTACGTGCCTTGGGGTTGCATGTTTCTATTCATCGCAATCCTTTTTCCTAAGCACATAATCTATCATCGTGAGGTATTCACCTTGGAGCTAGGGCGATGCTGGGGAATTTGCTGAGGTTTCTGGTGGTCAACCTTCAGAGCCCGCGTGTGAATGCCACACTCGCCGCCACACTTACTCGTACCCACCCAACGCCCTGCCCTTTCGTCCGGGCCATTCGAGATTCGCGTACATGGCTCGCACCCGAGTGAACGGTACCCTTTGGCGTAAAGAGGGTTTACTGGAACCTGATTGATCGCCAAATACTGCCACACTTCCCGCTCGTGCCAAATTAGGATCGGATTGAGCTTGATCAGTCCCTTGTCCCGTTCCTCGACCTCCCTGAAATCCGTACGCGTGCGCCCTTCTGTGCAACGAAGGCCGGTTACCCAACAGGCCACGTTCATTTCTTCGATTGCACGGCGAGTTGGCTTGACCTTCAGAATATCGCAACAGAGGTCCGGATCCATCTCATACAGCCTGTCAGGAATCGGTTGATCGTTGCTGTAAACTTTGAGCTCAGGATATCGGGAAACCATCTCAGTCATAAACTCAACGGTCTCCCGTGGCTTAAACCGGGTAGTTACGATGAAGCCTCGAATGTCCGGACTAACACGCTTAGCCAAGTGCCAGACAGCAACTGAATCCTTGCCAAGGCTGTTGGCTACGGCCAACCGATCACCATACTTTTCATGTGCCTCGCGTATCAATCCAAGGGACCGGTCCACCTTTTGCGCGAAGTTGAGACTGTCCGCTAGGCACTTGACATCTTTTTGGCTTGCGCTCACGCGCATGTTCTTTCCTCCCTTCGTTTTCGAGATCTAATCTTTAGGCCGTTGCCACCTGGTGAGGTGATCTGGCTTTTTCTTTTAGGTTTCAGGTTTTTTCCTGATTCTCAAGATATGGCTCGTAGAAGCTCACATACTTGAATGCACTATCTGGAACCACAACCACGGCCAACCCCGTCTCTTTCTCTGCAAAGGAGAGAGCCGCTGATACAACAGCCCCTGTAGATGGCCCGACGAGAAGACTTTCCTGCCTAGCCAGTCGAATGGCCGTCTCATAGGCCTCCCTATCTTCCACTCTCACTATTTCGTCCACCACTGATCGATCGAAGAT
>WVZH01000394.1:0-202 GCA_011772595.1 Anaerolineales bacterium
TGTCCGCAGCGGCGTGGGAGCCGCTGCTGCTTACAAGCCATTAGGTGTGGGGAATGCACCCCTTATGAGCCGCGATGCACGAGACGTCAGGAAAGATCAGGAGGCTGGGCTCCCACGCCCAGCCGTCGGTAGGTGAGAGCAGTGCTCTCCGTGTCCGCAGCGGCATGGGAGCCGCTGCTGCTTACAAGCCATTAGGTGTGGG
>WVZH01000394.1:224-356 GCA_011772595.1 Anaerolineales bacterium
GGGAATGCGCCCCTTATGAGCCGCGATGCACGGGTTGCCAGGAAAGATCAGGAGGCTGGGCTTTGGAGCCGCTGCCGCTTACAAGCCGGTAAACCTTTCCTACCCCAATCCCCCAGCAATATCCCCACACAA
>WVZH01000394.1:375-3865 GCA_011772595.1 Anaerolineales bacterium
AGAATATAATCCTTACTGTCAGAAAGTAGGACAGGTATGCCCATCTACACGTATCGCTGCGAGAGTTGTGGTATTCAATTCGACCGACAGCAGCATTTCGACGATCAACCGCTGGCTCGTTGCCCTGAGTGCAACGAAAAGTCGTTGCGTAAAGTCTACCTGCCTGTTGGAATTGTATTCAAGGGATCCGGATTTTATGCTACCGATCACCGTTCCCCTTCGGGTCAAGTTTCGACTAAGAAGTCCGAGAACGGCGCAAAAAAGGACAAAACAGAAACCACACCCAAAACTTCGCCTCCCAAAGAAGAATGATCCACGATTAGAACACAAAATGTTGAACGAGCCGGAATGTTTACCGGCTCGTCTTACTTTCCCCATCGGAGGTGTTCGCTCAGTTGCATAGATCACATCTGGAATCCCCCCGAGGCTCTCACGATCTTGGCATTGAAGTTGGTGACAAATTCAAGCAGACGATCGTTCAGTTGTGCCCATTCGTCCGTATCTAAGGCTTGTCGAACTTGCTGCAAATCGTCAGCCGAGAACTCCGTCAACATCTGAGGTGAGTCACCGTAAGTGGTGTACCAGGCTTCTGCAGGCTCGATGCCCAGCTTCTGAAGCCCGGGGACGAATTCCCGAACAAGAAACTCGAAATATTCCTGCTCACGTCCAGGAACCATATCCCAGGTCAACAACAACTTAATCGCCATCCGCTTCCCTTCCCATCAAGGGAGCCGAACTGTCGCGCCCACTCACATTCGCGGCTCGAGTATCACGACTTGTGTCTCCTCTGAAAGCCCGCTTTTCGTAACCTTGAGTGAAGGTAAGGGCTCTTGCTTGGTGATGCCCATTTCAGAGAGGAAGCGCTTGACAGTTCCCAACTTGAGTTCCATCTTCCCCGTCTTGTAATGCATGGGGACAACGATCGATGGCTCGATCAAACTGATAACTTCTGCAGCTTGTGAAGGCGAGAGTGCAGAACCTCCACCTACCGGGACGAGTGCTACGTCGACGGTGCCCAGGTCCTCGATCTGTGCCTGCGAAGGGACATATGCCAGATCGCCCAAATGCGCCACAGTCAGGCCGTCGAAATCAAATACAAATAACATGTTGGGCCGCCCACTGGCTTTCTTTTTATTTTTCGGTACCATCAGGATACCGATGATAAAAACGCCTCCGATCTCGTATTCTCCCGGGCCCGAAATCTGACGCCGTACACCCTTGACGGCCTTAACATTATTGTGGCCAGGCGCATCATGGCTGACAGTCACGATGTCCGCTTTGAGCTTGAGCGCAGGGAGTCCAATCTCCGGACTGTAAGGATCCGTCACCACACTGGCTAAATTCCGTTCGCTCAAGCGAAAGCACGAAAGACCGTGCCAAACAATCTCCACTAGACCTCCCTAAACAACAAAACACGATTATACACGATAGCCACACACAAGCCAAAGATGGCGTTTATATTCGTCAATTCCGTAAGGGCGAATCCTCCACCGGTTTTATCTGGAGTGAAGGATAAGGATTCTGGATGCTTATCCCCAACAACCCTTACACCACAAAAGGGTCATGATGCGTCGGCTTGGTCAGCCGTGTGTACCCTCTTGTAAGAGCCGACGGATACAGACAAGGAGAGAGCCTCAATTGAGTTTGGCGTGGTCGCAGGATACAATGGCACTGTGGAGAAGTTTGTGTCTCAATTGGAAAAGCTGGAAATCGGTGGTGGCCGCGTGGCTACAGGTCCTATGAGTCGCCTCGAGATGGTAATCCCGCCAAAAGAACGGGGGTATGCGGACGCACAACTCGACGATTACCGACGGTTGCCTCGGGGAAGGTTTCCCTGGCGGCCTCCGCTGCGCCTCGAACTC
This sequence comes from Anaerolineales bacterium, assembly GCA_011772595.1. The sequence goes on from WVZH01000394.1 coordinate 2,238, forward strand.
CGTGCGCGCGCTTCCCACCCCACCGCCCTGGGCACATTAGGATTTGGTTTTTGGAACGATCCTTTCACCTTGTCACTTGGCCAGGGCGGTGCTGCGAGACGGCTACCAGCAACACCCAACGCGCTATGGTTCTTCTATGGTTCACCTCCCAACGACATGGCGCTCGTCCCCGATGTGCCAGGACACGGATGGAAAGCCGCCAGCATGCGGTCCCCTAAAATTCCCTCAGCACTCCTCGCACCGCTCGCTCTCGGAGCAGTCTTGATGGCTCAACTGCCGGTGATTCGTAAACCGATCATGCGAACAGCCCTACGATTCATTGACGCCGAAGAAAGCCTGCTGAACGTGGCTCTCGATGAATGGCATCAGTATTTAATCCTCTGGAAGAAGAACGAGGCCAGATTTGAAGTGGACGGGATCACTGTGCTGAGCGCACAAAACCCCACCCCCGGACCTTTGGGTTTCGTCACCTGGATCGACAATCAGTACGCCATCGCCTCACCGCAAGGAGGTTTTCGTTTCGGCGTGCTACAAACCTCCCAAGAACAATGGCTCGAAATCGAAGCTTTGTCGATCGAAGTGCCATAATTCTTTAAAGACACCTCGTCGTATCGAACCCGAGTATTCTCCACCTTTCGGATCCTCGTAGAGACGCCCCGGTGGGGCGTCTAAGAATACAACCTGCATAAGAACAAACTACACCACTCAACGCTTGCAACTTTTTCCCTGATATACTCATAGACCGATCCAACGACTCACCAACTTGCATCCCAAGGAGTAGGCACCATGCACTACCGAAAACTAGGTTGGACAGACCTGCAACTCTCGGTGATCGGCTTGGGAACGTGGGCGATCGGAGGAGGGAATTGGGAGTTCGCCTGGGGTCCCCAAGACGATGAACGTTCGATCGCCACCATTCAACGAGCGCTCGACCTCGGAATCAACTGGATCGACACCGCGCCTGCGTACGGGTTAGGTCATTCTGAAGAGGTCATCGGGAAAACGCTCAGAGGAATGCACGAAAAACCAATTCTAGCGACAAAATGCACCCGCGTATGGGACGAGGGAGGCAAAATCTACGGAAATCTCAAGCGAGAGAGCGTACTGCGTGAAGCCGAGGCGAGTTTAGCACGCCTGGGCGTTGAGCAGATTGACCTCTACCAGATCCACTGGCCGGATCCCGAAGCAGATATCGAAGAGTGTTGGGCGGCCATCGAGGAATTGGTCCAATCGGGCAAGGTGCGTTATGCGGGGGTATCGAACTTCAATGTTGCACAAATGAAGAGGATACAACCGCTACATCCGCTCGCCTCTCTTCAACCCCCATACAGCATCCTCAGACGAGACATCGAGGCTGAAATTCTTCCCTTCTGTAAGGAGAACGATATCGGGGTCGTAGCGTACAGCCCATTACAAAAAGGCCTTCTGACTGGGAAGGCGAGCGCGGAATGGGTGGCCGGCCTCCCCGAGGACGATCACCGCAAACGTGATTCCAATTTTCGTGATCCAAAACTTACATACAACATCAAAGTCGCAGCTGGGTTGGCGGAAATCGCAGGGCAAAGTGACCACACCACGGCGCAGTTAGCGATCGCATGGACTCTGCGTCGATCGGAGGTCACCGCGGC
>WVZH01000394.1:3871-8382 GCA_011772595.1 Anaerolineales bacterium
CACGATTGAAAGACCTCTCGAGCTTCACGGACTCCTTCTCCATGTGGCGCAACCGCAAATATCACAGTGACATGCATTCGAGATGAAGATTCGGAACGACTTTCGATGATCATCCTGCTCTTTGATCTGGACGGCGTGCTTCTTCAACCCCATGGTTATCAGAAGGCGCTCAGCGATACCGTCACACAAATCGCCGAGGCGTTGGGTTTCGCTGGCGTCCATCTCTCATTTGATTTGATTGACCGCTTCGAATCCGTCGGGTTGACCAGCGAATGGGACTCTTCAGCCGCCTGCGCGGCGCTACTGTTGGATCGTGCTTGGACCCATGATCCAACACTTCAATTGCCCACCAGCCTTCCGTTCAATCTACCGCCACAACACAACCTTCCGCCTCCCGACTTCAAGGCCTTTGCACAAGCATTAGGGGAGGCGGGGACCAACACACCTGCCATGGATCGCGCACGACATCTGATCGTAGGAAATTCAAAGCATTCTGAAGCCAAGAAAGAATCTTTGCGCGCCCTCATGCTCGGCGCACGTGATCCTCAAAAAGCGATAACATACAACCTCTTCCAGGAAAGGATCCTGGGAAGCGAAACCTATTCCGAGACGTACAACCTCATGGCTCACCTCGATACCGAGAGCTATCTCCTCAGCTTCGACAGGCCCACCCTATCCTTGGAAGAACGAGGGAGGCTAGAGAACTGGCTTGAAGCCCCTGATCACTTCGCTGCCATCTTTACCAATCGCCCTACCCCCTGGCCAGATGGGAGCCAAGGGACTCCTGAGGGACAACTTGGAGTGCAACTCTGCAATTTGAGCGCAATACCGATCGTGGGTTACGGGGAGATGACATGGTTAAGTGCTCTGCATGGTGAGCGCCCGGAAGCATTCCTCAAACCCTCTCCGATCCATACGCTTGCAGCTTTGCAGAGCGCCTTGGGCAAACCCCCGGCAACCGCAGCCAGAAGCGCGGTAGACCTTCTTCACTCGGACCAAGGCGAGGAGGAATGGCGAGTTCTTGACGGTTGCATGGTTTACGTGTTTGAAGATTCCGCCAAGGGCTTCCAAAGCGCCTTGGGGACACGCGATACGCTCGCATCGATCGGCGTGACGCTCGAGTTGCGCTTCCTCGGCGTAGGAGCAGGATCTGCCAAGGGGCCAGCGCTGGAAGCCACCGGTGCCAGATTGTACCCCTCCCTCGGCCATGCCCTACAAGAGATCGACGATCTAGAGCTGCGCTAAACCAAGGAAAAGAGCTCGTATTCAAACCAGCACCCCCAACCAGAGGGGAGCTGGTTGAGGGTGCGTATGGTTGGGCGTCCTGTTGGGTTTAATCTGCGGACGCCAAGACGAGTATACCTTAATTTTCGCCCCTCGCGCGAACGAATTTATGGTCGGATACAACGTGCTTCTCTGCCTTCTTTTTCTTGACTCCCACCCTCGTCAACGATACAATCCCGTCGCTCGCCGAGGTAGCTCAGTTGGTAGAGCACTTGACTGAAAATCAAGGTGTCGCCAGTTCGATTCTGGTCCTCGGCACCTAACCCACATTGTGGGTTTTTTCTTTACGGACAAAGTGAGTACCAACTCCAGGTTTTGGACGCCTAAGTACAGGTTCGGAAAAGGCGTCAAGGCCCAATAAAGCGCGCCAGCCTACCCTATTTCTGATATCTTTTCAAGCGAAAATATGTAACTGTTAGGGGCTATTTTTTCTCCGCAATAATACGTTTGAAATTGGAAACATGCTATATTTAGCCTAGCGCGTTTGATCCGATAAGTCGTTCCCGGAGCAATTTCAGTGAACGCTAAAGCCCCCAGCTCACCCCCCTTGAGTCGGGGGCGATTGATTCCTCCACCAGCTCTCTCGAACTTAGTGGCTTGTTTCACAAAATTGAACGGCGGGATTATCTGTACTAATGTAGGTTTAGAAGTTTTTCACCGGGGGGGTGGGAAAGCCAAGACAAATCACTATTGCCCGCTAGCCCGACCTCTACCGAGGTCGGCTATTCATTTTACGGAGGGGAATACAATGAAGAAAACACTGGCCCTAATAATTGTGCTGTTTCTAGTCGCTGCCTGTACAACCACCCAACCTGAACCAACCTCTACACCTTTACCGCCCACTGAACCACCACCAACGCCTGTCCCTCCAACAGAAGTGCCAACATTAGAACCTACCCCGACAATAACCCCCATTCCTTCTGGGACCTTAATTGGGTGCATATATTTTGAGGGCGAAAAAGTGAGAGGATTTATCTACATCGATCCTGTAGATTATGAAGCGGTCATGACCACTAGTGGATGCCGAACTGTGAGTCTGAAACCAGGTACTTATGAAGTTATCGCAAGCTCCGGCATTCCCGCATGTTTGGAAGCTAATCCTGACTTCGGTTGCTCCTCGGGTCGTATTCCCATTGAGATACGCCCAGACGAAATATTAGAAATGGATTTCGAGGTTACTGCGGATTAGCTCAGGCAGGCATCTCTAACGTTCTTCAATCCGCCCCCGACTCGCAAGGGTCAGGGGTTATCTTCTCTCTACCTGACCACCTCAGGTTACCGGGCTAGTAGAGGGAGAATCCTCCGGAATTAAGTTTCCGGGGGGCTCTTTGCTTCGCCATAAAATGTAACCAAACCACGGAGCAATTTTCGTTTCCTATCGGAGCCTTTCCAACCATTTCAGATGCAAAAACACCCCTGAGACGAGGACAACGCCAGGAGTGTTTTCGGATTTTAGCCTGCGTTATTTCACCTGTCGGTTCCCAGGAAAGCAGCTAGCTCCGGATCATAGATGCCGATCTGTATACTGTTCTTCTCAATCGTTTTTGCCCGAATTTGGTGTTTCTTCTTGGTCTGATGACTCTTGAACGTCATGTTCGGCTTATCCAAAGCGATACTTTCCAAAACCGTTATGCTGTCGTAAAGATCAAAATCCGGACCGGCTATGAAAACCATTGTCACTTTTCCCTTTCGGAAAATTTTATGCTCCAGCTCTTCCACGGTTGGATATCGTACTGAAACTCTGTTGTCCACCACCATTTCTGGCAGGTCACCCCGGCCTAATCCGGGTTGGTAAAACTCCACCTACTTCTAGGCGTATCCCATTCCAACCAGGGAAGCGGATGTCGGATCCAATGGGCTTCCTTATCCGCAACCACTTCCACTGGTAGGTAATAGAAGAACATCCTGTGCAGGTACGAGCTTAAATTATTCACGGAGGTCTGGTCAATGGTTACATCGTGGTAGTTTTGATTTTGCGTCACGGTAGTTCTTAATTAGGTTTTGTTATTATGCTCCATAGCTATCACTACATTTCCCTTCTTGCCCCCTTTATCGACAAACCTGTGAGCATAGGCCTTCGGTTCCAACAGATAGCGTCTACCTATGACCGATCTTATCTTTGAATCTATGTTATTGGGGCTAACCTTCCTGTTTAGACCCACTTCCATGCATACCAAACAGTCAGTACATTAAACACAAGGCCTACAATTATCAAGAATTTATCATATGCTCCAGGGTATGAGGGCAATCCAATGAGATTAAAAACAAATAAGAGAATTGCTGCGACGATGCTTACCCAGCGAACTGCTGGATAACTCAATGTCAGGGATAGGAAAACCATAACAATCGGAATCGTCAAGAATATTGTGACTCCTAAATACAGTCCCTGAGTTGGTACCGTACCTAAGATTTTCCCCGGTTCAAAATCGCCGGCAAATATTCGCAGCGTATCCCCAAAAAGATAAGCTAACATTAGAGATACCCATGTTGCTGAAAGGATTATCCTCGTATCTAACATAATTCAATCTCCTCCTTTAAGCTTGCAAAACCTAACAAGAATTATTGCATGGCTTGAAGGAATAAAAAGCCGGGAAGATTTGATACCTGCTGTCGGGGAAGTAGGAATGATGAGTCGGTTGGTTCGCTCGGCATGTTCATGGCGTTGCCAAAGGGGTTTTGCTTTACTCCAGTCGGGTTTTGCCTTGCTGAATGGCAAATTTGACCAACGCGGGAGGATCTTGGAGCTCGAGTATTCGCATTATCCGGCTGCGATATTACTCTCGTTTGGAGTTCCATCGGGTTCAGTTCTGGTGTCCTTGATCGAAGATGTAAAGAGGGTGCTGAGCTTTGCGGCTCAATCTACGGGGGATCGGGGCTTCCAAGTAATTATGTTGTTCCAAGTGCAACATATTTTGATCCATCATCTCATATATACTCCTCTGATTATTCGGTACCTTGGCCAGGTCTTAATTTTGAGGGAGATTGATTTTCAGTGATGCCTAACGTTTCGCTGGAGCAGACCCGCGATCCAGCGAGTTTGCCTAGAGTTGTTGTATGATCGAACGTGAAAGCTGTCTACCCAGCTCAAGGCCGTTAGGTGGCCAAGCTATGAATTTAGAAATCCTGAATGGTAACGAAAGCGAGCATAAGCAAGTATTGCTCACAGGTATCAGGAAAAGGAAAGTGATACTTATATCATCTGGAGACCTATTATGAAAAATGAAGAT
>WVZH01000454.1 GCA_011772595.1 Anaerolineales bacterium
GGATCCTCGTAGATGGCGCTGAAGGCCGGCGATGTATCCGTGATATCGATGGGGTTTGTCTGCCCGCTCTGGGCCGTGTTGTTGTTGGAGTAGGGCGTCGTCGGGGCCGTGGGGGCCGCGTTCACCAGTGTCGTGGTGGTGAACTGCTGCGTTGCGCTCACCGCGCCTTGTGCGCCGCTGTCGTCCCAGAAGGTGATGCGCCAGTAGTAGGTGGTGGCATCCTGGAGGCCTGAGCCGGCGTAGATGATGTCGGGGGAGCGGCTGCCCTCGGTGGTGTCTGCCATGGTGGTTCCCAAGGCTCCTGAGTCCCACATGACCGTGCCGTTGAAATCGTTCTGGGTGTTCACCTCCACTCGGTACTTGTTGGCGGTATCGCCCGGGTTGTCTTCGTAGATGGCGCTGAAGGCGGGCGAGGTATCGGTGATATCGATCGGGTTCGTCTGCCCGCTCTGGGCGGTGTCGTTGTTGGAGTAGGGCGTGGTCGGGGCGGTGGGGGCCGCGTTCACCAGTGTCGTGGTGGTGAACTGCTGCGTTGCGCTCACCGCGCCTTCTGCTCCGTCGTCGTCCCAGAAGGTGATGCGCCAGTAGTAGGTGGTGCTGTCGGCGAGGGCGGAGCCGGCGTAGATGATGTCGGGGCAGCGGCTGCCCTCGGTGGTGTCTGCCATGCTCGTTCCCGCTGCGCCGGAGTCCCACATGGACGTGCCCAGGAAGTCGCTCTGGGTATTGACCTCGACGCGGTACTTGTTGGCGATGTCCCCTGGGTCGGGGTCCTCGTAGATGGCGCTNNAGTAGGTGGTGCTATCCGCCAGGGCGGAGCCGGCGTAGATGATGTCGGGCGAGCGGTTGCCCTCGGTGGTGTCTGCCATGGTGGTTCCGGATGCGCCGGAGTCCCACATGACCGTGCCGTTGAAATCGCTCTGGGTGTTCACCTCGACGCGGTACTTGTTGGCGATGTCCCCTGGGTCGGGGTCCTCGTAGATGGCGCTGAAGGCGGGCGTGGGGTCGGTGATATCGGTCGGGTTTGTCTGCCCGCTCTGGGCCGTGTCGTTGTTGGAGTAGGGCGTCGTCGGGGCGGTGGGGGCCGAGTTGGGCGTCTCTTCATACGTAATTTCCAGATAGGGGCGATTTGCTGGGGTGCTGTGTTCACTGCTGAAGAAACGCCAATATATATATGTACCTTCACTTTGGGATTTCAAAATCCAGCCGAGGTACTCGGTATTGTCAAACATGTATCTTACGGAATTCGTCACATCCCAGGTGTACCATGTATTAGTGGATGAAATTGTCTGTGTATCGTCTGCCGTGGTTTCACGGTCTGCCGAGCCATCGCAGCCGGCGCTTGCCCACGCGGTGCTGTTATAATACTGATGGGACCAGGTGCTCTCGTTATTAGCGGGATCCGGTACTGCACGGTCCTGAGTCCCTTCAAACCAGTCTTTCTTCACCCGGAACGCATCAACGTCGATGTTGCCGACGACCGGGTTGTCATACGATTGCACCTTGAGATAGGCGGAAACAATCTGGCTGGAGTTAGAAATGGGGATATTGGAGAAATCGAATTTTATGAGCGTTCTGTATGGCCCGTGGGTAGCGTCGTTGTCACCAATCCGGGTATCTGCGCTTATACCATTGTTATAATTAGTGTAGTTCGGCCCCTCCAGATGGTTGTCCTCGGTCACACCGGTATAATCGTCTCGAGTGCCATCTTCACCCCATCGTGTCGTTGTAAAATCATCGTCATTGTCAAATGCACCAATACTGACTTGATTGGAACCTGTGGGCCGCGCATTTCCGGCAATGTCTGTTGATGGAACATTGCTATCATCATTTTGACTCAATCCTGCGTGGTACAACACTGAAGTGGCGTTCTTAACCCTGAAATCATGATTAAAATAGTCCACAACAGCAGCAATCCAACGATCAGGCTCGGACTCGCCAGGAGGACAAAT
>WVZH01000038.1:0-563 GCA_011772595.1 Anaerolineales bacterium
GGGGCAGCAGATGCTATGCGCCGAGGAACCGGATGAGTTAATTGCTCACGTCCGGATCTGTGGGGGTTGCGCCTTGCAAGCGCATGAGGTTCAGCAGCCTGAGATGGCTGCTCTGGTAAAGCCTAGCCAGCAGCCAGGTACCGAGTCTTGCGTGGTATGTGGTAACGCATACTGCGAAGCGTAGACAGGGAGGCCGTAGGCCGGAACGCAAGTGAACGGGAAAGGTAGCCCCGAAACCGATCGTGGTTGGAGTAGCCGACCTTGTCTCTCAATGGGGAAGGCAGAATCCCAGGGTGCGTGGATGGCGAGTGTTCTGGGGTGCTTCCGGGGTTCGTACCCACGGCATGCGGCCAAAGGACTTCATGTGAACAAGGGAGGTCCGGCAGGCTCCCTGCACGAGTGGGGTAGGGTCTGACAAGCGAGCAACGCGAGGATGACCTGATGGCCTGTCGGAAGTCAGACTGGCTGATAGTACTCTGAGGTCGGGAGAGACGGCTACACGGGGAAGCGGCCAGCAAGGGTTGAGTCGTTCGGGAGACACATGAGCACCATACAAAGGGTGG
>WVZH01000038.1:684-941 GCA_011772595.1 Anaerolineales bacterium
GCCTACATTCCTAAGCCCGGTAGGCGAGAAAAGCGCCCATTGGGCGTGCCGACGGTGACTGACCGGGCGCTTCAGCGGAGCGTCGCGCAGGTCTTGTCAGCCATCTATGAGCTGGATTTTCTGCCGTGTTCATTCGGTGGTCGGCTTGGCCTGGGAGCCCATCATGCCTTGGCGACCCTCAATGAAATCATCGCGGGGCGCAAGGTCAGTTGGGTGCTGGAGGCGGATCTGAGCAACTTCTTTGGGAGTGTAGATCA
>WVZH01000038.1:1062-1794 GCA_011772595.1 Anaerolineales bacterium
TACCGATCGGACGCACAGCGCGTTCAGGATGTGCTCGAGAAACGCCTGAAGAGATTCGGGCTCACACTGGAGCCGAGCAAGGCCAAGCTGGTCGAGTTCGGTCGTTTCGCCCAGAGGCACGCCCAGAGACGGGGGAGAAAGCGTCCGGAAACCATCTACTTTCTGGGTTTTACGCTTTATTGCACGCGTAACCGGCAAGGCCACTACAGGGTGGGACTGCGTACGGAGAAATCGCGACTGTGTCGGAGTCTAGCCAATTTGCGAGACATGATGCGCCGGATGTGCCATCTATCGATTCGGGAGCAGGTTATCAACCTCAACAAGGTTCTGCGTGGACACTATGCCTATTATGGCATTGCTGGAAACTTTCGCGCATTGCAGCGGGTCTATCGCGCTGTGGAAGGCTACTGGCGCAAGATGCTATGTCGGCGCAGTCGTAAAGGTGGCGTCTCGTGGGAAGGGTTTCACCGGATCAAGCAGCAGTTTCCGCTACAGCGGCCGAAGCTGTTGCTTCCCTATCCGAAGCTTCAGCGACTAGCTGTGCTGTGAAGCAACCTTTGAAGAGCGTAGTGCGGGAAATCCGCACGCTACGTTCTGTGGGAGCTGGGGGTGGGCAACCGCCTCCAGCGACCCGGTGCTGGGGGTGAAATTCCCCCGGCCTACTCGGCTCAATAAAAAGCAGGGCTATCGCTGACCCCTGTTTTTATCCTTAAGAAGATGTCCTTTTCCTAT
>WVZH01000289.1 GCA_011772595.1 Anaerolineales bacterium
CCAGTGCCAAAAAGCTGGCAAATGTCTGATTTTGAAGTAAGGGACTGGATGATGGATATCCTGTCCGATCGAACACTCCTTGTAGAGTAGAACCTCGGTGCGGTAGATTTAGGTGCGGGGAGTAGCTGTTTCCGGCGGCTTTCGCCAATTTGCCGGTGCCTCAATCCTAACCATGCCCACCTACCCTCGGTCCCCTCTTCGAACCGGACATCGGGTTTTCCCCGGTACGGCTCTCCGATGACCTTCCCCATGGGCTTATCAGTAACCGTTGTCGTTGAAGCACAGCTCTCAACCGAACTGGTATAACCCCAGTCGAACACTTAGATTGTTGTGGACTCTCCGATAGCCCCTCGATTGATCAGTGTACTTCCGCTTCAGGAAAATTCGTAGCCGTTCTTGGACAAATGCGTTCAGCTCTCGGAATCGTTTGGCATCCGGCATGCTCGCCGTATGGTAGTTATTCCAACCCCGAATAACTGGGTTCAGATCTCCTACCATTTCTTCCAACGACGAATTATACCGGCGACCTATCACTCCTCGTATGCGTTGCTTTATCCTTTTCATTGAACGGTTGGACGGCCATATACTGCAGTACCATCTACGTTTCGCGTTCTCTCTATTGGTGCGACATAGGCGGAAATGGATCCCTAGAAAGTCAAACCCTTTCCTGGCATGCACGACCCGTGTTTTATCCTTGTGGAGCTGCAGCCCCAGACGGCTCAACATCTGCCGCACATCCGCCAATACCTTTCTGCCATCCCGCCACAGCAAGATCACGAAATCATCACAGTACCTCACAAGGGTTCCTGGTATTCCCGAGCTCTGGAACATCTTATCGAACGAGTGGAAATATATATTACTGAGCAAAGGGGAAATAACCCCACCTTGCGGTGTCCCTAGCCCGTTCGGCTTGATATACTCGCCTCCGTCCATCACTCCGGCTTCCAGCCATCCCCTGAGCAACTTCAATACCCTCGGATCGCTGATACGTCGCCTCAGCAATGTCATCAGAATATCCTGGCGAATATTGTCAAAGAATCCCACAACGTCGGCATCAATAACGATAAACTGGTGCTTCAACCCAATCGCTTTCCTTATGGCTAAAATAGCCTTATGAGCGCTTATCCCAGGACGAAATCCATAGGAACAGGGAAGAAAGTTCGCCTCAAATATCGGCTCGACCACCAGTTTTGTCGCTGCCTGAATGACGCGGTCTTTTATAACCGGAATACCCAGAGGGCGCTTCCCGGGTTTTCCCGGTTTATCGATCCAACAACGGCGTACTGCTTTCGGACGATACCGCTTCGAGTGTAACTCTTCATGGATCTCCGAAAGAAACACCTCTACACCAATTTCCTCTTCGATGTATTCAATACTCTGCTGGTCGATGCCAGGGGCACCCTTGTTCGCCCTCACTTGTTTCCAGGCCACCCATAACACATCTTCACGATATATCTTATCGTAAAGCGCTCCGAATCTCCTATCCAGCGACTGTTTCGCTGCATGGGACAGTTTGCTCTGTAAGGCTTGGACCTTATTACGCATGTTCATAGCTCTATTGGCACTCATGCATCCTTCCTCACAAAACAAACATGGTCAAAGCATGGCCCTACGCTCCGGGCAAGTTATGTTGTCTTGCCCTTCATCACTTCAAGGCCACTCCGACTTCCCTACGCCCGTAACTCCTCTCTCGCCGCTTTCACACAACTTGATAGGAGCTTACCACGATCGGAGTCCCGTGGAGACGCTGGGAGCTCAGGTCCTACCTCCGCTATCTTTCACCGCATGCCGATGGCCATACCCCGGGTCCCCTGCAGGTGCATATGCCCTTTACTTCCCGGCAGACTCTGGCCTTCTCCCCTACGATACGGGATCGGCGTGTATCCCCGTCTATGCGGAGTTTATCCCTCACCCGAACTCTCCCAGCTATCACTGTCCGGGGTAACGTCACGAGGCTGCACCATTCGCTTTATGCTACGGCCTGCGGTTTTGGCCGGCCCCCCTGACTGGGTACGACCCGCTGTCATAGCGAGCCTTCTCGGGACCGTGTCGGGGCAAGTTCAACCCGTGTGTCACCACACGAATCCGCCCTCTGCCTACACATCTAAAAGGGCAACTGATGTGACAACCTCCTTTCAGGTTGATAGATAGCGGTCTCGCGACCTCGTACATCGTAGTCGTTACTTCATGGCGGCCCTCAAAACGATAGATTGGTGACAGTATCATTGAATTTCCAACCAAAAGGACCATCCACAAGATATTGCAATTGGCCATTCTTATGAAGTTTCTGCACCTA
>WVZH01000553.1 GCA_011772595.1 Anaerolineales bacterium
GGTGGCCGGTCCTGATCGGGTGTCTGCTAATTGCCTTCGCTGCCGGGTCGGGCATACGTTTTTTTGAGTACACCGCCGATTACAGGGTCTATTTCAGTGCGGGAAACCCTCAGCTCACCGCCTATAATGCCCTGGAGGATATCTACACCAATACCGACAACCTCCTCTTTGTTCTCCAGCCCAAAGACAAAAACGTCTTCACCCGCGAGACTCTGAGGATCGTAAAGCGGCTGACCGACGAGGCCTGGCAAATGCCCCATGCCATCCGGGTCGACTCCATCACCAACTTCCAACACACGGAGGCGGAGGGCGACGACCTGACCGTGGCCGATCTGGTCGACAACTCCGAGGACCTAACCGATGCCCAGTTGACCAAGATCAAAAAGGTGGCCCTTAACGAGCCTGCGTTGGTGAACCGCCTGATAGCGGACGACGGGCGGACCACGGGAGTGATGGTCAATTTTCAATTTCCCGGCAGGGATCACACTCAGCATCTCCCAAGCTCAGTGACACGCGGTGAGGAGATGGTGGCGAACCTGCGCACCGCCCACCCGGACTTGACCGTAGCACTTACCGGCATTGCCGTCATGAGCAACTCGCTCACCCGCGCCTCGGCGAAGGATTTACAGACGTTGGTGCCTGTGATGTACATCTTTATCATCGTCTTCATGCTCATGTTGCTGCGTTCCGTCTCCGGCACCATTGCCACGCTCCTGGTCGTGACGCTGTCGGCGGTGACCGCTATGGGGCTTAGCTTCTGGATGGGAATCAAGATGACCCCGGCTTCCGCCGTCGCGCCGATCATCATCCTCACCCTCGCCATCGCCGACTGCGTGCACATCCTGCTGCATACCTTTGGCGAGATGCGCGAGGGGAGCTCCAGGCATGAAGCCCTGGTCGAAAGCCTGCGCGTCAACACAGAGCCGGTCTTCCTGACTAGCCTGACCACCACGATCGGTTTCTTAAGCCTCAATTTCTCGGATTCGCCGCCGTTTAATGATCTCGGCAACATCGCGGCCATGGGGGTAGTCGCGGCCTGGATCTTTTCAATGACCTTCCTCCCAGCCCTGATGTCGATGCTGCCGTTCCGAGTCAAACCGCGCGCCAAAGACGTACGCCTTCCCATGGACCGGTTCGGAGACTTTGTGATCACGAAAAGAAAGCCGCTGCTGTGGGGCGTGACAGGTGCGACACTACTATTGATCGCCTTCGTCCCAACCATAGAATTAAACGACCAGTTTCTCGAATTTTTTGATTACAGTATCCCCTTCCGTCCCGATACGGAATTCGCAGCCGACAATCTTATAGGTCCCTACCAGATGGAGTTCTCCATCGGCAGCGGCGAGGCCGGTGGCATCTCAAACCCGGACTATCTGGAACGGCTTGAGGCATTTTCGGCATGGCTTCGCACACAGCCCGAGGTCACGCACGTCAACAGCTTCACCGACGTGATGAAACGGGTGAACAAGTCCATGCACGGGGACGATCCAGACTGGTACCGGCTGCCCGATGAACGGAACCTGGCGGCGCAGTACCTGCTGCTCTACGAGATGTCCCTGCCCTACGGACTCGATCTCAACAGCCAGGTTAGCGTAGACAAATCGGCCACACGGCTGACTGTCACCACGGAGAACTTAACGACGAAGCGGATACGCGATCTCAAGACCCGCACCGAGTCCTGGCTGGCGGAGAACGCCCCGCCGACCATGAAGGCCGAGGGTACCGGCGCCACTATCATGTTCGCCTATATCACCGACCGAAACATCCGTACCATGCTGCGCGGTACCGCGCTCGCCTTCCTGCTGATCGCCGCAACTCTAATCATTGCCTTCCGCAGTGTTCGGCTGGGCCTTGTTAGCCTTGTTTCGAACTTCTTCCCTGTGGCTATCACCTTTGGGGTGTGGGCAATCTTCGTCGGCGAGATGGGCATCATCGCCTCGGTCATCACAGCCACAAGCCTGGGCCTTATCGTGGATGACACGGTACACATCCTCAGCAAATACAATCGTGCCAAAAACGAGCACTGCATTAACACCCACGAATCCATCCGTTTCACCTTCTCCCACGTTGGCACCGCCCTCTGGGTGACCACGCTTATCCTGGTAGTCGGCTTCGCGGTGTTGGGCTTTTCCAGCTTCAAGATCAACGCGGACATGGGGGTCCTCACCGCCATCACCCTTGTCTTCGCCCTGATGGTGGATTTCCTGCTGCTGCCGCCGCTGCTGATGCGCATCGATAAGGAAGAGAAGTGTAATTGCGCTAC
>WVZH01000307.1:0-149 GCA_011772595.1 Anaerolineales bacterium
ACCCACTGCACCGCCACCCCGCTGATGATGAGCTTCGCCCACAACGTCAACGCCCGAATCAGAATCGTCGCCGCCGCAATGGTGGCCGGAGGAACCCCGGGCAACAACAGCCGATACAGCGTCGCCATCACAATCTCCACCACCCCGAC
>WVZH01000307.1:238-1056 GCA_011772595.1 Anaerolineales bacterium
GAATACACAATGATGATGGCGCTAAACCGAACTTCCACCGGAAGCGGAAGCGCCAGAAACACGAGAAACGCGACGGACAGATCAAAAAACCACGCCAACAAGGAAAACCCGGCGGGCACCACCAGCTTGCGCGGGCGTTCACGCAGAATCGCGATGCCGCGATGAAACTCCCGCAACATCCTGGCCACCTTCGTGCTCACCCGCGTGCCTTTCAACCGCCCTCTGAAAGAGACGATTAATCAGACGAACCACCCAGTTGACCGCTCGCTTGGTCGCCGATTCCTTCACGCTCAGGTACACGAGCAGGAAAAGCGAGAGGGCCGTGCCGACCGCGACAACCAGAATGAAGCTGACCACCAACCCCGAGGGCTCGTACTGCACAATAAAGACCACGGACCCTACGATGAGGCCACCCAACGTCGTCGCCATGGAAAGAATGCGGTGGCTCACCACTGAAGCCACGATCTTCCCCGTATCGCCTTGAGAATCCTTGTGCATCAGATACGCACGGGACACTTCGCCGCTCACCGATTCAGCGGGAATCAACAGGTCCACGAACGCGCCGACCCACGTGAACAGCAACGTCCTCCGAAACGTCGTCGTCACGGAGAGCACCCGCAACAGATCCCACCACGTCAAAGCGTAAAAGGTCATGCTCAGCAGGAACGTGAAAAAAGCCAAGGCGTAGACGACCGGGTCCACGAGCAGCAGAATATTCGTGAACTCGCCGAACCCCACGAAAAAATAGGTGTAGACGAGAAACACGAACAACCCGAGCAGCAGAAGCGGAAAGCCCTTGCGCAAGATCGAACGTCGCT
>WVZH01000491.1:0-15780 GCA_011772595.1 Anaerolineales bacterium
CAACCCTCGCAAGGCGATCGTGACCTCGTGGTAGCTCAACAGTTGGGTCAGCCATACCGGCAAACCAAAGACGGCAACGAAGAGAAATGCGTTATTGGCCACTCGCTGCGCCACGGTGTCTGCTTGCCGCCAGACAAACTTGACAAAATCATCAAACGAGCGATGCCGCCTGGCGTGCACAGCCACCTGCGAAAGGACCGCCAGGATCAGGAAGGCAGCTAATGCATACAGATTGACAAGTTGATCCTGCACGGACCAGACGAGTGCGAAGCAGCATAGGACGTAACCGACCAGGTAGGGGCCGTGGGCGAAGCGAACCCTAGCCTTGTCGAGCGCGAACCCCGCCCCAAGAAGCACGGCGGACAACCCCATCCACACCAATGCATACTGAGCCTGGGTGAGATCTGGCCCATATCTGATCCACGACCACGTGGTGGGGAAGAAAATCAAGACTGCTGCGGCAAACATCGGCCAACGGTTGCGATAGAGGTGTGCAGCCAGCGCAGCGAGACAGACGGCAAGCACTTGTGCAAGGATCAGTGGTAGCGGGTCGGCGAGCCGAATACCGGAGAAAGCTGTGGCTGTGCCGGCGGATGTCAGAGCAAGTCCTAGTCCGCCGAGAATGATGTTACCCAAACGCAACGGCCAACGAAATATCTCATACCATGCTGTCGCTTGCACTTCGCTTCTGCGCCCCAACGTGCGTTCAATGAGCATATACGCGTATGCCAACCCGACCCACGACACCGGAACGTAGACCTGCGGGACACGGAACAGCGTGAGCGCTTGGCCAAAAGCGATGGGAAATGTCACGGCAGCCGCCCAACCGAAGGGAGCCAGCTTGAACCAATGTGCGCTTAAAACAAACAATCCCGAGGCGATGAGCGGCGTCACTGCACCCACCCAAGGGACGTCCAATTCATAGACGCCAAATCGTCCGAGCAGCGAGGCCCCCACGGCAAAGACCGCCATGGCGTAACCGCATATATACGCCGGTAAGGCCAGCCTTCTACGGAGCCGATCCAACCGGAGTGCAATAGGGATATAAACCAAGCTCGCCAACAACGCGTACGCAAGGGAGTATGCGTGGGCTGTCACCGGTGAAAGTTCCAAGGACAATTGGAAAGGCCAGACGAAGAGCATCACAGTGACGGCCGTTTCGTATACACGGCGATAGAGAACTGCCAAAGCAGCAAAGATAGCGACCACGAGATATAGAGTGGTCAACAACGCCCACCGCTCTCCGAACGCCACGAGGATCCCACTCACTGCCAGCACATAGGCGAGAACATGCGCAGGTAATCGATATTCCGCCTTGCGCCGCCGCAACACCTCGCCTAAGCCAACGTAAACGAGACCGAGGGCCGCAAGCGCCGTGCCCAGCCATGTGGGTTTGAAAACGCTTCCCATCCAGGCGACAGAGAGCCACAAAGGCACCAATATCCCCACCGGCCAGAGGAAGATCGTGGTCTCAAGCCACTCCGGCAGCTTAGCCAGGTAATTCGAGATCCCTGGGAGACGATCGCGATCTTGGATCAACGNNAGCCCGACCCAGCCTACCATCAGCCAAGCACCAGATTGGAGCACCTCGAAGTCGAAAAACAAACGATCAAGCGCCAGCGAGAACGGCACAATAAACAACCCACCGCTCAACAGAACCAGGCTTGGCCGGTCGTCGATGTAGGCGTTCCATCCAAGCACGAGCGACGACAGCGCCAATGCGAAGACGCCGGCCCAGCGGTCTGCAAATATGCTCACGAATCCGGTAAGGACGGTGATACCGAGTAACGCCCATTGAGCGTAGCGCGTTGCCAGGAGAATATTTTCCCCCCACTCCGATTCTTCAGGCCATCGTCGTGACGCACCTTGACGTACAAGGAGATAGAGGATGGATAAGGCGCCTATGGTCGTCGCATACCACGCATACGGCAGCCGAATCAACCTAAATATGAATGCGAAGGCACCGATTGAAGTCCACACGGCAGCATGCGCGTATAGGACTTTGGGGAAGCGCCACGCCAGCAATCCAAAACCGAGCGATGCAAAGACGAATGTGGCTGTCTGGCCCAACGCCACTCTACCTGGAACGAACAGCACAAGTGCGATACTTATCGGGAGCACCAACTGCGCCATTCGCCTGGCTGCGCACGCCAAGCGGTCCCACGGATCTGCGATTTTATCGAGTCGTGCTGCGCCCTCAACCATAGCCGGCGCAGAGGCTGAAACGGCAACAATCTGCCATTCGAGCGGCAGGCGCAGTAAGCGTGTAAATGCCAGGAGCGCACTCATCCCACCAAGAAGCGTGATATATCCGAAGAATTCCGTCTTCAGTTGCCGGGCGCCCAACGCATAGATCAGCGTACAGACCAGAGAGGCACCCAGCCAGTAGACAGTCAGGTCCACACGTCCAGCGAGCCCACCGAATTGATACACGGCCGCGAAGTCCACGGCCACCAAGAGCGCACCCACATCCGTCAACACACCACCTGCCACTGGCAGCTTGAGACGGGTGCGTACCAGCCAACCCGCTAGGAAGAATACGGTAGGCACGGCGGCGATGAAGAGCAACTGAAGCATGGGTGGGAAGACATCCCAATAGCGAATGACCAGGACGGCAGCCGAGACTACGATCATGAACGCTCCCAGATAGAGCAACCCGCGCAACAACGCGCCTGAAACCACCAGACCCCATGCTCGCTCCCACCATTTCGCCCATTCCAGTTTTGGCAGCTTGAATGCTGGACGTGGGGCTGGCTCAGGGATCACCACAGCTTCAGAAATCGGTTTCACGATCGCAACTTCATCAGCTTCTAAAACATCGCGCGGCGTCGGCGCTTCAACTGCAGGGAGTGGAAGGTCGGCGCGTTTCTTGTATAGCATGTCGAAAAGTCTCTGCCCCTCCTTGCGAGCGAAGTTCAGCTCCTTTTTCCAGAGAGGCAATTGCTTGATCGCAAAGCTAAGAATGAGATGCTCTTCGGGCTCATCGAACACCATGTATGGGTCGGGAAGCTGGGCCCTCAAAGTGGCAGCTTGCTCCGATAAGTGATCGTGCAAGGCGAGGCTCGTCTCAACGCTGAGCGCTCCCGAGGCAACCCAATCCTGCAAGCAATTCATAACCGCTCCCAAGAAGCGAATTTGTCTAGCCTCCTCCGGTGCAACTGCGATCTCAGGTACGACAGCCGGTATTTCCTCTGTAGGAGCCAGGTGTGGTGCGAGATCGAGCGATTTCCGCAATGCTTCGTGCTGACTCACGGCCTCGCTTCGAAGCCGGTTATACATTGCCATCCCCAGACTAGTGGCTCTTTCGTCCAGCCAGGCTAGCAGGAAATCGAGATGTTCCAGCGTCTCGAGTTCGTCCCTGGTGAACGCCTCACCACACGAGTTACACCTGAGGAGCGCCGTATCCGAGATATGTCCACAGTCAGGGCATTTCATAATTTGACCTCACCTATAGGCAATATAGATCCCAATGAGCGTCGGCTGCACGACCTGCTTACAAGTATGGACTGCGCGAATTCCTACCTCGACAACTAAAAACATAGGCTTCCTTCAGCGGATCCATCGTACCGGGCTCGTCTCCGTTGGAGTCTCTTCACTCTCGTCTCAATATTACTTTCCAATAACTTTCCTCTTGTGCTTATGCACACAGCTGTGTCCCCAAGTTCGTCTTGGGTCGCTGTCTCGGAAGCTCGCTAGCCTATTCACAATCTATACATATCCTGTTATGCAACCATCTCGTAAGACGTTATCCCACCATTTATCCCCGAACCCACTTGAACAGGTTAAACGCCCATCTAGAAATCAGTCGAAGCCAATCAAGCAGTCTTCGTTTGTCCTATTGAAACAGGACACTGACTACTGAAATGAGCGTTCAACCAGCGAATGAAAACTACACCTATTGAAGAATGGAGCATAGCTTGGAGCAGGGAAGCTATCTCAAAGTGGAGCGGTTCTAGACTTTATGATCCTGCCCTAGCATAACTCGATTACGACTGTCAATTCCAGAGATTACTGAGGGAGTATAGGCAAAACATCCACATAAGGCCAGAGCCGGTGTTAATAAAACAAATGGTATGCTTCGCGCCTACATGATCGATGGTAAGAAACTCATCCATCTCATTTGTAACCACAAATGCTCCTTCGAAATGTGCTTTATGTCATCCGCTCTGCAGGGCAAAGCGAGGTTGATCTCAGGAGCCAACGGTCATACAATGACTTCGCTGTTCTTCCATGGCCATCAAATCAGAGACTCTATGCACATCCCTAACCTGCTTAACGTCTGCCACATGCCGCGTGCACGAATCGCTGAAAATGATCTTGTAAACTCGACCATCACGCCTCCGGGCGAAGACAAGCTCTAGGGAAAATTTTCTTGCATACGAGATACTCGCTTCGGATACGTCTATGCATTAGGACCAACTGCCTACCAAATGCGTAACCATGTGTTTGAAATCAAGGAGATCATCAATGAGTGAACGTGTCGCGATTATCGGTGTAGGATGGGCTGGCTACAAGCCCGTCACGCCGGAAGTTTCGTATAAAGAACTTATGTATGAGGCGGCGGTGAATGCTTATACCAACGCCGGCGTCGATCCCAGGGCAGACGTGGATAGCTTCATCACCGTTGCCGAGGATTTTATGGAGGGCACCAGCATCTTCGACGAATACGTGCCGGATCAACTCGGCGCGGTCTTGAAGCCCGTACATACCATCGGGGGCGATGGACTTCATGGTCTGGCCACGGGCTATATGCTCATTCGCACGGGCATCGCCGAGATCGTCATAGTGGAAGGACACAGCAAGGCCTCCAACGTGCACACGCTACCAGAGGTGACGGCGTACGCTCAAGACCCTGTTCTCAATCGCCCTTTACGCCTCAACACCGACTTCATCGCCGGGTTGGAGATGAACCGTTTCCTTTTTGACACTGAGACTACGCACGAACAATGCGCTGCCGTAGTGGTCAAGAATCGGCGCAACGCATTGCGCAATCCTTATGCGCCTTACGGAGCGGATCTCACACTTGACGATGTGCTCTCTGGCCCACCGTTGGCTTGGCCGCTCGGTAAACGCGAGGCCGCCGAGCATGCAGATGGCGCCGTCGTTATGGTCCTGGCTTCTGAGAAGCGGGCGCGAGAATTGAGCGATAAACCGATTTGGATCCGCGGCGCTGGGTGGTGCAACGGTGCCGCCTCGCTCGAAAGCCGAGCATGGGGCGAGGCGCCCTATATCCGAGTGGCCGCCGAGATGGCTTACAAGCAAGCTGGCATCAACCAACCCCGTCAGGCGATTGATTTCGCCGAGGTGGACGATACCTATGCCTACAAGGAATTGCTACATCTGGAAGCACTGGGATTCTGCAATACAGGGCAGGCTGGCACGTTCACGGAACAAGGCGCCACAGCGCCTGACGGCGAGCTGCCGGTCAATGTCTCTGGCGGCAGCCTGGGGATGGGCGATCTTCTCGACGCCAGTGGGTTGGCGCGAGCCCTTGAGGTCGTGTTGCAATTGCGCCAGGAAGCCGGCGAGCGTCAACTAGAGGGTATCAAAGTCGGCTTGGCACAATCATGGCGCGGTGTACCCACCACGAGCGGCGCTGTGGTCATCATGAGCAATTGAGGAGGGTGCAATCATGGGAATGAGAAAAGTCGCGGTTGTTGGAGCCGGGATGACGAAGTTCATGCGCCGTGCGCAGGAAACCCCCAAGGAGCTCGCCTGGCAGGCGACGCGCATGGCCCTGAATTCCTGCGAACTGACGATCGACGACATTGATGCGGTCTGCATGGGCACCGCTCCTGACTCCTTCGACGGTGTGCACATGAAAGCCGAGTATCTGAGCGATGGCGCTGGCGCCTGGGGTAAGCCCTACATGCGTTCCTACGTGGGTGGCGGTACGGGGGTCTTCGCAGCCATTCAAGGCTGGTACCATGTCGCCTCAGGCCTCTTTGACCTCGTCCTCGTCGTATGCGAGGAGAAGATGTCCAGCTACTATCCTCACGCACAGGCCGCTTTCCTGACCATCTTCGATCACACCACCGAGCGCGCACTGAAACCGAACTTACTTTGGATTTTCGCTCTCGAGATGAACCGCTACATGCAGACTTACGGCCTCTCCAAGGAGGACATCGCCCATGTGGCCGTGAAGAACAAGCGTAACGCCGCAAATCACCCCTGCGCCCTTTTAGGAGATCCCGACATCACGGTTGAAGACGTGCTCAACTCGGAGATGCTTGCATGGCCAGTAAACCGGCTCGACGTCAGCCCGGTGAGCGACGGCGCCGTCACGGTTGTACTCGCCGCTGAGCACGTGGCTAAACGATTGACCGATAAACCAGTGTGGATTCAGGGTGTCGGATGGAACCTGGATACGGCTTATTGGGCCAATCGTGATCTGGCCTATCCGCAATACGTGGAAAACGCCGCCCGCATGGCCTACGAGATGGCAGGGGTCCAGGAGCCACGCAAAGAGATTCATATCGTCGAGCCTTACGATCCCTTCGACTACAAAGAATGCCACCATCTGGAAGGTTTATTGCTCGCCGATCGTGGCCAAGCGCCCCAACTGGCGATCGACGGAACCTCCCAGCGGGATGGGAACATGCCAGTTTGTCCGTCAGGAGGATTGTTGGGGGTTGGCAATCCCATCGCTGCCGCTGGTCTGATGAAGATCGCCGAGCTCTATTGGCAACTGCGAGGGGAAGCAGGTGATCGGCAGGTCCCGGGCCAACCCGAGCGTGGTCTGGCTCAGGCCTGGGGCGATCTGATGCAAGTCGGGACCGTGGTCATCATGGGGATCAATCCCTGAAAGGAGCCGTCGAAAATGACATCGAAGATCAAGACATTTCCCGGCACACCGCTTCGTGAAAAAGACTTCGCCGACGGCAAGGTCCTCTTCTTACACGACGAAATGAATGGACAATTCGCCTGGGATACAGGAATCGCCATCGGCAGCTACCTCGCAGCGTTGAAGAAAGGGATCCTTTTAGGCGCCTATTGTGAAACCTGTAAACGTACAGTCATCCCGCCACGTACCGTTTGTGAGTTGTGCTTCCAACCGATGGATCGATACGAACCTTTAAAGGACACGGGCACCGTGAACACATTCTCGCTGTGCTATGTCACGTGGGACGTGAAGCGCATCAAAGAACCAGAGATCCCCGCAGTCGTCGAAATCGACGGCGCGTCTCCGCTGCACGGCATCATGCATAAGCTCGGCGATGTGAAACCCGAAACAGTGTATATCGGTATGCGAGTACAAGCCGTCTGGAAGCCCGAGGAAGAGCGCGAGGGCGCCATCACCGATATCCTCTACTTCAAACCGATGGAGGAGGAAGGATCATGAGCCCACTGGAACGAGATCCTCAAGCTCCAGAGACCTGGCTCGGCACACTTCCCGTCAGCAGTCGTTACACTTTCGGATTGGCCGGAGAGCGCTTCTTTCGGGCCATCAAGGAGGAAGGTAAGATCTACGGCTCGCGCTGCGCAACCTGTGAGATCATATATGTGCCAGCGCGACAATTCTGCGAACGCTGCATGGATGAATTGGACGAGTGGCTCGACGCGGGCACGTCTGGTGAAGTCCACACTTACACACTGCTATACGAGAATCTGGACGGGAGCGCACGCGAAGAGCCCGAAATCGTGGCCTTGATACGCATGGGTGACGGCGGCATCGTCCATCGTTTGGGTGACGTCGATCCTGAAGACATCAGCATGGGCATGGCCGTCGAGGCCGTCTTCAAGCCGAAAAACAAGCGCGAGGGATCAATTTTAGATATTCAACACTTCCGACCCAAAGCCGAGTAACCTTATTGAATGTGTCGCTTGCATACATTGTGAGATGAAAGTTGGCGGGGTGTGCGTTTGTCTGCCTGCCGTACAAGCCCCTTGTTTATTTCCAATCCGCTTGTGTGCCTATTTCTGTGAGAGAAACGTAGCAACACGAGTTATGATTAAAACCATATGACTTTTTGTGTACAATAGAATTGGTAACAGAATTTCACTTTGCCTCGGTGTGGTGGGGGGCAGGGCAAATTCATCTTCCTTCAAGGTCCGACCTTGGACGAGGTTGGTTTTCTCACTAAATAGCAAAAACTTGCCCCGCATCCCCGGACGCAATTTCCGCTCGAAAGCGTTGCCGGAGGATGCATTAATAACAGCGCCCACGACATTGGAATAACATCTCCGCCTTATAGTTAATCCGATCCAAGAAGATCGTCAGGCGGTGCATTCTTCAGACCTTATATCGAATTTAATCACGGTCAACCATGCGACACGCGTGCGCGTGTGGGCCGCCCACGACATCAGGAATGAAATCTAAAGCGATCTGGTCGTTACGCATGAAACTCAGGGAGTGATTTTCCGATAAACGATGAGATTCAAAGGATCGAGATCGTGCGAAACGCAATGCAAGAAGCACGGTTCCAGCTAGAGAATGCCTCAAGATGAGCAGAGCATCCTGGCAAAGAGTCCTGAGGCGTAGGGCGAGCGAAGATTAGAGAGGATGCTCCCATGAACGATGTGACTCAAAAGAGCTTCTGGCGGTCGGGGTTGGCTTCATTGGTTGGCTTAATCCTCTTTGTCCTCATCATGGGATGGATCCCACAGCCAGAATTCCGAGGACCGACACTGCTGGTCATCGGTGTGCTATTAGCGCTTGTGCCGGCCTTTCTCTGGTTTATCTTTTTCTTCCAGCAGAACCGCAAGTCTCTAGAACCCAAGAGAACGGTTTGGCGAGTGCTCCTCTTCAGCGGATTGTTGGCCAGTGGCGCCGGATTACCGTTGATCAACCAATTGTTCCATATCCAAACATGGTTACACGGAAATCCCTGGTTGAAGCTACTGGGATTGATCTTGATCATGGGATTTACTCAGGAATTCCTCAAGTTCATGGCCATTCGCTACACCGTATTCCCAACAACAGATTTTCGTTCTCGGATCGACGGTATGATTTTTGGTATCGCCGCCGGCCTCGGCTACGCCACTGTGCATAACGTTGAGTATGTCATATCCAGCAAAGGCGTCCTTCTCTTGGTTGGCAGTATGCACATGGTCGTAACCGCCTTGGCCCACGCCGGCTTCGCAGCAATCCCGGGCTACTTTCTGGCAGGCGCGAAGTATGGGCGAAGGCCTATATGGTGGGTACCTGCAGGCCTTGGCCTGGCGGCCGTATCCAACGGCGTCTTCACCCATCTGCGCCAAGAAATCACCGTCCGAGGTCTAGCCTACAACCCTCTAAACGCCATGCTCATGGCGTTTGGCTTCGTCGTGCTTACACTGACCATTCTCTTCGTCATGATGCGCCGAGCGGAACGCCCTTCTTTGACCGACGTTGGGGTTGTAGAACCCAGTCCTCACGCGTATGAACTGGATACTCCCTGGGAGCAATCTCTGCGCTACGACGCCATGGTCATCGGCCTATTTGTCGTCGCCTTAGTCGGCGGTTGGATCCTAAAGGGAACCGTGGAGGGCGCTCGCGTTCCCTACTCAAGCCGGGATGGCCGACTTTCTCTCACATACCCTGCATCATGGACGAGCTTCGACGAGAAAGAGACCCTGCTCACGATCCGAAATCTTCGTAGCGAGGGTCCTTTCAAAGTCGCATTGTGGGTCACGACTAGAGATCTTCCTCAGGATGGTGACACCTCCATTCGCGAACTCATCACACCCTACACCGTGGAAAAGGGGGAACAGCTCACAGGTTTTCGCGTCTTGAGCATCCAGGAGCGTACGCTTGCAAATCTGGAGGCCGTCGAGATTACATATGTCTACATCGATACTCCTGTTGATAGTGGCAGCCAACTCGCCATACCTGTAGTTGTAAAGGGAGTTGACGTGCTCAATGTTCACCGCGACACGCTGTTTGTGTTCACATTCGTCGCGCCTGCGGATTTATTCTCCGAAGAGATGAAGACCCTGCAGGCTCTTCTCAGCAGTGTCACATTTGAGTAGAGGCTCGAAAGGAGGTTACCATGCGTCGGGCATTCGGACTGATAACCCTGCTGATGGCCCTGTTCTTGGCGGGCTGCGGCCAAGCGAGTCCAACTCCTTCCACTCCAAAGCCTACCAAGGCGCCCAAAGCTACCCCGACGGCAACACCTCTTCCAAAGCTCACAACCGAGCAGATTCAATCCTTGGCTTTATCCTCCGTTTTCATCGAGGCATTAATCACAGAAGAAGGAGAGTTGATAACAGGCTGGTCCGGCTCAGGCACACTACTATCCGCTAACGGTATTATTCTCACCAACGCCCACATTGTCACGGGCGCTGATGCCCTGGTCGTTAGCCTGACCAGGCGAACCGATCAGCCTCCAATTCCCTCCTATTACGCAGAACCCATCGAGATCAGCAACGTCCTTGACCTCGCCTTGATACAAGTAACCTCCGATATCGACGGTAATGAGATCGAACCTGGACTCCTCCGCTTGCCCTTTGCGCCTCGGGGCGACTCAGATAACCTCGAGCTAGGTGCAAACATTCACGTGTTTGGTTTCCCAGGGGTTGGGGGTGAAACGCTCACTTTTACGAAAGGCACAGTGAGCGGATTCGAGACCGATGACCTTGGGAAAGGGTCATTGGAAAGGGTTTGGATAAAATCCGACGCTGAAATCTCCCCAGGCAACAGCGGTGGGACGGCGGTCGATGATCGAGGCTTTCTCGTCGGGGTGCCAACCTTTGTAACCTCCGATGATAGGACCGCGGGAAGGATCAGTCGTCTGCGACCCACAAACCTTGTCGTTTATCTGATCACCCAGCCCCCGCAACGCATCGTCGACGCTGCGCTCTACGAGCCCAATGATGATCAGGACTCGGCATACGGTCCCCTGGAAGCAGGGATCACCTATACTGCTTTCCTTCACCAGAACGACATCGACTTCTATTACTTCGAAACACAGACCTCGGAGCCCATCCATATCTTCCTGACCGACATCGCGGAAGATGTCGATTACGACCTATATCTCCTATATCTCTACAATGATGATTTGTGGTCGGCGGGTGAGTCTGAGGGAGAAACATCTACCGAAGCTATCGCCCATACCCCTTGGGAAGCCGGGACATTCTACATCGCTGTTGTTCCATATAAAGGTTACAGTCTTGAGGAACCTTATGTCCTTCAAGCCCTCTTCGACGGCGCCTCAGTGCCCCCGATCCTTCCTGAATGGTTTTTTGTCACCATCAAAGGGCGTGTCGTGGACGCTAACACCGGCGAGGGGATCGCGGGCGCGGTCTTTAGCCTCCTCGTTCCAGGGGTAACAGGGGAGGAATTCATCGACGAAAACATGCCTTCAGAGATGATCCAGACCTCCTCAATCACGGACGAAGATGGCGCTTTCTCCTTGCACGACGTTCCCCGAGGACAGACCTACACCGGCATCATCATTACAGACACATTCACCGTATGGGAGAACGACTGGATCACCATTTGGGACGATGACCCCCCCATCGTGGATGTCGGCGAGATCACTGTCTCTTCAGAGTAGCTGGGCATTCATGGAACAGATTATTATGACGCCACATGTGTCATTCAGATGATCAGAACTCGCGGTTTGACGGACCTGATAAACGCTGACGTTCGATGGAAAGGAGTTGAAAAATGACAGAACGAAGCTCGAGTTCTCCGTTGCCGGTCTTGATTATCATCGTCCTCGCTGCGGCAAGCCTCATCCAGCTCATCGCGCCAAACCTTCTTCACCCAGGCCTGACATTGTTCCTCATCGGTGTTGTCTTCCTCATACTCCACTTCATCAATTGGGTGCGGGAGGCGATCACGCTCATCACCGGTTGGGTGCTTGCTGGTTTCGGCCTAAGTTTCTGGGGATTGTCCCTCGAAACGCTCGCACCCTATGGTGCCACCTTGCTCCTATTCGGCCTGGGGCTCGCCTTCTTGGCCATCTTTATCACCACGAGCCCTGAAGAAACCATCGACAGTAAGAGATGGCCACTCGTACCCGGTATCTTGCTGCTACTCGTGGGCATCGTTATATCCCTCGAGGGCACCATCGGCCGGGAGCGGTTCTGGAGCTACCTCGTCCCGCTCATACCCTCCATCGTGGCGATCTGGTATCTCGTCGAATGGCGCCGAGGAGGGGTCGGAAGATAGGGAGGAAGATTTCAGCACGCACGAAAGAATGGGGCGTCTTTTCTCTGCGAAGACGCCCCTGACTACAATCGACGCAATGTTGATCCCCAACCTCAGCATTCCCGGACAAACGCTCGTGATGTGGCCTCACCCCAAGAGATCCAAAGCGCTTCGATCAGACCTTCCCTAAACTGGGTCAGATGGAGTAAGGTTAAGCTGTTTCCAAGGCAATGGATGGAACAGATCGTCCGATTGGTAACGATAGGAAACGAGTGGGTAGGGGTCGAAGCGAAAGTACAGCCCTTCTTGTATGGCAGGGTCTTGATTGCCTTGCAACAATCGACGCTACGCTGCGAATCCAAACTGAGTGACCCCCCGCTTCCAGGTCAGGCATGCGAAATGGTCGTTCGACGCAAATGGCATCTTGAGATCGAGGTGGATCAAGTCCTGCGAGGACAAGGCGCGGAACCCAAGACCGTTCGTTCACGCAGCCCGCAACTGATACCATTCGCGGAACGCGCGCTTGAAGAGGGTGCAGCACTCATTCAACCTGCGGTGCTCTACCAACGGATGGACATCCTCGAACTTCGCCACGAACAACTGCGTCTGATGGGTGACGCAGTTTTGCACGGCTTTCTCCTNNGAAAGACTCGAAAACGCTGTCTCGAAAGTGCTGGCGGAAGATCCACCCTATGGGTTGGCGCTCGATGGATACGGTTCGGCCGCGGTTGAAGTGCTGGCCAACGCCGCTTGCTACCAATTTGAGCAGCAAGCGGAAGCTAAAGGCATGCAAACCACCATCCCTCTGAGCCCGGGGATGATCGGCTGGCCATTAGAGGAGGGACAAGCACAGATCTTCAGCATCTTGGACGCCTCCGAGATCGGGGTTTCTCTGGCCCCTTCCTCGATCATGCGCCCAAAGAAGACGCTTTCCTTCGTCGTCGGCGAAGGTCACGATCTAGCCATCGTCGAAACCGCCTGTGCGTATTGCAGCATGCGGGAAACCTGTCGCTACCAGGATCATTATGCCCAAGAAGTCAGCGGATAAACCCGAAACCTTCACCATCGACTTCCAGCCGATCGGACGGCGGATCAAGATCTCACCCAATACGACGATCCTATCCGCTGCTCAGGAGGCTGGGGTCCAGATTGTGTCCCTGTGTGGGGGAATGGGATCTTGTGACAGTTGCCTGGTACGCGTCGTCTCCGGAGTTGTCTCCCCTCCTACCCAAGAAGAGAACGAAACCATCGATGAGCAGGCGCTCGCCAGTGGCCTGCGCCTGGCATGTCAAACCGAAGTCCACAGCGACATTAAAGTGGATATCCCACCCACCTCGCTCGCAACCCCTCAGCGCCTGCAGCTTGAGGGACAAGCATACGACGAACCTCCCGAGCCCGCCGTCGTTCCCGTGGATGTGCAACTCAATCCGCCCACTTTACTCGATCAAAGATCGGACGACGAACGTCTATTCGAGGCCCTAATCGAACAAGGTGTCCCGACACCTTCCGCGGGACTCGAGCTTTGGCGCCATCTCGCCGAGCAAATGCGCTTACATTCTTGGNNGACGTCGGTACAACAAAACTGGCTGGATATCTGGTTGAGCTGTCGAGCGGAAACACGCTCGCAAGAATCGGCGCGATGAACCCTCAGGTGGGCTTCGGTGAGGACGTGGTGACTCGCATCGCATTCACCGACCGGGAAGCAGACGGACGTAGGATCTTACAATCGAGGCTCATGGAGACGCTCAACGAGATGCTCCAAAGTCTGTGCCACGAAGTCGGCGCCTCAGCGGAACAGATCGTCGACGCCGTCGTCGTGGGTAACACTGCCATGCACCACCTCTTCGCGGGGTTACCTGTACGCCAACTAGGACTTTCACCGTACATTCCCGCCGTGGCCGGTTCCATGGACGTTCGTGCGGCTGAACTCGGCCTCGCATTGGCTCCGGGCACCTACGTCTACCTTCCGCCCAACATCGCCGGCTTCGTGGGCGCCGATCACGTCGCTATGTTACTCGCCACCGATGTTTGGAAGACAGAGCGCACGACAGTGGCTCTCGACATCGGGACCAACACCGAGATCACACTCGCAACAGAGGGGCGTTTGTTATCTTGTTCCTGCGCCTCCGGACCGGCGTTCGAGGGCGCGCACATCCGCGATGGGATGAGAGCCGCACCTGGTGCCATCGAAAGAGTTCAGATCGCGGACGATCAGGTGCTCACTTTCACGATCGGATCTCAGCCACCTGTTGGGATCTGTGGCTCCGGTATNNGGATTGCTGCAGGGACATGCACATGTTCGCAGCGCATCAAAGCAAGATGAATTTCTCCTCGTGCCCGCTGCAGAGACGGGACACGACCGTGACATCGTCCTCACCCGGTCGGATGTGAACGAGATCCAGCTCGCCAAAGGTGCCATACGCGCCGGGATCGAGATCCTTCTCCAGGAAATGGATGTCCACTACGAAGCGGTGCAGGACTTCATCGTCGCCGGAGCTTTTGGAACCTACCTCAACGTGGAAAGCGCCATCCGTACCGGCATGTTCCCCGACCTCCCGAACGCCAAGTTTCACCAGGTGGGCAACGCCTCCGGTATGGGGGCACTGAGGATGTTGGTCTCGGAACCGCAGCGTGACGTGGCAGATCAGATTGCGGAACGCGTGCAATACATCGAACTGACAACCCACCCGCGATTCCGCGACGAGTTTATGGAAGCCTTGTTTTTCTAAACACTGACCAGAACCGCACTTACGCGCTTGAACCCCCGCAACGCTCGCAAACTTAGAAGTCCTGATCAAATATCAAGCGTTTAAATGTCTCTTCAGAAAGCGCATCCAATTTATCGAAGACCAAGTCCGCTGCGGTTAGATGCTCGGCCGAATGCGTTGTCGTCAGCGCGATGCAGCGCATGCCCGCCCGCTTCGTCGCCTGTACACCTGCCGGTGCATCTTACACGGCTACGCAGTTTTCCTGTGAAACTCCGATGCGCCTTGCAGCTTCGAGAAAGACCGCTGGATCCGTTCACCGATCGAATAACGCATTTACGCTTTCATGATTACTTTGGAATAGGTGTCGGTCACACTGATCCTAGCGAACGCATCAACCAAAATAGGCTGGTTCGTTCCCCACTTTCCATTTGATGTTGCAACCCAGGCTTGGCATTTGGTCCGGTTCAACTGGCCGGTCTGCTAAAACCGCTTCGATCGCAGCCCGCAGGTCCTCCCCGGTGACAGGAACGTCATTTCCGGGTCGGCTGCCGTCCAGTTGGCCGCGGTAAACTAGAGCTCGCGCTTCGTCGAACAGGAAGAAATCCGGTGTACATGCCGCGGTGTAGGCCTTAGCAGTCTCCTGGGTTTCATCATAGCAGTAAGGGAATTCGAATCCTAACGTTTCCGCCATCTCCTTCAGGCTGTCGGGGGCATCCTCGGGATAGGCGTCGGCGTCGTTTGAGCTGATCGCGACGATACCGATATCCTTATCAGCGTATTCACAACCGATCCTGGCTAACTCATCTTCAACATGCTTCACGTATGGACAATGTCGGCAGAGGAACATGACCAGCAAAGCTTTGTTCGAAGCGAAGGTCTCCAAAGATATCACCTCACCGGAAATCACATCTGGAAGGTTGAAATCGGGCGCTCGTGTCCCAAGCGCCAGCATTGTAGAGGGTGTTCGTACCATGGTGCTTCCTCCAAGAAAGC
>WVZH01000491.1:15874-20440 GCA_011772595.1 Anaerolineales bacterium
ACAAGTCTTACAACCATTTTGGAGGTTCACGTTGAGTCACAGCCGTGAATTTGACAAGCCAGCGTGCTTCGAGATCAGGCTCAAGGGGCGGATTGAGCATGAACAGTTGGAT
This sequence comes from Anaerolineales bacterium, assembly GCA_011772595.1. Next base: position 15,987 of record WVZH01000491.1, read on the forward strand.
TGGTTTGAAGGATTTTCATTGGAGCAGGATGGAGATGTGAGCGTAATGACAGGGATCATCGCCGATCAAACAGCCCTGCACGGTCTAATCACCAAAATCCGCCAGAGCGGATTTCCAATCCTTTCTCTGAAGAAAATTGAAAGTTAACCGCGAATTCTCGAGCACGACCTGTCACCCCCCTCAGCGAATCCCCTATCCAAATCCCCCAATTAGGGGATGACCTATCCACTCTCGCTTGTATACACTTACGGCAATTGACAACCGGTGGTCCCGATAATACCTACAATCTACGGCGCCCCTCCGGAGGCTCACATTGAATCGGGAAAGTATGTTTGAAGAGCCAGGCCTCTATATGATACGAGTGAAGGGTCATCTCGAGGGCACATGGGCCGGTTGGTTCGAAGATTTCGAGATCACTTTGGAGCCCAGTGGCGAGAGTTGCTTGATGGGGAGAGTCTCCGATCAAGACGAATTGCACAAAGTAATCACAAAGATTCGTGATCTGGGCATGCCGCTGTTGTCGGTTGAAAGAATGGCCACATAAAAGAGAGCAATCTAAGGATACCCTTCGCTAAGTTCGTTGGGCTCACATGTCGAGGTAATGTATTCAAAATAGTCAATGTCTATCTTCTTCTCCTTCCTAGGGTCGAGGGGGCGCAACAAGTTGCGCCCCCCTCCTCCCCTGATCGCAGGAAGGGGAGCATATTTTCCTCTTTCACTCGCGAACAATCGGCATACTAGTGACCTAATGTCAGCCTTGCGCCAGGAATTGACCCAAATGCCAAACAATAATACATGCGTGAATAGCGGGGATCATGTTGCAATTATTTCAGCCTGAAGACCAACTCCTCTCCAAACCTGCACGAGTCGGTAACAAAGGTAGAATGAAATGAACATCATCGAAATTTCTCACGTAGCAAAATCCTTCGGAGCCGCACAAGCTGTGGTCGACGTTTCCTTCGCCGTGAAGCGAGGGGAGATCTTTGGCCTGCTCGGTCCGAATGGCGCCGGAAAGACCACCACGATCCGCATGTTACTCGACCTCTTCAAACCGGATCATGGCTCGGTGTCCATCCTAGGCGGACCAATGACCGAGGAAAAGAAAGACCAGATCGGGTACATGCCAGAGGAGCGCGGGCTGTACCAGGATGTGCCCCTCGAGCGTTGTCTGATTTATCTAGGAACACTCAAAGGGTTAACCACAGTTGAAGTGCGGGCACGTCTTGAGAAATATCTACAACGCTTCGACCTTGCCCAGCACAAAAAGAAGAAGGTCAAAGAACTCAGCAAGGGCATGCAGCAAAAGGCGCAGATCATCAACACCATCCTGCACCAGCCAGAATTGGTCATCATCGACGAGCCGTTCACCGCCTTGGACCCGATCAATACGCAACTGGTCAAGGATGTGATCCGTGAAATGCGCGGCCAGGGGACGACCATTCTCATGTCGACGCATCAGATGCATCAGGTCGAGGAGCTCTGCGACCGCATTGTGCTCATCGACGAGGGGCGGGATGTCCTTTACGGAGGTTTAGATGAAATCCGCCGTCGTTTTTCTGGGAATGCCGTGCTCATTCGCTCCAGCGGAGAAATACCGAGTATCGCTGGTATCGAATCGATGAGTCACCACAACAACGCCCTCAAACTTGCGCTCGCAGAAGGCACAAGCCCACAACAAGTCCTGCAAGCTCTACTCACACATAACGTTACCCTGGAGAAATTCGAGATCGCCGTCCCCTCACTCGATGAAATATTCATCAAGGTCGTCGAGGAAGGAGACGAGCGATCATGAAGAAACTCTGGCTCATCGCCAAGAACGAATATCAGCGCAACGTCTTTAAAAAGAGTTTCATCCTCGCACTCCTGAGTGTACCGCTGATATTCGGCCTTAACATCGGCTTGGGGTTGATCATCAACGCCTTGGAGAACAACAACGCACCCGTGGGCTATGTCGATCACGCAGGTCTTCTTGTTGATCCGCTCCCGTCCCCTGAGGATCGACCAAGCCGAGATGTCAGCTTTCTCCCCTTCAAGAACGAGAACGAGGCTCGCCAGGCGCTCTCGTCGAAAGAAATACAGGCGTATTATGTGCTCTCTAGTGATTACGATGAAACTGGAGAGGTCGAATTGGTATACCTCAAGAAGCCTGGGGAGAACGCCACAAGACAATTCTACGATTTCTTGCAGATTAATCTGTTAGCGGATTATCCCCCTGAAATCGCCCGCCGAGCCGCAGTGGGAATCGATCTTTCCATTCGCTCGCCAGACGGGATTATCGAGATACCAGCAGGAGGACCGAAGCTGTCATCTTTCCTGCCCCTCATCATTAGCTTCGCCTTCATGTTCTTGTTGATGATGAGTTCCGGGTATCTGATGGGCGGGGTGGTGGAAGAAAAAGAAAATCGCATGATGGAGGTCCTAACGACCTCCGCATCACCGGCACAGATTGTGGCCGGTAAGGTTCTGGGCATCATCGCCATCAGCCTCACGCAGCTTGTCACCTGGGTCGTCGTTGGAGCCCTTGCGGTCTTCATCGGAGGAGAATTGCTTGACGTCGAATGGCTACAGAACATGACGGTGCCTTGGGTGAGTATCCTCAAAGTGCTCGTTATCGCCGTCCCCTCGTACGTGTTTGCAGCCGGAATGAAGTTCACTATCGGTTCGACTCTCACCGAAGCCCAGGAGGGTCAATCCGTGAGCGCTGTGTTTTTCATGCTCTACATGCTGCCGCTCTATCTAGTCGTCATCCTCATCGAAAAGCCAAACAGCCCATTGCCGATCTTGTTTAGCCTGCTCCCATTCACATCGCTCCTCACCGTGGGCATGCGCAGCATGTTCTCCGTGATCCCGGTTTGGCAAATCGCGATCACGATGGTCGTTCAAGTGCTCTGCGCCCTCGGGGCTATTTGGCTGGGAGCACGAACGTTTCGTCTGGGGATGTTGCGCTATGGACAGCGCTTGAAGTTATCCGAGATTCTGAGTTGGAGAAAAGTTGCAGCCATTGAAGGGCATTCGTCATGAGAAACATCCTCCTCGTCATGCGCTACGAGTTGACCACTACGCTCACGCGTCGCTCGTTTCTACTAATGGCGTTCGGTGTACCGCTTCTTGCGGTGTTGGTCTTTACAGTGGTGTCCGTTATTAAAAGCGAGCCCGACGACAGCACTGCCCCGTCCTCTCCTGCCGGCACGGGCGATCTGGCAGTCGAAGGGTATGTAGATCACAGTGGCTGGATCACGGAGATCCCCGACGATCTCCCTGCAGGAATCCTTGTTGCCTTTGCGGACAAAGAGAGCGCACAGGCAGCTCAGACTGCCGGTGAAATCTCCTCGTACTACATTGTCCCTGAGGATTTCATCGAATCCGGTGAGTTGATCTACATCATCCCAAATTACGGGCCAAGCTCCTCCGGCGGTCAGGAATGGATCATCCAGCGAACCATGCTGTACAACTTGCTTGGCGCCGACGAGACCCTAACAAACAAGGTTTTGCACCCGATGGATTTGCAGATCACCAATCTGGCACCTCAACAGGGACAAAGCGCACCGGGTGAAGACGATTGTTCCTCACCCGGTTACGCATGCAAGTCCTACGCTTTGGTCCGTATGCTTCCCTTCATCGTCGTGATCCTGTTTTTCGTCTTTCTCAGCACCGGTTCCGGTTTGCTCATTCGCGGCTTGAGCAGTGAGAAACAGAATCAGGTGATGGAGATCCTCATGGCGTCGATCAGCCCACAACAACTACTCGCAGGAAAGATCGCAGGATTGGGTATTGCAGGGATGCTTCAAACCATCGTCTGGATAGGAACCGGCTATTCCCTGCTATCGACAGGCGGCAACATACTCAACCTGCCACCAGGCTTCGAAGTTCCGACTTCCATTCTGACCTGGGGACTGGTGTACTTCCTTCTCGGATACGCAATATACGCGACCTTGATGGCTGGCGCGGGAGCCTTGGTGCCTGATACGAAGGCGGTCACATCGGCCAGCTGGTTCGTCATGCTGCCATTGTTCGTTGGCTATTTCATCGCCGTCACTCCCATAGGCCTCGAGGCCCCACACGGCCCTCTCGCAACCGTATTGAGCTTGTTCCCGCTCACAGCGCCCGTGGTGATGGTTATGAGATTAACGGTCGGAGGTATGCCGTTTTGGCATCCGCTTCTCGGCGCAGTGCTGCTGGCGCTCACTGCCGCTCTCATCGTACGCGCTGTCGCTCGCATGTTCCACGCCCAAAACCTACTTTCCGGACAACCGTTCTCCGCACGGCGTTATCTGGCTGCACTGATCAACCAGTAAGCATCGTAGCCCGGCTAGGACCTCGGATAGCGTGAACAAATCTGCATGCGGAGGAGTAGTGTAGGAGAGGTGATCAAAGGACGGGAAACCGTCGCACCCTACACCTTCCAACTCCACTATAAAATTGTGAGGTGTATGAAGCACTCTTGAACCAATCGC
>WVZH01000491.1:20456-24154 GCA_011772595.1 Anaerolineales bacterium
CTCTTGTCCATCTCCTCGCTCACGGCCTGTCGACTTAACGTTCAAAAAACACCCGCGCCAGGCGAAGCCACACCGAGCCCCACCGAGCAACCTCCATTCGACACGGCGGTCGATGATCGCGGCATCTTCGCAACTGGCTTGATTGCTCAAGAAGAGGCAGTCTTGGAGGAGTTGAAGAACGCCACTTTCTATCGCATCGATCTACGCATCGCCGAAGACCTTCTGCATCTGGAGGGGTGGCAACAGGTTTACTATACGAATCGGGAAGACCAAGCACTTGATGAGGTTTTCTTCAGGCTTTATCCGAATCTCACTGGTGGCGTGGCGTCGGTGTCTGAGACCAAGGTTGACGGAAANNGTGCGAAGATCGAATTCGAAATGCAGTTCTCGGTCGAACTACCGACCGAGATGGCAGGCAATTACGGTCTCTTCGGTTCTTTTGATAACTTCCTCACGATGCAGGAATTCTATCCCCTCATTCCCGTGTACGACGACGAGGGCTGGAACGTCGAAATCCCACCCACACATGGAGACCTCACCTATTTAGACGCCAGCTTTTATCTCGTACGGGTGACGGCTCCCGGCCATTTGACGTTGATCGCCTCTGGGCCACAAGTCGATCGCAAGGAGAAGGAAGGATTCCAGGAGTTGACTTTCGCAATCGGACCGGCAAGGGATTTCTACCTCGTCGCCAGCGATCAATTTGAAACCACCAGCAGCACCTTTGGAGAGACTCAAATCAATAGTTACACCTTTCCGGAATATAGCGAGGGATCGACATTGGCGCTGCAAATCGTTGCAAAATCACTTGAAGGATTCAACCGACGTCTGGGAGCCTTCCCCTACTCCGAATTAGACATCGTCAGCATTCCCATGCAAGCTCTGGGGATGGAGTACCCCGGGGTGATCGCTATTAATATCGATCTCTACGATCCCGACACAGTGATATCAGGACTGCCGGCTCAAGTCATACTCGAGTCGACCCTCGCCCATGAGGTGGCACATCAGTGGTTTTACAACGTCGTCGGCAACGACCAGGTGGACGAACCCTGGGTGGACGAAGCCCCCACGCAATACGCTACATGGCTCTATTATGTTGATCGCTACGGCGAGCGGAATGCGGAAGGATTCCGACAATCTTGGCTAGGGCGTTGGGATCGAGTCGAACGGGCGGATATACCCATTGGATTGCCAACCGCTGACTACGATCCACAGGCTTACGGCGCCATCGTCTACGGGCGTGGTCCGCTGTTTATCGAGGCACTAGCTGAAGAAATGGGTCAGGAGACCTTCGACACTTTCTTGCGATCCTATTACGAGACCAACAAATGGGGCCTGGGTACAAGCGACGGATTCCGTCAACTCGGGGAGGAGACCTGTCAGTGCGATCTGTCCGCCCTTTTCGCGACTTGGGTGTTCGAACTGGAATGATTGGACGCAGACAACAAAGTGCTTAAAGATGTCACCGGTCAGGGAATCCTTCCTGACCGGTTTTATTCGTTCCTTTTTCGTACCGTGTGGTGGAACGATCACACGTGATATGCGTGAACCTCGCGATGCAGCAGTACCGCCATCAACGAGAACGCCCACACTTCCCACTCGGAATAACGAGCTATCCCATCTCCTCAGCCGGTTGCATCATGCCAAACAAATTGCCTTCAGGATCCGCGCAGTAGGCGTGTATTCCAACGCCAGGGATCTCGTTCGGACCAAACACCGTCTTACCGCCGGCTTGATCCACCACCTTCAGCATCTCCTCCAGTGATTCGACTTCGATGGTATTGATGACCGCCTGTTGGAAACTGCGCCCCATGATCCCCCCATTTATTCCCGGCACGTCCTCTGGTCCTGTGGTGACTAACAGATAGGCTTCTTCACCACCTTCCCAAGAAGCGATTTCCCAATTGAAGACGGATTTATAAAAGTCGGCTATTTTTCCAGGATCGTCGGCCAAGATTTCAAAATGGACTGGGCGTCTCATCGTTATATCCTCCGATATAATCTAGATAATTATGCCATAACTAATCTAATTGCTTCGGGACTTATCATCTTATCCCAAGATAAGGAAGGCACGACATTAATGAGAAAACCAGCTTCGAAGCCCACACGAGCTACGTGTTGGGACTGTCCTTTACCCGCGACAGCAAGACGCTTATTTCTGCAGGCATGGACAATGTGATCAAGTTGTGGTCGGTACCAGATTGGAAGCTGCTGAAAACTTTCGAAGGACACACCAATAGCGTCAACAGCTTCTCCCTTTCCCCTGATGAGGCAAAGCTCGCGACAGGATCTTCAGACAACACAGTAAAGCTATGGTCGTTCCCAGACGGGGAAGAATTGCACAATCTAGAAGATCGCAAAAAGACCGTTTCGGCCGTGCAAATCTCTCCGGACGGGAAATGGGTCGGCGCCGCTTCATATAGCGGTCGTGCGATGGTCTGGACGCTCGAGGGTGAAGAAGTCGTCGGAATTACTGCGAGCAAGAAAAATCTTGCAGCGATCGCGTTCTCCCCAGATGGGAAGATGCTTGCAGTCTCCGGGCTTGGGGATGATATCTCACTCTGGTCATTGCCCGCAGGCGAATCCGTGAGAACGCTCTCAGGGCACCAAACTGCCGTCATGTCACTTACATTCATCGAAGGCGGTCGATACCTTGTCTCTCTGGGCTACGAAGGGACGATCAAACTGTGGGATACCTCCAACTGGGATGTAGTTCGCACACTCGAATCCGATAAAAATGGCGTTCGCGGCCTGGTCTTTTCCCCAGACGAGAAAATTGTCGCACTCAGCCTTGAGAGTCTTGTACAATTCTGGTCGCTGAAAGATTGGACCTTGCAGGAGGAACTTCCCATCAGCACCAAGGTCGTAAACGGTATGGCTTTTTCCCCCGATGGAAGTTGGTTCGCCGCAGGCGCTGCGGACAAGCGCATACGCATTTTCGAATAGGGAGACACGGAAGCTTCGAGCTTCCGGGTTTGTAGCCGTAGTAGGGGCGCACGGTCGTGCGCCCCTACACAGATCTTCATATTCAGGCAGAAGGTGCATTGCCTTCCACAACATAATCCCTGACAGATATGAAGCCGGGCGTGGGAGCCCGGCCTCCTAAATAGGAGCAGCGGCTCCCACGCCTGTCCTGCCTGCACCTGTGGCGCAGGCACAGGTGAGCGAAGTCGAAGGGCCGCTGCGTCCACTCAAAGCGACCTCATTCGCAGATGGTCGGGCACGGGAGTCCAGCCTGTCCCTTCTCCCTTGAGAGAGTAAGTTAGGATGAGGGTGGATTCCAGCTGGGATCGCCATTCATCAGAATTGGGAATACCACGAGTAGTCTCCGAAAGGGAAACCATAGAGCGGCAGGATAGAGATAATCCGACCCGGAAGCTTGAAGCTTCCGGGTCGCTGAGGGAAGTCTTCCAAAAAACAACTAAAAGATTCTTATATATCGGTTCAAAAGGGATTAACTGGACGAGAAGGCGGTTTCGTACATCGTGACAATGTTCTCGTGAGGAACGTCAGCCTGGAGATTATGGCTGAGCCCGAAAATATAACCACCGACTCGGTCTCACAGTGAGTAATTTAATTAGAGCTCACCGAACGTTTCGATTAGCAAACTGATGATCTCCTCCACATGCGGCGCGAGAGAGCCATCCGGTTCGGTACGCACCAAATCGCTATCGACTCCGTTGAAGGTCACCTGCTCG
>WVZH01000491.1:24209-58890 GCA_011772595.1 Anaerolineales bacterium
CTCACCCGGCATGTGCATTTCACCCACCTGGAAGTGGGGCAGCCCAATTGCCGTGGCATCGTACTCGGACAATATTTGCACATCGACCCCACCGACGGCGTCGATCATCTCCGCCAGGCGAGTGAGGTCGAGCGTGAAGTAGTGGTCGGGTTGTACGCCGAATGTATCGGATAGCGCCTGCGCAACGAGGCTGGTAGCCAGCAATAGATCATCATTTTGGAGTTCCATACCGAGGCGGTACACTTCGTCCAGGCGAATGTCTCTAAAACCAACATCTCCCAGCGAATCAATTGTTACCCTGAGCTCCTTCGGAAAATAGACCGACGCTACCGTACGATTGACGAAATCGACTTTCACGAGCCGCAAGGCGAGCGCCTGACGTGAGGGCTCAAGGTGCTCTCGTTGCGTCAGAAGTACGAGGACCAGCATCGGCTCGCTCTGACCGCACACAGTATCCGCGGAAATAACCACTGTCGACTCGGGCGCTTCGCGTGTCGTGGACACCGCCAGCGGTGGACCAAGCGGTGTCTGCATCGTTCTCCACACCGCGTAAGCTCCCACCAGGCAGATGGCCAAGATCAAACCTGCCAGAACAACGAGTAGAAATCTAGTCTTGCGATCCATAGGTCGCCTCCACAATTAGGGGCGAAAGACGGTCATGCTAGGTTCAATACGATATCGTATTGTCCTTCACAGACAGCTCACATGGCCCTATCAAGGTGAGCCTACCTATTAAATTCGCATATATTTAATTAAAGCGCCAGTCGCTACGGGGACGTACAGGGGTACGCTTTACAAAGATTAACTGGGGACCGCTATGACGCACCAATAATGATCGCCCCGACCACCCTGCGTACCCTGGGTTATCAACTCCACATTGAACATCAGACACCCTCAGGTACAACGTCCGAGTGGCCAACGCAGGTGTCCTAATCGTATTACTTTTTAAGAAACCGACCGCTTGTGTGTCAAACTGCAGGCTCGTCTCAGGGGAGGGCGTGACGGATTCGATGGGCGTGGGTTGGTCGGGTAGGAACGGGGTAGGTGTATAGGGACGGAAAGGCGTCGGCGTGACAGTTGGGGTTGGGAGAGGAGGCGAGAGCACACCCCTATAGACATCTTCCCCGGCGGCAGGTGTGGGACCGAGCAGGAAGGGGAATATCAAAAACAACGCCACATTCGTCAAGCCATGTGCCAGGGTGACACCCAGAATGGACCGAGTCCGTCGCACATAGAATCCAAAATACAGGGCCACTGCAAAGACGAAGAGCATATCCGCGATCGATCGATACCCCAAGTGAAGTACAGAGAAAATGAGGGCGATGTACACGACGCCGGTTTTTCCAAGCACCCATTCCGCGGTGTGCTGCATCAACCCGCGGAAGACGATCTCCTCAACCAACCCGGTGAAGACGGTCAGGATGAGCAACGCCTCTATCGCGTAAACGGCGTTCCATTCGGGGATGAGCGGCTGCGGGCGCAGGATGAGGTATTCGACGTAGCCCAGCGCAAGTCCCGAGGCACCGACGAGGAGCTGGCCGGGCGATAATTGCATTTGCAGTGCTAAGCGTTGGCGCGGAAGCCGTAGATAGCGCACAACGGCAAAAGCGGCGAAGAAGATCGGCACGCCGGTCAGCAGGTACCAGTACAAGAGGCGAAAACCGGCCAGCGGTGTGGCCAGGCTGACCATGCGGATCAGCGGGGCCAAGGCCAAGGTGAGCCATAACCGGGACTGCGGTCGGCTGCGGTCCATCATGCCCAGGAAGACCATCGCCGTAAAGACGATCAAGTGGACCCAAAACCCGTAGCGCGCGTCGGCGAACACAGTGAGGGATTCCGCAAGAGAGATGATGAGAAGGTACGCCGCCGCGGCCGCGTGTGAGGGCTTGAATCGAGACCGGACTTTTTTGTTCGCCATGAGCAGGAGCAATCCTACAGGATGGAGCCCCCTTTTGGCAACAGGCGATGCGCGATCTGGGCAACGAACAGTACCTGATCCGCTCTAGACACGATGAGCGATCCGGTAGCGGTCCTATGGAGTGAGGGAAGCGCTCGGTCATGTGTACCCGAATTTCATCTCGCCTGCATGTATCGATTGCCGGACGCCAGAACACCTCAGTGTAGAGATTGGAAGCGTGAGGCCCCACCCTGTGCAGGTCGCCTCTGATATTTATTCACCTCTCAAACTTCAAGAATGAAGCTAATAGACAAAAGATAAACCATTCCCCCACAATCGAGGGAATATTAATTAGATTGACAATTCCTGGTCTGAGGATAAGGAAGCTCTATTGGGGTTTCGTCAAAATTTGTTTTGATTACTATTCATCGGAGTGACTTATATCAGGAGCGGTCCCTAGTTATTCGCGACCTGTATCAATAGCCTTATCTTTAACAGACGCGTTCTCCAATATAGTGGCATCACCGTTGATTGGATCCACGAATACTGCTTCAAACACAATAAATGAATGGGCATCTTGCCCTGTTATCCCCCTGCACTTATCAAAACTAAATGCAATACGATCCCACATCCATCTTCGTTGTGATGAATGGTCCGGAAAGTAGTAGACGTTGTAGTTAATTATCAGATTCTTGGTAACCCCTTCATCCGTTCCAAATTATTTAGCCGGATTGAGTACCAACACACAGAGTTCTTGATGATATTGTCTGTTCGATTCCCAGATACAAATAGTGCCCAAATTGGTTCGCTTGGAGCAGTGAAAAAGGTGTATAGGTCAATTTGACGTCTACGGCACCAGCGCTGAAGTTCTGCTGGGTATTACCAGCTAAAAGACTGCGAGAAAGTTCTTTCCCATCACCTTGTAGATACACTCCGAATGAATAGTTGTCCAGTATCTTGCATGGATCTATTACGATCTCTCCATTTGGCTAGCCTGCACTGTTGTCTGTTCTATGAATCCTGAGTCCAGCAAGGTTTGAATTAAGTTAAGAATTATGAATACGTATCTTAGTAGGCGCAGATTTATCCTGCGCCATAATATTCATACCCGCTAGCCCATTGTTATAGGAACTCACATCCTTGATCACAATTCCGGTCTGGATATCTGTTTTCCCATAAGGATCTGTTGAACCGTGATTGTGAATTGTTATGCCCGCGGATGGACTTCCATGGATTTGCGCACTATCGATGAGGAACCCTTCACCCCCATCGGCGATTAAAATGCAGCTTACTAACGTACTCCTTTGCCGCTGGTATGGAGCGAAATACTCTCCCCCGAGAATTTCCGCACCCCTACATCCATTTAGAAAGATACAGCAATCGTTCCCAGCACTACGCATGACACAATCTTTAATCACCACATTTGAGCAATCAGTGAATAGAGCACATCTATCAAGACCATTCGACAATTCAATATTGCTGACATGGAGCGAATTGATTTCTTCTCCAACAATGCGATCTGCCTTGTTGTTTCCATTATTTATCAGTCGAGGGCTTTCTCCTTACGATTCATAGCTTACACCTGCTCTAAGAAGTAGCGTTTCAGAGTTCCACTCTGACCTTGATTTCAAGAATACTCTATCTCCTGGGCTCAACATGATCTCATTGAGACCAGGGTCCTCCAAGGTGCCCTTGAATTTGTGCCGAGATCTTCATCCTTTCCATGGATTGAGTCAAAATAGAAGGATCTGCTTAAATTCCTTTCTTGAAGTTGTGTTGTGCTTGGTTTATCAACTTGTTATTGCGATAACTATGCGCATGATGAGGATTTCTGCCCAAGAGCAAGTTGCCCAAAAGTAAGCATACAAGCCCTAAAACAAATCCCTTCGGCTGTATGTGCTCATTCCAAGATAACCTCCGCCTACTCCTATATGTAGGGATGTATCCTGGTTCAAACTTTGAGTGAGCTTAGCAACCTATCCTTTTGAGCTTCTATCGTCCCTCACCAACGCTTAGCCATAGGTTAACAGAGCGAATGCGACTCTCGCCATCCATGAGATACCATTCAAGCACATAAAGCCCAGGAGAAGGTAAGCTAACCTCATATGAGAAAATTGATCGTGCTCCACTCCCTATCCCCAACTTCCTGTCTGGAAAAACATTGGACCTGACGACAAAATCCCCGGACTCTCCAATCGCGTGCTCAACTCCGATATCTACTTCAAAGACTTCATCAGTGGACACAATAATTCCATTCCCTGTCCCGTTACCGTCTTTAGGCAAAACATACATACTTATGTGGTCTTGCTTCCCCTCAGAAGACATGGATGAATGAACGAAAACGACACCGAGGACAACAAGCGTCATAAGGATCGAGGCCAGGATTGCTGTCGATTCTAACGTGCCTTGAGACTTGATAATGGCCACAACCATTAGGGTCCCGTTAAATAACCCAAGTATAAGGATTTGTGGAATTGAATTAAACCCATACAACAACGTACTAGATATCAAAGAGATAATAGTTGATACCGCAATGCTGATAGGTATAGAAAGTGAAACAAGCTCAAGGCTGCGCATCGTCGCAGATTGGTCATTGGATAGTATTGAAAGGATTAAATATCCAGGCATAAAAGCATAGATTATCACCCCTACTCCTGCTCTCACACCCGATTCGACACCCGCGAATACAAGATACGTTTGCAAAGCGAGAAGGAAAAGCATGAAGAAGAATATAAATCGAGCCCGACCTCGGATCTTCAATCGCCTAATGATGAGTAACCCCCAATCAGGATGTCCCCGTCATCATAGAGTATTGAATTCTTCGGATTTGAGCGAATTCTCTCAGTGAATTCTACGATAGGTTTGAAACCAGACCACACAAAACCGAGAGCTGGCTGATGTGAATTTAGATCAATCGCGACTAGATCTGCTGAAATCGGTGCATCAACTTGAACCTTGCTACCAATTAAAGCACCATAATTCTCTTGCGATAATGCTTCAAGAAGTGGTGTTTCATTTTTCCCTGAAAGAAGTAAATATTTCCCATACAAATTAAGATCAGCAAGGATATTAAATCGTTCGTCAGATTCATACTCCTTCAGCCAGTTCATACTTTTTTGAACGTCCTCTATTCTTGTTCCATTCCCTCGAATCACATAGCTCTCATTCTCAAAGATAAATATTTTGGTAATAGAAGAGATCAAGAGACAAAAAGAGAACATGAGCATAACCCAGCTCTTGCCTAAGCGTTTTAGAAATATGAAGGCCGATATAGGGAAGAGGATCGATATTGATTTTGTGCTTATGCTTCCACGAAAACTGTAAATGACAACATCCGCAACACCAACAAGGATAAATGTCATTAGCAAGATCACCTCATCATCGAGAATATCCCAACCCTTTCTCTGTATAAGAATCCGATAACATTCAAAAAGAAAACCAGCTATCGCAGTAACTACGATAATTAGAAGGGTGGATGTACTAATCAGGTTTATCGATGAAGGCCTTATGTACGCGTAAGGTGAAGTATTAAGGTTTGGACTGAGGGTGATGTAGGACAAGAACCTTTCATAAGCGCTTTGGAGCGTTTGTGGATTTATATGCGGGATATAGGCATTATAGAGAGCCTGATTGAATCCAAGAAATACGATGATGAGGATAAGTGACGAAAGTAGAAGTCCTTGTATGGAACCCGATACGGCCTTGTTTAATCGAAAATTTTGAAGATACCTTATCATGAAAAGACCAGACAGAAAGAAAATCGCCCAGCTCGCAACTGTATAGTGGATAGTATTCAACGCTACAAACAATAAAAACAGAATAAGAAAGGATTTGACAGAACGGCTCTTTGAATATTTGTCCGCGTATAACACGAAAGCAAAGAATATAGGAAGGGCAAAAGCGTAAGCAAAAACACTATAAATTGCAGTGGCATGTGAGAGATTTAGACATAAGTACATTGTCGCGAGAGCAGATACCCAAGGAGCACCAGTTATCTCATTCATCAGAATAAAAAATGAAGCAGCGATTAATAACGATCCAATCGGTAAAAACCCCAAGACCTCAGAATCCATCCCGAGACTACTTGAGAGAGCTAAGAGGAGATATATTCGCCCTGGGGCTAGTGATAGCGAGCTTAATGGTCCGGTAGAAGGAATGGTTGGAAGGCTTTCGCCAAGGAAAGATTTAACGAACGCGAGATCATAGTAAAGGAAAGGATCGATTACACGTCTTTGGCTTAGAAATAACCCAAAAAGAAAAGATACTACGATTGTAAGGAAGAAAGGTACAGCACCTTTACGGAGATCTTTATTTCCAAGGATGGTCATTTAACTATTCTTTGGACTCCCGAAATCTGCACTGAAGATGTCAACAACAGAGTTCTGCCATAGTATTCATGAACGACCCTTTCTTATTATGGGAGGATCGCTATGCGGCTATCCCAAAATGATGAAGGACAAGGCTTTTAAGGCTTAATAAATTCACTTCTTTCCCTTCAGCCCATTTGCTGTCTTGAGATATAAAGACGCCTGTGTCCCCGCGGTGACTACCAGGCACGATTTTATGCGAGATCGCATTCACAAATAATGGACTAAACACCTCCCAGCCTAATCCGTACCCATATTCGAATTCAAGAACGATGTCAGGGTATTCTCCAATATTGACACCCCTGTAAACATCTTCTCGTCGGGCAATCAGCTTTATCAAACGAGTGCCGTCTTCAGGGTGTTTACACACCGATGGTAAATAATCGATTATTCGATCCCGAATTCTTTCGTATTCGATGCCTGATAAGGTTCCTCTATTGATACATACACCACCATAAGTGTATGCCTTTATGCCGGACATGTCTGAGACATATGCAACAGTGTTGTTCCAGTCAATGATTTGGGGACGAGTATAGAATTTCATGATTCCAGGAGCAACCCGCAGGACCTTCCCCGCCAGCTTAGCCAGCCCAAACGCACTGACAGCCTTCATACCAGTTCTTTTTATAAATTCAACAAACGAAACCTGTAAGCTCTCGTCTGGATTATGGGCAATCAATAGTCCGATCTTGCGAAGCATCTCGTTAACATTCACTAACGTTGCTGGGCGACCACCATGACCATGGTCACTCATCACAATAATCGAAGTGTGATCGTCAACCTCTTCCAGGAAACGGCCAAGAAGAATATCAAACCACCCATACGCGGATCTGATGGTATCTTCGAACTCATTACCAGGATCATATAGTGGATCATCCTTGTCGTGATGACTCCAAAAGAAGTGGCTGATTGCATCCAGTGTGGACCAATAAACAAACACAAGATCCCACTCAAAATTCTGCATGACGTTTATCGCGAATTCAGCATCTGCGAAAGCCTGCCTTTTGTGTCGCTCGATGAATGATTTCATCCCTCCTCGGGATCGATCAGGAAAACCACGAACGCCCGCTATTATTGACGCGTTCGGATACATGTCTAAAACTTCCGGAGGATTTGCTTGGACATCCAACATATCAGTCGCTCTGCTGACAAGAATGCCTCCTGTATCCCAAACCGGATAACATAAGTGAGGGAAAATCGCGTGTGCGCGGATTTCATTCTTGTTCAGCACATCGAAAATTGTATTCCCTTGAAGCACCGTGTTATCAACCCGCTCATACTGGATCTTGTATGATTTTTCGAGTGGGTCGATAAATCGTACGATGCCATGTTCCGCTGGGTTCATTCCAGTGTATATGGTTGCCCAAGCGGTGTCTGAATCTGGTGGAAAGGTTGAAACTACTGGAAGAAGAATACCTTGATCAATCAACCCGGCGAAATTAGGCATTTCATCAATGAATTGCCCAAGGAGAATCCTATCCAGCGCATCAATCCCAAGGACAAGCAATTTCACTACGTATTACCCTTCGATAAGTCCAATCTCCAAAAGATCCTCAATGACAATGTGGATGTTTGTCTCAATTGATTTCATGCCGTCCAACGCTCTAACCTCTTCTCGGTCTTCAAGGAGTCTGTACCAATGATTTCGTTCCCTTAGATATTCAATGTGAGGGATATCAGTTTTTCTTGAGAATGATACGACTTCAGGTGCGCATATGAGGTAGGTTCTGTCAGGTCGCGGAACGAAATTGAACCAAAGGTCAACTATTTTGCTGAATCGAGCATCATCCATCTGAATATGTGCAGCCATGTCGCTAACAATTGTGTCATAGACATACCTATCAAGGATTATGATCCTGCTGGAGAATATATTTGGCAATAATTTCAGCCAAATTTCAATGAAGTAATCAAGCGAAATCGATACCAAGTATGGAAAAACAAGAAGTGGATTCAGAAGCGTTTCTTTGGTTTTCCTTCTATAAGCCAGATAGTCATTCAATTGATAGCTCTTCCTCAGGAATATTGATCTTCCGAGCCACATTACGAAACGTGAAGTGACTGGGATAATCCGTCCATATACGTAGCTTGCTGGGTACCCGTGATCAGATAAATAAGAGCAAAGATCCTTGGCAAGTGTTGTCTTGCCCGTTCCGTCTACCCCTGTGACAGCGATATAAGTCATTTGTTGGCCAGTTCTTGATAGAATTCACTCAGGGTCGTTGCAAGAGCTTCCCAAGAAAGCCCTTCCACCAAAGATCTAGTCGATAAGCTTTCCTTAATAGCATTCTCTACTTGATCTATAATCTCCATTTCTGAATCAATATAATAAATGCCAGTTCCCTCACCAAATCTTTCATGGATAGCATCAAACCTTGTCGATACAACTGGAAGATCACATGCAAGTGCCTCGAGAATAGAGAGTGGCATGCTTATACTATTGCCAGAATTCACAGGGAAAATGTAGCAGTCTGCTAACTGATAGAGTTCTTCGACATTCGGTAAATACGTATCGATTACGACAAATCCTCTGTCCCGAAGTTCCTCAATAAATTCGTCAGTTGGCTGCAGGTACTTGCTTGCAACCATTATTACTTGGAAGCCATGCTCAATCAGAGGCTCCAATGAAGATAAATTTCTCTCCGGTATTGGATGACCAACATGCAAGATCGTTGGCGATTGTGGATCAAGACAATACTTCCCTCTTAGTCTGAGTTTCTGTTCTTCAGTGACCGGATAGAACTTCTGGAGGTCGACTCCATTGGGGAGCTGATTGGTATTGCAATTCCATTGATTGCTAAAAAGCACACCAGCGGCTGAACTTTGAACTAGAACAAGGTCAGGTTGTACGATACGAATCACGAATCCGAAAAGCGTTTCGTACAAATCGTTTGATTTCAATCTCTCAAACCTAAGCGCTGATATTAATTTGTAATTCCTTCTATTGATAAAGGAAATGGAAAAGAGTAATAATAGACTCATAATTGTCGGCTGAGACAAGATGTGAATTACTTGAGGACTGAATGCTTTGAGGGAAACCCAGGTTTTTATGTTAAATAATTTCCCAACGTGCAGTCGAAACACCTTATGGTAGATTTCCAGGCCATATGACAGGGAATGTGCGATATTTTTGTAGCCCTCATTTAACTGTGGTGAATAATCACCTACAAGACATATCCTCATCTTCTTAATACTCACCGCTGATTCACTAGACCTCTTCAATTCAATCGCTAATACCTAAATCTCCTGATCAACTCTATTAATAATTGACCTCGTTGTTAATACCAAGAAGCATCTACGTAATACTTCTAGATTTTCGGTGCAGCGCTCAGATACAATTTTCAGGTATGGCTAAATTTCGAATCGTCCTCTTATACCTTCGTATTGTTCACGGACGCAAATTTTCAAGGATAACCACTAAACGACGTATAAATATATCGCTTCTAATCTATCAACAACTTTAGGCCAAGAAAACTTCTCTTCAACCTTAAGCCTCCCTTGCTGACCCATATATTGCTTGAGGCCTGGATCATCGATAATCATCTGTATTTTGTTTACCAAGTCACCGATGTCTCCTGGTCGAATAAGCATTCCATCAACTTTATCGCTCACAACTGCCCGAACTCCAGGCCAATCACTGGCAATCACTGGCTTCCCGCAAGCCAGGCTTTCGACAAGACACAACCCAAACGATTCGGGTACTAATGAGGGTTGCACAAGCACATCGGCACCCCTGTAGAATTCTGGAAGCTCTTGATTCGGAATCAATCCAGCAAAGTAGGTCCGGTCTTCGATTCTCATGTCCTGAACTCTTCTTTGAAAATCAACTTTAAGGTCTCCATCGCCCACAACTATTAGATGACTATTGGGTCTATTCAATTGGCTGAACGCCTCGAGTAATTTATCTAGCCCTTTGTAGTGGTGTGCTCGATCAAGAACCCCCACAAAAAGAATAATTGGATCATCATCAGGAATTCCAAACTTTGAGCGCAAGCTCCTGCCATTGTCTTCTGGGCAAAATAAGCTAATGTCAACGCCATTCGAGACTTCAATCACGTCATTCCACCTGCTTTGGAAAAGATCATTCAGCCGGCTATGTCTAGCATGCTCCAAGGAAACTGCAGCAAATTTGCTCGCCCTATGAAAAACAAGCGGGGTGAAGATTGCTGAATATACATCAAAAAGATACGTCCTTAATCCATCACCGATAAGATCATTGTGATGTGTAAGTACGTACGGGATATTTCGTAACCTCGAGGTTGCATAAATCATTTCAGAACCAAATATAAATGGATGATGCAGATGGATTAAATCGAAATCTCGAAGACCTAATAGCGAGGGCAAAAAAGGGGCATTACCGATACGAATGAGCGGGCGCAATCTTCGCACGATGACACCTGGAGGATCGGGCTCAGATCTTTTGGCGGAGAAAATTGATGTAAAAACGGTAACCTCGTGCCCACGAGCTGCAAGTTCACGTGATTGGTGATACGCAACTAATCCTGTACCTGCATAATAAGGAGGAAAGGTTGCCGTTACGTGCGCGATTTTCAAGTAGTCCTCCCCAAAAAAGACCGAACTAACAAGGAGCAATACTGATTCATCGACCCAATCTTCTTGCGAACACTGCGGCGGCTTTCAGCAATGGGTTGAAGACAAACGCGGCTGCCCGGGCCAAACTCGGTCCCGCAAGCTGCTTGAAATCCAGCGAGGCGCCCAAACGGTCGAGCAGTATCGACGATGCCGCCCTGTCCGGTTGCAATCCCACGTCCCTGTTTGCGTAGGCGTCAATCCTGTGCTTGATTACCCAAAGATAGGCTTTGAGCTTCTGCAGCACCGCCCGCGGTCGCAGCAGCACGACCCAACCCCAGGTAATTATCTCTACGAGTAACAGCGTGGGCAGCAGCGCAAGCAGCGTCCAACCGGTAAAGCACTTCAGAAGAATTTGGTAACGCCCCTTTTCGATATGAAAGGTCTTCTCGGGGTCCAACCGGAAGGTGTACTCGTGGAGTGCGGAGGGGTGCGGCACGTACAGGCAACGGTAGCCCGACAGCCAGCAGCGTAACGAGAGATCAACATCCTCCATATACAGGAAGAACTCCGGATCGAATCCGCCCAGAACATCAAATACTTCCCTTCGTACAGCGAAAGCTACCCCTGAGATAGACGCCACCTCTTCTACCTCGTCAAAAGCCTGCACGGCCACGCCCATGCCGCGGCAGGTACTGATGCCGCTAAGGTGGACATTCAAACCAGCTACATTGATCCGCCTCGAGTCGGACTTCAACAATACCTTGGGGGTTACCATACCGACGGTTTCGTCCTCCACCAGCGGCCTCACCATCGCTTCCAACCAGCCCTCTTGTGCTATCGTATCGGGGTTGAGAAACACGAGCAATTCGCGACTAGCGTGCTGCACACCCAGGTTGTTACCCACACCGAATCCCAGATTAACACCGCTCTGCACGCCAACAATCCCGGGGAAACGAGCCGAGGCGCGCTGGAAGGATCCATCCTGCGAGGCATTATCCACAAGCACGACCTCCACCTTCGGCTCGGTCTTCCGGATACTCGCAATGCAGGTAATAAGATCCTCTCCACCATTGAAGTTGACAATGATGACAGACGTCTGCGCGACGAGAGAGTCACTGTCTTGGAAGCCGGGATCGACCTTCGCCTCGCTCACACTTGAAGACATTTCAACGGATCGCATTCAACCCTACTAAAGCTCGATGCTTCAATACCATCAGCGCCACACCCACGCCGTGCACAACAGGATTCGCCGAGTGACTTTCCTCATGGTAGACACAAGAGATCGAAACCTCCCGAATGCGTAAACCTATGCGTCGTGCCTGTATCAAGGTTTCCACGCTGAAGCCAAAACCAACTTCGGTTATACGCAGGCTCTCCAAAGCCCGCCGCCCATAAGCTCGAAAACAACTCTGCCCATCGGTGATCTTGACCCGGGAACCGAAGTTATATAAATACGTGATGACGTCAATTCCAAACTTGCGATACCGCGCAACGTTATTTTCTTTACCTAAAAAGCGTGATCCGATAACCAAGTCTGCCTCACCGCGCAAGATGGGTTCAACCACATCGGGAATCTCCTCCGGATTATGCTGACCGTCCCCATCCAGGGTCACCAACACCCTGGCGTTGGATCTCCGTCCGACTTCAAGACATGTGCGCGCGGCCGCACCCGGGCCGAGATTTGTCGGATGACGAATCACCAATGCCCCGGCACCCTCCGCCACTTCCGCTGTCCCGTCCGTCGAACCGTCATCCACCACCACGACCTGGTCAGCATAACGCAGAGACTTCTCGACGACGTCCATGATGAACGGAGCTTCGTTGTAACATGGGATCGCCACGACGATCTCAGAAGTGTCCTTGATCCGTGATTCGATCCACGCCGGCGCACTATCTTCGTGAACACCCTTGCTCCGCATCTTCGTGAACAAACCATTTCCGAAGGCGATGACGGCTACAAGAATTTGCGCGATGAACCAACCGATCCCCATCGTACTCAATTGCAGGGTGTCTGCAACGAGAAAGGGGTAGGCCAGGGTAACGCCGGCAACCAGTCCTGCGAGAAGCACCATTTCACCCACTCGCCTCTGCACACGAAGCGCCGAGAAATATAGGTTGACAAGGGCCATCAATGGCGCCGCCAGGGCCAACCAACGCAGCAAAGTCGCCGATTCATTTGAATAGCTCGGTCCGAAGATTCTTAAAATCAAAGATGCCCCCACACCAGCAACCAATGCCAACGGGATCGTGACCCCCATTGCATAGCCCCCTGCTCGCGAAAGGATGGAGCGTAAATTTGATGGTGCGTTGGAGCCTTCCGCGAACGCAGATTGCGACAATGCCACGGCAGGGCTAGCGATGAGCGATCCGATCATCCAGGCGATGTATACATGTGCGCTCGCCTCCGATCCAAGCAATTCCAAGGTCAATGGCGTCACCAGCAAGAAAGGTAACCGGTAGAGCAGGTCGGCAGTGTAATTGCCGACCGAATAAGGCATAAATTGTCGCAACAACTGCTTCGACCAGTCCAGGCGTAGTCGATAGCCCCGCTCCAGGCGCGGTAAAAAGATCAGCAAACCCAGTCCATCCGCGAACGCCATCCCGATCGCCAGCGCCGCTACAATCCCCACCGCGCCGAATCCCACCAACGCTACGACCAACGTGAGACGGATGCCGTTCAAGAAGAGAACCTGCCAGAAGGCATATTTCGCGTCACGACGAGCCAGGTAAGCCATCTGAATTGGCGTACCGACTCCCGCCACGATCAGGAATGCCAGGAACCCCACAGTGTAACCGGGCTTCGTCACGAGCACTTGAAGGGTCGGTGACCAACTGTTGATGCCGAATAAAAAGACACTACCGCTCAGCAGAGCCACCAACGTCGTCAGTGAAAAAGCCACGTTCAACACTCGATCGGGAGCATCGCTCGTGGGAAGGAAGCGCACCAGGCCGACACCCAAACCCAGAGTGGCGACGCTGGCCAGCAATTGCACGATGGAGATCACGGAAGAAGCCAGCCCAACCTGCTGCGTGTCGTACATACGCGCAGCCAGGGTCCAGAAGAAGAAGCCGGCCACGGCCCCGACGACCGAAATCGCGAACAAATAACCGGCGTTGAGCAACATCCGGTCTTTGAGGCGGGCGAGGAGGGACTTCATGGCAGTGGTCGATGCTACAGTGTCATACCATCGAACTGGTCTCACCTCGCTCACATCAGTCGCCCTTTGAATATCGACTGCGGATCCAACTGTAACGTGGAAAACTCGTCCTCCATCGAGGCACTGCCTTCACTATGTAGACGATCGCTCAGCTTTGTCAGCAAACGCGGCGCGATCGTCTCCAGCGCCTTATGCAAGGGCTTGAACAGCCGCGATGCAAAATCGACGTCTCCCAAACGACGGATCAGCGTGCGCGCCCATGGTCGGTCGCAAAGCGCCACAAGGTGGTCGATCTCTGCATCGTTCATACGATTGTAGATGGAGCGCAGCCAGTGGTTGTATCTCAGCTCCTCGCCCTCCTCCTGAAGCCAGGCTTGCTCGTAGCGGTGAAGGGTTTGGTAGCCAACATTGCCCACCTCGAGCGCTTCCAAGGCTGCCTCGGCCGCCAACACCCCCGCCCGCATACCCATGTAAATCCCACCGCCCGACGACGGCTTGGCCTGCCGAGCGGCGTCCCCCACCAACAGAGCATGGTCAAAGGCGATGTGTTTCGAGGGTCGGACCGGAATCAGCCAACCGCGCTGCTCGAGCATTTCGAAGCGCCCGAAACGATCCCGGACCAACTCGAGGAAAGTGCGAAATCGTCTACGCAGACCACCACCCCGGGCACCGAGACCGAGACGTGCCTGTCCATTCCCCAAAGGGATCACCCAGCCAAACCAACCCGGTGCGATCGTATTGCCGACGAAAATCTCGATCTCGTTCGTGCTGGCATCATCAAAACAAACGTCTAATTTCATGGCGGGGAGAAGCTCTCCCTGATCGCGTCCGTCGAACCAGCGCGCCACTTTCGAATGAACGCCATCTGCGCCAATGACGAGCGACGTACGCAATTTCTCCCGTCCCTTACCGTTGACCGCCGTAATTTGCAACCCACCACGAACACGCTCAAATGACTCCGCCCGCACACCGAGCCACAAATGTGCTCCACTTTCCTCCGCCCGTAGCGCAAGCATGCGATCGAGCGCCGCCCGGTCGATCGCCACTGCTTGTATGCGATCCGATTCCAACCAGGCAACGCTTCCCCGAGGACCCCAAACACGGGCTCGCGAAAAAGACCGTAAGGCCAATTCCTGCCCGACAACGTCCGCAAGAGTCAACGTGCGTGGTGAAACCAACCCGGCACAGTGACATGGAGAGCCGACCTCCTTATGCTCTTCGAGCAACAGTACCTTCACCCCTGCACGCGCCAGCACTCCCGCGGACATACTCCCCGCCGGTCCGGCGCCAACGACAATCACATCGACCTTGTTGTTTCTCATCCCACCCTAAGACCCACTGACTGTAAGGTGTTTGTAAGTTTTGAATGAGACGATTTGCGTTGCATAATTAAAGACCTGAACATATATTTATGATGTTGGTTTCGGATCGGCCGTCATGGTATCAACAGTAACGACAACGGTAACGACCATTGCTATGCAAGCCAATGGTCCAGCGCTGGCGCTGGCCGGTGTTCTATTGCTCATTGGGCTCCTGGTGACGAAAGAACTTGCGGAGTCAAAAGAAGGACTCATCGCCAGCCGCCTGGCACGCGTGGTGAATATCGGTATTCTTCCTCTGTTATTCGTCTTCGCATTGATCGTCATCTCGAAGATCCAATTGGCTCTAAACTAAACGACTCCCACACTCTTCTTACTCCACCTTGTCTCTACCATGTCCATGATCTGCGCACTACGGGCTCCCCATTCCGGAGCAAGAATCATACCCATCCGGATCCATCAGGGAGGGGGACGAGAAACTCTGATCGCACAATCTACCACGGATGGCATTATCTCGAAAGTAGCCTCCGACTTTGCAGGCGATTTCGGTAAATGGAAATTCGAACAATAAGAAGAGGGGGATTGTGGTAACAGATGCTCTTACGACAACACCAGGGGTGTACCGTGGATGGGATGATCGGTAACCTGGATCGTGATCCCGTATACCGCTGCCAACTCATCCGCAGTGAGCACTTCGCTCGGAAGTCCTTCTTTACGCACCCGGCCATCGGAGAGCAAAGCAACGCGGTCGGTGAATCGAGCCACCAGGTTCAAATCATGCAGTGTGAGTAGCACAGCGAGGTCACCTTCTGTAGCCAGAGAACGTATCAGTTGGAGGACCTCGTCCTGATGTTTGAGATCGAGATGTGCAGTGGGCTCGTCCAGCAGCAGGACACTCGGTGTCTGCGCTAGCGCCTGAGCGATCAGCACCCTTTGCTGCTCACCTCCCGAGAGTTCCCCCACTGGGCGACCCGCCAGATGAGAAATGCCCGTGCGCCGCATTGCTTTAAAGGCGATCTCGTAATCCGTCTTCCCCTCTCGCCCAAGCCAGCTCAAGAAGGGTGTACGTCCCATAAGGACGACATCCAATGCGCAATAAGCCCCTGGCAGGTGCGCCGCCTGAGGCACAACCGCCAGGGAGCGGGCTCGTTCCGCGGCCGACAGCTCACTCAGACTCTGTTTGTCGATCAAGACCTGCCCCTCGATCGGAAACAACACCCCGCTAGCCGCTTTGACCAGGGTCGACTTTCCCACGCCATTGGGACCGACGACACCCAGGATCTCACCGGAGGTCACGCCGAGTGAGACCTCCCGTAAGACCACTCGCGCATCATATCCGATGGTGGCGTCATCGAAACGTAACGTCGTCATCACCAATATCTCGCTTGTTTGGCCCTACGCAGCAGGTAGAGGAAAAAGGGTGCGCCCAAGACGGCCGTGACAATGCCCACTGGCAGATCTCTGGGTGCCAGGATCGTTCTCGCCACCACATCAGCCGCCAGAAGCACCGCACCTCCTGTCACTGTCGCCAGCGGGATCAGGCGACGGTAATCGGGTCCCCAAAGGAGCCGCGTGAGATGTGGAACCACCAGACCCACGAAGCCGATGACCCCGGAGAAAGATACCGCCGTCGCCGCAACGAGCGACGCTGCAGCGACGACGATAAATTTATAACGCTCGACGTTCAGACCGAGCTGCGCAGCTTGTTCATCGCCAAATTGCATTACATTCAAAGGACGGGCGAGGAGGACCAGCACGAACAAGCCCAAGCTGAAATAGGGCAGCGAGGCAACAACCGGCTCCCACCCTCCCAACGCAAATCCACCCAACAGCCAGGCAACGGCCCGGTGCAGCTGCTCCGTGCTGAGCAGCATAAGCAAGCTCGTCAACGCCGAAGTGAAGGCACTCACTGCCACACCAGCAAGGATCAGGGTCGTGATGGGCGTGGTACGACCCACGCGGGCTAGTCCATAGACCACGCTCACGGTCAGCACGGCCCCAACAAAAGCCGCCGCTGGCACAACCGCCATGCCTAATAGCGTGACCGGCCATTGAACCGCCATGGCCAGGACCGCACCCAAGCCCGCACCTGAGGCGACGCCGATGATGTACGGATCCGCAAGCGGATTGCGAAAGATACCCTGATAGACTGCGCCGCTTCCTCCCAGAGCCATCCCTGTTAACCCCACGAGAATTGCCTGGGGGAGCCGGATTTGGAACAGGATTGTCTCGAAGACGCTCGGCCAATCCGCTTCGACTTGGATTCGCAAGAGGCGTGTGACCAGCATTCTGACCACAGTCCCGGGGGGAACCGCGACGGGTCCAATCGCGGCGTTGAGCAATAGCATCGCTCCCAGCGCGCCAAGTACCCACACATAAGGTGCGATGCTGGACCTCATCGCTCCTGCGTAAGGAAAGGACGAAACTGGCGAGGATTGTGCTGAGCGCTTGTTCACTTACTCAAATCGCTCCGGATGAAGAATCACGGCCATGGCTTCGAGGGCATCCACCAGGCGTGGTCCGGGACGATCGAGCCAATTTGCTTCGATGCCATGGATCTCGCCTCGGGCGACTGCCGTAATCTCGCTCCAACCGGCGCGCTCGACAACCGATTCCGGCGTCGTCTCAACCCATGGTGACTGGCTGAAAATCATCACCTCCGGATCCCGAGCAATCAATTCCTCCAAGTTGAGCTGCACATAGGACTCCAGGTCAGCGATGATGTTCTCCCCTCCGGCCATCGTGATCAACACGTCCTGAAAAGTACCAGATCCGATCGTCCATGGTGCCGTCGGATCCATGCCATCGACCTCATAATAAACCTTCACTGGTTCTACATCAATGAGTTTATTAAGTACAACTTCTACCCTGTCCTGCAGTTCCTGTGCCAACGTCGCGGCTTGTTCCTCGCGAGCAGTGATCTTGCCCGCTGTCTCAAGAATCTGGTACAAGTCCGAGAAATCATCCGGATTGGGCAGAACGAAAACCATTATCCCTAGATTCTCGATAGCCTGGACGTGCTCTGGGCTGTTGATCATCGCTGCTACGACGAGATCTGGCTCGAGCGCCACGATGGCCTCCGTGTTCAAATCCCCGTAGGTACTACCGATGCTTGTCACCTCGGAGACCTCAGGCGGGAAGTCGGAGATGTCGTCTCTTCCCACAACCAGATCACCAGCTCCAATGGCAAACAAGATTTCTGTGCTGGAAGGTGCGATCGAAACGATCCGGCGGGCAGGTTCATCGAAGCGGACTTCACGTCCCATGCCATCTGTGAGCGTAACCGCCTCCCGCCCAACCTGTAAAGTGGGCGTAGAGGAGCATGACGCAAGTGTGGCGACAGGAAGAAGTAGGAAGAGTGCCAAAACGGTTTTGAACTTTCGTGAGCTGTTCATTGTCTCTCCTGTGGTCCAAGACGATCGTTCGAAATGAGTTCATCGTTCCCTTGGCGACAACGGAAGCGAGGGTTCCCTTCATTCGCCATTCGCGATCTTACTATGAAGGAGTCGCATCTTGGCGAGCAATGCGGTGCCTCAAACTTCATCCAATGTAGAGACACGTCGCCAAAGAAAAACCCTGTCTCACGGACAGGGGCTGCTCGTCGCTCTTGATGGGCTCACCTCCTTTCCGCGAAGGATCTGGTAAACGTTGTTCGGGCGGTCGACCTGGCTTTCCGTTCACACGGATTACAGTTGCGGGACAGCGCTGGACTTCACCTGCTTAGTTAGGTGCCACCAGCTTCGCCTTTACGCCCTCCCATCCGGGGGAAGGGCACCCAAACCGTTCAACGATTCGATTGTCCTCTAAATTCTAGCCCGAAATCACCAAAACGCAAGGAACCGCTTGACTCCTTCTGGCCGCCTCCATAGAATTACAGCAACAAACTTGCCAGACAGGGAAGAGTTCCGACTTCGCCTGACTCCGAAGAGGCCATCCTCGTTGAGTTGTGTGGCGCCGAGCGAAAACTCACTAGGTCGAGGAACCTGTCTTGAGCTCCTCAGGAAAAATTATTCGATACACATGTTGAACACTGCCTGACAGTGGAAATTCGATCAAGTACACGACTGAGGGCGCCGACCGCCATGGCACGCGTCCTTATTTTATCTAGAAGCATTCCATCAAGCTGACATGGAACGGAGGTTTCGATGCCCGATTCTCTCTTTCGCGGCACGTTGGCTGAACTTGATCCAGAGGTTTATGAGCTAACGCAACTTGAATCAGAGCGACAATATCGAAGATTGATCCTCATCGCTAGCGAAAGCACTTCCCCGCTTGCAGTGCGAGATGCCTTGGATTCAGCGTTCCAAAATCTGTATGCGGAAGGATATCCGGACGAGATCACCCGCTGGCTGAGCGAAGACGAAATCCTGGACTACGACACACGTCTGGCTCACTACCGACGGTATTCCAACCCTCGCTATTACAAAGGCGTCGAGTACGCCGACGCAATTGAGGCGCTAGCACGCCGTCGCTGCGCAGAAGCCTTTGCAACCAATGGGTTGACGGCAGATGACTTGTACGTGAACGTCCAACCGCTTTCGGGTTCCCCTGCTAACAACGCCGTTTACCACGCCCTTGTTGAACCCGGCCAGACGGTGATGGGCATGGACCTGCTCCACGGCGGACACCTCACGCACGGATCCCCGGCCAACCGCTCGGGAAAGATCTACAACATCGTTCATTACACAGTCGATCCTGAGACCCAACGGATAAACTACCAAGCTGTGCGCGAATTGGCGCTCGAGAACAAGCCTAAGATGATCATCGCCGGTTACTCGTCCTATCCCTGGGCTGTAGATTGGGCTAGATTTCGCGCCATCGCAGACGAGGTGGGTGCCTGTCTACTGGCTGATATTGCACACGTGGCCGGGTTGGTTATTGCGGGCGCGTATCCCTCTCCGGTCGGACACGCACATGTCATAACCACAACTACCCATAAAACCCTGAACGGACCTCGAGGTGCTGTGATCATCACGGAAGACCATGAAATGGCCCGCAAGGTCGATCAGGCTGTTTTCCCAGGAGAACAAGGCGGGCCACATATCAACGTGATCGCCGCGCTGGCGCTCACGTTCAAGTTAGCGCAGACCAGAAGATTCAGCATTCTGCAGCATCAAGTGGTCAAGAATTGTGCTACATTGACCAATCGTCTCGAGCAGCGCGGCTTCCCAATCGCCTTCGGTGGGACCGACACCCATCTTATGAATCTGGACTGCCGACATGTGGTCGGTTCCGACGGAACTCACCTTTCTGGCGATATGGCAGCTCGCATACTGGATATCGCCGGTATCGTGGTGAATCGAAATACCATTCCTGGTGACCGTTCTGCATACGACCCTTCCGGCATTCGTATTGGAACTTCGTGGGTCACACAACGTGGATTCAAAGAGAAGGAGACGATTGAAGTAGCCGATATCATCGCCGATGTACTCTTGGCAGCGACCCCGTACAGATTGAAATCCCGCAAACATCGCAACCGACGTGCCAAAGTCGACTTTGCTGTGCTCGAAGATGCGAAGCTGCGAGTGCGCAGGTTGGCAGAGGGGGCAGGCATAGATTTTGAACCGACTGAGCACAACTATCCACACTTCTATTACATAGACGACAAGCCTTCAAGGGCAGGCAAGCGAGTCGCGTTCGATGTTGGTGGAGAACACGTTCGGCAACTGCTGAACGTCGCCTTGAGCAGCGATATCGAGGATCTGCAACCATCCCAGAGCCAAGCGACTAGATTGAGCACACCACAAGGCGACATCGATGGCACGCTCACCTGTAAATCGGCTTACGAGTTTCAACTGAGCCTACCTGCGAGTGAGGCAGGTCTCGCGGCTGCCTGGTTGCGCGCCCTATCCGACGGATACGTCAGCATCAACGACGACGATTTACTGGCCAAATCCCCCGGTCCCGTATGGGTGAAGGAATCAGCCGACGCACCAGCGCGAGCCATGAAAGGTGAAAAGATCGGTCGCAAGAAGCCGTACTACAGAGGGATTGGGAAGGAAACCGGGGAGGCGCTACCTAAATTCACCTGGGAAGAACCCGAAGAAAACGGTGAGTTGAAACACACGACCTTACATGCAATACATCAAGAACTGGGGGCAAAAATGGGTCCCTTCGCTGGCTGGTACATGCCCGTCTGGTATTCATCGGTAGGAGAGGAACATCAAGCGGTGCGTAATGCCTCCGGTGTATTTGATGTCTCGCACATGGGAATTTTCCAAGCCGAAGGTCCCTCCGCGGCACCGTTTCTGGATAGCGTATGCGGCAACGACATAAGCTATCTCAACGTCGGTGAATCGGCATACACACACTTCTTAGATCCAGACGCCAACGTGATCGACGACCTGTTAGTATACCGGCGTGCTTCAGAGCAATATCTCCTTGTTGTGAACGCCGCGAACGAAGCGAAAGACTGGGCTTGGCTGAACGCCGTGCGCGAGGGGTCGGTGCTCGTGGACAACAATCGGCCTTGGGTACACGCTTTCGGACGCGATGTCGTCCTTCGCAATCTACATGATCCTTCCGCCGGAAAAGATATGTTGGTGGACATCGCCTTACAAGGTCCCTTGTCACAAGACATTCTGCTCTCACTGCAATGCGACGAGGCAACATGCAAACGTATACGCAAACTTAAGCGGGCAGAGCTGTGTGAGGTCACTCTTGGCGGTATCGACCTGATCGTATCCAGAACCGGCTACACGGGCGAACCTATGGCGTTTGAATTGTTCGTGCATCCGTACCAGTCGGTCGTGTTGTGGAAAGCGCTCCTCGACATAGGAGGCCCTATGGGCCTCCAGCCCATCGGCCTGGGAGCGCGAGACTCTTTACGCATCGAAGCTGGCCTTCCGTTGTACGGGCAAGAGATGGCTGGAGAGTTGAACCTGGGTGTCGGCGACGCCGGTTTTCGTAATTACGTGAAAACCTACAAACCATGGTTCATCGGCCGAGACAGCTTTCTAGCGCGCGAGGAACAACGCAACAGCGAGGTTGTACGCTTCAGATGTATTGAGAAAGGTGTACGCATGGCACATTATGGCGATCCCGTGCTCGACAAGCGTGGACTCACGATAGGGTTTGTGACTAGCTGTGCGGCAGACCGACACAATTTGCTTACCGGGCAGGCCCATGTCTATAAAAAATATACGGAAGTAGACACGCCCATCTTCCTCTTTCAAGGGACGCCAATGAAAGCCGACGGTGAATCTCCACCGGATCTCCAACCAGGCGATCGAATATTTATCCCCACCGCGGCGACGGTATTACCGAGGTTTCCGAAACTATGAGCTAAACCGTCGATCGCACGGCACACGAAAGTGCCTGCTAATAACGTGTCCTTGAAAATCGCCTCCATGATTAATGTAGAGACGCCCCGGCGGGGCGTCTCAACAACCTCACGAAGAAATATGTCAGGGCGACCGGCCGGTCGCCCCGACTGCGTTCTGTCATTGCGAGGCACGCAGTGCCGTGGCAATCTCCAACTCGCGGCGTGGGGATCGCTTCGCCCCTGACGGGGCTCGCGATGACAAGCGGGGGCGGCGTAGGGATACCTACTCAAGTCCGTGGACGACCAAACCGCTACGCAGTTTGGGTTCAAACCATGTTGTTTTCGGCGGCATGATATTCCCGCTATCGGCGATATCTAATAACTGTTTCATCGATACTGGATAGAGCGCAAAAGCTACCGCCATCTCGCCGCTATCCACCCTTCTCTCTAATTCACCCAGACCGCGCATTCCGCCGACAAAATCGATGCGCTTCGACGTCCTGAGATCTTTGATATCGAGAATGGGATCCAACACCTGGTTCGAGAGTATGGTCACATCCAATACCCCGATGGGATCACTCTCATCATAGGTGTCTTCATGGGCGACGAGCTTATACCATTTCCCCTCTAAATACATGCCGAAGGTGTGAAGAGAGACTGGTTTGTACGCCTCGCTTCCCATCTCCTCGATGGAAAATGCTCCCTTGAGAGAATCGAGAAACTCCTCAGAACGAAGGGAGTTCAAATCCTTCACCACACGGTTGTAATCCAGAATGCGCAATTGGTTATCCGGGAAATGAACCGCTAAGAAATAGTTATATTCTTCGTCCCCCTTGTGATCAGGATTGTTCAATTTCTTTTCATGTCCCACTAAGGCTGCCGCCGCCGTGCGATGGTGACCGTCGGCAATATAGGTTGCTGGGATTTGGCCGAACAGGTCGACCAACGCATCGATCTTCTCTCTGTCCCATATCACCCAAAAGTGATGCCCGATGCCGTCTTCGGTCGTAAAGTCATACTCCGCGGGTTGATCATTCACGATGCCCTCGACGATTGCGTCGATTGCTGGAACCGCCGGATAGGCATAGAATACCGGCTCCATGTTTGCGTTGGTCACGCGAACATGCTTCATCCTGTCTTCTTCTTTGTCGGGGCGCGTAAGCTCGTGTTTCTTGACCACGCCGCTCATATAGTCATCCACACTTGCACAGCCAACCAGACCATATTGAGTACGTCCCATCATCGTCTGTGCGTAGATATACAAGTGTTCGTCCTTGTCTTGGACTAATAGATCTTTCTTTTTGAACTCCGCAAAATTACTCTTGGCCTTATCGTACACTTGCTGTGAATGTACATCCACGCCCGGCTCGAAGTCGATTTCTGGTTTCGTGATGTGCAACAAAGAAATTTCTGTGGCTTCATCCCGGGCTTCTTCGGAGTTCAACACATCGTACGGACGACAAGCGATTTCATGCGCCAGTTCTTTCGGGGGACGCAACCCTTTAAATGGTTTCAATACCGCCATACATCAGGCTCCTATTTAGTGACTATGGATTTCCCCGGACGAACGATCTAGTTCAGAACCGCAGTCTTTTAATTCACCTGAAAGGTGTTGACTCCATTCTCCAGGTAATCTACGATCTGTGTTGCCGCTGCGATTCCGGCGTTGATATTCGCCTCCGCTGTCTGAGCGCCCATCTTCTTCGGTGTGAAGAAGAAACGGCCAGAATATTTTTCGCCAAGCTCATCTTTGCATGCGGGTGCAACGTCAGAGATGTAGCCGAAATCCTCCCGTTCTTCAAACATCCGCAACAAGTCGCCTTCGTGAATGATCTCTGTCCGCGCCGGGTTGACCAAAACCGCCGGTACAGGCATCTTCGATAGAAGTTGATAATTGATCGACTCTTTCGTCTGCTCGTTCGCAGGGATGTTCACGGATACGTAATGACAGGTGCTGTAGAGTTCGTCTGCCGATCCGAGAAAAACGATACCGTCTTTCTCACCAACCTCCTCCGGATGTGTGGGGCGAAAAACATACACCTGCATCCCCAAACCTTTGGCGATGCTCGCTATTCGCTTCCCCACGTTGCCGTAGCCATGAATGCCCAGGTTCTTCCCTTTCAACTCCGCCCCGGCCACACCGGCGTAGAATTTCCGCGCGAAATAGATCATCATTCCGACGGCCAATTCTGCCACGGCGTTCGAATTCTGTCCGGGCGTGTTCATGACGACAACACCCTTTTCCGTGGCAGCTTCAAGATCGATGTTGTCATACCCAGCTCCAGCCCGAGCGACCACCTTGAGGTCCTTCGCCGCTTCGATCACCTCACGGGTGACTTTATCGCTCCTGACAATCAGGGCATTGGCATCTGTAACGGCAGAAACCAGGTCGGATTGATCGGGATACTTTTCCAACAGGACGAATTCGTAACCAGCGTCGCTAGCGATCTTCTTTATGCCTTCAACAGCTGTGGGAATGAACGGTTTAACAGTTGCAACAAGTAGCTTTGTCATCGTAATTTCCTCTTCATGCGCTATGAGAAAGTTGAAGCCAGGGAGCGTGCTCCCTGGCTTGCGTTTGTAACTAGTGTTTCGCCTCGAACTCCTGCATGCAATCTACCAATGCTTGCACACTTTCGATGGGCAATGCGTTATACAGGGAGGCTCTAAACCCGCCGACCGAACGATGACCCTTAATTCCCACCATACCACGTTCTGACGCAAACTCCAGAAAATCACCTTCCAGATCCTTATATTCGTCCGCCATGATGAAACAGGCGTTCATGCGCGAACGGTCTTCTTCAGCGACCGTGCCTACGAACAGCTTGTTACGATCGATTTCGCCGTAGAGCAACGAAGTTTTATCGATGTTTCTTTTCTCAAGCTCGGCGACGCCTCCGATGCTCTTAAACCACTCCAAAGTTTGAAGCGCACTGAAAATGGGCATGACCGGAGGGGTGTTGAACGCAGAATCTTTCGAAATGTGCGTTCGATAGTCGACCATCGTGGGTATTTCGCGGTCCACCTTTCCTAATATATCCTCTTTGACGATCACGAAGGTGGCTCCCGCGGGTCCCAAGTTCTTTTGGTTGCCGCCGTAGATGATCCCATACTTGGACACATCCATTCTACGACTGAAGATATCGGACGACATGTCCGCCACAAGTGGGACGCCGACGTCCGGATCCTCTAAGATCTCCGTCCCTTTGATCGTGTTGTTGGTCGTAATATGGAAATAATCTGCATCCTCAGGTACCTTATAATCCTTGGGAATGTAACTGAAATCTTTATCAGCAGAGGAGGCGACTTCGTCAACTTCCCCAAAGATTTTTGCCTCCTTGATGGCCTTCGTGGCCCAAGATCCGGTGTTCAGATAAGCAGCTTTCTTGTTCAATAGGTTGTAAGGAACCATAAAGAACTGTGTGCTAGCACCACCCCCCAGGTACAACACGGCATATCCCTCGGGAACTTCTAGCAATTCCTTCACCAGCGCTTGGGCTTCTGCCATGATGTCCTTGAACTCTTGGCTCCTGTGTGATATCTCCATGATGGAGAGCCCCGTCCCGCGGACCTCTTTTAAGGCCTCAATGGTTTTGTCCACCGTAAATTGAGGCATGATCGACGGGCCCGGATAGAAATTGTGTTTTTTCGTCATTGGCCTATCCTTTGTATTTTAAAAAACGGTCTGAATTGAGATAAAGATCGGGGAGACTTGTAAGCCGGGCAATCATTTCTTGATCTTCCAATCGTATGAATGATGGTCTCGACTTATAATCATTATATACTAAAGCATTGGACGACGAGTATCCATTCGAACTTTCAGCGGTTTCTTCGCCAGAATACTTAGATTTCGTAACGCATCGGAATCCTCTCCCCGCATGAGGTAAAGGAGTCAATCCAATGTCCCATTCCTACTTCAAGACTCCCATCGGAGAACTTGATCCCGACGTAAGCAAGCTCATTCAACTCGAATCTGAAAGACAAGTGAGAAGAATCATCCTCATACCCAGCGAGAGTGCTTGTCCTGTCGCCGTGAGAGAGGCTTTGGGATCGACTTTCCAGAACATTTACGCAGAAGGCTACCCCAACGAAGACACTCGCAACATGAGCGAGGCCGAGATCCTAGACTACAAGACGCGTTTGG
Organism: Anaerolineales bacterium; assembly: GCA_011772595.1. The sequence goes on from WVZH01000491.1 coordinate 50,889, forward strand.
CGTTTTACCGTCGTTATTCCGATCCTCGCTACTACAAAGGGGTGGAATATGCAGATACCGTGGAGGCCCTAGCGCGTCGTCGCTGCGCGCAGGCCTTCGCCACAAATGGTGTCACAGCCGACGACATCTACGTGAACGTGCAGGCTCTCTCAGGCTCACCGGCAAACAATGCGGTATTCCATGCGCTACTGGAACCCGGGGACACCGTCTTGAGCATGGATCTCCTTCATGGAGGCCATCTCTCCCACGGTTCACCCGCCAACCGCTCCGGAAAATTCTTCAACATCGTGTCCTACACCGTCAATCCTGAGACCGAGCAAATCGACTATGAGGATGTAAAAGCGCTGGCTATTGAACACAAACCCAAGATGATCATTGGAGGATATTCCTCCTACCCTTGGGCCGTGGATTGGAGAGCATTTCGTTCGATCGCCGATCTTGTGGGAGCCTACTTGCTCGCCGACATTGCCCACGTCGCCGGTCTTGTGGTCGCAGGCGCTTATCCCTCACCCATCGGCATCGCTCACGTCGTAACCACCACGACACACAAGTCCCTTTACGGGCCGCGTGGCGCAGTCATCCTGACCACAGATCCCGACCTGGCTTTCGAAATCGACCAGGCTGTCTTCCCTGGAGAGCAAGGTGGACCTCACGTCAACGTGTTCGCCGCCCTTTGCTTGACGTTCAAAATCGCACAGCGGAAGGATTTCCATGAACTACAACATCAGGTTGTCAAGAATTGTGTGACCCTTGCCAGCCAGTTGGAAGCCCGCGGTCTGCGCGTCGCCTATGGAGGAACAAACACCCACCTGATGTGCTTAGATTGTAAGTCAATTGTGGGTCCAGATGGTGCGCCGCTTTCAGGCGATCAAGCCGCACGCATCCTCGACCTGGCGGGGATCGTCGTCAACCGTAATACCCTTCCCGGTGACGTGGAGGCTTATGATGCCTCAGGTATCCGATTGGGTACCCCCTGGATAAGTCAACTCGGGTTCAAGAAAAAGGAGACCACTGAACTCGCTGACATCATCGCCGATATCCTGCTCGCCACACAACCCATTCGCCTGGAGTGCTTAGAAGAAAGCAACATACGCGGTAAGGTCGATTTTGAAGTGTTGGAGGACGCCAAGCTTCGTGTGACTGGTCTCTGCGAGCGTGTCGGACTGGACATCGATCCGGGCTTCTCAGGCTACCCCCACTTCTACAGCATATCTGACCCTTCGACAGGCGATGAACAATGGACGGCTTTCGACATCGGCGGTGAGCGAGTACGCCCCTTCCTAAACTTCGCGGTCACAAGCGATATTGAGGAACTGCATCCCGGCGAGAGCCAGGCGACGCGCTTGATCACACCGCACGGAGAGATTGACGGAACGTTGACTTGTAATGCGACGACCGAGTATCAGCTCAGCATCCCCAAAGAGAAGGCAGCGTTATCAGCGGCATGGCTGCGCGCACTCTCCGATGGCTACGTGCGCATCGATGATGAGATTATCAGAAAGCCTATCGGTCCCGTGTGGGTACAAGAATCATCCGCCCAGCCAATGTCTCCCCTCGACAGCGATCCGATCAGCCAGACCAAGCCCTACTACATCGGCATCTCGAATGGATCGGGAAACGCGCTCCCTCCTTTCACGTGGCAAGAACCAGCAGAACGAGAAGTGAAGCGCACGCCACTTAACGAAACCCATCGCGCAATGGGCGCCAAGATGGTTCCCTTCGCAGGGTGGGATATGCCTGTGTGGTACACATCGGTTCACGATGAGCATCTGGCAGTGCGCCAGGCGGTCGGCCTGTTTGATGTTTCACACATGGGTGTATTCCAAATTGAAGGACCAGATGCTGCCGTCTTTTTAAACCACGTCTGTCCAAACGATATCTGCGGCAACGACGTGCACCGGTTGAAAGTCGGCACCTCTCTTTATACCCACTTCCTTGATCCCGACGCTAACGTTATCGACGATCTACTCGTTTATCGACGAGGCGAAGAAAAATTCCTCCTGGTGGTCAACGCCGCCAATGACGAAATAGACTGGGCTTGGTTGAACGCCGTGCACGACGGCCGCGTGCGCGTCGACAACGAGAGACCATGGGCGTTGACTTTCGGTCGCGGCTGCCGACTGCGCAACTTGCGAGACCCCAAAGAGGGAGATGAGATGCTCAACGACATCGCCCTGCAAGGCCCCAGGAGTCTCGACACGCTGCTGGCACTCGGCTGTGACGAGAGAACAGCCGTCCGCTTGAAGGCTCTTCCGTGGGCCGGTCTGATGCAGGGGGTCTTCGGGGGCTTCGATCTGGTTGTCAGCCGCACTGGCTATACCGGTGAGCGCGTGGCCTTCGAGTTATTCATCCACCCAGACAAAAGCTCTGCGCTATGGAAAGCGTTGTTGGAAGCGGGAGAACCCTTTGGTCTTAAACCTGCCGGACTAGGGGCACGCGACTCGCTTCGCACCGAAGCCGGTTTACCACTACATGGACACGAATTGGCCGGCGAACTGGCCTTGGGTGTCGGCGACTCCGGCTTCGCTACCTATGTGAAGACCTACAAACCATGGTTTATCGGCCGCGCTGCCTTCCTCGCTCAAGAAGCCGCCCGGGAAGCCGAGGTTGTGCGCTTCCGCTTCAACGATAAGGGTGTCCGCATGGCGCACACTGGCGATCCTGTCGTCGACCGGCGCGGACGGGTGATCGGGACGGTAACCTCCTGCGCGGTAGACCGCGAGGGCTACTTGTTAGGCCAGGCCTATCTTCAAATGAAATACACATTCGAAGGTACACCGATCGCAATCTTCCAAAGCGCACCGAAAGATGCGAGCAAAGCCCCGGCAGATCTGACCTTCGGCGATCGGGTCTCAATCCCCACGCCGGCGACGGTACTCTCGCGGTTCCCATGAACAGCCTGCGATCGAATATAGGTACGACGCTACTCTCGTAGTGTGCATCAGTCCCTTGACGATGACATGAAGTTAAACGCCCATGGATAAAGCCCATGGGCTCTTGCCTCATGCACGTTGGAAGGTGCCTTCACCGAGTCTGGCCGGGCGGTTGGTTCAACGCTCAGTTCCACATCCCGAGCAGCCTACAGCAAATTATCTCAAGCAAATCTATATCTTCTCCCATTCAATCAACAACCGCTACGCGTTTTTCTAGATAAAAACGTTTTCTCATCCATAGTGCCACGTTGACCAGGATGATGAGCGTCGGAACCTCGAGCAAAGGGCCAATGACCGTAGCAAACGCCTGATCGGAGTTGATACCGAAGATGGCCACAGCCACTGCGATAGCCAGTTCAAAATCGTTGCTCGCAGCAGTAAAGGCAACCGCCGTTGTTTCAGGATACGATGCCCCCATCCAGCGAGCAATGATAAAGGTCGCTGACCACATCACAAGGAAATAGATCAGCAGAGGGAAGGCTAGCCTTGCCACGTTCAGGGGTAATTGCACAATGTACTCACCTTTAAGTGAAAACATCACAACAATGGTGAACAACAAGGCCAACAGGGTCACAGGTCCGATTTTCGGAGCAAAGGTCCCTTCATACCATTCAATTCCCTTCCGCCTCAAAAGCGTGAAGCGTGTGATGATCCCAGCTAAGAACGGGATACCTAAGTAGAAGAAGACTGTCTTAGCTGCTTCGGCCATGGAAATCTGCACGTCCAGATTTTCAACCAATCCAAGCCGGTTCAACAAGAATGTGATGAAGAACCATATATACACAGCATAGAAGAGCACCTGGAACACTGCGTTGAAACCCACCAGGCCAACGGCCAATTCCCTGTCACCGTCGGCCAGTTCGTTCCATACGATAACCATGGCAATACACCGAGCCAGACCCACCAGGATGATCCCCACCATGTACTCGGGATAGGCACGCAGGAAAAGGATCGCAAGCACAAACATTAGTAACGGTCCTACGATCCAATTTTGGATGAGAGAGAAAGACAGCAGCTTACGCTTGATGAAGATACGCCCGACTTCTTCATAGCGTACTTTCGCCAGAGGTGGATACATCATCAGGATTAAACCAATCGCGATGGGCACGGAAGTTGTCCCAACTTGAAGACTCGCGATCCAGCTTGTCACTGCAGGGAAGAAGTATCCCATACCTACCCCCACAGCCATAGCCAGGAAAATCCACAGGGTGAGAAAGCGGTCGAGGAGAGAAAGCCTGCCGACGACGCTGGCTACACCTGTCTGAGTGGAGGACAGCTTGTTTTCTACAAGCATGTCAAGCCGACTCCGACGCGCTAGCGAGCCAGTTCATCACTTCGCCCTCGCTTGGTATCCTCCCGGCACAAACTACCTTTTCGTTGACCACCAGCCCCGGAGTGGCCAGGAGTTGGTAACTTCTAATTGCAGAAGAATCCGTGACCTTGATAATCTGGGCCTCAACACCTAGATTAATTACTGCGCTGTGTGCAATCTCATCGACCTTTACGCAGTTCGCGCATCCAGGACCCAAAATCTTGATTTCAAGCATGATGCCCTCCTATGTGATATTGGGTTGTTTCATGGAATCACCTCGATCCTTGGATCGAGGATGATCTCAGGTTTCACCGAGTTTGCGACCAAGCTGTACTTCTGCGCTGACTCGAGGGCACGCTGCACACGAGATTCGACGAGGGACGGATTTTCGCCATCGGCCTTTACACGGATTATTGGCCAAAGACGCAGCTCAGAAAAAATCTCCGTCCGATCCAGTTTGATGCTTTTTGTGCCCTCGCAACGGCAATCATATGATTGCAGATCGAGCCTGAAGCGTTCAGCCGCCCAGAGGAACATCATCATGATGCAGGTGTTCACCGCCGCCACAAAGGCGTCCTCAGGTGTGAGCACGTTCGGATGACCATACGCATCAGGTGGGGCGGAGAAGTCCATCTTGGGACCATTACCCATGACGATATGACCCCAGTGCTCACCCTTCCACACAACGGTTGTATGATACACGGCCGTGCGGCTCATTTATCCGACTCCTCATCGCTATAGAAAGCCGCATACGCTCGCTGCAGAGCATCAACATAGACTCGTTCTTCTCCCTCGAGTATCGGGTTGTAAACCTTGACCACTTCCAGTATTTCGGACGCTGTCTGTTCTGAAGCAGCCTTGCCAGTTTCCCGAAATTGCTCAAAGATCAAGGGTAAGGCCACCAGCTCGACGATCTGACCATCAACAAGGATCTCTTGTGTAGGGATTTCCGAAACGCAGGAGCAGGCCGCTTCAACCACATCCTCAATGCTCGACAAGGCCGGCCTTTGCTCTAACGGCGCACTTGCAGCATGGCTGAATTCCCTCTTCAAACTTTGATCGACCAAACTCGCTACCTCATTGGCTGTTACATCAACCGCCTGAAGACCAGCATTGTTCAATTGACGCAGGCCTTCTGGTCGCTCAAGCGCATACTTGGCGATCAACTCGGTGACCACTACGCTTGCCGCGGGTTCCCCGGAATACATCTCCGTCCCGCGGGCTGCGCAACGTTTCTCGCAACCGTCAATGGCGATGGTGGGAAAAAGCCGAGCGAAGGCACGATCTCCCTCACCCCCTGCGAGGAAAAGTGGCAGGCAGATTGTGACCGTGTCCTTTGGGCGCAACTCTTGCAGTACTCGAAGCGCCGCCAGACGAGTGACCGTACCTTCCGGCAATTCTTCCCCGGAGCAGGCGACAATACCAACTTTCTCTTGAGGCATTTCAAGCATCGCCCACTCCCTGTGTCTCATCAAGCAAGTCATCCACAACGACCACAATCTCTTCAGCCAGTGCGTGGGCAAGCTTCTGCCCACCCTCATTGAGCTTCGTGATACCTCGCGGCTTGAACAGGCGATAGCGACGGAAGACATCTAATACGGAAAACTCTTTCGCAACCATACCTCCACATTCCTGCACCATCTTCGTAGCGCAGCCCAGCTTACAACCGTCGATTGTCACTGCTGGAAATCTGGCTATAGCAGCGCGCGCCTGCTCATCGCCCAACACCAACAGGGAAAGGGGCACGAGCAACGCCTTATCAGGACGAACATCTTCAACCACTTCGTACGCCGCCTCCCGGCTCACTGTGCCGTAGGTCTTGCCAATACCACTGCACGGTAAGATCACAACTTTTTCGCGATCGCTCACTAACTCTTCCCTTCCTCTTCGATCTGACCCAACATCAAGTCAAAATAGGCTTGCGGGTCGAGCAAATCAACTCGGTCGGATTCCCAATCCGCAGCTTCAATCACGGCAACCCAACCTTCCCCGTAGGGGTCCAAATTAATGACCTCAGGAGAAGTCATCAACATCGGATTAACCGCCACCACTTTACCGCTAAGAGGTGAAGAAAGGCTGATATCCACCTTTATTGTTTCAATGACGGCCACTTCTTCACCGACCACGAGATGCGTGCTCTCAGGTTTCACCTCCGCAAATGCTACGTCGCCGCTGCGCTGTTGTAAGAAATCGGACAGACCTATACGGATGCGATTCTCTACCGGCAAAGCCCACACCCCTTCTTGGTTGTAGTAGCGATCGGAAGTGACCTTGAAAGTGAATTTATCCACGGTGGTTTCAAGCATTTCGGGCATCGATCATATCCTTATCAGTATTGAAAACGATATATTCACTAGCCCGCAAGGGCATTTATCTTCTCGAGACATCGAGGGCAACAACAGGACTTTGATGAATCGCCCGTGACCGGTTGGAAAACTAGCGATTGTCTCTCCTTTCGGGCAAGCGCAAAGGCTGTCTCTCGGATTACCGGCAATAGCCGGCCGATAGAGGCGTCGATTAAGTCGTAAAAGACGTTCAGACCCACCCGCCTGTCTGTCACCAAACCAGCATCTCGAAGGCGAGCCAGCTGCTGGGAGATATATGCTTGCCGCTGCCCCAAGCGATGCTCGAGATGGCACACACAGGATTCGCCCTCCCGATCCAAGACTTCCAGTATCTGCAGTCGGATAGGGTGGGCTAGCGCTTTCGCTATCTTCGAGCTTTGCTTGTGTCCATCCATCGCACTTTCCCTCACACTATATTCAATATTCACTATATATAATATATACCTCAGCCGATTGATCCACTGCACTTTTTCACACCAAAGGGATGACTTTCGACCATACAAAATCTCACCACACTCAGCTTGGGAAGGACAAATCATACTTGGAGCAGGTTTGATTTGGACAAACGAAACAGCGTACCATCAGCGTGAGGAGTGCATGATTCGACAGGGTTAAGACGAGTCGACGTATAATGAGCAAAACCACAAGGCTCCAACGACAGCTTCATATCAACGTAGATGACTCCGGGGAAACAAGCTGCCCTGACCGAATGTGGGTCAGAAGCAATCCAACGGCTGCGCTATTTGTGGCTTAATTGTCCGAAACAAGCAGATGCCCTATGTATCCACACTTGTGAACCAACGGTTCTCATAAAAATCAACGAACCCTATGCGTGAGGAGGAACCATCCGATGCACCGCTTTCGACCAATCCATAAATCCGTTCCCGCTGCTCCTCCGATCTCCACCAACGGAGCGCGTGGCTTGCTAATCACGTTTGGACTTGCGTTGATCAATCAAGTGATGAACGTCGGGGCGACAACCGGCTTCGCTACCTCTGGGCGCAGCGAAACCCCCGAGGTTTCCTGCTCTGGCAAATCATCGGAAGTGTCTTCGGTTTAGGCACACAGCTAACCTTCGCCGGACTGGTGCGATTCTCGTCAGTCCAGCTTGCCAGTGCGGTTGGGATCGGGCTCGCCTTCCTCTCGGCCGAGGCTTTCAGCGCGTACGCAATCTTCCACGAACCTTTCACGAGAATCCAATGGCTGGGCGTCGGGACTGTATTTCTTGGCCTTATGCTACTCATTTGGGGTAGATCTTGAGCCCTGCGATAGACCCCCTTGCAGGAGTCGGCCGACATGCGATCCAGGCCATCGACTGGATCATTCGTGTTTTCTATAAAGTCACACCCCTATCTGATGAGCCGGATTGCATCTTGCGCATCTCCATCGATCGAAGCCAACGGAAAGTTCTT
>WVZH01000491.1:58917-63838 GCA_011772595.1 Anaerolineales bacterium
TTTCCTAACCTCTCTCGGTATGCTGAGCGACTACATAAAACATCAACCTTGGGGAGATGATATCGCGGCCATTCGAGCCGAGTTTGGTTTCCTGGTCGGCCTAAAAGCTGCACAGACCATTATGTCTCGGTGTGGCTTCGACGTTGTGCTTTTAGAAAGACCAGGGGGACGCTTTTGGCGAAAGGCGTTCTGGGAAAACCTCTATTCCTATTTGTTGATGTGGGCGTTCAATCCACGATCCTTGCGAGGGAAGAGCCTGATAAAGTTGGTCAGGGCCGAGTTGTGGATTTCTCGTGAGCGATTAGCGCAGCTCTACGGGACTCGACCTACATAACAAAGCTCCCACACGGTATATAGATCGAATCCTTCCATCTAGAGTAATTGTGAGCAAACATACAGCTCCTTCAACTTCAAGGCTTTCGCCGGTAGAAGATCTGATCAAGGCCAAGCATGTCTTTTGCATACCAAAGGACATGGACGGATCCGCCAGTCGAAACGGCTACGGAAGGGTGGGGAACCTCGCTGGGACCCGTCGATGATAGCAGGATCGGTGGTTGGAAATGATCTCCACCATCAGGGGAAGAAAGGTAGTAGATGTTGGACGAATGGGGGGACTGTCCCCAGTAGACGATGTGAACGTCCTTATCGTTCACGGCAATGGAGGGACGAGCGTGTTGAATGGAAACATCCTCGCTCAAACGCACTGCATCCTCCCAAGAGCCGGCCGAGCCCCCCTCACGCGAGCGCTTGTAGTAGATCTCGAACTCGCCTGTGCGCCTGTCAAAGAAGGCAACATGGACATCATTCTCCCAGACCGCTATTGAGGGAGCCCACGAAGAGGCGAGCGCTTCCGCAGGATCCACTGTGAGACGTATCTCTTCCTCCCAGGTCAGGCCAAAATCCAGTGAGCGCCGATAATACTCCTCCTCCCGGCAGCTTTCACCAGCGCCTACGCTGGCACAATCGAAGGGTTCGCCGGCCGCATCGGTATTATGTCGCTCGTCGGTCCAGACTACGTGAACCACCGCTCCCCAGGATGCGATTGAGGGCGTCCAGGAAGAAATGCCATCGGGCTTCGAAACCATTTGTACCGGGTTCCAAGTTCGGCCACCATCGGTTGAGCTGCGTAGATGGATCTCGGCAGAGCCACTTCGCGAGTCGCCCCATACAACGTGGACCGAGTCACCCCAGGCGTTGACGGACGGCCAGGCGGTGCTGATACCGGGCGGATTGTCGGAAACTATGATAGCGGGATCCCAATTGAGACCTCTGTCACCCGAGTGGACGAGTTGGATTCCTAATATCGTGTTATCGGAGAGAAGTTGGTGCCACACGACGTAGACATGGTTACCATGTGCAGCAATCTTGGGGTGCCCCGTAACACACTTTGGCTCGTTAAGTGGAACCGGGGGCGACCAAAGTTTGCCGTCGTCGACAGAACCCCGGTAATAAACCTGACCACAAACGCCGGCAGGCTCATTCGGGTCCGGCTCGGAGAAAATCTCCAGCCAGGCTTGGTGTATAGTCCCTACTCCATCTACAGCAATCGCCCAGCCCCAGTTGAACTGCAGCCGCGACGCGTCGGAGCTTGATGTCAACTGCTCGGTGGGAAGCCATTCGGCCAGCTCCGGTACAATATCTGGCCTCTGAGTTCCTATAATGTTGCAACCCTGCAGCAGAGGATACAAGCACGAAAGAATGAGTATTGCTATTCGGGTGGGCATACAAATCGCGAAGCGCATCGCGTGGGTCTTCTAAAGCCTGATTTTGTTGCTGTGGCACTAGGCCGAAGCCTAGAAAGCACCGCCCCCTCTCCCCCCTACATGGAAGAGGGATCAAACATGTTCATAAAAACCACGCGGCTTCAATTCAGGGAAATCCTCCGCCTCAACTAAATGACGCCGCACATCCACACACAGGTGACATTTTCCCGCATACCCTTCGGATAACGGTCTATAGTCGAATCGCCTTTGAGCCATCTCATACAACCCGTGTGGTCCACGTTCGACCAGTTCCTCGATTAGCGAAGGATAGCGACCTGCCTGGAAATCCTCAAGAACCTGCGACAAAACACGCCAACTACCGACTGATAACCCTCCACAGAATCCCGAGATGTAGTTACCGTAAAGATCGAAGTGAGAATGGTGAGCGTATAGGATAGCACCCGCGCATCCCATCCCGCGAAAGGATTCTGCCGGTTTGCGCGGGACATAACGACCCAGCTGATACCCCGACCTCCCGCCGGAGATGATGCCATAGCCCTGCCACAGAATCCTTTGCAAAGCCGCGTCCCCAAAGACTTCTTCGTAGCGTGTGAGCGGTGTTGGGCGATCGAGGTCGAAGCGCTGGATCAACTCCAGATATTCCGGCTGGTAAACGATCACGCCTCGCGGCCCGAAGATTGCGAGCGCCGCCTGAACGGCCTTCAATGTGCGCGCGGGCGGAATTTTCTCAGCGTGAAATGGAGAACAACTGATCAGCACCGCTTGAAGCCCCGCATCTCGCAACCTCGCAAAGCGCTCTACGGCTTCCTTCTCATCGGTACACCAGCTGGCACTTGTCTCGACGTAACAAGTAATCCTTCGCACCACCGCCTGTTGTACGCCCTGCAACAACAGGTCAAAGTGCAGGAAGGGCTCCCCTCCCGTGAGGTGTACCTGCGGTGGGTGAGACCAAAGGGTCACGGCGTCCAATGCCTCTTCCAATGTCTGGGGGGACATGGGCTCGCGTTCCCAGCGCGGGCCGCAATTATAAAGACAATGCTTGCACCCGCTGTGACATTGATAGGTGAGAATGATGCCGATATCTTGTGGAGATAATTCGTTCAAGAATACCTTCTGTTCATTGACTTCGAACCAACGCTGACCTTCAAACTTGAAACCGGAGACCCAAGACGACCCTGGCTTCCACGCCATGGCCACGGCAGCTCCATCGCCGCCGCTGTTAGATACTTTTCACCCGCGCTGTCTCCGCTCACCAACGATCATAGCGCACCAGCGCTTCGAGGGGTAGGCGCTCTTTCGGTTCGGGCGCATCGGCTGGATACCCCAATGGTGTGAATATGACGGGCTCCACGCCGTCGGGCAGTCCTAAGACCTCACGTGTAGCATCCGGTTCGAAGGCACCCACCCAGCAGGTGCCCAACCCGAACTCCGTCGCCGCCAAGATCAGGTGGTCCATGGCGATGATCACGTCCACGGTGGCGTAATTGGTCCCGTCCTTGCCCACATATGCATCGGCGGGGATCCCACAGCCGCAGATCACGAGCGGTGCCCGAACGAACCAATCGCGGTTGTAGATGCGACGAAGTTCTTCCTCCCGTCCCTTTGTGCGGATGACAATGAATTGGAACGGCTGGTTGTTGGCGGCCGTAGGCGCTAGACGCGCCGCCTCGAGAACCTTATGCAAGGTCTCCTCGTCCACAGGATCAGTCTTATAGGCTCGCACACTGTAGCGCGCCCGGATCAGCGACATAAAATCCATCTCTGCCTCCCTACATGCGCCGTTATCATGGTGCCGTTCAAGTTTAACATCTTTCAGGGAATCGCAAAGAGAGTCGCGGTCTTAATTATTAAAATTTAAGAGCGCACGGCCGTGCGCCCCTACCCTTCCTGATTCTCCCTCAACCCAACTCTCTCCCCTTCGGAGAGTGGGTGCGTGTCTCGCCCGACTTTTGAGACCGCACCTCATTGCTCCCGTTTCGAGCATCCTTCCTGACAAGCTGAGAATCTACGCCACCGGTTGCGCAGCCTCATCCACGGACTGCCTTTGACGAACCTGGGCGCGCAGCCAGAGTAAAAATGCAATCACTACCAAGCCGACCAACGTCATCCCGGCCGTGTTGTCCGAACGAGTGGCATCCAATTCCTGTAGCGGTGCGAGCAGCGTGAAGAACAACAAGGCTCCGCTCACCAGGGCCAGTTTGTGCTCATCCGACCACGCCCCATCCCCTGACCAGCGCTGCAAAGCAAAGAATAACAGTGTTCCCCAAACGACCGTCGCACCAATAGTGAAAAACACAGGCGCGCCAAGGGCAGGCAAACCATAGAGCAGTACAAAATAGAACACTGCGATCACGCCAAAGCCAAGCAAACCGAAGGTGCGCGGTCGTCGTGGCGAGCCGCTGCGCGTTGTGAACCATACGGTCGGCATCTCGCGCGCCGCAATTACCAACCCGGTTGTTGCTGCGATTGCCAGCAAATAAGGACCCGCTGGCGGGCGGTACGGTGTCAGGGCGAAGAAGCCGAAGAGAACGTCAGCCGCCAGGAGCATCGTGAGGCCCACCACTCCCCGTCGCCCGAGCCACTGCTCATCGCGCCGATCAGGGTACATCAACTCCACCAGGAAGATAGGAATGGCGATGCTCACCAGGCTGTGATAGATCATCAGCAACAAGCTCCAGATCCAATTGACACCTGCCCAGCGACCATAGACGCCCAGGACACCCAGGTCCATCCAGTTCGGGTCGAAAAAGGACTTCACCATCAACCCCTCTTCGAGGATCCCATAAGCTAAGCCGAGGACGATAATCGTCGGCCAACGCTTGCCCCAGTGCAAAGCGAGTTCACGAACCAACACTGCGCCACTGCCGTACAAGGCGAGCAGCACCACAAAACCAATCGGGTGGAAAAATTCAGCCGGCGGTGCAGATCCCGAGAGCAACTCGGCGATTGCCGGCGACAGGAAGAAGAGCGCGATAGCAGGAGAAATACGCCGCATGGCACGACCTCCATCAGAAAGTGAACAAATCCATCAACTTATGTTCTATAGAGAAGTACCTAAGGAGGAGCGAAAATGTTGCAGATGAATGAAACAATCAGGATCGTGTGACAGGCTCAGTGACCCCAAAGCAGGAGGTCGGGCTCCCATGCCCGACCGGACGGCGGCGTGGGAGCCGCCTCTGCTGAAATTGGGACGAGGG
>WVZH01000491.1:63874-69751 GCA_011772595.1 Anaerolineales bacterium
GGGACGAGGGTTCCCGAAATCTTGTCTTCTCCCCAATCCCACCAACCATGGCTGGTCGGACTCATCGTTTATGGGAATTTGGGTCTGAATACAGGGTGCTTCAGCACCCTTGTGCAATTAGCCCGGTGGTTTACCACTGGGCGTACCAGGAGAAAATCTGACCCCAAAGCAGGAGGTCGGGCTCCCATGCCCGACCGGACGGCGGCGTGGGAACCCTTTTTGCTGAAATGCCCTTTTGCTCGAAAGCGCTAAGGGTTCCCCCCTGGCGAGCGTCTCAATCTCAAGTATTCGTTGAAGACAACATGAGTTAAGTAGAGCGAAGGGAGCTAATGATGTTATTCGGGGAGATGCTTGGTCAAGAATTCAGCGATCGCCGGATATGCGACGAGCTTGTTTTTCAACTTCACCAAACCGTGCCCTTCATCCTCAAATACAATAAATTCCACAGGCACGTCGCGCGATTCGAGCATCTCCACAAGCTGCTTCGCCTCACTGAGTGGCACTCGCGGGTCGTTCGCACCGTGGATGACCATCAGAGGGGACACAATCTTATGCGCATGGTTGAGTGGTGAGATGCTTTCCAGAAAGTCTCGGTCCTCCTCCAAACTGCCATATTCGGCCTCGCGGTGGCTCCGCCGATACTCGCTGGTGTTCTCCAGGAACGTAACGAAGTTGCTAATCCCCACGATATTTACACCCGCAGCCCACAAATCCGCTTGCTGGGTTAGCGCGGCCAGAACCATAAACCCCCCGTAGCTGCCGCCGTAGACGACTAGCCGATCACCATCGATCCCCGCTTGCTGACGGAGCCAATAAGCTGCATACGCCAGGTCCCGCACCGAGTCCATGCGTTTTTCTACATCGTCAAGATGCGCGAAGTGCTTACCATATCCGGTCGAGCCTCTCACATTCGGCGCAAGGACTGCGAAACCACGTTGAATGAAATACTGAAGAAAAAAATGGAAGTACGGCTTGAATTGCGACTCTGGACCACCATGCACGAAGACAATTACGGGGCGGAGCTTGTCACCCTCTTCAGGTCGCGAGTAAAACCAGGCCGGGATTTCACGCTCGTCGAATGTGGCGTAACGCACCAATTGCGGTGCAATGAAGTCGTCACGCGGGATACCGCCATGTGATGATTGCGTCACAGGATCAATTACGTCACGCTTCAAATCCCACAAAAAGATGTCGGAGGTACGCGTTGCGCTTGTGAAGGAGAAGGCGAGCCTAGNNCCCCAGATGCCAAATCTAGTACCTGGATCTCGTAGGCCCCATTCACGTTTACTGCATACGCCAAGACGTCACCGTTTGGCGCGCATGTGAGGAACTCCAGGTCCCAATCGGACGACACCAGCGTCTCGAGCGCACAGGTCTCGAGGTCGAGGCGGGCGATGTGGAGAAAATCGGAGCCTCTATCGGTACTCACATAGAGCGAGCTTCCATCTTGACCAAACCATAGCGGGTCATATCGGGCGATGAGTTCGGGCGGGTTGAGTTGACGAGCAATTTTCGTGTCAAGATCGACCTCGAAAATATCGTGTTGAAAACTGCTTACTACCCGGCTGATGATAGCCCGCTTACCATCGGGCGAGAATTTCATACTGAATAGATACCCTGGCTTGTCGTTTTGCCAAACCCTCTGTGCCTGGCCATCAATTGGCTGGAGGTAGAGATCGAACAGGCCCGGATGGCGTCTGTTGGCCGCGAACAGAATGTGGCTGCCATCAGTCGACCATTCCCCGAAAATATGCAATGCCCCCTCATGGCCTAACGTGAGTGGCAGATCCGGCGTACCATCGTTGTGAAGCAGGAAGAGCTGGGCGTTCTCACTGCCCCCTATATCGGCGCTGTAAATCAAACGCTCGTCCCCCGGCGCTGGCGAACACCAAACGCCCAGCACACGATCGGGCTCGAACGTACGCTGTTCAAGCCACGTAATTCTCTGGCGGTGTGCGGAAAGCTCCACCTGCCAAACCTGAGGGACACCTGTAATGTCTGAAAGAAACACGAGACGCTCACCGTCCGAGGAGAAACTTGGATGGTAAGCCTTGCGAATGTTTAGGTAGCGAGAAATGGGAGGCGGGCGACGCTGGCGATCTTCCTTCGTTGGCATCCCTCTCACATACCTAGCCCGGAACAGGCTTTCTTCAGGATCTGGCCTCTACTTGGGAAAATTAATCTTGTCTTTCGCTTCGCGCAGGGCCATCGAGGCTGTATCGCGCGATCGAAGCACACCGCGCTCGCGGGCCAGCTTTACATACGTTCGAGCGAGTGTACGCGGCACCTCCGGTTGCTGCTCCGAGGGCTTACGCACAAGGTGCAGGCTCTCAGAAGTACAGGTTGTGACACACAAACCGCAACCGATACAACGCTCTAAATCGATTACCGAAATCTCATCAACCAGACTCACCGCTCCCATCTGACAGCGTTCTACGCAATCGCCGCAGCCTACACAAAGCGCAGGATCGGAAGCGACGACATAAGGCGAGGTCACCAGACTCGCCGGTGCCGGGTGGCGTTTGAAGCTCTTCAACACCTGGCAACAACAGCCGCAGCAACAACAGATATTGACGATCCGTTGGGAATTGCTCGGTTGGAGCACCAAACCCGACTGCTCGGCCAGTTCCAATATTCCAAAGGCCTCTTCGACGTCGATGTAACGTCCCAGTCCATTTTCGACGTAATAATCGGCAGCGCTGCCCAAGATCAAGCACGTCTCCTCAGGACGATCACACCCCTTTCCCACCATCCTGTGTTCACGCCGGCAGATACATGGCGCGACGGCGATGTTGTCGCGTTCGCGCACCAATTGCTCGGCGTGTTCATAGGGCAGGATCTCGCGCCCCAACTGCACACTTTCGACGACCGGGATCGTCCGCAGCTGCGGAACTTTCCGCCACACCTCAAAGTCGAAGAGATAGGGCAGGTACTCATTAAAGTCGGCTATCAACCCCGGATCGAGGTCGTTGACGTGATACTCCCAGATACCGATCACAAATTGGGACGCCGAATAGCGAGGTCCATCACTCCTTCGCTGGCGGAAGATCAGACCTTTCTTCGACATCGTTTCAAGGCGCTCGGCGCATAAGCCCGGATCGAGGCCAGCACGTTCGGCGATGGCTTCGACCTGTTCGGGGCGCATACTGAGATGCAGAGTAAAAGCCGCCTCCTCCTCTGTGAACAATCGGCGTAGGATGCGCAACTCGACCCCGCTCTCCGTTGCGGGATAACCTCCGGGGAGCTTGTCCAGGAAGTGCGCCAGATCTTTGTATACATCTTGGATCATGATCAACCTCCGTAATGCGCCCAATAGCGACTTTCCAACGAAGACTCAAACTCCTGAGGGCGCTCAATACAACCGCATGCTGAGACCCATTGTAACCCCTTGTTTGTATGAGCCGTCAACTGAAAATGATCTTAACTCGGTTAAGTGAATGAAGTCCAGAGGACCTTCCCCATGGTAAATGTGCCTGCAAGCAGATTGTATGCCCCCTTCAGCGAATAATCGCAACCTGCTCACGCGGGGAAGATCACGTCTCAAGTCGCGCCGCTACTCCCGGATAGAACGGAGCGCATCTTGGTCAGGCGATTGTCAGCGTGTTCCCAGGTTCTTGGCAGAAGCTATAGTATCTTAGAAACGACCATCGGTCGGTATGGATCGTTGTTGAGGAGTGGAATGCCACGCGGAATACCTATCTCCGAAAGAATGCGACAAAGAAACCGGCACCGCATCTTCAAGATCGCAGCTCAACTTTTTCTTGAGCAAGGCTACCACGAGACTTCGATGCGGCAGGTGGCCGAGGCGGCCGGCATGGGCAAGTCGACTCTTTACGATTATTTTCCGAGCAAAGAAGAGCTCCTGCTCTACTTCGTCGAGCAGGAGATGGACAACACCTATCAAGACGCGCTTCGAATCGCCAACACGGATCGCCCTGCGACGGAAAAGCTGCGCGCCATTCTGCTGGCCTTCTGGAACTATTTGAATGCGAACCTGAAGACAGCCGTGCTTACGGCGCGCGAGTCAGCCCGGCTTAGCGAAGAGGCGACCCAACGCTTAGTAACAAAGCACGCCAAGTATCGCAAGATCCTGGAGAACGTTATCCGACAGGGCATCCAGGAAGGTTCCTTCCGCTTAATGGATGAAGCGCTGGCTGCGTCTGCATTGCACAGCATGATGACCAGGCCCTTCTACGATCTACGCAAACAGGAGGCAATGGGTGAGGTCGGAGCCACCGCTGAGGCTCTGGCTGACCTGTTCCTTCGAGGCATCCAAGCACCTCCTTGACCAACTCTTTTCAATTCCATTACAGACTTCAGAAGTCCTAACGGACTTCCGAAGTCATACCCCCTCAGCAACCCGGAAGCTTGAAGCTTCCGGGTTGCTTATCGTCGGAATTGGCGCGGTTTCACCGAAATGGAACAAGGGACCACTCGAGCAAACTGAACACTGACTCAATCAACGAGCTTGAAGACGTGAATCAACGTTCTCTCCTCATAGTCAGCACGCCTCTCGACAACGTACAGGATGCCCCGTTCACGATCGAAAGCGACCGCGCCCAACGAATAACGCTTCTGCCGCTCGAGGTCAAACCCGGGGTCGAAAAGGAATTCATCGATGGTTCGTGTGGCGTACGGCTGCGGCGTCCAGGTCTCCATCTCGCCGCGTGCAACGGCAGCCAGATCCTCCGGATCAAAAAAGATGATCTGTGCGGCGATGTCCTCCGACCACCACCCACGTGCATCGTACGGCCAGGGGGGAACGTCAGGGTATTCTTCATCCGGATCTCCGCTGATAGGATACTCCACACCATTGGCAAAGCCATACCAGTTCCTGCCCAGCGCTTTCGTCCCGACGAGGATGACGGCGGACCTGCCCCCCAACGTCAACCAGGCACCCCCTGACCACTCGTCCGCCTCCTTGTACGTGATCATACGCATCTCATCAGCAACGAAAACTTCGGGGGAGTTTGGTTGTGGGACACCATACAAAAGAAGGGGCACAACTTGGTTCAACCTGGCGTTCGGCGCGGGAGGATCGCCCTCCAACCACGGACCGTATGCCAGTAAAGCCGGCCCCAAGCCACCCCAACTACCATCCCGAAACCTTCCAGTGGCCAGGTGTAAGCCTGGGGCGTTGATAGCGGCCCACCCTTCAGGAATTTCGAACAGATAGTCGTTGCTGATGTAATTGGTGTACTCCCCTAGAAACCAAGGCCCTACCACCTGTGGAGAGGAAAGATCGAGTTCGCTCCAGCCATGTGAAGGGACTTGTTCGAATTGAAAGTGCTGCCCCCAACAATAATGCAGCTTTGCACTGCTCTGCACACCTTGTGGTGGCAGGTATTCCAGACCAACTCTGGGGATCTCCAACTGGCTAAACATGCCAGCGGAGATATCTTGGAACTTCTGTAAGGTGACCGCACGGTCGAGTTCGTCCGGGTTTTTGGCTACCGAGACGACCGGCACGGGGATGCTAATCTCGGAGATTTGAGAACGATGGTCGTGCCCCAAAACGAACAACGAACCTGGAAAACCATCGTCCGGTCCATCGGGATCACCTTCCGGTGAGTACGTCATGGCATAACCACTGTACTCCCATTCCNNTCGGACGGCGTGATGTGATCCGCAGCGATGGGCGCCGGCACCTGGTCCACTCCCTCCGATGTTCGAGTGGCGACACGCTGGTCCACACCCTCCGCGGGCACCGGCGATTCCATCGGCTCGGTTTCTCTCCTACAGGCGAACATCAACAGCAAGAAAGGCAACAATGTCAGCACTATGAGGCGATTTCTCATGGTCCATCCCTCTCGAAGTTAGGGTCGGCGGATAATTAGGCTCAGCGGACGAACCACTCAGACTTCGGAAGTCCTTCGG
>WVZH01000491.1:69777-82907 GCA_011772595.1 Anaerolineales bacterium
AGCGATTGGGAAGCTTCGAGCTTCCGGGTTACCTGGAGGATTGCACTTGCCTTCTCGGCCCCCTCGTCGCACAATGGGCAAGCTTAGGAGGTTCGATGCCCAAATGGAAACCCGATCGCACGACGCTCTTCTTGATAGGTGTGACCATCGTCTTGGCAGTTCTGGCATGGACACGCGGAGGTGCGTTGACGGCCTGGGAGGGAGTCAAGGCTGGAGGACTCGAATTGTGGAGGGTCACACCTCTCCTGCTCGCCGCGTTCCTTGTAGCCGGCCTGACTCAGGTCTTGGTCTCACGCCAGCTGGTGGAACAATGGCTGGGATCGAGCGCAGGATGGCGTGGGATCCTGCTGGCGTGTTTAGGCGGCGCACTCATCCCAGGTGGACCCTTCGTCTACTACCCTATCGCCGGGGCACTGTTTCACTCAGGCGCTGGACTCGGCGTACTGATGGCGTTCGTCACAGCCAAAAACCTGTGGTCGATCTCGCGCCTGCCGTACGAGTTTGCCCTGCTCGGATCCGATCTCACGTTGATCCGCTATGGACTGACGCTAGTGGTCCCGCCGCTGATCGGTTTTCTAGCCGAGACGCTTTTTGGTCGGCATATCCATACTATCCGTGAGGCAATGCGATGACCGAATCGACGGTCATCATGGTCGTGCTGGCATTGGGAATGTGGTTCTACGCCCGGCGTCGTGGCGACGACATCGCCAGGCGCGGCGTGACGTTAGGCTGGCGTACATTGATACGCACGTTGCCGCTCTTGGTCATTGCCTTTTTAATCGTAGGCTATATAAAAGTGCTCGCGCCGCAGGAGTTGGTACGCGCCTGGATCGGGCCTGAATCCGGGGTGCGCGGCGTGTTGATCGGTGCCGGCGCAGGTATGCTGCTCCCCGGCGGACCCTATGTCGTCTTCCCGCTCATTGCCGCTCTTTACCGGACCGGGGCCGGCCTCGGTCCAACGCTGGCCATGATCACCTCCTGGTCCTCCCTAGCGTTGTTGACCGTCTCTTTCGAATTACCCTTCCTGGGATGGCGTTTCACCATGATACGCTTCGGATTGGGATTGCTCATCCCGCCACTGATCGGCCTCACAGGGGCCTTGCTATTCGGAGGCTGAAAGCATCACTCAAACGCTCCCGAAGCCGATTCCAAAACAATAGCCAAGACACAGCCCCACGCTGTGAATGTCGCATCTCTACATTCTGCAAGCTCAGAACCGTGCGAAAAATGAGACAGAAGCTTGAGGTTGTCATTCAATCGCAAGTGGATTTCTTCGACTGAATTACTTCCAAATGCGGTATTATTTACCCAGATTACAAGAGGAAATTGTACGAGAGGATCGCAAGAATCGTCTCAAGATCCTGCTAGCCTTGATCATCGTTCTACCGCAGGATGCAAACAAGCTTTCTTCAAGGATCCCTGAATGCTTCTTGGGGACGAGCAAACAGCAAGAGAACCTCACGAACACGAAGGATATGGAAAGAAATCTCCTCGAAAAGGATTGATAATGGCCCAACCGACGAAACGTGAAATCCGGCGTAAGCAACGAAACCGTCAGCGTATCCTCAGAATCGCACCCTTTGTGGTTATTGGTGCGCTCACACTTGGAATTCTGGCGATTGTGGTATGGAACGCTGCGAAACCGCCTGCCGGAGAAGCTTTCGCGATTCTCCCTGCAGATCATGTCCAGGATGGCTTTGATCCTGGCTCATATAACACTGACCCGCCAACCTCCGGACCGCACTATGCCGAGAGCCTTCAGGCCGGTTTCTACCACGATGCGGATGTGGCGGCTATGCCGCCCTATCCTGTAGGATACCTCGTGCACAATCTAGAGCATGGCTACGTCATCTTCTGGTACAACTGCGCAGCCCTGCCGGAAGGTGCGGATTGCGACAGCTTGAAATCTGAGATCCAGAGAGTGATGGATCGATTCGATGGTGTCAAGCTCATCGCTTTTCCTTGGGAGACGATCTCCGAACCCGTCGTCCTCACTTCATGGGGGCGAATGCTGCGCATGTCAACCTTCGATCCTGATGCCGCCATCAATTTTGTGACTCGCAACCGCAATCGCGCCCCGGAACCACAAGCTCCTTAGAAGTCACCGCTTCGTTAAAGTAAAGTGCGACCCTTGAATATGGGTCGCACTTTGCTGCGCACCGGCATTGTTGGAAGAATCCACGCGGGTGAAAGACTACGAAGACGGAGACCAGACCACCGTACTGGGTCTGAATGCCGCCCAGGCAAACCAGAAGTGCTCACCGGACGTGATACGCTCCAGCTTGCGACCGGCTAGCGGTCCCTCAACCGCCTCACCCAGGATGTTCCACAGGCTCCCAGTTTGCTCATCTTCGAAACCCCCATCGACGGCCCTGAATGAAAGGACTTGATCGTCGAGCTGGCGGGAGAAGACACCCGTGGAGCCCGTTTCACGCCCGGAGTTACCGAAGGTCGATTTTGTGCCCTCTTTCCACCACACCACGAGTGATTGACCAGAGATTTCGTCGTTCACAACCAGGACCTCACTCAGGGTGCTGAAAGGATAAGCCATGTCGATTTCGTCGAACTGGATCGCGACGACGCGCTCCATCGGCGGAAGCCGCTCATTATCCCCCGTCACCGGGAAATAGGGAGAGCTGTTGATGCTGTCGTAGCCGGCGTAAGGATTCTGTCCGTAGGGGCGAACGTGGCCGGTTTCTCGCGAAAGCACCTTCCCGTCTGGATGGTTAACCTTGAAATCGCTCCAGGCGATGATCTGAGAAGGGAGAAACTCCAATTGAGTTCCGGTCAACTCGCCGACGATCGCCTCACCAGTAAACTGTTGCCACCAGGACCGGGTCTGCCGGTCGTACATGACAAGGTCGGAGTTGCGCAGGTTACCCGTCGTGCCGAAATCCAATACCGTACCATCCGCTATCACGCGGTTGAAGGCGATCGTGGCATTGCACAACGGGCAGAAGGTCAAAGAAACTTGAGCACCACCGACTTCATCGTTGACGATTTCGTGATAGATCAGGATCGTCAACGGGTAGGCGCGTGCGTCGCCCTGCCACTCGAAGAACATCACCGGCCACTCGTCTTGCAGCCACGCATCAGCATCCGCCACGCTCTCGAAGACGGGATTATCGATCGCCGGAATGCCATCGGGCGGTGGACCTCCAGAAAAGATCTCACTGTAATCGACACTATGCTTGCTAAAATCCGTGTCCGGCCAGTACCTGGGATTAAACCGAATATTGACATTGGCGAACGGATCGTCGCTGTCCGCACCTCCCAAAGAGTCGGGATCCGAGTCTGAAGCCACCTCGCCCTCCGAAACCTGGGATCCGCTCTCACCCGTGTCGGGCAGTGAGGCTGTGACACTCGGATCGAGATCCGGAGTCGATCCATCCGAGACGGCCGAGGCACAAGCGCTAAGGATCAGGCTGAGCGCACCGACCAAGATGAGCGGTCTAACTCGTATTCTCTTTAGCATTGGTTCTACCCTCTCTTTCATTAAATCAACATACCAACCTGCTGATTACTGACTACTGATAGTTCAAGCCCACAGACGATCGATCGCTCAGGGTCCCACCCCAATCTGCGCTAGATTCTCGTCGATCTGACCCTCCGTCATCACCCCGATATGTTGCACCTGGATGACGCCATCGGCGTCGACAAAAAAGCTGGAAGGATAGCTGCGATTGCGATAGAGCTTTTGCACCTTGGCGCCCGGGTCGAGTAGCAGCGGGAAAGTCAAACCAAGTTCATCACGAAAGCTTTCAACATCGCCTGCCGGCTCGTCGAAATCCACCGCCAATACCACCAGCCCGTCGTCCTTATATCTCTCATATCGCGACTGGATAGCTGGCATCTCCAGCCGGCACGGTCCGCACCAGGTGGCCCAAAAGTTAATCAGAACCGGCTGGCCGTGGAAATCGCTCAAGCTCACTTCTTCGCCTTGGAGATCGAATAAGGTGAAATCCGGCGCCAGGGCACCCATCGCGGGCGCAATCTCAAGCCCAGCAGTATCGCTTCCTAAGCCCGGCGATTGTGCTGGCTCAAGATCGGAAAAGTCCCTCAGACTGAATCCCGCCAACGCCACCACTGCCACCACAACAACGATCAAGAATTTTTTCCAATCCGACGTCAATGTAATTCTCTCTCGCATCAATCACCGCCTAAATACCAAAGTCCACAAAGAAACCAAAGCTGGCCAGTCGCTCCAACGTCCCGGTGAAAAGCATGACGCCCACAATCACCATGACGACGCCCGTTGCGAGCGATAGATACCTGATCGCCCGGCTGTGCTTCTGTAACAATTCCG
Organism: Anaerolineales bacterium; assembly: GCA_011772595.1. The sequence goes on from WVZH01000491.1 coordinate 74,084, forward strand.
TCACCCGACCAAGGCCGAGGGCAGCCAGCAGGAAGGGGATTGCCAGACCAGCCGAGTAGGCGCTCAGTAAGATCACGCCCTGTCCCACCTCAGCTCCATTCAACGCCAGCGTCAACACCGCCCCTAACACAGGACCTACGCACGGTGCCCAGCCGGCGGAGAAGAACACACCCATAAGGCCGGAGGATAGGTAATCCGACTTCTTCGGTTGCACTTGCTTGCGTGTGTCGTAATCCAGGAACGGGATGTTGATCAATCCTAGGGTATGCAAACCGAAAATAACAACGATAATCCCGCCAATGCGAGCGATCCACTCACGCAGATCAAACAGTAGCACACCAACAGCCGATGCCGCCGCTCCAAGGGCTACGAACACCACACTGAAACCGACGACAAACGCTAGTCCGTGCGAAAAAGTACCCCAGCGGTTCTCTACGGTGACACCACTCGGCGTCACTGAGCGACCACCGAGGTATCCGATGTAAGCCGGGACAAGTGCCAGTACACAAGGTGAGAGGAAGGACGCTAATCCGGCCAATAGCGCCAATCCTACAGTCACATTATTGGGATCCATGCTACCTCCTCGATGTTCCGAGTTGTTGATTATTGCACCTTATTGCACTACCCAATGGATGTCGCAAGCTCGTGATTTCTTACGCCACAATCACCAAAGAGTCATGGTCTCCTCAAGGAGGAGGATCATAGAGGAGGTTTGTCGCTCGTACAACAAACCTCCTCTATATCGGTCTCCGCCGGTAGCAGCTCTTCGCGCAGCTACAAGCAAGCGCAATTTATTTACCGATCAAACGATAAAACTCTGATCTTAATTCCCGGTCATGCCGGAATGCACCACGCTGCGCTGTGGTGGTCATGTTTACGCCGTGCTTCTTTACCCCTCGCAGCGAGGCGCAACTATGTTGCCCGTCGACGACGACCATCACACCTTGCGGACGGATCGCTTCTTCGATCGCTTCTGCGATTTCCTTGGTGAGCCGTTCCTGCACCTGCAACCGCCGGGCAAACATGTCCACGATGCGCGGGATCTTGCTCAAGCCGACGACCTTCTCACCGGGAAGGTATGCAACGTGCGCCTTTCCGACAAATGGTAACATATGATGCTCGCACATCGAGTTATATTCAATGTTCGAAACCACCACCATTTCGCCTTCGCCATACTCGACGTCGAACATAGCGCCGTTGAGGATGGTTTTTACGTCCTGGTTGTAACCTTCCAACAACTCCGCATACATCTTTGCAACGCGGTGAGGCGTCCGCTTCAGTCCGTCGCGCTCAGGATCCTCGCCCACGTTCTGAAGAATTTGATAGACAGCATCCTCAACAACGGCTTGGGGGTTGAAAACCAGATTTACGGTTTCTTCCACATGCTCTTCATGATCAGGATGCCGTCCATTCAAACCTGTTGCGATTCTCTCTAACATCTTCCTACCTCCAACTTCGTCTAACTACGAATTCCTATCATTCTTCATCAATGATTACTTTTTGTTCTCTCAGCACGCGATCCACCCAACGGTGGGCTCGCTCCTACTTATGGATGCGTTTACCGCGATATTTCTTACGGAGTTGATTTCCCTGTAATCGAGCAGAGGTGGTTTGGAAAAGCATCTCCCGCCCGAATGTCATCCCGAGCGCAGCGAGTGATCTCGTTCTTCACGCGGCGAAGCTTTCAAAGCATGGCAGCAAACGCCCACCTTTCTCCAAGACGTAAGGTATACTTCCACGGTAATCTGCAAACACCGAGAGTTCCTCAGAATAAATCTGACCATGCAATAAGAACTGAGTGAAGTTGTTGTGATCAAGAGAAATGTAAGAAGCAACGCCGAGTGGCTATCTGACCTACGTGCAGCAGGTTCAGTACAAGAGACAGCACTGGAAGACCTGCGCGCCGTCGTGCGAAACGCGCTTCCCTATGCGCTTTCGAAATGGATTTCCCCTTCCGACCCACAATTCGACGCTCTGGCGGAAGAAGTCACGCAGGACACCTTATTGCGTGTGTTGGACAATCTCGACACATTCGAGGGTCGCAGCAAGTTCACGACTTGGGTGCACAAGATCGCAGTGCGCATCGCCCTCACCGAACTACGGCGCAAACGCTGGCAAGACGTCTCATTGGAAAGCCTGGTCGAAAGCGACGAAGGCATGGGTGTGACGAGCCTCTTACGGGATACCGACGATGGACCAGAGTTGGCGACCGAGCAAGCGAACCTCGTCCATCGCTTGCAACGCGTTATCGACGAGGAGTTAACCGAGAAACAGCGCACTGCTCTCATCGCCATCGGCATTCATGGCATGCCAATGGAAGAGGTAGCGCGCAGGATGGATACGAACCGAAACGCACTATACAAACTCATGCACGACGCTCGACTGCGTTTAAGAAGCCGCCTAGTCGAAGAAGGTCTCACACCGGAGGACGTACTCCAAGCGTTCGAACCGGGGTAAGAAATACGTGCGCCAGCATGTCTAACAAGGTTGAGCGGAGGAATATGAAGAATCCAGCAGAAGTCATCAAGCAATTGATGGAACATCTCGCCAAAACCCGAGAAGACGAAGTAGATTGCGACGAGGTCTTTAGGGTTCTTGACGTGTACGCAGAAGTCGAAGCACGCGGCGAAGACGCTGGTGAGCTGCTACCGATGGTGAAACAACACCTCGAGATCTGCGAATGCTGCCACGAGGAGCTAGAAGCCGTAATCCGCATCCTCGAAGCGGAGTAAATCTGACCTCCCCATTTTTCAACACCTAGCAAATAACCCCGATGTAGCTTGCCATCATCGGGATTTTCTTATTCTCAGAACCACCTCCTTCTGTCACCATATGGATCAGCGTTAATACACGCTCTTCATACGACGTCCTATCTGCAGTCCCAAACCTCAAGGGTGCTTTGGCGGATCCAGAGCCTGTTCCCAATTGTGCTCGTGAAAGCCACATTGCATGTGGTAAGAGACAGTCCCCCTAAAAAGCCTCCCCCTACCATCGACTGTGATACCTGCCGTAAGATCGCGCTTTGCATCAGCGTCAAGAGGGCTACCTAAGAATTATGGACATAGATACCAGAACCCAAGAGTTAGGAGGTCACACCGTGAATCAACTCTTTACACTCGTTCTGTTCTCCCTGCAGCTAACCGTGATCCCTGTTTTGCTACGTACAGCCCGTAAGAATATCGCCAAGAGACCAATGCGCATTCCTGTTAGTGTTGAATCTAAAAATTCTCCGCGCCGGATCACGGTGAAATAACACAACGCCAACTAAACCACTTGCTCATGTATCCGCCGCGTTGATCCCTATCCGTGCCAAAGGAGGAAGTATATGTGAGTGTCCCCACAGTTGTACGACTAAACATGTTTATCATCCACCAATCCTTTTTGGAGGTTCCCATGCAGAAACTCATTGGTAAGATGGCCAGCATGTTCCCCATAATCGCCGTAATGGGATGGATGATCGTCGGTATCTCGTTGCTGATCGGCCTGCTCGTCCTTTCCCCGGCTCGGGTGACCATCTTTTCGGACGCCAAAGCCGTGCGTGAGGCAGCGAGTACCGGTAACCTCTTCGTCAACACCAACGTGACCTCTCACGTCATGGAGACATGGGTTCCTCAGTCCAAGTTCCTCGGCCTTGGCCTCGGTCTGATGGCTATCGTTAAGGCACTGGGTACGATCGCAAAGCGCCTGCGCGTGATGGGATTTACCATCATGAGTCACATCCGTGCGGACCTACGCCCGACCATGCCTCCTATCCCGGGGCGCGTTCGTATCTTTCAGTTCAGCACGGTGATGGGTGTCATGATCCTGCTGGCAGCGTTACTTATCGGCTTCGTCCTGGCGACAGACGTGGGTCCATCCTACTGGAATCACTCGATCGCCAACGAATTGCCGGCCGCAGAAGGCTCAGCACTTTTAGCCCAACTCGGTCTGTTGACCTCGTACGCCAAGTGGCTTAACCCTCTGCGCATGCTCGGCATGGCCTTCCTTTTCACTGGAATCACGATCGCCCTAACCGTGATTATCGGCACCTTGCGTAAGCAAGCCGAATTGCTGACCCGGTTCTACAATCAGGTCACGAGCTAACGGAGCCGCGTTCCGCAATCCGTGACTGCGAGCAAGATTTTGCATGAGCAAAGGGTCTATGTGTGGTCATGCCACACATAGACCCTTTGCTTTCCCACCCCCGTACATGCGCTATAAGAATGATATTGCGCTACCAGCGGATGACTTTGCAGGACAGGTAAGATCGTGACCCTCCGCCTCGTCAATAAGATTGAGAAGGTCCTTTCTCCTCTTCTCCTCCTCCCAGAGCCCTGGAGTTTGCCCCTCCGGGGCTTTTGGGTTCACCCGCAACCGGGGACTTTCTAGATGAGTATCATCACACACCTTGCGAACATGAAGCACCGAGGTTGCTAGATAGGGTAAGGTTTTCAAGTAAGAAACCTGTACGCCATGGCATCGAATCGATCAGCGAAGATTTTATTGTGGAGAGTGGCAAATGATCGATAAACCGATTAACGTCTCCGATGCGGAGTTTGAAGCAAAGGTTCTGCAGTCCGACTTGCCCGTAATTGTGGATTTCTGGGCGCCGTGGTGTGGACCTTGTCGCATGATCGCACCGATCTTGGAGAAGATCGCCTCGGAGTACGCTGGAAAGTTGATCGTCGCAAAGGTTAACACGGACGAAAACCCTGAATGGGTTACCAAGTTCGGTGTACAAGGTATCCCCACCATGCTCTTCATCCATAACGGCCATCTCCACAACCATCAGGTTGGCGCCGTTCCGGAAGCTTTCCTGCGTGACCTTGTGGAGGACCTGCTCGAGGCGGAGCACGAGATTCCTATCCATTGAGCTTCGACAAATTGAAGCCCTTCGAGAGTGTGTTGGTAGCATAACGTAGATGACCTGCGCCCGTCTCTTAAGACAGGCGCAGGTGTTTCTTTAAGGCCAGAAGAGTGCTTACTCGTCTGTTGATTCCTCTTTCTGCGCTTCATCCTTCTCTTCGGGCTCCACTGTCTTTGAAAATGCAGCCAGTCGTTGCACGACCTCGTAATTGAGTGTCCCCTCCGGATAGCTCCCGTCGTCGGAAACCTCTCCCACTTCACGATCGGAGAGCAAAGCGAGACCTTCGTCCACTGTCGAGATCGACCAGATGTGAAACTTCCCCGCCTTGACGGCTTCGACGACTTCCTCCTTCAACATCAAATGGGGAAGGTTACCTTGTGGGATGATCGCACCCTGAGAGCCCGTAAGACCATTCTTCTGGCAGGTTGCAAAGAACCCCTCGATCTTCTCATTGATCCCTCCCACCACCTGAATCTGACCATGCTGGTTCACCGATCCAGTGATAGACCGATCCTGTCGTAGCGGGATCTCGGCGATCGCGGAAAGAATGGCGAACAACTCGGCTGCCGATGCACTGTCGCCCTCTACTTCGTCATAGGATTGTTCGAAGGTAAGTCGAGCGGATAGGCTCAAGGGCTGCTTTTGGCCGTAGCGACTTCCCAAAAATCCGCTGATGATAAGCACACCTTTGGTGTGAATGCGACCTCCTAACTTCGCCTCACGCTCGATATCGATCACGCCTTCCTTTCCCGACTGCGCAGTCGCTGTGACTCTGGTTGGACGGCCAAAAGCATAATCACCGATCTGTAAGACTGACAAAGCGTTGACCTGCCCAACGGCCTCCCCACTCACGTCGATCAGCAACGTACCTTGTGCAACCAATTCCTGGATGCGTTCCTCGATCAAGTTGTTGCGATAAATCGCTTCCTCAATGGCCCTGTCGACGGCCGCCGCGTTTACAACCTTGAAACCTTCTTTCTTAGCCCAATATGCTGCTTCCCGAATCAGATCGGCGATTTTCCCGAAGCGTGTCGAGAGCTTGCCCTGATCCTCCGCCAGGCGCGAGCCATACTCGATGATCCTCGCCACGCCGGTGCGGTCGAACGCCGTCAGGTCGTTGTCGTCGACCACGGCTTTCACGAACAAAGCATATTCACGCTCTGTCTCCGATGTGCGATTCATGAGCGTGGCGAACTCGGCTTTGACCTTGAACAGCTTGGCGAAATTCTCGTCAAGCTCACGCAGCATGTAATACAGTATCGGCGTACCGATGAGAACGACCTTGATATCCAACGGTGCCGGTTCCGGTTCTAATGTAGCCGTGCTCAGAAGCCCCAGTTGAGTCCCTATCTCGACAATGCGCAGGGACTGATCGCGCAATGCGCGTTGTAACCCCTCCCAAGCGTATGCATTGAGCAACACCTCTCGGGCGGGAATGATCAAATAACCACCATTCGCACGATGCAACGCTCCGGGTCGGATCAGAGTGAAGTTGGTCACCGAGGCACCCAAAATCACTTCGTGTTCGATACGCCCCAAGAGGTTGTGATATGTAGGGTGATTCTCGACGATCACTGGTGCGCCTTCGCATTCGGAATTGTCTACAAGCACATTGACACCGTAGCGCTGGCGGACATCCTGCTCCACAATCCGACCGAGAGGTCGCGAAGGCTCTGTTTCAGCTTTACGGAACCGCGTTCTGTTCGCCACAATGTCCATCTTCAGTGCATCGAGGTGCTCGACGACCTGCTCTAAATCCGAGTACTTCTCCTTCAACGCCTCTATGAGGTGTTCCACGGCAAAGAGCGTCGTGCGCCGATCGAGCTCCTCGATCTTTTCGTGGGCCTCCCTGCGCTTTTCTTGCACTCGACCCAGGCTTTTCTTGACTTCGTCCTGAAGCTTGGCTTCCAACTGTTCGAGTTTCTCGCGCTGTTCAGCTGACAACTTCTCCAATTCCTCGGGCGTAATCGGCTTGTCGCCCACCGCCGGTACGAGCAGGACTCCATAAGGGGTTTGGGCCAACAGGAAGTTGTACTTCGCAGCGAGCTCGTTCAATCGGGAAAGTTCCCCTTCCTGGAGTTCCTCCAGAGCACTCGTCAACCGCCCACGTTCACGTGTGTAACCCTCACTCTCAAAGACGCGCGGGATTTCTATTTCACATTGATCGACGAGCGTTTCTAGATCGTTCTTGAGCTCCACCCCACGACCAGGAGAAAAACGAAGTAATTTGGGTTGGTGAGGGTTGCTGAAATTGTTGACGTAGCACCAGTCGTCAGGGGTCGGTTCATCGCTCGCCAACCGCTCNNTCGACCTCTACGCCCAACTCCAGGGCGCGGAATGCCCGCGGTTGGCCTATCACCTCTTCAAGACGTGGAAGTTCATCGGTGTTCTTGAATCCCAAGCTTTCGGGAGCACACACCGCACGCAGTGCATCCTTTGCCACTCCTTTTGTCTCGATCTGCGACGGTGCACTGGCTTTTTTGGGCTTGCGCGTTTTACGTTTGGTCATCAGCTTCACCTCTCCNNTCCCGGAATCTTGGAGCTTCCCAGAAGGTGTGTGTACGCCCAAGATAAATACGAGAGCCCTGATAGCATCAAGAATTATTGGAGCTGTCTTTAAAACCACATTTAGATATGCAGTTTGTGTCTACGATCGAGTGGAGCCATTCGTCACGCTCAGGATAAACTCCGCACTCCACGTTCCCCCCCGCCCCCTGGACTGTGAGCCAGGACAGGCTGGCCGGCTCAGTGAGCGAAATTGAGGTGAAGCAATCCCTTCAACCTCACACGTCATTGCGAGGCCCGAAGGGCCGTGGCATTCCCCATCACGCGGCTTGGGGATCGCTTCGCCCCTACGGGGCTCGCGATGACAGGTAGTAGGGATTGCTTCACCTTCGGCTCGCGGTGACATCACGCGCATCATCTTCTAACCACCTACCTCGAGCCTTTCTATTGAGATAAGCCCAACAACTCACCTGGGGTTTTTCGCCAAGGACGCGGCACAGGCGGAGCCCGCGCTCAGCAAATGATGTCACCCCACACCCCACCTACCAGCAAAGAGCCTTCATGCCTCAATAATCTACTGGACAAAAACGATAACCTCACCTACAATGATTTTTACTGGTTAGACCACTTACCACTTGAGGCTGACATGGACTGGGAAACGCCTCCGAAACGAGCCGAGTGGACCGAGAATCGCCTGATCGAATCGATCCTTGAAGGTCATTTCCCCATCAACGCCACCCTGCCCTCCGAACGCGAACTCGCAACCCAACTCGGAATCACACGTCCCACATTGCGTGAAGCGCTGCAACGCCTGGCGCGTGACGGATGGCTCGAGATCCACCAGGGACGCCCTACACGCGTCCGGGATTTTTGGCGCGAGGGAAATCTGGGCGTGCTGGGTGCCATCGCACGTTCCCAAAGCCATCTACCTCCTGACTTCGTCCCCGATTTGTTGGAAGTGCGCCTCCATTTAGCCCCCATCTATACCCGCGCAGCCATTCGTCACCAATCCGAACACATCACGAATCTACTCACCGATTACCTCAACCTTGACGACGAGCCTCAGACATTCGCACAGGTAGATTGGGAACTCCACTACCACTTGACCATCGCCTCAGGCAACCCGGTCTACACATTAATACTCAATGGCTTTGACGACCTCTATAAGAATATGGCTCCAATTTACTTTTCTCTCGAACGTACCCGCGAGCACTCCCGGGCTTTCTACCGCCAGCTCCATCGCGCCGCACAGGCAGCGGACACCGAAGCGGCCGAACGCATCACCCGTCAGGTGATGCACGACACGCTCGATCTGTGGCGGTTGGCTGCTGAACAGCGTTAGGAGGCGGTGATGAGACGGTGGAACGGATGGGGCGACGAGGGGACCCTCTATCCACTCCCCGCGTCAGCTGCGCTCTATCTTGCCGATCACATAGGTGAGGGTAGCCCAACGCCGGACGCCTCCTTTGCTGA
>WVZH01000566.1 GCA_011772595.1 Anaerolineales bacterium
AACCCAACCTCAACGCCCTCTGAATAAGAAGGCCAATAGATGAGGCAACACCTTACAGCGCTGGAATTGAGAATGTTGAGATCGGAGAGCCTACTATGACGGACCAACCATCGCAATTGGAATATGTCACGGCTCTGCTCTTTGCAAGACCTGAGATATCTCAGGAATTGATGACACATATGCACATGGCAAGCGGGAAAAAGGTACGCATCGGCATGGCCATCCCACTCTTCGATCTGGACAACGCGACGCATATCCTGCAACAGCTCGCTCCTCAGATCGTCATGGTGGATGCCAAGGCGGAGGGATTCAGCCTACAGGAGTTGATGCTTCTTCGACAGCGATCGGCGACGCCATTCGTTTCGGTAGGGCTTGCACAAGCAGGTTCGAGTGAAATGGAGGAGATGCTGGGCGTTGGCGTGGACGCCGCTTACCCCCTACCCCTCTCACCACAGATCTTCAGCAGAATGGAGAATGAGCTTCCCGCTAAATACGCTGGGGTGGCCAGGGCATGGGGCAAAGGAGCATGGGGCGCGGCAGCTCCAGATGCGATCAAGGCGGCTACAGCGGCAGCCGGCGGTACGCCGTGGCAAAGGCAGGCTATCGCTGTATGGTCGCCAAAAGGAGGCGTCGGCAAGACGACGGTGGCATGTGAGCTTGCCGCGACACTCGCTGCGTTGGGCGGGCGAGACGTCGTCCTTGTGGACGGCAATATGAACAGCGGACACGTCAAGCTTCGCCTGAATGTGGCCGGCAAACAGAACATCCTGAACGCAGCCTCCACATACCACACCCACAAGGGTCATCCCTCGCTTGAATCAGACGCCATCTCGAAGGTTCAATCCCTGCTTGTGCCCATTCCCGGAACCGAAAACTTGAAGGTGCTACCCGGCGTTTTCAACATGGATCAGTCGCTCAATGAGAACCTGGTTGGCGAGGCGGGGCTGATCTTTGCGCGCTGGCTTATTCCCACCCTGAAACGCCAATNNTCATCCAGGAGGTCGATTTCGTTATCGCCATATGTGAACCTGACCTCACCAGCGTCACCGATGTGAAGGAGGGCGTCCACCGGAGCATCATCCCAAAGCAAGGGATCAACATCAACCGCTTCGGGTTGGTCATCAATAAATGGCAGGACGGCCTGGGGGTGTCGCTGAATGAGGCCGCAAAATATGCGGGGATTTCCGCCATGGGGATCATCCCCAATGATGCCACCGGGAACGTCACAAGAGCGGGCAACGAAGGGCAATCCTATGTTGCGCGCTACGCAAACCATCGGAAAAACCCGAGGGAAACCGAGGCAACCCTCCAGGGCCTTGCACAGTTAGCAGGACAGTTCTATCCGCCGATTACAGCAGCCTGGGGGGCAAGGATGAAGCGTAAAAAGAAACGCGGATTGTTTAGACGGGGGTAGCACATGGAGTTCGAAGACAGCTTTGCGGGAAGACTCGCACAGGTACAAAAAGGCGATGCGGGGCCGGATGCATACGGCGTCGTCCTCTCCCGCGTGCGGGACGTCCTCTCAAAGGAGTTTTCGGCGGAACAGCTGACCAACGCAGGGCCGAACGTGACCGAAAGGGCCAACCGCACCGCCAGAGAAATCCTCATGCAGTACAACAACGAGGCACTCACCCAAAGCAAGCCTCGCCTCATGATTCACGAAGACCAGTTCGTGCAGATGGCGCTGGCGGATCTCCTGGGTATGGGGGCCATCGAGCCTCTGCTGAAGGACGAAACCATTGAGGATATCGCCATCAACGGCCCCGATGAGGTGATGGTATTCCGCCCAGGAGGCTGGGAGGAAGTAGACATCCGCTTCGATTCCCCCGCAAGGTTGCTGGAGATCCTGAATCGAGGCATCGCACATTCCAACCGCAAGGCCAACATGGTCACGCCAATTGCTGATGCGGTCCTTCGAGGCAGGGAAAGAATCAGTGTGGTCACCTACCCCATTGCCAATCCTCACCCATCGGCGGTGATCCGAATTCCGCGAGCCAAGCAATTGACGATGGAGGATCTTATCCGGCCAACAAAGAACGGTGGCGCGAAAGAAAAGGTGCAGATCGAGGAGTTGCCGGATTACGAG
>WVZH01000007.1:0-158 GCA_011772595.1 Anaerolineales bacterium
TATATTCGACCCAGAGAGTTTCTCAAAAATGCGGTTTCCCTGCGCATGCCGAGCCTCATCAATCGAATCAACCATGCCATCGACCAGTCCATCATGGAGGCTTCAAGATGAGTTTTCACGAGCTAGCTATTACAATCAGCGCGGTAAACCGGGCGAGC
>WVZH01000007.1:339-800 GCA_011772595.1 Anaerolineales bacterium
GTTGGTGTCCAAGCTGAGCTTTCAGCTGCTCAGATCAAGTCACTCGGCAGCACTATTTCCGGCTTGGGCGCAGCTGGAATCGCGGTCACTCACGTGGCCCATCAGTTCGGCTTCCTCAGCGATGAAGAAACCCGGGCAGTTTCGTCTCTCATGTCGGTAGTCACGATTATGGGAGCATTCATGCGAACCAGCTGGGGCGTAGCCGTAGCCCAGAAAGTCTATGCCGCTGCCTGCTGGATCGCCACGGCCGCTCAAAACGCCTTGAACATCAGCTATGCAACGTTTCTGGCCCTAACCGGGGTCGGTGTCGCCGTCATCATTGCGGCCGCAGCTGCCATGGCGTATTTCTCTGATCAGATGAATCGGGCAACAAGTTCAGTCAGAGACTACAATGCTGCGGCAGCGGACACGCCACGCCACACTCGAAGCATAAGGCGGGCTGGTGAAGAGGAGCTCTATCG
>WVZH01000007.1:932-1066 GCA_011772595.1 Anaerolineales bacterium
GAAAACGGCGATCCTGTTGCAGCCTTGCGTGTGGCTGGTCGCTGCTGGGGAGAAAAGCTCTTCAGAAAACTCGTCACAAAAACGTATGAAAACCAGAAGGGCGAAGCCATAGTCAAGGACCTGATTGACAATTA
>WVZH01000490.1 GCA_011772595.1 Anaerolineales bacterium
CTCGATCTGGTACGGCAGCGAAAGGGCGTTGATCCCGAGATCTTCACCCATCCAGATCCGGAGCTTTCTCGACTGCAACCTCATCACACCCATGCCGGGGGTAAAGCCCTTGACCTTCATGCTCCACCAATCGAGTACGGGCTCGGATGCTGGATGGACCAAAGCCCACACCAGTATTGATTTGTGCTCTTCGCGCCATTCTACACCCTTGAATTCGTGGTAATCAGGCGATTCACGATCGTATAATTCGTAGAAAGGGGATTTGGCGTAGACCTCATAGGAGGGGGAAGCCTTCAGGTCATCTACGGTCGCGATTCCCGCCAACGACGCACCCAACTCTATCGCCTTCTCGACGATGGTTTTCTCGATCTTTTTACCTTCGGATTTCATGTGCTTGGGTCCTTTCCACCGCGGAGCCGAGCCACCATCTCGGCCCGTCACTTATCGGTGCTTTTGATCTGGTTGATTGTATAAAAGTACATATACCCTCACCAACTCGGTCACTTTGCATGGTCGCTCGTAGGTTTCGCGTTCAGGCTGATCAGAGCATCGGCCGCAACCACCCCCTGACCTTCGGCCAGGAGCATCAGTGGGTTGATATCGAGCTCGATGATGGATGACGGGTCATCCTCTACCATGCCCGCAACCGCCAGGATGACATCAGCGGCAGCGTTCAGATCGGCAGGTGGAGCCCCCCTGAAACCGCTAAAGAGAGGTGCACACTTTAGCTGACCCAATGCATGCAACACCCGCTCTCTGGTGGTCGGCAGCAGGAGTGACGCGCTGTCTTTCATCAGCTCGACCAGAATTCCACCGCCTCCGACCAAAAGATACGGGCCGAATTGCTCATCACGGGCCACACCGACAATGAGCTCCGCCACGACGCCGTCGACCATTTTCTCGATCAGATAGGACTCGGAGAGGCCCGACATCTCCATCACCGCCGCCGACACCTCGTCTGCGCTGCCAAGGTCGAGTCTGACGCCCCCAACTTCGGTCTTGTGCGCGACGCCTAATGCCTTGACGACGACCGGATAGCC
>WVZH01000142.1 GCA_011772595.1 Anaerolineales bacterium
GGTGCTGAATTCGGCGTCATGGTCGACGGCCCCATTGCCGTGGACCTGAAGAAGGTCAAGGCACGCAAGGACAGCGTTGTGCGGCTTTCCAACGAAGGTGTAGAAAACTGGCTCAAAAACATGGACAATTGCACGGTCTACGAGGGCCACGCACGCTTCGAGGGCCCCCATGCTGTGAGTATCGGCAGTGAACGGCTAGAGGCTGACAAAATCTTCATCAACGTGGGGGCGCGGGCGTTCGTGCCGTCTTGGCCCGGTATCGAGAGTGTGGACTATTTCACCAACTCACGGATGATGGAGGTGGACTTTCTTCCGAAGCATTTAGTTATTATCGGTGGAAGTTACGTTGGCCTGGAGTTTGGTCAAATGTATAGGCGCTTTGGCAGCGAGGTGACCATCGTTCAGAAGGGGCCCCGGTTGATAAAGCGAGAAGACGAAGACGTATCCGAAGCGGTCACAAGGATTTTGGAAAACGAAGGTGTCAACGTCCGCCTTAACGCCGATTGCATAAGCGCTGAGAAGCATTGTGATAAAGTGGCGGTTAAGCTAGATTGCAAGAGTGGCGCGAGGGAGGTAACCGGGTCACATCTGCTTCTGGCAGTTGGCCGTATGCCTAACACAGATGATCTAGGACTGGACAAAGCAGGCATCGAGGTGGACGAACGGGGCTACATCGCGGTGGACGACCAGCTTCGGACTAATGTGCCGGGTGTCTTCGCCCTGGGAGATTGCAACGGAAAGGGTGCCTTTACCCACACCTCTTATAACGACTACGAAATAGTGGCCGCCAATTTGCTGGACAACGATTCGCGCAGGGTGAGTGACCGCATTCTCGCTTACTGCCTGTATATCGACCCGCCACTGGGACGTGCCGGGATGACGGAAGGGCAGGTCCAGGAGTCTGGCCGGAATGCACTGATGGGCAAGAGGCCTATGACGCAGGTTGGCCGCGCAGTTGAGAAAAACGAGACGCAAGGATTCATGAAAATCCTTGTGGATGCAGAGACCGAGGAGATCCTGGGTGCAACAATCTTGGGCGTTGGAGGCGACGAGGTGATCCACTCTATTCTGGACATCATGTACGCCAAAGCACCCTACACGGTGATCCAGCGGGCCATGCACATTCACCCCACTGTGTCCGAACTGATCCCCACTATGCTGAGCGAGCTGAAGCCAATCGGATGAACTTCCAATCCCTATTTCTCCTACTTCAGGGGAAATTTGATTCAATCAAACGCTTAGATCTTCTCCATCCTGCTGGTCTTCCTTTCCTCCGCAATATATCCGTCTTTGCCAAAAGGGTACCCGCCGAAACCGTGCCTCATCAAGGCAATTGGCCTGTATGCAGCTCATTTAAACGTAAGGGCGTTCAGTCAAGAGGCAAGGAGAACCTAAACAAGGCGATAGAAATCTACACGGAATGCAGTGCTGATGGATGGTTGAAGAAGGCCGAGAAAGAACTGGTATCACTTTCATCACAAATTCGCTTCCAATGTAAGCTGTTGAATACAAGATGAAAGAGAGCATCTGGCGTGGAGTAGGATTCCGTTTATTTGCGTCGGAAATCTTTCATATCAGGCTGGATTGCTTTTACCGGTGGCCCGGTGTGTTTACTTGTGTCTGAAGTATGGTATAGACCGAGGATACGCCAGTCGGCATGTTTCAGTTAGATACTATGTAGGCCTTGGGGGGCTTTAGCAAGGTGGGCCGCTAATGGTAAGC
>WVZH01000079.1:0-360 GCA_011772595.1 Anaerolineales bacterium
AGGCCACCGGGATTAAGGTCATTGAGGGTGAGTTTGGTGACATGGACACCTACCTCACCCGGGTCAAAGCCTCTTTCCCGCCTGGTGGGGAATACAACCTGGCCCACCTGAGCGGCGTGTTTGATTACGCGCGATACGTTGGCCTAGGCTATGATGTCGTGCTTGACGAGAGCAAGATCCCCAATCTTGGGAACGTCATGCCGGCAATGATGAAGCCCCTCCGGGCCATGAGTAAGGGCACCCTGTCCGCCGTTCCGTACGATTACGGCCAAACCGGCATCGGTTACAACACCAAGTATATCTCCAAAGACAAGGCCGAGAAGATGGGCGCCGGTCTCCTATGGGACAAGAGTCTTAAAG
>WVZH01000079.1:371-2698 GCA_011772595.1 Anaerolineales bacterium
ACTGACCAGCATCCCAACAATATCGAAGACATGGACGCCGTCTGGGACGCCTTGAGAGAGATGCGGCCTCTCCTTAAGAAATACTGGGCCTCCGGGGCGGAGCTGATGAGCCTGTTGGCCAATGAGGAGATCTATGCCACAGTTGCCTGGTCAGGCCGGGTGGCCGCACTTCAGGAGCAGGGTCATCCGATCGGCTTTCTGGCACCCCCTAATACCTATTCTTGGCAGGAGTGCATCTTTGTGATGAAGGGTACCGACTTGGAGGTGGCCCATCAGCTCCTGAATTTCATGCTTGAGCCGAAATGCGCCATTGCCGTGGCCATAGGACAGAAGTACCCGCCTAGCCTTGACTCGACCAAGGTGGAGATGCCCGAAGGGGTCAAAAAACTGCCAGCTTTTGATCCGACCGGCAAACTGGAGGGCTACCTCTTTGCTGCTCCAGATTACTGGAACCGCCATCAGGTCGATTGGGCAGAGAAGTGGGACCGGATTAAGGCCGGCTATTGAAAAGTCTAAGTTTGGTTGTCCGGTGCAGCGTTCCCGCGGTACCGGACAACCGATCAATCAGGAGACAGGATTACAGTGGAAAATAATGGCTCTCCCCCTGCGGTTCAGCTCCGGGGTGTGTCCAAGCGGTTTGACAGGGTGGTGGCCGTAAAGAAGATGGACCTGGACATCGCCGAAGGCACTCTGGTCACCCTTTTGGGTCCGTCGGGCTGCGGCAAGACGACCATTCTTCGGATGATTGCTGGTCTGGAAAAGCCCACGGAAGGGGATATTTATATCAAGGGCAAGCGGGTCAACGACACCCCGGTCCACAAGCGGAATCTGGGGATGATTTTTCAAAACTATGCCCTCTTCCCACACAAAACCATTTTCCACAATGTCGGTTTTGGTCTGAAATACCGAAATGCCCCCAAGGATGAGATTAAGCAGAAAGTCAAGGGGTCCCTGGAGATGGTTCGCCTGCCGGGCGTGGAGGATCGGATGCCCTCCCAGCTCTCCGGCGGCCAGCAGCAGCGGATCGCCCTGGCCCGGGCGATCGTCATTGAGCCAGACGTTTTGCTAATGGACGAACCCCTCTCCGCCCTGGACGAGAACCTGCGAGAAGAGATGCGCCGGGAAATCGGCAACCTTCAGCGGATTCTGGGTGTGACCACCGTTTTCGTGACTCACGATCAGCGGGAAGCTTTATCCATGTCAGACAAGATCGTGGTCATGAGGGACGGCGAAACGCAACAGGAGGGGACCCCCGAAGAAGTCTATAATTGCCCGGCCAACCACTTTGTGGCTGACTTCCTCGGCCATTCAAACTTCTTTGACGGGGTGATTGCGGGCCTGGATGGAGAGCGGATCACGGTGAGGCTCGGCGACGGCGCCGAGTTGTTGGTCGAGCAGTCGGGTCATTGGACTCAGGGTGAGCGCGTCAAGGTCGTCGTGCGGGCCCAGAAATTTGACATTCACCTTGAGGGCCAGGGGACGCGGGAGCCTGGGACAAATTATTTTGAGGGCAAAATCGTTGACCGAAGCTACATGGGCGGCGAGGTGAGGTACTTTGTCGAGTTGGAGAGCGGGACACTCGTCCATATCATCGGTGGCATGATGGGAAGGGTGTTCAGACGCGGTGAAGAGGTCTCGGCCCAGGTAGCCCCAAGAGACTGCCGTCTGCTCTCTAACGAAGACGGCCAGGTCTAGTCTCTCTCACCAAGCTTCCGGGACAACCGGTTCCCCTGGGGCTTCAGTTTCTTAAACAGTTCACACTGAGTAAAGCCCTTGCAGCGAATATTACGAAGTTTGTGGAGTCCCCTGTCTTGGGTGGAGGGTGGCCCGGCAGCCAGAATCTCTGCTGCTGAAGTCTTCCCAGGTCGCATTTGGAGCATGAAATGGCGCGTAAGCGTTCAATTCGACCGACCTGGGCGTAGAAGGGGTCAGAAATTTCTTTCAGTGAGCCAAGGCGTATCTTCTAGTAAAGATTAGACAAGATCGTTTTCCCGGACAAAGTAGGTGCCAATGGATCTCTCCCAGATTACCGAAGGGCTGGCTGATCAGTTTACTTCCCGTCTTTTGACCATCGACTCCCACACCGCTGGCGAGCCGACCAGGCTCATCGTTGGAGGTGTGAGGCCTTTGCCCGGCGAGACCATGAATGACAGGCGTCTCTATCTCTCAGAAAACCTGGACCACATCCGACTCCAGTTGACCACCGAGCCACGTGGCCACCGGGATATGGTAGCCGCCCTGGTCACTGAACCGATGACCGAGGGCGCTGAGTTTGGACTGATCTACATGGACGGCCACCGTTACCCCTATTTGTGCGGCCACGCCAC
>WVZH01000079.1:2711-3036 GCA_011772595.1 Anaerolineales bacterium
TTGTGGACACGCCCTCCGGGCCGATGAAGACTTTGGCCAACGTTAAGGGAGGCAGGGTCGAGTCCGTCGCCATTCGGGTTGTGCCGTCTTTTGTCTACGGAGTGGAGGAAACTTTGGATGTTCCGGGCCTGGGACCCGTCGTGGTGGACACGGTCTGCGTGGGCGGTTTTTTCGCCATGGTTTCGGCCGAGCAGATCAGTTTGGAGCTGATCCCGACCAATGGAGCTCAATTGGTCGAGCTGGGTATGGCCATCATTGAGGCCGCCAACGAGCAGTTAGTCGTCCACCATCCTACTCGGCCCGAGGTGACCACGGTGGATGTGGC
>WVZH01000079.1:3052-3806 GCA_011772595.1 Anaerolineales bacterium
TACGGCGAGGCCCACTTGGACCGCTCTCCATGTGGTACCGGTACCGCAGCCAAGATGACGTTACTCCACCACAGGGGTCAGTTGGCCGTGAACCAACCATTTGTAAACGCCAGCCTGCTGGGAACCACCTTTGAAGGGCGTATCGTTGCCGAGACCACGGTTGGCCACCTAAAGGCGGTGGTGGTGGAGGTCCGGGGCAGCGCCCAGATTACAGGCATCCATGAATTCGTCTTCGACCCCCGCGATCCATTCCCCAACGGGTACCTCCTATGAGGCATCCTAGCCAGATGGCCGAACTCATTGGAGACAGAGGAAAGACCAGTTTCGTTCAGTGAGCGAAGGGGACATTTTTCAGGAACAACTAAACAGAATGGAAGGGACAATGCGGAAGGTCTATGTGATAGGCGTAGGGATGACCGAATTTGGGGAGCACACGGCGGCGAAGCTTGAGCTTTTTGTCGAAGCTGCCCAGGAAGCGTTGGCAGGTGATGCGCCCATCGGGGTGGCCATCATCGAACTCGCTGATGGCCATAGGATTCTACGTCGCCTCTTGGACGCCGGTCAGGAGTATGTTAGGGTGGGGATGGAAGTCAAGGGGATCAAGCCCGTTGAGGTTGAGGGGAGGGTTGCCGTTGGATTCGTTCCCCTGTCACACAAAAATGAACACTGAATTTCTATTCTACCAAACCCGCAAAAAACTGCCCCTTATCGAAAAAGCCCATGGGATTTACATGTGGGACTCCATGGGCAAGGG
>WVZH01000079.1:3843-3976 GCA_011772595.1 Anaerolineales bacterium
TAGCCAGGCAGGCCGAGAAAACCTATTTTGCCTACCGACTGCATTTTGAAAACGAACCTGCGGTTAGACTAGCTCAAAAACTGGCAGAACATTCAGCACCTCACCTGAACCGGGTGTTTTATGTTTCGGGGGG
>WVZH01000361.1:0-3066 GCA_011772595.1 Anaerolineales bacterium
ATGGGGTCAGGCGGCATGATCGTCATGGACGAGAATACCTGCATGGTTGACGTCGCCAAGTACTTCATGAATTTCTTGAAGGATGAATCCTGCGGCAAGTGTTTCACCTGCCGCAAAGGCACACAGCGAATGTACGAAATCTCTGACGATATCTCCAAGGGCAAGGGGATACTCGCACACCTGGACCTTCTCGAGGAACTGGCCCACGTGGTGAAAGATACGGCGATGTGTGGCTTGGGACAAACTGCGCCGAACCCCGTGCTTTCCACACTCATTTACTTCCACGACGAGTACATCGAGCACATCGAGAACAACCATTGCCCGGCGGGCGTATGCAAGGAACTCATCACCTATTCGATCAATGAAAACTGCACGGGTTGCATGCTCTGCCTACAGGCGTGCCCGGAGGAAGCGATATCCGGGAAGAAAAAGGAACGCCATGTCATCGACCCAGATAAGTGCATAAAATGCGGGGCTTGTAAGAGTATTTGCAAGTTCGACGCCGTGGACGTGAGGTAGCGATATGGATCCATAAGGAGGAAAGTCTGCGATGATCAATCTTTCCATCAACGGGTTGGATGTTTCGGTCGAGGAAGGCACAACACTGCTCGAAGCCGCCAAATTCATTGGTTTCCCTATCCCGACCCTGTGCCACAAGGACGGGCTTTCGCCCTACGGTGCCTGTCGCCTCTGTGTGGTGGAAATAGGGGAGGGTGCAAAGGCAAAATTCGTCTCATCGTGTACATATCCGGCCGAGGAGGGACTCAAGGTTCGGACGGCGTCGTCGCGGGTCATCAGGGCGCGCAAGATGATCCTGGAACTCCTGTTGGCCTCGTGCCCGCAGTCGAAGACGATTCAGGACCTGGCTGCAGCACACGGAGTACACCAGCAGCGCTTTAGGCAGGAGTATGAGGATTGCATCCTTTGTGGACTGTGCGTGCGGATGTGTGAGGAGCAGATGATGGCCAAGGCCATCGGTTTTCGTAGGCGAGGCGAGAATCGCAGCATCGGCACGCCATTTGACATCCAGTCAGAAGTATGTCGGCTGTGTGGCGCCTGTATGTATATTTGCCCGGCCTGCCAACTGAGATGCAACTTTACCGAGCCCGAAAGGGCCATTTGCGGAGGGTGCGAAAATTTGACTCCGCCATGTATCGAGAAGGAACAGTTCGATGATATGATGTGCTACATGCAGCCATGTGTTGCCTGTGAAATAAAAAAGGATTGATGTTGGAAAGGAGAAAAAAACCATGTCACTCTCCAAAGTAAACTCTTCAGCTGCAACACTGACCAAGAACAGGACAGAGGGTTCAATAGTACCTTCCTCGGGTATGTGCGTGACCTGCGTGGACGGCTGCATCGGAATGTGCGAGATAGGAAAGTCAGCCTACCGAGGTCATGAGGTGATCTATCCACAGCCATTTGGAGTGATCACTACCGCTGCTGAGAAAAGCTATCCCGTTGACTATTCACACTTCAACATCATGGGCACCGTAGTTGGAGCTCACGGAATTGAGGCCAACAGCGATAAGGCCATCTTTCCGGCTGTCAATCTTGAAGTTGCTATAGGTCATGATAAGGGCATACGGTTTCGCTATCCATGGATCATTTCTGCTATGGGCTCCACAGCCGTTGCCAAAAATAACTGGGAGGGGTTAGCGATCGGATCTGCCTTCGCGGGCACCGGTCTGACCATCGGCGAGAATGTCGTCGGCATGGATCCTGAGGCTGTAATTAAAAACGGTCGAGTGGTTGACACGATGGACCTAAAGCGCCGAGTAAAACTCTACCAGAATTACCAACGCGACGGCTACGGAGCCATCATCGTTCAGGCAAACATCGAGGACACCCGCCTGTCGGTACATGAATATATCATCGAAGAACTTGGGGTAGAGTGCGTTGAACTCAAGTGGGGACAAGGGGCAAAGGATATAGGGGGTGAAGTCAAGATAAGCGACCTGAAGCAGGCCCAGATGCTCTATGCGCGTGGGTACATCGTGCTTCCAGATCCAACGGATCCAGATGTGATCAAGGCGTTCGAGCGGGGTGCATTCAAGGAGTTCGAGCGACATTCACGGGTCGGTATGGTTTCCGAAGAATCTTTCGCAAAAAGGGTAGAAGAACTGCGTAAGGCAGGCGCCAAATACATCTTTCTTAAAACTGGCGCTTATCGACCAGCAGATCTTGCCCGAGCAATTTCCTTTACGTCCAAATATAAGCTCGACCTTCTCACCGTTGACGGCGCGGGGGGTGGAACGGGCATGAGCCCCTGGCGAATGATGAATGAGTGGGGTCTGCCGCCTATTGAGCTCCATTCGCTCCTATACCGGTATGCCAAAAACCTTACTGAAAAAGGGGAGTACGTACCTCCCTTGGCAGTGGGAGGCGGTTTCACTTTCGAGGATCAGATCTTTAAGGGGCTAGCTATGGGTGCACCATTTGTGAAACTCATCGGCATGGCCCGGGGCCCAATCGCAGCCGCGATGGTCGGTAAGACTATCGGATGGGCAATCGACAACCACCAGATTCCCGTTTATATCGAGCGTTTCGGCAATTCAAAAAACGAGATTTTCGTGACTGCTCCTGCTCTCAGGAAGGAATTGGGCGATGCAGAATTCGATGAACTCCCTACTGGTGCCCTCGGGTTGTATACGTATTATGAACGGCTGGCTCAAGGGCTACGCCAGCTCATGGCTGGAACCCGGAAATTTTCTTTGGAGTATTTGTCGCGGGACGACATAGCCGCCCTCACACCTGAGGCTGCCGACATCAGCGGGATTCAGTATGTGATGGATGTTGACAAGGCGCAGGTTGAGGAAATCCTCAACAGTTAACGTTGTCTTTAGTGACCGTATCATAAATGCGACTGGACGGCACTTACGCCGGCAGAGGACCGAAACCGATCATCGGGAAATGGAAGGTCGTGCCAGCATGGATGAAATTGACCGAATTATTTTGCGTAAACTCTCCCTCTACGAAAGTTTGGCTTCTTTAGAACTATGGTACGAGATTGGCGAAGACCATGTGCTGGAGGAAGCCGTAACCAAAGAAGAGATTTCAAGCAGG
>WVZH01000361.1:3155-3483 GCA_011772595.1 Anaerolineales bacterium
CCTATCTGCTTACTGAAAAAGCGGAGGAAAAGGAACTTGAGGGACTACTTCCGGAAACCATTTGATATCGATGAGATGTTCCCCCCATCGGACGCATGTTAGGAGTTTAAGTCTCATGCCATGTCCTTTTTATCAGCATTCTCCTCCAGGGAACCCTCTAAGAGTTTGCGGCTCCAAGAATCGGACAGACCTTGCGCCGAGTCTCGCCCATTTGAAACTGTTTTGCCTATCGATTTCAGCCTATAGCGAGTGTCCCATGTATAAACGGAAGACTTCGAACAGGAAGAGCACCAATCACTGATATCAGCTAATTAGGCAGTTTGTGTGG
>WVZH01000327.1 GCA_011772595.1 Anaerolineales bacterium
CAGAGTGTCAAAACCACCGAAACCAAAGGCGAACGTGGCTACGACAGCCCCTGATCGTGTAATTAGCGTGAATCATAGGGAGCATCCGCGAACGCTCCATCATGTGCATTAACAACTTGATAGAACTGCTGATCAACCTGAGCCAATGCTCGTGCCGGGTCACGGTGCAAGCGTGTCAGCCAGCGACGAGGTTCCTCACGTTCTTCTTGCCGACGTCGCTGAGACCAGTACACCTCTGCAGGCACAGACTGTAGCAGAGGCAGGATGTCTTTGTCTGGCAGTGATAGAAGCACGATCTGGCCGGGGCCAAAGATGCGTAGGGGTGACGTTTCTTTGCGACCGCTGATTCGGCGCTGTTCACGACGCAAGGTACCAAAGGTGCTCTCCAGGTCCAGGTTGCTGCGTGGCAAGCCCGGGATGTCATAGCAGTGCAGGATGCCGGGCAACCAAGCCTTGGACATAGAACGCCATCTGCGGTCCAGCCGCCAAGCCAGTGGACAGGCCTTGAATTGCTGCATCAAGTCAGAGAACATCCTTTCCAGCTCTTGCTGTACGGTTCGGCTGCCGGGTGTGGACACAGCCGTCTTGCGCTTGTCGGTGAGTGAGCTCGGTCGAGGCACTTCGGTCAGATAGTGCTCTACCTGCGTCAGAAAGATATGCATCTGACGCACCTGCTCCGCTTGAGTGACAGTCGATGCCAATGCACTCTGCACTTGGTCGTGCAGTAGATTCAGGTACGGATCGAGGCCATTGTGCGTGCGCTGCTGCTGCAGATGTTGCTCGATACCCACCAACTGGTCGTAGCCACGCAGGCCCCCAAACTGAAAGGGCTTACGGCTAGAGCGGTTGAGCGCATCTCGGATGGCACGACGATAGTAGCCATAGTAATGCTGTAACGCGGCTGCTGGCCCACGCACATGGGTCACGACAGACTTGGGAAAGAGCAGATGCTCAAAGTGCGATTCGCTGACCGGGTGCTTGGCCTTCATTGTGTTGTCTAGCATGCCGTTGTGGGCGTCTTTTTTTCCTCCGTCGCAGCCTGTGTGGACACAAGCTGCTCGATCCGTGCCGCTGCTTCTTCTGGCTTTACTTCAGGCACGGCAGGAAGTGAGCTGAGACAGTCGCGCAAGGTTCCTCGAAGCGATTGGTCGGCACGATGAACCGGAGCCGATAGGTTCTGCATGAAATGCATCTGACACAGTTGATGGGCCGCTGCGCTCCATACCGCTCTCAACGCTGAGACCAGCGCCTTTTCCTGGTCAGACAGCAGCGCCAACACCGGCAAACCGTCGAGCAGATCACGGCATTCGTTCAACCAATCGGTCAGATGTCTCTCATCGGCTTGGTCGATCAGCATCCCGCTGATGGGCGTCCCGCTGAACACTTCCCACAGCACATACAATTGCGGACCCGCACCATCCGGCGACAGCCCATCGGCCATCAGGATCAAACCGCCATGCTGTTTCGCTGCCGCTGTGAGTCGCTCACGCCGCTTCGGCCACGTACCCTCGACCAACGCCAGGAAGAGGCGATAGAGCCGTCCTACGCTGGAGTCGTTGATCTGCACACCCTGTTGGTTCAGCAGTTCTTCAATCTCGGTGAACTGCTTATGTTCCCGTTCGTGCTGGATGCCGACAAAGGCGATCACATCCAAACCATAAGTACTGTAGGGTGGGCTTATCTGCAAGTGCCCGCCCGCATGAAAGTGGGTGCCGTACTCATCGCACCCCCGAGTCCGACAGACCCGACTGTAGGCCACCACATAGAACTCGCCGGAGAGTGTCTGCACCGTCTTGTCCGAATGTGCTGTACTGCCTACCGAGCTCAGCGGCTTACCACATTTCGGACACTGTTCCAGTTCACAAATGAAAGTCAGTCGTTCAGCGTCTGGATTGCTCCTCTTGGGGCGTCTTCCAACAGCCATTGGGATCACCTCCTATCGAGATGCTCCCCATTATGCACCATAATCACATTTCGAGCCAATTACAGGATCAGGGGCAATACCCAACACGACAGTAATGATAGCAGACATAGCTCACGCTCCTAG
>WVZH01000187.1 GCA_011772595.1 Anaerolineales bacterium
TTGGATGGAAGCCTCAAACCATCCAGGGCAAAAAAAGTGCCCCCCAACAGCCCCATCTCCTCGCAGACCAAAAGAACATCCCGAAACAAGGGCACAATCTCATCCTGCATAGAGGAGACAAACGCTGCAATCGTACTGTGATCAGGCCGCTGTCCACACGCCAACGCCATAAAGGTCACGTTCTCACAGCAGGCCCGCTCGATCTTGCGTGAAGAGTTCAACCCCCGCGAATAGCCAAACAGAACCACCTTCAAAAGCACCTTCGGGTCATAGGCCAAGCGGCCGGTCTCATCATTCTGGTAGTTCTCATCAAACCGGCTTACATCCATGCGCTCTTCAACAAGGGTATGGATGGCAAACTCCAGGGTGCCTGGCACGATCTGATCTTCCAGAGAAACAGAAAGCATGACCATCTGCTTATAGCTGTATTGTTTGTACTTTGCCATGGCTGATTTACCCCAGTTCTCCTGCCTTTGAATTGAGCAATAATAGATAACAATTGTATAGCACACAAAAGAAAATTAT
Source organism: Anaerolineales bacterium (assembly GCA_011772595.1). The sequence goes on from WVZH01000187.1 coordinate 526, forward strand.
TGAAGTAAAAACAGCAACTTATATAATAAATTCCTTGATCTATAAAACTTCAATTTTAGTCAACCTAGATGTGTAAAAAACAGGACGGGATAGAGCAGAATCCGGGGGTTTTTCGACAGTCTCAGATGTATTCGATCATCGGGGGACAAACGAAAAGTATTGATTTGCGGTAGAAACATGCACCGGATGCGGACTGATGGAAAATCCATAGTTAGAAATCGTCAATTCACTTAGATTTGAGAACAACCAGGAACCGGCGGGCGTGTTGGAGGCGTGGGCGTACCGTGTCCGCTTGGGCGGAGACTTCAAGCAACTTCTGGTAGTACGCTGTAGCTTTCTTCTTGTTGCCAGCGAGTTCGGCGGCCCGGCCCGCACCGTAAAGGCTGTTGAAGCGATTGGGAGAACGCTCAAGTGCAGCTTCGTATTCTGCCAACGCCTCCTTGGGCCGTTCCAGCTCCAAAAGCATGTCGCCCAGCAATTCCCGAGCGGGAAGGATTTCGCCGGGCGTAGTCGGGTGCTTTTCGGTGGAGGCTTCCAGTCCGGCGGCGAGCTGCATAAGGCGCAAGGCCTCCACCTGGTTTCTTTGTTCGAGGGCGAGCCACGCCCGGGCAGAGAGTTGCTGGATCTTGATCTGGTTTGCCCAGTAAGCACTTTTCTGAGCTACTATGTCGTGCAGGGTTTCGAGCTCTCTGAGTGCGCTCCGTGCAGCAGTTGCGTTGCCGTTGCGGGCGGCTCCCAGTGCGCGGGCGAAGTGGGTAATGGCTTCGTAAGCGGCAAATCGATCGCCCCAGTGGAAGGAAGCCGGCTTACGGGGTTTGAGGTTTGCGGCGGCCGCCCATTGCTGCCGTTCCAGCGTGTAGCGCGCGGGAATGGCCGCCAAAGCGTACGCGGAAGACGCGGCATTGAGATCTTGGAAAGGATCCGAGAGTGAGAGGGTGGTCTCCATAACTTTTTTGGCCTTCTCGTCCTGTCCCTGCTGCAAGTAAGCGTAAGCGAGGTAGTCGAGAGCGTGCGGGTAATGTAGAGAGATGGCGCCATCGACCCTATTCTTCCATGCCGCCACGGCCGAGCGCCGGTTCCAGTCGATGGATTCCTGCCAAAGACCCAGGCGGGTAAAGATGTGTGTTGGCATGTGAAGAGCGTGGGGAACTTCGGGCGCTAGCTTTCCGTAGTTCCGTGCAACTTCGAGCGCTCGATCAGCTAGCCCCGGGAAGTCATACGCGTGAATAATGTAGTGGTGGGCGCCCGGATGGTCAGGGATCTGTGCCAAGACCTTCTCCATGATCGCTCCGGCTTCTTTCTGGATCCGATAGGACTTGTCTTTGGATGTGGCCGTAGCCATGTGAGCCAGGGCATAGAAGGAGGCGGCCTCCAAGTCGTCGGGGAACTCGTGGTGGATTCTTTTCCAAGCTTGGTCAAAGCTCGCCAGCCGAGCGCGTTCGTCGCGTTCCAGGGCATTCCTATAGTATGCTTCCAGCGCACCGATGTAAGCACGCTCACGCTTCGTCTTCTGGCCTCGTGTTTTGGAGAACTTGAGGAGGTCCAGGCCCAGTTTGAGATCCTCTTCAGTGGGTGTGTCCGGCCAGAGGGGATGGACATAAGTCATAGCGATGCCCCAGTAGGCGAGAGCACAATCTGGGTCGGCCTCCCTGGCAGCCTCGAACACCCTGCGCGCGCCCGCGTAGGTCATGTGATGAAGGAGCGCGACACCGCGCTCCATGAGGCGTTGCGCGGACTCACTGCAAGAGACCGGAAAATGTACGGTGCCGAGCTTGTCGCCATAATCATCCACCAGCCCGGCGATCGTCCCGCCGGGAACGAACACAAGCGCAATGAGAAAAAGATTTACAAGGACATGTCTCATCCCTCCCTTTGGCAGAGAAGGCGATAGTATTTTCGACCTCATCATCACAGTTGACTCCTCCCAGTGTTGCTCTTTAGTTCAAGGCTACACCTCCCTTGACAAACAATAAATGGGGTGAACTATGTATTTCATAGAAGGAGATGCCGTATTTTTCCGGGGAATGAAGGGTCATTGGAGATTTCGCCCCCAGATAGAAGGATGATATGTTCTTGTAAGTTATCGGTAGGTGAGGCTCAGTGAGAGGTGAAGAGTACAAGATGAACTCGTTCATTGAATGAGAAGCGGAAACTAACGATTTGCGTTTGTATTATTTACCATGAAGGATATCCATCCACCGAATGGCCTCTGAATCACTTACCCTCCCCAAATAGAGCTGAGTCGTTTTCAAGTCTTGATGCCGAAGCAACACCTTTGATATGAGCTCCAGGGGCACGCCATTCCGACTAGCAAAAGTAGCTGAGTGCCTCCGAAGATCGTGTGGTTTTAGTTTGATGCCAACCTTTTCTCCCAATTTGTTGATCATCTTACGAGCGGTGGCATAGGAAAGGTCGAACACCCTATCTTGCTCTCTCAACCCCTTCTCTTGAATGTAGACTTTTAGCCTCTCAGCAACTTGCTCAGGCATGAAAATAGTCTCCTTCTCCTTTCCGCTCTTTGGATTCTGAACGATGATTTTCCTTCCATCGATATCTTTCACCCGAGTCTTTAGAACCTCCCCGATCCTGGCTCCGCATCTGGATTGTAGCTCTAGTATCAGCCTGTCTCTCAAGCCCTGACTGTTGAAGATCACCTCATCGATCATCGCTTTGGAGATAACCTCCCTCTGTTTGGGCTTCGGGAGAGGAAACATCTTCCTCATGAAGGGGCTATCCAAGGGGTTTTTGAGATCAGGCAGATAATTGGAGATGACGAAATTGAAGAAGGCTTTCAGCTGGGAGTATCGGTGCCTTTTGGAGGATTTGGAGCTATTTTCTGTGATTATTTCCAGAAAATGGTAGGCATCCTCGCTAGTTATCGATTTGAGGTCCTTTTCTCCAAAAAGCGCCTCGAAGTTATCCAAGAGATACGTGTAGCCTCCAACGGTGCCGGGCTTGAGGTTTGCTTTTTGGTAATCCCGAAAGATCTTTAATGCTATTGATGCTTTCATAGCCGACCCTCCCTTGGNNCTCCTCCCTTGGAAAAGGATTTGCAATTTGCCTTGGATCGGCTATAAAAGAACACTGAACTAGTCTAACCTGGTAACGGGTAAAGATTTGAAACGCAATTCGATAAGGGTAGAGGCTGGGAAAGCTATCTAATTCAGTTAGCAAAGGACGCACACCCCGGTGCGTTGTGCGTTATACGCGTAAGAAACTGCCTCTGGCGCTTCATATGGGTGGAGTGGAGCGTGACTCTTGGGATATGAGCTCATTCAAAACCCCGATCTTGGGTCGGCAGTTTCTTAGAAGAATCGTTCAATTAAATAGTATTTTTTGCACTCATTCAGATGCGGTCAAACAGTTGACACCCAGTGAACTGCCTGATATCCATTTTGAAGACTCTATTGAAGAATTAAGTTAGGCCAAACGTCTTCCAACCACTTTGAAAAGGAGGTTGATATGACTGACACGCCAGAGGCATTCTCCAACGATATTCGCTGGCATCTGCTCGCGGTGAGCCGCGACATGATGGACACATCACATGGAAACGCCCACTTCCCCTTTGCGTGGCGCTCCTCTCTGGCCATTTACGGGGCCGTGCCCCCGCCCGAGGAACAGATCGTCTGTGCCCAGCAGACCCTTTATTTGAAGATCACCGCGACCATCACCGGATACCAGCCGAGCAAGGAAGAAACGGAACAAGGCTATGTGCAGTTCCCAGAGGTTCCGATCGAGGAGATGGACCGGATCCTCAAGGAATACTTCGCGTGCTATGGGGCATTCCTGCAGGTGGCGGTATTCCCTCGACTGGCCGACACACCGCTTACCTCCTACCCTCACATCGTCGATTTCGAGCCCAAGCTCCGAGACCTCTACCAGGCAGCCACTGAGAGCGGTGAGATCCTGTCCGCTTCGAAGTCGGGCGTCAAAACGGACCGGAGCTTCAGTCGCACCGAGACCTCCGAGACGGGTCTGGACTTGAGCACAGCGCTCAAGTTCCCGTTGAGTAAGGATGAGAAGGGCGGCACCGGCGAGGTCGGAGGTAAGCTTTCCCACGAGTGGGGTGAGACCGATAAGGATACCTGGCAGGTCACTGCTGATGCAGCCCGCGAGCGGCGCGAAACGACGGGGATGAAGACCGAGATCAGCCAGATGTACAATCTGTTGGCGGGCTATCACGCGGGCACTAACCGTGCCGCCTTCCTCATGCTGCCGCGCCCCCACATCCTTCAGCCCACCGATCATCGAACCTTCGTCCAGGGCCTTCGCGTCATAGAGGGCGTGCAGGACTTCTTCCTGATCGTCCAGCATCCGGTCGACATGGAGGGGTTTTGCATAGATGTATCGCTCGATACCGGCCATTTCCCTGAGCATGTGAACATCCAGGAGCCGGAAGAGGTCTATGAGGAGACCTCTGAAGACTTCTGGGTAGAGGCCTACGCCGCACCGACCGGTGCATTCACCAGTGGCAAGCGGGTCTCCTTCCAAAAATCGCTCCCGGCACCGGCCTCCTGGGTTGTTGATCGCGGAAAAGGTGACCCCGGCCATCCCGGCGTCAGCGAACTTGAAGATCAAAGCAACAGTCGCGCCCGCAACACCCTGCGAGACTACGACTACGGTGCACAGAACGATACAACTGTTTCGGTCTCCGGTAGTATCAAGAGCGAAGGCTGGTGGGGAGCGGGCGCCATCTTCAAGCGCAAATACCGCGCGCATTTCCGGTCCGAAGAACCACTCCCCTCTTCTGAACAGCCTTTCGTGGCGACGCCTTTCCTCGTCACCAACCGACGACTTGGTGTCTGCATTGCGAAGCAGGACGACTGTTTCTTTGAAGTGCCTCCCGATGTGGGTTATTGGCATGACGACGGCGACTGGGTCGTGAACGAGTTCAGCCTGGAGATCCCGGGAGCCGTGTCTACGAAGGCAGCGCAAAGAGAAAGCCGAACGCCCTTGCTCAAGGCGGTACTGCGGGAGATGGAGACAGCATTATTCCGCAACGGGCGACTCCGGATGCGCTATCCCTACGGCATGGTCAACTACCTGGCCTCCAACTACTTCTTGCAGCAAATCGCACCCTACCTGCCCAAGGACTACGTGAGTAAAGCGATTGGCGATGTGGCTGAGATCCCCGCCCAGGTGCGAGAAGCCCTCGGTGCACAGACAACCGTCGGCCAGCTCCTTGCTATGGATTTCACCACCCTGTCGCACAGAACAGGCATGGGTTTACAGGAAGCAATCGCCTTGAAGCAAAGGCTGGCGAGGCGAACCGGTTGACAGGCTCTGGGGATAGTGCTTAGTTAATCGACTATGCCTAACCTCAGCTTGCTGTTGACTGATGCTACGTTGTAGCAACTGGAGCTGAACGTTAGGTTCCATAGTGATCGAAATAGAATGACAGAACAGAGGCAAGGTCATTCGGCTCTGCCTTTCTGTTTAATTTAAGATGAATTAGATCGTCGGAGGGCAAGCGGAAATTACTGATTTGCGTTTGTATTATTTACCATGAAGAATATCCATCCAGCGGATTACCTCTGAATCACTCACCCTCAGTCCTGCCTTTTTTCTTGTGAA
>WVZH01000043.1 GCA_011772595.1 Anaerolineales bacterium
GGTCTTCAAAGACCAATCAACTGTTCGGGCTGAAGGTTGAATGGACACGGCGATCCATGCTCCAGCACGGTCTTTGAGACCAGCAGACCTGCGATCTGCCGTGTCCATGAAACAATATACTAGCAGACCAGGGATGCGAGGTAATTTCCCTTCCCTAGATCTATTCCCCGGCCGCTCATCTCGAAGCTGTTAGCCAGCAATTCAACATTATTATTTAGAGGTCTTCGTTTAATTTGAAATAAAGAGTATATATTTCACCAGGGAATGCTATGGACGATATAATCCCTTCGCTTCTTTATGGCCTCATGTGGTTGTCTATCGGAATAGCTACAATCATAAATGCATGGAGGGCACCAGCGAAAGTTCGGAAATTACCCGGCTGGAAAAAAGCAAAAGGGCATATAGCCCACAGGGAAGTGATTCAAGAATTGGACGATGAGGGTGATCCCATTTATGTACCAGTCGTTAGATATGAGTATTACGTCGGTGGGTTAAATTTCTCGATTGAGAAGACAACATTTGATCCTCATTCAGCAAGAGATGATTCGAGTAGGGATATGTATTGGAATGAACAGAAGGCATTACGATCAATCAAACGCTATAAAAAAGATAGGGCGGTAAATGTCTATTACAACCCATCGAATCTTCGTGAGGCGATTTTAGACGATCGACCGATGAGTACAGCTTGGAATTTTAGTGCGATCCTATTCATTATCTACGGAGTTTACATACTCTATTCTTGCCTTATCCACCATTCTTGCATGGACATCGTCACCATTATTGAAGATTAATTATAGCTTTTAAGATCTGAGTAATCGTGTTAATTCGTGTAAATGCTGTTCGAGATAAATTGCTGGCTAACTTCTCGCTGGAGCGGACCCCGCACGTGGTCCGAAAATCAGGCGGAGTAGGCTTGCGGGGCCGCTCAGCTCGCAGCCGTTAGCCGCACCCGAGCTCATTATGAAAAAGATAGTGATGGACATCAAATTCATAATCGGCGGTTATTACTTGGTTCAAGGTACAGAGACAGAAGAGTGGATGGATTCGCGTTTTATTCCCACTCCTTTTTGGTCTGTTAGCAGCCACCTTTGTGAGATCTTTCCCGACACTTGGATCTTAGGATGGAACAACGATTCCGAATCTGACAAGTATCGTCGTCTCCTTGGTCTAGACGAGATTGCTTTTCAGCATTTGCAAGCCGAGTTTACTTCGCTCTTCGAGCAGGGTAGCTTTGGCTTCCCGAATGTGTTCTTCAACCCTGAGATTGCACTCGATTTTCACTCGCAGTACCTAAGCCATTTATCTCATCTCAAATTGCTGAGCATTGCGTTGGATGAAAAGTACTGGGCTTCGTTCATCGAGGAGAACGAGCCTCACCAGGGCACAGGTGAAAGTGGTATCCGGGCTATGCTTCGAGCTCGAAAAATTTACTCAGACCAGGGGAGGTTTAGAGGCTTTGAGGTCCTTGGTTTTGACGGCGCAAACTTCTGCTCGTTTGTGTGTAATTCCTTGGAGATCGATTTTCACCAAAAGCTTGAGATTGTCTTCAATCCGAATGGTCTGATAGGCGATTACGAAATGGCCAAAAGAGCAGCCACATATACAATGAAGCCGGAAGTTGGCGCAGAACCATACGTATGGCATCCTTGGCGAATCACAGAGCATTCGCTAGAAGAATAGGGGTGCAGCGCTTTCATACAATCAACTCGCTGGAGGCGACCTGGCCAGCCCGGATCCTTGAATTGCGTTCTATACTAGCCTTGGGCTGGCCAGGCGGCTCAGCTCGAGGCCGTTAGGCGCCGTGGCGGAACGGGTGATCTTGGGAAAAGAGAAGATCTGACGAAGCGAGTGTTGTGAACCAGCCACTCAGTAGGTCCGTTTGCAGGGGTGCTCCGTGGTGGTTTTGGGATATGGTGATAGGCATAGACAAGCTTACTGATGGGGGATGTATCGAGATCACGGCAGATCCGCTCTCAGGCTGCTCGCCTCAAGTAGACAATGGATTGAAGCAATTCACTGATGATCACCACCTCTGCCCGTGATTCCGCAGCGCGCAAGATGAGGAGTGGCAAATTTGGCAGCGCTGAAGATTAGATACTCATCAAATTGACTTCCTCTTGCTTTAGCAATATTCCTACGGTAGCAGCGTAGAAAATCAACATCGGCAAATTTAGCCCAGTCACCGTCAAGAATGACCTTAGGCCCGCCTGGGAAGCAGGAATAATCGCGGCAACAATTGTCGAAAGCATCACCACACCTAAGGGGCTCAAGAAGAACATCCATCGAGGATACAGGGTCTTCTTGGATACAATCACCGCAGCCAAATAGAGACTCAAGAGAAAGTAACCCGCCGCCAACGCATATGCCCAAGGCTGCCAGTAATCAAGCATGCGATNNCCGTGCATGCCGGAGCCCACTGTTGCCATGTAAGCAGCGAAGAAATAGAAGTTTCGACCCGAATACTTACCGAGGGGCTTTAAAGCAATGGCAACCAAGTACAAACCAAGCAGATGGAAGATCGGCAATATGAACACTCCAAAGTAATTACCCAAGACAAAGGTCCAACGCGGTTTGTCCAAATAAGCATACCTAACCGAATCGAAGTCAACCGAAAGAGCTGTGTCCATCACGCCTGGATTTGGCGACCAGACGGACAGAACATCCGCAGCAACAGTAAAAATGCCTGTCACGAGAATCACCACGCCCAGCGATTTAACTAAAGTTTTACTCTTCGATGCCATTTTTGATCTCCTTGTTCATCCAGAGGTTTTTTGTCCTGCCGGTGAGTGTCTTGATGGAGAAAGAATATATGGGCAACGCCATAGACCTTCAACGTATCCCCAGAATACTCACTACGCCGCGCTTCGATTAGCGCTAACCAGCGCGCTGTTGAAGCGCAGTTTCACGCATGCAGGCTGTACGCCAAATGACGTATGCTTGTGATATGCATTGCACTGGTATGAAGGCAATTTAAAGCGCTCAGGTCTTGAACCGTTCGGGGAGATAGGTAACAGAAAATTCTAAGGACATAGGTAACACAAATTCTGAGGACATAGGTAACACTTTCTATGTAGGAGGTGGTGCCCATGCCATAGAAAGGTGTTACCGTGAGCGAACAAAGACAGCGGTTTCTTGAAGACTACCAACTGAACTACTACTCCATCACAGAGCTTGCTAAACGATTTAGCATTTCCAGGAAAACTGCTTATAAGTGGATCGATCGCTTCAAGCAGCATGGCCAGGATGGTTTTCATGAAGTGTCCCGACGACCGCATTCTTGCCCATGGCAGACAGATAAAGCGATCGTCGATGAAATAGTGAAGATCCGCAAGGCTCACCCTCGCTGGGGGCCACGTAAACTACTTGATCTGATGCATCGACGCGATCCCAATCGGCGGCTTCCAGCAGTGTCTACGGCAGCTCAAATCCTTTCGAGAGAAGGGTTGATCAAGCCTAGGCGAAGGTATCGCCGGGCGCATCCTGGCTGCCCAAAGAGCGTCCCTCAAGGCCCAAATGATATATGGGCGGCTGACTACAAAGGCCATTTCCGGCTAAAGAACGGGAAGTATTGTTTCCCGCTTACTGTGAGTGATCTCTCTTCACGATTCTTGTTGGGAGTCGATGCTCATCCATCGATCTCCCTGGAGCTATCCAGGCAGCATTTCCTTGCTCTATTTGAGACCTATGGATTGCCTAATCGCATCCGCACGGATAACGGAACGCCATTCGCATCCAACGCCCTTGCTAGGCTCTCTCAATTGTCCGTGTGGTTCATCAGACTAGGTATTTACCCTGAGTTGATAGAGCCAGGGAAACCTCAGCAGAATGGAGTGCACGAGCGCATGCACCGCACGCTGAAGCAGGAGGCAACGATTCCCCCGGCAAGCAGCATGAGAGGACAGCAGCGGAAGTTTGACCGGTTCCGGGAGGAGTTCAACGAGGAGCGTCCGCACGAAGCCATCGATATGAAGCGGCCTGCAGAGATATATCGATCTTCAAGCCGATCCATGCCGGAGAGGATCGATCCCTATGAATATCCGGGCCATTATCTGGTGAGGCGAGTCAGTCGAGCTGGCACGATCCGAGTATTCAACAATCAGTTCTTTGTGAGTCATACGTTGGATGAGGATTATGTGGGATTAGAGGAGGTGGACAACGGGATATACGATTTATTCTTCTGCTTTTATCACATCGGGCGCTATGAGTTGCGCACGAACAGAATTCACGATATTGTGTCTAAGGTGCCGATGACAAAGGTATGGGCAGACCACCCGAGCAATCTGTAACCTATGTCCCTAGAATAAAGTGTTACCCATGTCCATGGACTGTACCATTCCACCGCCTAACCAGTCGCTGAAGCTGACGCCACGCGCAGAGCGAAAATCAACTGAAGGAGCTCGGCGGCGCAGCTTAGCTCCAAACCGTTAGGCGGCTCGGTGGCCAGATCCGATTCTTGGTTTGAATAGCGGCTTCGCTACATCCTAGGGTAGCCGTGCTGTGAAAATCGAGGCATCCTATCTGAGGGCTTACCGAGATTTCCTTGAGCGTTGACCATAGGATCCATAACGCCGCAAAACACGCGGGGTTGCTTCGAGAGACTCAGGACATTCTTCCATAGCCTGCAGCCGCTGAATGGTCTGATCTGCACATAAGCCCGCAATATAGGCGGCAAAGGCTTGAGAAGGGGCTGCATCTGTAGCATTTACCGACCGCGCCTATCTCATTTTGCGGACGGTACCTTCCATAAGCTGGAATATGCTCAGCGCTTGGGAAGCCACCCGCTGAGCAAATCTGCCTGCCTGGGCCCAGGCCACATTGCCCGTGCGCCAACGCAGTTGCTCACTATAAAATCGCGTCGTGATTGCCAGTGACCGACGACTAAGGACCGTCGGCCGATCCTCGGGAGGCTGCTGCGATGGAACGAGACAGTGGAACCGCCGGTCACGCTTCGCTTCACACCCTGGGAGCCACCGCCAATGACGAGCTGGTCCGCATATATCACGCGGAAGCTGAGCAGGCATTCTCAAGGTCGCCAAATGAGGTTTTCAATGCTTTCAGCGGCTGGAAGCAATATCAGGCGTGGGCACCCGAGGTGCAGGGGCCGGGACATTGGCTTCTCTTGCGCAAGGGCGGCGTCGGGTCACAGTTCGCGCTCTACGATAAGCCTGATCGCGTGCATCTAACTCACATCGGTGAGGTCATGGAATGCGAGCCCGAGCGATATTTCCGATGGCGGGCGCCATTCAGTGAGTGGAAGCGAGCCTGGATGGGCTCGGAGGCCGAGTTCAGGCCGACTCGATCAGGAGGAACTCAGGTGCGTGAGCGCATCTATTTCGAGGCTCGGCCTGATCAGATGCCAATCCTGAAAGGTTTCTTAGCCACCCCCAGCTTGAATGCCAAAACCATGACGTCTTTCCTGAAGCGTCGCTTGGAGGGGCTTAGCTGCCTACTGAACGAGAACGCAATTCCATCGGCGGATCTCTCCTATCCCTTCGACCGCGATTATATGGTCGCCGCCGATTGGATGGGCCGAATCTCCTCTGGTGATTGGGTGCGAATTCTGTACGCGGATGGAGAACTCGATTTCGATGGGCCACCCGAGGTCGTATTCAATGCATTCAGTCGCTTCGCCCGTTACCCTGATTGGACACCAATGATCCATGTCGGGGCAGAGTGGCTGCAAATCAAGCCTGGCGGTGTGGGATCGCGCTTCCTTCTATGGGAAAAGCCCGGAGAACGGCAGGTGATGCATGACGCTGTGGTCACTGAGCTCGACCGGAATCGCAAGTTCGCTTGGAGAGCACCCTTCGCAGAATGGGGCAAGGTCTTCATTGGCACAGCGATGACCGTTGAGCCCCGGGGCAACGGGGGCACGCACGCCTACCACGTGCTCTACGCGGACATTCCGGAGGAATATCTGCCGATTTTTGGTGGATTTGGCTCGCTTCATGGATTTGATATGCAGTTTGAGACATTTCACATCTTCGAAGAGGCGCGCGGCTTCAATCAGCTGCTGCAGGCGGGAGCATTCACCGCTGAGGATCGCTCCTTCCTCTTCGACAATGATCGAATCTATGCCCTAGACTGGCCGATGCAAGAGGGTAGGCCGTGGCCGAAGGAGGCGTTAAACCTTGAGCCCTCGCGCGTGATGACCTACGAGGATTTGATGATCGATTTGTCACAAATCCTGTCAGACACGATGCCATCACCTGCCTTCATGCGTCGTTACCGGGACCTGCGACGGACCTGGCGCTACAACGCTGATGAGGCGAAGCGAGGATGGGGAAGGGGGCTGAGACAGACATCATGACCGTCCTGGCCACGCTCTGGAGATTAATGCAAATCCTGGCTATCGGCGTCGGCGAAGGGCTGCGATGGTTGATTCTGCGACGGCCTGTCGCCGAGCATATTTACCGGGCCGTTGTGCGCCTCGGTCCCACCTTCATCAAGCTGGGACAGGTGGCTTCCACCCGACCCGACCTGGTGCCGGCCGACATTTCATATCGTCTCAGGGACCTGCAAGAGAATGTTCCCCCATTCTCTTTCACTCAGGCAAGGGAGATACTTCGGGAGGAGCTGCAAAGGCCGGTCAACGAATCCTTTCGGCGTTTCCCATCGGAGCCCGCTGCCTCAGCCTCCCTGGCCCAAGTGTACTTCGCCGAGCTTGACGATGGCACTTCGGTAGCAGTCAAGGTTCAGAGACCCGGCATCGCGGAGTTGATTGCCCGCGACTTGACGATCCTGCGCGGCCTCGCCTGGGCTGTATGCCGCGTCAGCCACTTGGCGCGTGACCTTCGGCTCATCCAGGCTGTTGACGAGTTTGGCCGTTGGACGCTCAAGGAACTTGATTTCGAGGTCGAGGGACACAATGCCGTTGAATTCAGCCGCAATTTCGCCGATTGGCCAGACATTCTCTTTCCGAAGGTCTACTGGAGCCATACGACAAAGAAGGTTCTGACCATGGAGAGGCTCTCGGGGATGAGGGTGGATGAAGTCCCACAGAGGGTCGGTCAAACATCTGCGCGGCGGCTGGCCAAACGCTTGGCAGAAGTAGAGATGAAGATGTTCATCTCCGATGCCTTCTTTCACGCCGATCTGCATCCCGGGAATATCTTCTTCCGACCAGATGGCACAATCGCCGTCATCGACCTGGGCATGGTCGGGCGGATGACCGAGGCGCAGCGCGATCGGTTCTTGGCCTACTGGATCGCCATTACACGCAGGCAGCGAGATCGTGCCTTCCATCACTTGCTGAAGATGGCTGTGTCCACCTCAGAAGCTGATTTGGCCGGCTTCCGCGCCGCATACGATATCAACCTGGACCGATTCTATGATGCTGATCTGTCGCAGCGAAGTCTGGCCCAGACCTACCTGGAAATCGTAATCAACGGCGCGCGCTTCAATGTTGTCTTTCCCCCAGAAATGATCCTACAGGCGAAGGCGGTGGTCACGGCCGAGGCCTTAGACCTTGTACTGGCTCCCGACTTCCGATTTGCTGACGAGGTGCGCCCCATCGTCGCCAAGCAACTGGCGACACGTGTCACGCCCGCCAAGCTCCTGGACCGGATTTGGAACGCTGCCGCCGAATGGCTGCTTTTAGGGGAAGCTGTGCCGAGCGGGCCGGTCCCAGGTGAACAGCAACGGGAAGAAAAAGACTTCCGGCGAGCGGTGAAGCGCGCATTGGCCGAGACCTGGAGTGACCAGGCGGATAAACGCCTGAAGAAGATACAGGACGACGTGAACCGCTTTAGCACACCTAGGTATTGGCTTGCGCATCCTGAGAGACAGATTGCCCTCAAGGCCGGCATTGAGATCTTGAGATTGCTGGCATTGGGCATCCGCAGACTAGAGCAAGAAGCAAGACTCAGCCTGCACCGACAAGGGGATGGTTTAGTGCATAGCTCGGACAGGGGCGATACTGCGAATGGCGGCAACAACCTCGCCCATGCTAGCTGGCAGGCGTTTCTTGAAAGCGTCCATGGAGTTCCGGGCCCGGGATCGGTCGTTGGAGAAGCGCTGGCTCAAGCCTTGAGTCACTTGAGAGAAGACACCGACCGGTTCGTTGACCCTGCATTTTGGGAAGCCCATGCGCTGGCGGCAACTGAACTGACATCGCTGATCTCGGTGCTTCGACTCTTTCTGGGTCACGTGGAACAGGCCGCTAATGCGAGCATCCAGTTTAGCGATAATCACTGACGCTCTCGCGCACCATCGGTGCACCATCCTCTGATCGTCTGCGGATTCTTGGAGATTACGACCTTCGTCACGTGAAGCGCCAAACAGCTGTGGCGGGCAGAACCAGCATGGATGTTCGCGTCATCGCGATACTAGCCTTGGGCTGGCCAGGCCGCTCACCTCGCGGCCGTTAGGCCGCCAATCTTACCCGAATTGCGTTGTCATTTGGCGACGTGAACAGTCGAACTGACATTAGGCTGTTATGGCAAATATGAGCATCCGATGTACTGAATGGGGGAATCTTAATGGATGATCGTTCTGGTGAAATTAATGAAATACTTGAGATGATTGACGGCTTTGTAAATGGGCATATCTCAGCTGAGGAAGCTTCTCGATTTGGCTTGCTACAAATATCTGAAGCGAAATATGCCGATCCGCCTTCTAAAGATGATCTTTTAGTTGGAGAGGGCTGGGGTGCTTTAATGATGCTGAGTGAGAGTGAGCCAGAAGAATTCAGAACATCATATGATGAGTTGCTTCAAATCAGGTCGTGGCTATCAGGAGAAGAAGATTTCCCGTATGAGAGCAAATTGCGATCCTATCGCAAATAGTGGGCGGCCTAACCAATCGCCAGGCCGTGTAAAAAGTGCAATAGAAGGTAATAGATCCCAGCACAGGAAGGCTTTT
>WVZH01000097.1 GCA_011772595.1 Anaerolineales bacterium
GTATGTAGGGCGGGTTCGTAACCCGCCATTTGGGGGCGGCAGGCTACGAGCCTGCCCTACATATAGGAATGTTCGTCTGATAACCTTGCTGTCTCTTGACAACCACGGTTTAGTGCAGTCCTACCTATGCCTGATTTCTGTTCCAAAGTGCGAAGTTATTTTTTGACAAATGCTTGAAGTAGGCCGATGAAGTACTGGGCCTCTGCTTTTGGGGACAGGCTCCCTGTGGTACAATGACGTCAGTATAACGAAGTTCCAGAATTTAAATCATCCCACAAACCGATAGTCCTACGGAAAAATCACGAGTATGACGCTGAAATCAATGAAACTTGGGACAACTATTTTTCTGGAACGGCCTAATCCAAGAGGAAACCATTGCACACCACCAGGTCCCCATCGGGAAAACGAAACGCCTACTTGCTGCTGACCGTGTTTGTTGCCGGGATGACCACCTTGGGGGTGGAGTTGTCCGCTGCCAGGCTGCTCGACCCTTTCTTTGGAAATTCCATTATCATTTGGGCCAACCTCATCGGGCTGGTGCTCATTTATCTCTCCGTCGGCTATTGGATCGGCGGGCGCTGGGCCGATCAAGACCCACGGGAAAGCACCTTGTTTCAAATCACGGCCTGGGCCGCTTTCGCCGTGGGCGTCATCCCCTTCGTTTCGGCGCCGATTCTGCGCTGGAGCGTGATAGGCTTCGCCAGTTACAGCGTAGGCATCTTGCTAGGGTCATTGTTGGGGGTGCTGGTGCTCTTCAGCGTCCCGATGACGCTCTTGGGTTGCGTATCCCCTTTTGCCATACGGCTGGTGGTGAAGGATGTAGAGCATAGCGGCAACGTTGCCGGGACCATCTACTCCCTTAGTACCCTGGGCAGCATCTTAGGCACCTTTTTGCCTGTGTTGTTGCTGATCCCAATCCTTGGCACGCGACGCACATTTCTGCTTCTTTCACTCATCCTCCTCTTTATCAGCCTGGGTGGATTGCTGCGCCAATCGCTGCGGCTGGGATTGGCTTACCTGTGGATGGTCTTCGTCATTGTAGCGCTAAGTCTACTGTGGAGCGCCGGCCCGATCCGTGCTGATGAGAATGCCGTCTACGAAACCGAATCACGATACAACTACATCCAGGTGCTGAAGGAAGGAAGCGACTATTTACTATTACTCAACGAAGGCCAGGGTGTCCACTCTGTCTATAACCCCGACTACATATTAGTCTATGGCGTCTGGGACTATTTCCTGGTAGCACCCTATTTTAACAACCCTCCCTATACCTCCGATCAGGTGGACAGCTTTCTGCTAATTGGCTCGGCGGCGGGGACCATCCCCCGGCAATACACGGCTGTGTACGGGGATATTCCCATTGATGGGGTAGAGATCGATCCGCGCATC
>WVZH01000101.1 GCA_011772595.1 Anaerolineales bacterium
GCGTCGCAGCCGAGCTTATAATTGGAGTTGAACATCTTGCACCTCCTGTGCACGAATTGGGATATGTTCAATCCCAGTGTAGCGAGGGGTGCAACCCTTTTATATAATCAACTCGCTGGAGCGGACGCCGCGCGCAGTGCGAAAATATATTAGCAGAATATGTGCGGCGCCGCTCAGCTCGCAGCTGTTATGTTGCAGATTACCTGATATGGATATGATGGATGAGAGCGTGATGGTCAAATTGAAAAAAGTTGTTATCTATCTGTTAATTCTGCTAATGTGGACAGGTTGTACAGAGAGTTCATCAAAAGTTGTAGGTCAACACGAGGTGGAACCACTGTATGAACTGGTTTCTGGATCAACACGCAAAATATCTCAAATTGCCGGGGATTATGATTTTCAGAGTGGACAACTAACACCAAATCAAACTATCACTCGCTATAACCTCATGGGAACTGATGGTGGTAATTCGTTTGAATATGATGGCAAGCTCTGGTTCTTCTTTGGAGATAGCGATCATATTTTTCCTGTATCGGAGGATATGGAGAACCTCAACGCTATGGCTTGGGCCACAGTCGAGGACCCAGAGAATCTAACACTACAATTTCTTACAGATACGGAACGAATACCTGGCAAGACTGTATGGTTGGCACCAATTTTGGTTGATGCCCAAGGCCAGGAAAAGAACCTACAAGCATTCAACACACAATTGGATGGATTTAGCGATGGGGACGACCTCTATGTTCTCTGGTCACAAGATTTCATGTCCAGATCGGTGTTATCGAAGACAGATGATCCAACCGCACCTTTCAAGATCGTTTATGATTTGGGTGATAGTCATTTTATCAACGTGGATGCTGTTGGGCAAAACGACATAGAAATCCCAGGGTTGGAAGAATATGGTCGAACGGATTGGATATTATTCTACGGCAGTGGAACCGTTAAGAACAAGCATGTTTATATGGCTGTAACCCCGCGTGATCGGTTGAGAGAAGGTGATCGTGATGCAGTTTATTTCCTATCTGGATATGATTTTAGTCAGTCAGAGCCAGTCTTGAACTGGAGTAAGGATGAAGATAAGTCCGTGAGGTTGTTTGAAATCGAGGGCAATGGTTTTGATTTCACTATGGGACCATTTCATAGTCCATGGGGCGGAACAGAACCAAATGTGTTTTTTGTAGAAAAATTGAACCTTTACTTTGCAGTTTATACTGATCTTTTCACAGTTCGTTTGAGGACCGCCAATTCACCATGGGGACCTTGGACGGATCCAATTACTATTTTTGTGCCATGGGAGGACTATGGTTATGGCCCTGCTTTTGGTACATTCCTACATAATCCAGAATTAGCTGATGGAAAAACATTGAAGCCCGGTGACTGCGCGGGTGGAGAACACCATCCGCTTTGTGATCGCATTCATGATGATGGTCATGAAGCTGATGGCGGCGGGGTATATGGGGCCTGGGTAATTGAAAAATTCCTAGAAGTTTCTGAGAATGGAGAAATAACCCTCTACTATTTGCTTTCAACCCAAAATCCGTATAATGTGGTTTTGTTGACGTCACGGTTACAGAAACGGTGATTATCTTTCAATGTAGTGTTTGAAATTATAGTGCAACATAACCCTAATTACACCTGACCTGCCTATCGGCAGGATGGTACACAACGCGAAAAGCCAGAGTTGGTCACAATTCTAAGATGATTCGGGGCAGACACCGGCAGGCAGGTGAATATCCTGTTAGGCCGCTCATCTGATAGATTGTGATAGTTTTCTGATGGGATATGGTATTGTGTTTCATATATTTTGATCCCATGGCAAAATCACAAGCCCTCACACAAATCAGGATTATCTTCTGTTTATTCTCGATAGCTCTTATAGCCAGTGGACTTACAGCAATCTTTGCCCGAGAAGGCTTGCAGCTTCTGTATCCTTTATTTTCCGCTGGCTCAATCCTCGATAGACTATGGCCATCGATGGCTGAATGGTTGAATACTGTTTATCTAGCTGTCGAGGCAACTTATACAACTTACCCATTTTTAGCATACGGATATGATTGGCTTGCATTTGGTCACTTCATCATTTCTATTCCTTTTATTATGGCCATTCGAGATCCTATACGTCTTCCATGGGTTGTTGAATATGGTATAGCTGCATGTATAGCTGTTTTTCCGTTTGCTATTGTTTTTGGAGCAATTCGTGGAATTCCAGTGTTCTGGAGGTTGGTGGATACAATATTTGGGATAGGGGGGCTTGTATTATTGGCAATATTACGAAATCGATTCAAACTACTCTCTGTTTACCAAGATGCTGTTAATTGAGCGGCCTAACCATTCGCTGGAGCCCTTCGGCGGAGTTCATCCTGAGCTGTGTCGAAGGGCTCAGGATAAACGCCCCCGAAATTCAGGGAAATTTGTCTAGAGATGGAGTATGATCGGTAGTGAAAGCAGGTTGCTCCCTGGCCTGGCCTGGCGGCCAGCCAGCCTGTCCTGGCTGACGCCAGTCAGTCCAGGGGACAGGCAGCTCAAGACCGTTAGCCCGCCGCAACGATAGACCTTCGCGCAGACAGCGTGACCGTGGAGATGAGAATGCCCGCCCAGCCCAAGAGTGCAAAAACCCACAGCCGGCTCTTTGCAGCTGGTGCCTCGGCCGGTGCGGCCCTCTTTGCGGCGTTCCTGGTCGGGTTTATTCCCCTCTTGGGGCAACGGATCCCCGTCGGTGTCAACTGGCTCGTCACTCTGTTCGATCTCAACTTCCGACCTCTCGCTACCAATGCGTCAGCCCTCAGCACATTCTCCCTCGTTGACGCCAGCATCTTGCTCCTCTTTGGCCTGCTGATGGCCTGCATGTATCCCGTTCTCAGGTCTGCTAGCAGGACGTGGGCTCTCATTGCGGTAGCTCTTCCTTTCGTTGGAGTCCCAGTTTTCTTAATCACGGCCACGGCAGGCCGTAGCGCTGTCCTGCTGGCGGGGCTCATCTCATCCGTGCTTGCCTTCCGCCGTGGGTTTGGTGCTCCTGCGACTGCCGTCGCCGGAGTGCTTGCCAGTGCCACGCTCCTCGTTCTAGGCGACTTCGCTACGGCGGCGCTGGCCCCGTCGCTGCTCATCGCCTTCATCATTGCAGTATGCTATGTGCTCTGGACAGCCTGGCTGCTTCTCATCGCGCTTGAACTGGCACGAAAGGCTCGAGGTGTGAACCAAACCGGGACATAGCTTACAAAATATTCTCAGGACATGGTTGACACAAATTCTCAAGACATGGTTAACACTTTCCTCATCGAGGAGGTGGTCCATGCCCTGGAGAGGTGTCACCGTGAGCGAACAACGGCAGCGGTTTATCGAAGATTACCTACTGAACTACTACTCCATAACCGAGCTGGCCGAGCGTTTCGGGATCTCAAGAACAACTTCCTATAAGTGGATCAACCGAGACAAGCAGCATGGTCAAGCAGGCTACCAGGAGTTATCTCGTCGCCCTCATAGATGCCCCTGGCAAACAGATCAAGCGATCGCCAATGAGCTGGTGAAACTCCGCAAGGCGTATCCGAAGTGGGGACCACGCAAGCTGCTCGACATGATGCATCAATGTAATCCCAAGTGGCAGCTTCCGTCGATATCCACTGCAGCGCGCATCCTGGGGGACATTTGAACGCGCGGCCGTCCTCGACAGTTAATGGATATGAGAATGGAGGCCATCGATGTCCGACATCATTTCGTCCGACCCCGCCCAGAAGAATGACATCTGGTACAAGTACAAGACCGTATCAGTGGACCACCTCGATCAGCTGCAGGAGGACTTCGACCGCCATGATCGGGCAGGGAGCCTGAGCGATCATCCGACCTTCCGCTCCTACCTGGCAAACAAGAAATTCACCCTCCCCGAAGACATGCCCAACGCCAAATCGATCATCGTGATGGCCGTGTTCAACCCTCTGATGCTGGTCGATTTCCACGTCAACGGGAAGCCGTTGGAAGTGATGCTTCCGCCACAGTATTACGACGACGGTGTCAGTCTCGAGGACTTGGAAGCCATGATTCAGGAAGACATTCTCCCGGAACCCGGCTATGAGATCCTGTGCGCCACGCATCTTCACCTCAAGCTACTGGCCGTTCGCAGCGGGCTGGGAAGGTATGGCAGGAACAACATTTGCTACGTCGACGACATGGGAAGCCTGCTCACGCTGTATGCCTACTTCACCGACTACGAGTTCGAGGTCTACGATTGGGCAGACATCGGCATGATGCCCTCCTGTGAGAATTGCCAGCTGTGCTACAAGCGCTGTCCCACGCAGGCCATCCGCAAGGAGAATTTCGTGGTTGACATCGGCCGTTGCGTGACGCTGTACAACGAGATCCATGGCGAATTCCCAGACTGGATGCCCAAACACACCCACAATGCGTTGATGGGATGCATGCATTGCCAGCTCAACTGCCCCGCCAACCGCGAGCCTCTCAAGCGCAGCGGAAGATTGGAAGCCGTCACCCAGGAAGAAACGGATCGCATCCTGCGGGGAGATGCAGATGAAGCGCTTCTGGAAGCGCTGTCGCGCAAACTGAGAAGCTATTATCCGGCCAGCTCGGCGGAGAACTTCCCCATCTTCACCCGCAACCTGGGCGCCCTGCTCCTGAGATGAGCGATCAGATAACGTGTCGCTGATGCGGACCCCGCGGGTAGGGCCGCTTCAATTCCTAGTACCAGGCGGCGCCTCAGCTCGCAGCCGTTAGGCGGATAGCCCTTATCCTTGAGAGAGTATTTGATCATGCAAAACTACATAATCAAGGCGCTATTCACAATAATGTTTATTGTTTCCATGAATGCTTGTGGTCAGGCTCCAGAAACCCCGCCGATGTTACAAGATAAGACTGTCATTTCAACTTCTGTGCTCGAATACGATGGTCCCGTTTCAACATTAGTTAGTAACACATTTGATCCGAGCGCGATTACTATCAACACGGTTGAACAAATCGTTCTACTTCAGACTCTTAATGGTCATACTGGCAGGATACTAAAAGTTGCGTTCTCATCGGATGGTACATACGTTGCTTCAACCAGTCAGGATAAAAAGATCAAATTGTGGGACGTTAGAAACGGGCAAGAAGTGCACACTTTCCAAATGACATCGGTAGATATGCCGGATATTTCCTTTTCGCCCACTGGAAACTTGCTTGCATCGGCTGAAGCAATATGGGACGTAGAGAGCAAGCGGGAAATACATACGCTTGAGCGGGGGAGTCAAATTCCTGCTTCCATTGCTTTCTCCCCAGATGGCTCAATACTTGCTGTGGCCCTTTTTGATCAACCGATAAAACTTTGGGACGTAGCAAGTGGGCAGGTTGTACAGATGATTGGTGAACAGGTGGAAGATAGAATAATCCATATCGAATTCTCTCCAGATGGCGCTCTGTTAGCTGCCGGTGTAAAGGGCGGCATTATAAGGTTATGGGACATTGAGAATGGAGAATTAGTAGACAGTCTACAATATATCGGAGAAACTGACATACATGACATCGCGTTTTCACCCGATGGAAGGATTTTGGCATCAGGTGGCAGGGTTGCCGTAGTGCAATTGTGGGATGTTCCGAATAGGGAATTGGCCAATACAATCAGACTTCGAGATGCGTTGATGAGTGTGGCTTTTTCCCCTGACGGCATGATTTTAGCCTCAGCTGGAGGGTACGAACATGCGGTTCTATTGTGGGATGTCAAGAGTGGAAGACTTTTGCATTCTCTGCCTCATAATGAACAATTGGTGACAGTAGCATTTTCACCTGATGGAAAATTACTGGCCGCCGGGTGCTTTGACAACCAGGTTTATCTATGGGGTATATCAAAGGAGCCTTAGTTGGGGAAACGAGATTGGACGGATACAGCTATTTATGATGATCCGCCTAACAAATCGCTGAAGCGGACGCCGAAGGATGAACGAATAATAAATTGAGGGAGCTTGCCGGCGCCGCTTAGCTCAAAACCGTTAGGCAGCCTCCTCTCTTTTGTTATTACAGAGTCGAAGCTGTCAAGAGATTTAGGCCCCACGTCGATCAAGATTCAGCTAGCTTTTTCAAATTACCTCGAAACGCTTAAGGCCGACCTGCTCGAAGTATACCGAGCGGCTTTCCGAGTGCCACTATATTCGAAATCAAGCGCCGAGGTCAATGAGTTCTTGCGCTACTTGCCGATTCATGCAGCGCAGTCGGGCTTCCGCCTCGTAGTCGCCATCGAGGTAGAGACGGAGAAGACGATTGGATTTAGCTACGGGCGGACAGTCACAGCGCGACTCCCATGGCATGAGTTAGTTAAGACACCGCTGCGATCGGCGGGTTTCGGCGAGTGGTTGAAGGATGCGTACCAGATTGTTGAGATGGCGGTGATCCCGGCCGCACAGGGGCAGGGCGTTGGTAGCAGGCTGCACGATCGCCTCCTCGAGAGTCTTTCACATTTCCGAGCCGTCTTGACCACGATGTCGACCGATTCGGCCGCATATCGACTTTACCTAAACAAAGGTTGGAGAGTGCTCCTAGACGAGCTTTTCATTTCGGGCTTTGCACGATCCTATCGCGTGATGGGATTGGAGCTGCCGTACTCAACGGCGCAAGCTGCCTGATATCTCGCTGGAACGTGACTTGGTCCTCATATTCCCTTTCCAGACTGTTCACGACGGGCTTCATCTGCTCTCAAGCACCTCAGCCGTCAGCACATCAACACCCAAATCATGCGCCACAAATCCCTGGCGCAAGCAGTGTGACCAGGAAGAAGCTGAATTCGACCCACTGAATTGGCTCACAGAAAGATGGGAAATCGATCCCGCTATCCTTCCAATGGAAGATCCGCACGATCAGGGGACAAACGCAGGGATGGCCATCCCTTGGGGCGAAAGCGCTGCGAGCATTCCCCTGGTCGATTGCTGACTCCGCAATCCCACCATCGCAACCAACTAAGTAGGAAGGTGAGAAACAGAAAGGCGCCTATTCGATGGGTTTGAGATTGAGGCATCGGCAATCCTCAGAGCAAGGAAGGCGCCAATCTGTTTCGAGAACTATGCGAAGCGCAGGATCAATGGATTGATCATCCCATACGACAAACCCCAAACGACATTAAGGAGCATGATGCGTCCCCAGGTCGCATTGAGA
The DNA here is from genome assembly GCA_011772595.1 of Anaerolineales bacterium. The sequence goes on from WVZH01000101.1 coordinate 7,126, forward strand.
TCCGCGGTTATTCCAACCTTCGGCAGAACGAACCGTGCGGCAAGACTCATCCCAAGTGGCAATCCGAGGCCGAGGCCAAGGAAGAGGGGAATGGCCGTATGAGGGAAGTGCCGCGCCAAGGAGGTATAGACGAAGGCGGCTGCCATCCCAACCACGATCGCAACTCCGATGAAGCGAAATGTGAAGGCTGACCGCAGCGCCGGAGCCCCTTCTTCTTGATCGCCTCCGGCGTTGCGAACGCTTCGGACAACGAAAACGCAACGATCCCGGTGATCATTGATACTCCCAGGATCACGGCCGCCGAAAAAAGGATTCTCATTCGTGTACCTCCTCAATGGATTATGCTTGTCGTAATCATCCATAGCGGGTCGCGATCACGACGCCTGCGGGATGTGTGCCGGCAGCGACAGGAATCTACACCCGAGCACAGCGATCGCGAGGGTGTAAATCCCTCCGCTCACCATGGATAGCCCTATGGCTTCGGAATACTGGAAAGCAATGCCAAAAAAGGCGAGGATCGAGAGCATCCCACTTAGAGCCAGGCACAGGGCGCCGAAACGCAAGGAGCTTGCCATTCGGAACAGCTGTGCAGCTAGGATGATGGAGGGGATCCCCAAGACAGCGTAGGCCAATTGGTTGATGAATTCGATCGCAGATCCGGTCCAAGTGTGGATAGACATCCGTATCAGCCCTTCCGCGAGTGCAGCGGTGCTTGGTTGATGATGAAGCTCAAGCAGCCTCGGAAGGACGAAAACTTGGGAAAGATAGGCGAACAGATTTGCTAGCATGTAAACGGGAATGAACGTCATCGCTATGGTGGACCAAAGAGGATAGCGAGACCGGGTATAGAAGGAAAAAGCCGCAAGCGTCATTCCGCAAGCAATGGTGAGGAGCGCCGCCAGGGCATAGTTCAAGGAAAACACGCCGAAGCCTCCTTCAATCGCTGCAATACGCCCTGCCAATGTTTCCGCCGGAGGATTCGCCAGTTCGCCGATCACCTTTTGCACACCCCAAATGAATGTGATCAGTGCTGCGATCAGGGCCAAGATGCCGATCTTCTTTGTCTTCATTGCGAATGCTCCTTTGTTTTGTCTTCAGCAGGGCTGCCAGATTCATCCACAGAATTCAGCTGAAGGTCCGTCAGGCCGTAGAGGCGCTTGAACTCTTGGTACAACTTCAGCACGCGTTGCGTCGGTATGGGCGGCAAGGCGGCCATGCTGCCGAGCATAATCGTAGAAAGCATGTCAGCCATGAGTAATGCCTGATCAGTCTCTTTCGTCACCATTTGAAAGACATGCAAGACAAAACCATTCCGCACCCTCTCCACTTCTTCCACATATGACCGCACCATATTGTTCTCATGCGCCCAAATACGAATTGCCAGCTCCGGTTCCGTGATGGCTTTGAAGATCCGGTTCATGATGTTGTCGAGCAGCTCGAGGCCTGCGAAGGGATCTTGCGGGAAAGAGTCGGCAGTCGACAAATACTGATCCGCCCAGTAGGCGATCAACTGTTCGTGGTAATCCTGGACATCTTTGAAGTGGTGGTAGAAGGAACCCTTTGTCAGGCCAAGCCTAGACGACAATGCATCGATGGTTAATCCACTCACGCCGGATTCGGCAAGAACTTTCAGGCCTTCGGCCATCCAATCCTCTTTTCTTCTTGGCATCCTCGCCCTCCAGTGCGACCGACCTATGGAAATAATACCATACGGTATGGTATGTTGTCAAACCCTAAAAGTCATCGATATCCACCCATGAGAAGATCAGGACTACGTCGCGATCGTCACCGAAGAGCACCTGTTTCTCAACCCATCAGGAATCCATCCGGACATGCTGGGCAACGGAGACCAGCGGTTGCACAGGATCGGAGCGGTGGCCTACGACCGTGACCACGACCTGCTCTACGTGCTTGAGTTGCTCACCGACGGTGCCACGCCTATAGTGCACGTGTGGCGCATTCAGTGAGCAGCGCTGCGGCCTGGTAGCGAGGCTATCGAGGGTCGATAATGGGATGCAAGCTTGGGTCTGTCGCTGTAGACACCCGGCTCATGATGTATGATCTTGCTACCGGTTGGTGAGGAGGTGGCTGGCGCCTTGCATCCGAGGGGTTGACATTCGAACATCCTCCTTTTCCCTCGGAATCGAGAACGAATTCCTTATAGCCTTGTAATTGGGGAGGAAAAGGGGAAGGATTTCCATATAATAAATGTTAGATGGCATCAATTTGCTTAGATAAGGATTTGGCATGGCTGAGATCGTGAGGCGATGTGGATACCGGTGTGATCTTTGCTTAGCATACCGTCCAAACATTGAGGCGAACCCGTCAAACCAGCAGATATTAAGTGATGGCTGGTATAGATATTTCGGTTTCCGCATGGCCCCCGAGAATATCATTTGTTACGGATGCATGTCTGAAGATCCGCAGCTCATTGATAAGGCATGCCCTGTGAGATCTTGAGTCAGTGAAAAGGGGTTGGTAAATTGCGCGCACTGCCCAGACTATGTGTGTGAGAAGCTCACCGAGAGATTGGTCACCTTTGAAAGTGTAGCTGATCGATTCGGCGCACCGATACCTGAAGATGATCGCAACAGGTTCATTACTCCATATGAGAATTTCGTGCGTTTTGAGAATATCAGAGAGGAGATACAGGGGCAGGGTGTTTACCCTTGGTAGGAAAAATAAACTTTCAACCAGGCAATCTGTGATGCCATCTAACGTCTCGCTGGAGCGGACCCCGCACGAGGCGCGAAAATCAGGTGGGGTAACGAAGCGGGGACGCTCAACTCAAGACCGTTAGCCAGCAAAAAATCAAGAGGAGGTGCAACTATTAACACATCTGTAACCGCATCACCCAACTCACAAGTCGAGATCCAGAAACGCATTGCGAATGGAAAGATCACATGGGCAGGACCGCTCATCATGTTGTCATCGCGGACAGTCATCGGATTGATCATCACGGCAATGGTGGCAGCCATTTTCTTCCGAGGCGGTGCGGATCCTTGGGCGGAGGCCTATCCATGGTGGAGGGTGTTTAGCGCGCTGATCGGCCTGGGCTTTGTCCCNNGGTTGGCTGCGTGATTGTTTGATTGGCTTGGGGCTGTTTATCCCCTTTCTGCTGCTGGGGATGGGTGGGATCATGACCATTGTGGCTCTTTTCCGGTATGATCTCCCCGCGGGAGTCGAGCATCTTCCGACCTGGGCAACGCTCTTCATCCTCTTCATCTGGCCGATAGTCTGGGGAGTTACGGAAGATATTACCTATCTAGGCTACAGCCTGCCACGTATCGAGGCGCTCACAGGGGGAAGAAAGTGGTTGGCTGTGATTGTTATTTGGCTATTCCTCTCCTCGCAGCACGTTCTTGTCCCCTTCACCAGCTTGGCCTGGCAGGTTGTCGCGGGGTGGTTCATCGGCTTGCTTCCCTTGACAGTGTTCTATTGCTGGCTTTACTGGCGTTTGGGTCGGTTGTTACCCATAATGGTTGCCCATGTGTTGGCAGATGTTGCCTC
>WVZH01000166.1:0-270 GCA_011772595.1 Anaerolineales bacterium
CAGATCATCCAGGGTGGCTGGCCGCAAGTCCATCGCGATTTTTCGAACTTCCTCGATGGATTCCTGGATAATAGGGATGACAGCCTCCAATGGTTTCATAATTGGCCGTGACGCTCCTTTATCCACCTCTTTAAGGCTATTCTCCACGCCAAATTTTAAGGCGCTCAGACTTTGTCCAATGCCATCATGAAGTTCCAGTGCGATTCGCTTCCTTTCGTTTTCCTGGGCCGTAAGGAGCTGGGAGGAGAGATGTCTCAGATGGTTCTCTGA
>WVZH01000166.1:289-1621 GCA_011772595.1 Anaerolineales bacterium
TCTTTAGTTCGGCAGTTCGCTCCTCCACCTTGTGCTCCAGCTCGTCGTGAGCTTCTTGCAGCGCCTCCTCTGTCTGCTTGCGCTCGGAAATGTTTATGACCATAGACCTACTCTCGATGACATTCCCATCCCGATCTTTCAAGGGCTCAACAGTGAGGCTTATCCAAATGGGCTGGCCATCCTTCCGTTTCATCTGCAGTTCAACGTCCCGTATCGATTCCCCTGCCTGGAAACGCTTTAGAATTTCTTTTGCCTTGGATATACCATGAGGGGTATCAGCGTAGAGATCCAAAACTTTCATCTTCGTTATGGTTTCCTTATCATAGCCAAGCAGCTGCAGTGCCGCAGAGTTGCATCTTAAAACGGATCCATCGACTGCGCTGATCGAAAAATAAGCATTTGGTGCATTCTCGTATAGATCACGATACCGTTTCTCGCTCTCACGAAGTGCATCCTCCGCCTGCTTGCGCTCCGTGATGTCCCGAGCCACATGCACACTTCCCGCCAACTTCCCATCCGGATCGTGGAGCGGATTTACGGATACGAGGAAATCGCCTCCCAGGCGATCCTCGTGCACCTCGGCGCTATGCGCAAGCCCATCTGCCATCAATCGGGCGTGTGGACAAAGGGCCACCGGCTCTTTAGTTCCATGGAAAGCATCGTAGCAGATCTGGCCCACAAGGTCTTTGGGGGTGCAGCCCAACCTGTCCGCCATGGCCTTGTTGACCTGGACTATCCGGTATTCGTTGTCCAGGATCATGATGAGATCGGGCACCACGTCAAAGGTTCGCTCCCACTCCTGCTTAGCCTGTATGATCTGAGCTTCTGCGCGCTTGCGCTCGTCTATTTCCTGCTTGAGTTGTTCGTTTGCTTTCGCCAGTTCGGCGGTATGCTTTTCCAGACGCTTAATAATAGGATTGCTAATCCGAAGAAACGAGACCGCTCCGGAAAAGACAACAAAAATCGCCAAGCCCGCCGCTATTATGCCAGCCCTCACGAAGGGTGCACGTATCTCAGCTAGGTCGATCTTCGTCACAATGCCATAGTTTATCCCCGACACCGGCTCATGCGCGGCAAGAACCACCTCTCCTCGATAGTCAAACCCCACCACTGTTCCCGAAACTCCTAACAGGGCTCGCCGCATCGGCTCAGCCAGCTTCGAGTCGAAGGGAACTGGCTTTGGGTTCTCCAGGTCATAGTGACGGTGACTGAGCAGGAAAACGATGGAATCCCCTTCGCGCCTGGCGAGGGTAAACTCCCCCGTCTCACCAAATCCCTTGTAATGATCATGTGCATCAATGATCTGGCTTAAGGTGGCATCTTCCCATCCTC
>WVZH01000401.1:0-221 GCA_011772595.1 Anaerolineales bacterium
TCCAAACATGAACACGTCGACCTGTTTGCCCCGTTGCTGCATCAGGTGAAAGGAAGCCATACGACGCTGTTGAACACGCTAGTCAAGGAGCTTGGGAAAGAGATCCTCATTGTTGACGGAAAAATCTGGGATGCCAAGCCGCTGGACTCGATGGAGACGCATGACGTCGAGATTGAAATCGGTGGCATCGACAATTCGATGTCCACGAAGAAGATTCGTCA
>WVZH01000401.1:338-568 GCA_011772595.1 Anaerolineales bacterium
GGAATGCATCCACAGGCAGCGTGCGTGCGCTGGGAGGGCATGCGGCTACCTGAACTACTGACACTCTCCGTTGATAAAGTGTGTCAAATGTTTTCGAAAGCGGAACTGCCTTCGACTGCGAATCGGTTACTCTCTGAGATTCAGCGGCGTCTCAACGCCTTGGACCGGGTAGGGTTAGGGTACATCTCACTGGATCGGTCAGCTCCGAGTCTATCTCGCGGTGAATCACA
>WVZH01000401.1:670-987 GCA_011772595.1 Anaerolineales bacterium
GGGGCTGGAAGAGATGGAGGAGACGTAGTCTTCACTGGATCACCCACGGAATTATGGAAAGCGGATACGCCGACGGGACGCTATTTCAGCCGCCAGGAGCAGGTTCTGGCACCAGAAGCCCGTCTTCCCCCGGACCGGTTCCTACTGGTGCGAGGAGCAGATCAACACAATCTGAAGCACATTGACATTAGGTTGCCAATAGGTCGACTTACTGTCATCACAGGCGTGTCAGGGTCAGGGAAAAGCACTTTTGTTGAACATGTGCTCGTGCCAACACTGAAAAAGAAGATGCCAATTGGCTGCAAAGAAATTGAAGG
>WVZH01000401.1:1031-1404 GCA_011772595.1 Anaerolineales bacterium
ATCCTGCTACATACACGAAGCTCTCCGATATCATAAGAGACCTTTATGCTGAAACTACTGGTCTGTCCAAATCTCATTTCTCCTTTAATCGCCCTGAAGGAGCGTGCCCTACGTGCAAAGGTATCGGAGCGACAGAAATCAGAATGCGGTACTTGCCATCAATCTGGATTCCCTGCGCAGATTGTGCTGGTCAACGGTTCAACGAAAAAGTTCTGGCCTCAACCGTTCAATTTGGTGATCAGAAACTATCCATCGCAGACTTCTACTCACTCTCAATTGAAGAGATCTGGGAACTCATTCCAAAAGCTCCATGGTTATCACCTTCTCGGCGCAAAGCAGCTCACAGGATTCTCCAGGCCCTCAAAGATGTTGG
>WVZH01000401.1:1508-1633 GCA_011772595.1 Anaerolineales bacterium
CTTCATGGACTGCTGAAAATCCTGGATCGCTTGGTGCGAAGCGGTGCCACTATCATCGTTGTTGAACACAATACAGACATCATACGGGCAGCTGATTGGATTGTCGACCTGGGACCAGGAGCCGG
>WVZH01000215.1:0-330 GCA_011772595.1 Anaerolineales bacterium
CAGCTTAAACTTAATAGCTGTCGCAGGTCTCTACGTTGTCGCCGGGTGCATACGTCAATGTTGCATGGGTAACACTATCTACACAGAACGGGTACGAAGGTTTCTTCACTTGTGTCGTGGTAGTTATTACCGCCACACCGCTGCCGTTGGTCGTCTCGGTAAGCTGCTCATTGAAGTCACCCGTGAAGGTACCGGTTACGTCAGCGCCTCCAACAGGGTCGCCGCAGTTGTCGTAGATAGTGACCGTAACCTGGCCGTACTTCTTGCCTTTATCGCCGGGGATGGTTGCACAAACAATGGATTCGACATGTGTGGTGCTGGCAACACAGG
>WVZH01000215.1:372-1450 GCA_011772595.1 Anaerolineales bacterium
CCGGGCTCGGATTAGTTGCCTGACCGGGTGGGGAAACAGCCTCTGTTGTGAAGCTCCAGACAACACCGGTCGTTGTGCCGGCGGCGTTAACCTCGTCAATACGCCAGTAGTAGGTCGTACTGTAGGCCATTGTACCGGGGTCGAACGTGGTAGCAGTCTGGTTGCCCTGGAATGTCCCGGGGCTTGTGGTGCCGAAGTACACATCATGAGAGGTTGCACCGGAACCTGCCGTCCAGCTCAAATCGGCATTTATGCTTACGTCTGTTGCTCCGTCAGCCGGACTCGGATTGGTTGCCTGACCGGGTGGCCCAGGAGGCGCAGGTGGTGTTCCAATGAGCTCAATCTCGGCTAATTGTACTGAATTAGCGGTAGCTCCGTCCCTGACCTGTGTAATCTCCAGTCTGTAAATGTTGTATGCGGTGCTGTTGGTGAACTGGAATGACCGCGTCTGGAAACGAGCTGTAAAGAGCTCACCGGTTCTCGTATCCAGGGTGTCCCAGGTCGAGCCGCCGTCATTGGAGCCCAGGATGTTCCAGTCCATCGGGTCCCTTTCCGGATAATCGTTAGCTGATGTAAGCGTATACTCCGTGACGACGGATGTTTTGCTATCAGCATACTGATACTGTATCCAGCTGTAACTCGGCGAAAAGTCAAGCCACTTGGTACTCGTAAGGTTATCAAAAGCCTCATCCATGGTTTCATTAGGCGGGTTGTCACCTCTTGCGCTGATAGTACCTGTCCCATCGTCTGTGGTGTCTGACAAATCAGAAGTTGTGAAGCTCCAGACTACGCCGGTCGTTGTGCCGCTGGCGTTAACCTCATCAATACGCCAGTAATAGGTCGTATTGTTGGCCATTGTGCCGGGGTCAAACGTGGTAGCGGTCTGGTTGCCCTGGAACTCACCGGCACCGGGTGTCGGGTTAGTGCCGAAGTACACATCATGTGAATCAGCGTCGGTGCCCGCTGTCCAGCTCAAATCAGCATTTGTGCTTACGTCTGTTGCCCCGTCAGCCGGACTCGGATTGGTTGCCTGACCGGGTAGCGGCGGCGGAGCTTCTGTTGTAAAGCTCCAGACAAC
>WVZH01000299.1:1032-1655 GCA_011772595.1 Anaerolineales bacterium
GACAAGGAACTTCGCTACCTTAGGACCCTCATAGTTAGGGCCGCCGTTTACGGGTGCTTCGGTCGCCAGCTTCGCCCCGTCCGCCGAAGCGAACAGGGCTAACCGCCTTCCTTAACATTCCGGCACCGAGCAGGCGTCAGTCTCTATACGTCCTCTTTACGAGTTAGCAGAGACCTGTGTTTTTGATAAACAGTCGCCAGAGCCAATTCTCTGCGCCCTCAGCCGCACGCATGTTCCGAAGAGTATGCGTGCGCTGGAGGGACCCCTTCTCCCGAAGTTACGGGGTCAATTTGCCTAGTTCCTTAACGACGGTTCTCTCGAGCGCCTTAGGCTACTCGCCTCGCCTACCTGTGTCAGTTTTAGTACGGTTCCGCCACTTGTCCTCGCGAGCTTTTCTCGGTTCACCCGCCCCGCACTTCGGCAACACATCGGCCTCGACCCGCCGCGCTTGCGCACGGCAGGCAACCCTCGGGCCTTGTCGTGGGCTGCAGCTTGGGTGAACGCACTCGCGACTCAACCGCATGACGGAGGGCAGGAATATTAACCTGCTGCCCATCGGCTACGCCTTTCGGCCTCGCCTTAGGGGCCGCCTAACCCTGGGCGGATTTACCTTCCCCAGGAAA
>WVZH01000148.1:0-1731 GCA_011772595.1 Anaerolineales bacterium
CAAATGCAGAGCGAGAGTAGCCTTGCAGACGATGTGCGCGCTTTGAGCATTCTCACAGGTGGCAGATGACCTTGCAGGCAACCGTGGGCGGTACGGTACACAATCTGAGCAATGGCGATTTGTGTTATTGGGTTGGGCAAGATGGCCTTGGTTTGCCAGCGCTGGCACGATTGCAGGAGCAGGGCCCACAGCAGCACGGCACAACGGATGTGGGCTTTCGCCTCGGACCTCGGCAATTTCGGCTTTTCTTTGATGTTCCCGGGGATGATGCAGGCGACGTGTACGATCGGCGCACAGACCTCTTGGAGATTTTCAAGCCGAATGGCGCGGCGATCGTGATCACATTCAGGCTCAAGAATGGCGATGTGCGATGCATCGATGCCCATTCAGCGGGGGGATTGGTATTCTCCACCTCTCAACGGCAAGGCTATATGGAGCGCGTAGCTATCACGCTGAATGCCCCTGATCCCGCTTTGTACGATCCCACAGCGCAAAGCCTCACGGTCACACTGGGCACAACGGGCACAGGTTTTGAGGTGGCCATGCCGGTGCCCGTGTTTGTCGGCAAGAGCACGATCAACTACATCGACACAATCACCTATGCTGGTAATTGGTATGAATATCCATATGAGATCAAGATCGAGGGACCAATTACCAACTGTAAGATTGTGAACGACACAACTGATGAGACTTTGGATTTTACGGGTTCAAGCCTCACAGCGGGGCAAGCGTGGTATATCGATCTGCGCTATGGCTACAAGACGGTAACGCGGGAAGATACCACGAACGCAATCAGCGCTTTGACTGAGGACAGCGATCTTGCCACTTGGCACTTGGAACCAGGGAGCAATCAAATCCATGTAATGGGCACGGGGGCAAGCCCTGATACGGAAATCACCATTGCATATTATAACCGCTATATAGGAATCTAACGTGACTGAAAAGAGCCTCATGTGGACCACGGGCAGCACTGGCGATGGTGCCAGCGAATATACCATGGCCGAGTTGATCCGATGGCTACGGCAGACGTGGATCAGCGATAGTGCAGATGAGGGAGTAAACAACAATTTAGGTGGCGAGTTGGCAGTTTCGGGCACCGCTTCACCTTTGGATGTAGCCAGTGGAAGCGCTCTCGTTTTCGGATTCCCCTACTGGTTGACGGCAGCAACCACGATCGCCGTACCTACACCTACAAGTGACACTCGAATCGATCGGATCGTCTTGGAAGCCGATTGGACGGCGCAAACAGTCAGGCTTGCTCGAGTGGCCGGGACCGAGGGCGGCGCTGCTCCTGCATTGACACAAACGGATACAGTCAAATGGCAAATCTCGCTTGCACAGGCCAGCATTACAACCGGGGGCACGATCACGGTCACAGATGAACGTGTTTTCTTGCATCCAAATTGGGAGATTGAGGCAGCGCAACTCGGGGACGATCTAGACGGTGACGGTATCCAAGGTGGCAGCGGGTCCGCTCTGGCTGTAGACGTGAGCGATTTCGCGGGAGATGCGCTAGCCGACGATGGCAGCGAAAACCTAGATGTGCAAGTGGATGATACCACTATTGAGATCAGTGGGGGCAATCTCCAAGTGAAAGCGGGGGGACTCAGTGCAAGCCACATTGCCAATCGCACGCGGCGTGTTTGGATACCTGCAACTGAATGTTACAACTCAACCGATGTACAGTATGAAAATTGCGTCTTGCGTGGTTGGGAGATGCCTGATAACAAG
>WVZH01000148.1:1737-3036 GCA_011772595.1 Anaerolineales bacterium
ACTTTCCAAGGTTACATCATAGCAGCGGCAAACGGTGATGCGTGCATGAAAATCTATGCCAGCTATGGTGCTGATGGTGAGACATACAATACACACACAGATCAATCAGCTGCATATCGGTATCCAACATGTGTGGCCGATCAGATCACAGAGGCCGACAATTTTAATCCTGTTTCCTTATCCTCTCTGGCAGCTGGTGATATCATCTTATTGAAAGCGGAGCGCAAGGGCACAGATGCAGGCGATACAGTTAATGATATGGTCTATTTTATGGGTTTCCTTGTAACCTACTATGCGGATATGTGAGGTATTATGACAGAAGATTCTATACTCTGGACAACGAGCGGCACGGGGGACGGGGCAAGCACGGGCTATACCCAAACTGAGTTGATCCGATGGTTGCGGCAATCCTTTATCTCTGACAATACAGATGAGGGGGTAGCCAAGAATTATCTGAATGAACTCGAGGTGACTGGTGTAGCCACTCCTGTAAGTGTCGATACTGGCGCGGCATACGTATACGGATTTCCCTATTGGAATACAGCCAGCGTGGATGTGGCTATCCCCACTCCCACTGTAGCCACTAGGATTGATCGGATTGTCTTACGTGCATCTTGGAGCGCGCAAACTGTGCGAATCACTAGAATTGCAGGCACGGAGGGAGGTGGTGCCCCTGCATTGACTCAAACTGATGGCGATACCTGGGATGTGCCCTTGGCTCAAGCATCAGTCACAACCGGGGGCGTGATTACGGTCACAGATGAGCGCATTTTCGTGCATCCAAATATTGAGGTTGAGGCAGGCATGCTCAATGCCGACGTAGCCGGGGATGGTCTACAAATCTCCTCAGGGGCTCTCGCTGTGGACGTTTCCGATTTTGCCGGGGATGCATTGGCAGATGATGGTAGTGAGAATCTTGACGTACAAGTAGACGATACCACCATCGAGGTTTCTGGTGATGCCTTACAGGTCAAGGCCAGCGGTATCAGCAATAGCCACATAGCCAACAGGACCAGAAATCTTTTTGTGCCAGCGGTAGAGTGTTACAATGGAACTGCGACATCATACGTGAATGGCACACTTAAGGGTTGGCCGATGCCCGATGCTGCACAAAGTTATTGCTATGCCAGCTTTAGAATGCCTGCCGATTTTGCATCAGGAGCAACATTACAGGCGATCTTTGAACCTGCTGCAACTGGCAATGTGCGCGTCTTGGTGATGGCATATTACGGCAATGAGGGGGAAGCATGTGATACACATACTGATTCCACTGGCAGAGTGACAGAGGCAGTGGTACAG
>WVZH01000148.1:3048-3702 GCA_011772595.1 Anaerolineales bacterium
GTCGGTTTCCTCGTTTCGTATACGGCGGATATGTGAGCGCATCTTATCAAATTCGGGCAAAGGACAGCAGCGGCGTTTTGCAGGCCATCATTACGGATTTCTTGGAGCTGGCATATACCAAGCAAGTAAACGCTCCCGGTGTTGCCAGCTTTCGGCTTTTGGCCGGTCACTCGGCAATTGCGGATTTTGAGCACAAAGGGCAAATCGAAATCTGGCGGCGCAACGCTGACCTCGGCATTGACTGGTATTGTGATTTTTATGGGCTTTATCTAGATCACGGCTACGAATATACCGATCGGGATCTATTCACGGCAATTTGCCCGGGCACAAACTGGTTGCTTTCCACGCGCCATGTGATGTGGTATGCTGGCACAGCGGATCGCTCTGAATTCGCAAGCAAAAAAGCGGAAACGATCATGAAAACGCTTGTGGATTACAATGCAGGTCCGAATGCCACAGTAGGCAACGGTCGAATCCGAAACGGCGCTATAACCGGGCTCTCTGTGCAAGCCGATGGCGCAAATGGGAACACGCTAGATTGGTGCTGTGCTTGGGAAAACCTGTTGACTACATTGCAGGATTTGGCAAGAGTGGCAGATGGAGATTTCGATCTGTTGAGAATCGGGGCAACAACCACAGAGTTTCGATGGTATA
>WVZH01000557.1 GCA_011772595.1 Anaerolineales bacterium
AGCATGGAAACACTGTTATTCCTACTCGTGCCCTTGGTCTACTGATGATGAGCGGAGTGGAGCGCGGGCGGACACGCACTGCAGCCTGGGTTGTGCTCGGCGTCGGGGCAGTGTTGGTTCTCGTGTCGTTCATGAATGTCACCATAACGCACAGGGTGGTCGATACGGCCTTCACGCTGGCTGCTGGCGAAGAATACTTCAAATGGGAAGACGAGGAGCTGCCTTGGTGGCTCAGTGGAATTTCGTATTACCCACCGCCAGGAGCTTGTGCTCTCAAGGGACAAGCCGCCGTTGCGGGAGAAGGTATCCACGTTGCCGTCCACCAGTCTTCTTTTTCTTGTGTCCTTCCCCCGCGCTGGCGCGAGATTGAGGGCAGCTTTGTAGACGGCGAGTTCACCTTCACACTCGACCCCACCAATGCACACGAGTACATCTTCACGTTTGACAACACCGCGGGCGACGCGGAGAGCCACGTGACGTTCGTGTTGGATGAGACGCGGACAGGCAATCCGTTTCAGCTGCTCATGTGGTCGAGTCTGTCCCTTGCAATTAGGTTTTTCTTCCTTCTGCTCGCCGTTCTCTTGCTTGCGTGCTTGCTTCCTGTTGGTTGCCTGCTCATTGTCTGGGGTCTCATCCGAAGGAGACGGCGTGCCCGCCTCCGCAAACTCGCGTTCGGGGATGAGACCCAAGCAGGAAGTAGCAGACACTGTGTGTGTCTTAAACTATTAATGCAACTCGATGTGAAATATCCGTTGGAGGCTAACGGTTACGGATAAGAAGCTTGTTTCCGTAGGAATTGCCGTGCTTTTCGCAAGTTTCTGCGTCCTATACGTGGGTTATTCCCTTTCGGCACAGAAAATGATCGGTAGGCTGAGCCTTGTTCCGATAGGATATGGTCTCGCTGTGCTAGGAGGTGTTCTTGCGTTTGCGGGCATAACTTCGGTCGCTTCCCTGCTAACTATCTTCACTATTTTCTTTTTTCCGTTTGTCTTTTACATCCTTAGAGGAGACTATTTCGTTGCCGCGTTAACGGCTGTTGCTGGCATATCGGTGGGCATGTTGGTTCGCGGGTTGATTTACATCTTTTACAAGCGAAGAACCGTTCTGCTG
>WVZH01000061.1:0-761 GCA_011772595.1 Anaerolineales bacterium
GAACATTCCATACCTGTTTATTAAATGGTGACCAGTTTTTATGCAGATGTAGAAAAGAAAGAAGAGGAGGTGAGACGATGAAAAAAGCTTTTGCATGGTTAATGCTACTTACGATCACAGCTCTTTTCGCTATGACTGTTACACCTGCCTTCGCTCACACTGAGGGTGATCCCTTCTCGGCACCACTCGCAGCAGGTAGTCCTCACTACTACGGCGAGCCGGGACCAAAGGACCCAAGTTGGTATTGGGATCACGTAACCTATGTTGGCCATGTCTTCGTCTGGAACGACGGCGACAACCTCTATGTCACGTTCTCCACCGATGACGTGGGCATGCACGAGACGCACATTGCAGTCGCCGAAGCCTTTGAGGACATTCCACAGACCCCGACTGGCAACCCCAAGGTCGGTCGCTTCCCCTTCGGGCATGAAGATCTGGGCGGCGCCATGACTGACCTGAATGTGATTCCTCTCGAGTGGGATGTCGGTACGGAACTCATCATCGCGGCGCACACTGAACTCTGCAACGGAGAGACAGCTTGGGCTGACTGTGGAGGGGACGATGCCTTCTTCCCCGGCAACAATTGGGCCACGTTCTTCTACTACACTGTGCAGTGACTGGTCTAAGACGCGAAAAACTATACTCCTACGCGCTCGCAAACTCCAATTTTCCATCAGAATGCACACCTGAAGACAGGTGCGCTCACATAAGTTCGACAGTTGTTATGCGATCGCGTAGCAACTTATTTTTGGACCTTTCTT
>WVZH01000061.1:820-2265 GCA_011772595.1 Anaerolineales bacterium
TTTTCCACAAAAGCAAATTGGTACTGGGCAACAATCGCGATAGCCGCGGCAACGGCAGCGCTGGTCTTCACCGTCCCAGAAGACACTTTTCCCCTTGTATACGCAAGATATGTCCTCGGATCCATCTTCGTCCTGTTCCTCCCAGGCTACAGCCTTGTCAAAGCCTTGTTCCCAGAGAAAGAGCTAGACAACATCGTACGCGCCGCCCTAAGCATGGGAATGAGCATAGCCCTAGTCCCCATCACCGGACTGATCCTCAACTACACACCTTGGGGCATAAGAACCACCCCGGTAACCCTGAGCCTACTCGCCCTAACCACTGTCTTCGCCACCGCAGCAATCATAAGAGAGCATCAAACCATGACAAAGCCAACTGCAAACCAAGACAACAGCTAACAATAAATGTCATGATCGACCTGAATCATCTGTACTAATTCAGAGGCGGCTCAAATGGAAACCAGCAGCATACCTGGAGGAACCTTCCAAATAACGGTGGCCAACGTCTCCCAACGGGTAATCATGGCCCTTTTCTATGTCTTCATGACCAAGACAAACGCCCTGAGCAAGGAAGACATTGGAACCCTGTCAAACCTAGCCTTCATAGCCTCAACGTTCACTCTACTAACGGTACTAGCCCTGCCAACGGCCCTAACAAAGTTTACCTCCGAAAAACTGGGAAAAAACCAGAAGGGAGAAGCGACGGCTATACAGAAAACCGTGATGAAAGCCGTCGTCATATTGTCCGTTGGAGGCTTCGCGGTGGCCGCCCTCTCATCACCATTGATGTCACAATATTTGCTGAAAAACCCAGAGTATGTATTCGTCATAATCTTGAATCTCGTCTACGCGTTTCTGTCCAATATATTGGCTCTGGTTCGCTCTACGCTGCAGGCGCTCTACCTGTTCGGGAAAATGGCTACCTTAACCATCGTATTCGTGGTCTCAAGTCGAGTAGTGGCCATCGCCCTGGCGTTGCTTGACATGGGCGTCACAGGAGTAATAATAGGTTATATAGTTGGTTCAGTAATGGCCATAATCCTTGCGGCTGACTTTCTGCGCGGCAAGCTGCCGAAAACAAACAAAAACATGCCCCTCAAGCCACTACTCCGCTTCAGCTTTCCCCTATTCCTGAGCTCCATAACGGGGATCGTGTTAACCTGGGCGGACATCGTGATCATAACCTCCTTTATCGGCCTCTCCCTAGCCGGAGTCTACTACATCGTGATCAGCAGCGTGGGCACGCTTTCCATACTATATTTGCCCATGACAACCACCATTTTCCCAGCCCTCTCAGCTCACCACGGCCTCGAAAAACCCGAAACCATCAGCAAAATCGTGAGTACCACCAGCCGATACATCATCTACATACTCTTCCCAAGCTGTGTAGGCTTGGCAATAATCGCGCCCACGGCATTAACATTCTTCTACGGCGTCGATTATGCAAT
>WVZH01000480.1:0-8644 GCA_011772595.1 Anaerolineales bacterium
CGCAAACCGACGCTGTCGTCTTTCAGCAACGGATTACCTAAACCAAGAATGAGTGTCTTCAAGGTGTCGCCTATCGTAGATCTAGGGATTAGGGATCAGGAGTTAGGCACCTAGGCATATGGGCACTCAGGGTTCTAAAATCCTTGGTGCCACGGTGCCCAGGTGCCCCGGTGCCCAAGAATATTAAATCCTGATCCCCCATCCCTGCTGCCTAATCCCTTTTCCCTCATAGGTTTTTCGTCAAACGTTCAACGACCTCTCCATCGGAATTACGAATAACGACTTCGAGCGGCATCTGCCCCGGAAGGGTATGCGTGGCGCAGGCCATGCAAGGATCGTAGGCTCGATACGCCATCTCGATGGTGTTGAGCAGACCTTCCTTGATGACCGTGCCTTTCGTGATCAGTCCTTGAGCGGCCTTCTTGACCGACATGTTGATGGGGGCGTTGTTGTTGGTCGTACCGACGATCAGGTTTACCTTCGTGAGTATGCCGCGTTCATCGGTCCAGTAGTGGTGTGTGAGCGTGCCGCGCGGCGCTTCGACACAGCCGACGCCTTCGTCGGGCGTTTCGGTAGGCAGAACTCGGAAGGTCTCGCCCGTGATTTCGGGATCGGTGGCCAGCTCCACCCAGCGCTCGGCTGCATAGAGCAGNNAGGGTATGGTTGACGGGTTTGCCGCCCAGCGTTTCGTACATGCGCTCATATTCGGCCATAGCGAGCGGTGTGGCCATCCCATCGGCGGCGTTAAGTCGCGAGAGCGGCGTAGCCTTGTAGATTCCCGAATCTTCGCCGTCGACGAAACCTTTCCAACCGATCTTCTTCAAGAAGGGGAATTTCAGGTACGACCAGGGCTCGACGTGCTCGGCGACGTACTCCTGGTAGTCTTTCGCATGGTATTTGGCGTGCTCTTTGCCATCCGGACCGACGACGCGGATCATGCCGTCGTAGAAGTTGACGTGGTTGTTCTCGTCAACCGTACCCATGTTGTACGTGCGGTGAACGTAGGCGTCATTCTTGATCAGATCAACATAGGCTTCGTTGCCAAGGACGATCTCATTGAACAACTGGATGGTGAATTTTCCAAACTCGATTGCGTCGCGTCCGAGTCTTTCAATTTCCTCCCGCTGCTCCTCGCTGATTCCCCGGCTAACCCCTCCGGGGAGGCCCCAGTTGGGGTGGACAGGTCGGCCGCTGATCATCTTGATCAGGTGATGGCCGTCAGCGCGCATTTTAAGCACCTTGCCGGCAACGTCCATGCCGACCTTATTGATGATCCCCAAGATGTTCCGCTCGGCTACTGGCGCATCGGGTCCCATCACGAAATCAGGACCGCCAAGTGCGTAGAAGTGCGTGGTGTGGTCCGTGGCGTAGAAAAGGCTGTAGAACATTTCACGTAATTTCTTCGCCGTCGGAGGTGGATCGACATGGAACAGCGCGTCGAGTGCTTTGGTGGAGGCCATGTGATGCGCCTCGGGACAAACACCGCATATGCGGTTGGTGATGTTGGGCATGTCCTCTGCTGGTCTGCCTACGCAGAAGCGCTCAAATCCTCGCAGCTCGGGCACCTGCAAATAGGCGTTGGCGACATCACCCTCATCGGTGAGGAAAATGTCGATCTTTCCATGGCCCTCGAGACGAGTAATGGGGTCAATGGATATTCTTTTCACGACTCACTCCCTCCTTCTCTCAGGCCATCTCGGCCACCTGGTCGCCGAGTGCACTGCGACGAAGCTGGCTGGCCGCTAGACTAAAGCGATAGAAGGTTCCGATTGGATCTGGGATCCCCTCGTGGATGATTCGGTCGATTTCCTCGGGATTTTCCGAGTCGATCACGGATGCCAAGGCCGCCATCATGCGGGCGCCGAAGTCTTCTACACCCGCATTGGGGCCGTAACATCCAATGCAGGGCGATCCGACGGTTGGACACAACGCGCCGCATCCGGCACGAGTTGCTATACCGCAACATACGAGCCCTTGCTCGAGTAAGCAGATTTCTGGATCGGGGATGATCTGCCAGGTTCGTTTAAACTCTGTGATCCTTTTCTCCTCACGAGTGCACGGGCACTCGTCACAAACCGTGGTCTCAGCCCCGATCACTGAACCGGGCTCTGGAAGCTTGGCTTCCAAAATCGCCACAATGGCATCCCAAATGCGCTCAGGTTCTGGAGGACAACCTGGAAGGTAATAATCCACTTCGATGGTTTGTCCGAGAGTTTTCACCGTGTCATAGAAAAGTGGGAGATACAACATTCCTTCCTCTACTTCGGTCTCGGTTTGAGGACGAATGCCTTCAGGATTATCCGTGGTTGGCGTATCCTGGTATGCCGTTTGGAAGATCTCTTCACGGTTCGTCACGTTTGCCAACCCTGGAATGCTGCCTTCATGAGCACAGGATCCAAAAGCGACCAACGCCTTGGATTTTTGACGAAGCAGGCGTGCCATGTACTCTTGTTCACTGGTGCGTATGGCGCCATTGAAGAGACAAAGGTCAATGCTCTTATCCGGCATCGATTCGATACTGCGGATCTTCGCATCCACCGCTACCGGCCAGAGGACGATGTCAAAAGCGTTAGCCACATCGAGGATCTTCTCATTGATCCCCAGGACTGCGATTTCACAACCACCACAAGAAGCTGCCCAGTACAATGCCAGCTTGCCCTTTTGGGGTTCCTTCTTTGCCTTCTTCTTGGGTTTCGCTTTGGCTTTTGTAGTCGCTTTCTTGGCACTCATACTGGCACCTCCATCGCCTCAGCGTGTTCTTCGGCAAGGCGCTCGACCGCTGCTTCGACATCACCATCTTCAGACCAATGGCTCGGCCAATTTAGTGGACCCAATGCTCGTACCTGATCAACCATCTCATTGATCGCTTCTGCTAGATGTACACCTTCTGCAGCAGATGCCCACTGGAGACGAACGCGCTCTTCCTCGAGACCGAGGTCGCGCAAACTGTGCTTGAGCATTGAAAAACGCCTCATTGCCTTGTAGTTCTGCTCCAGGTAGTGACACTCCCCAGGATGACAACCAGCGATCATGACCCCATCAGCTCCTAAAGCCAAAGCCTTAAGTACGAAGGTGGGATCAACACGACCGCTACACATGACGCGAATCATGCGTATGTTGGGTTGGTATTTAATGCGGGCCGTCCCTGCCAGATCTGCGGCGCGGTAAGAGCACCAATTGCACAGGAAGGCCACGATTTTGGGTTCGAATCTTTCTTCAGCCATAGGTTACTTCCTCCACTAGGCAGGGACTGGTTCCTGCTCTACTTGCAGCGCTTTTGCACCGTCGCTGCTGATAACATCGTATAGGACACCTTCAATCTCAGCGAAGATCTGCTCATTGCTGAAGTGCGCCCCAAAGATGGCTTGTGCTGGGCAAGCTGCCACACAAGTACCACAGCCTTTGCATAAGGCAGTATTGATGTAACTAACTTCTTTATCCTCTAGAAATTCGATCGCGTTGAAAGGACACAGTGTGTTGCAGATCTTGCAGCCTGAGCAGTTCTCCTCGTGAATGGTGGCTATGACGGGTTCGATTTCTACCTCGCCTCTGGTGATCATGCCTTGGACACGTGCAGCCGCGGCAGCACCCTGCGCGACGGTTGCCGGGATATCCTTGGGACCCTGTGCAGCGCCAGCGATGAAGATTCCGTCGGTCATTGTGGCAACAGGATCCAACTTGGGATGGCGTTCAGTGAACCAACCCTCCATGCTGCAAGCGATGCCGAATTGCAGGCCTACATCCCTGGAATCCGCCCTCGGCTCTATAGCGGCCATCAGAATCACCATGTCGACGGGGATACGTCGCTGCTTAC
Organism: Anaerolineales bacterium; assembly: GCA_011772595.1. The sequence goes on from WVZH01000480.1 coordinate 3,815, forward strand.
CTAGCAAAGTGTCTTCGACTTGCACGATGAGCTTGCCCTCCTCGCCGGGGAAGCGAGCGGCGTCGGTAATTTCAGCCACTTTTCCACGTATGAAGTGCATGCCTTCCTCGAGCAGGCGCTCATAAAATTCTTCATATCCTTTTTGATTCGTACGCATATCGATGTAACAAGAATGAACCTCGGCATTCGTTTTCTCGATGACCAGGTGTCCGAACTTTAGCGAGCTCATGCAGCAGATAGCTGAGCAATAGCGGTTGTAGTTTTCATCCCGGCTACCGACGCAGTGGACGATCGCCACAGACTCGGGCTCGGTGACGCCATCACGGAGCACGACCTTGCCTTCCGTTGGTCCGGATGCGTTGCACATTCTTTCGAATTCGAGGCTGGTGAACACATTGGCTAGACGTCCGTATCCATATTGGGGGATGCGTTTGCTATCGAAAAGGTCGTAGCCGGTTGCCAGAATGATATTCCCTACCTCCAAGTCGAGGTAACTGTCTTGCTGTTCGAAGTCGATCGCTTCCGTCGGGCAGAAAATCTCACAAGCCTTACACTTTCCACGCTCAAAATATGTACAAGATTCGGTATCGATGACCGGTATGTTGGGTACAGCCTGTGGGAAGGGACGGTAGATCGACTTGCGGTATCCCATCCCGGCCTCAAAAACATCGTCGATCACTTTCTTGGGACATTTCTGGATGCAAATACCACAGCCAGTACATGCCTCTTCGTCGACATATTTGGCTTTCTTTTTGATGCGAACACTGAAGTTTCCTACGTACCCAGAAACCTCCTCGACCTCGCTGTAGGTCAGCAAGTTGATGTTCGGGTGGGTGCCGACATCTGACATCTTTGGGGTTAGGATACAAGCCGCACAGTCTAGGGTGGGGAAGGTTTTATCAAATTGGGCCATATGACCACCGATGGAAGGCTCCCGTTCTACAAGATAAACGGGGTAACCAGCATCAGCTAATTCCAGAGACGCTTGGATGCCCGCGATTCCACCACCGACAACTAAAGTATTCGGGTTTACTGGAACCAGGCTTGGTTCGAGCTCTTCGTGTAACTGAACCCGGTTAACCGCGCCTGCGATCATGGCCTTCGCCTTTTCTGTGGCGGCTTTGCTGTCTTCAACAACCCAGGAAACTTGCTCGCGGATACTTGTCATGTGGCACAGATAGGGATTCAGCCCGGCATTGGCACACGAACGACGGAAGGTCCTCTCGTGAAGATGTGGCGAACAAGCGGCCACAACGACACGAGTAAGGCCTTCGTTCTTGATATCGTCTTCGATAAGCTCCTGACCGAGCGAAGAGCACATGAACTTATAATCGCGCGAGACAGTGACGCCTTCGAGATTTTTGCCTGCCCACTTGGCGACCTCTCCGACATCGATTACCCCAGCGATATTCGAGCCACAATGGCAGATGTATACTCCCACTTTGTCGCTCATAGAATCCCTTCCTTTCGTGATAACCCTCGAAGAGGTGCAATGCGTTTAGATTGTGGGTCTCGCACTCTTCACTTTGCATAAGACGCTAGGGGCGTAGCCGCGATGAGTTCTCTCCCAAGCCCCAATTTCTTACTTGGAACTCCGAGAGCCAATCCTAGAAGTTGTGTGAAATACACAACTGGCAAGGAATAGTTGGTGCCATATTCTTGATTGACTTGTTGTTGATAGCATTCCAGATTGATCTGGCACAAAGGACATGCTGTTGCTATCACCGACGCGCCGACATCGGTAGCATTCTTTACCAGGTTGTATACCATGCTTAGCGCAGCCTCTCGGCTAGAGATGATCAAAGATCCACCGCAACAGCGGAGTTTGAGAGAATATGGGACTGGCTCAGCGTCCATCGCTGAAGGTGACATAGGTAGCTATCGAGGCCAGTTTCTCCAGGTGTTTTTGGTCCAGATCCTTGGAGAACTCTATGGAAGCCAATGCCTGGAGTACGATTTCAGATGACATTATTAGATCCCTTCACTTTCACAGCGCCTCGTGAACCAACTCGATAATGTCCTTGACAAGGAGGCTTTCCTCGCAGCCTGTGGTTTTCACCGCATCTGCGAACATGGTGACATCCTTCGGACAGGCAACTGCGAAAACCTGCACTCCGTCGAGTCCCACCGCCTCGTGGATGCGCGCCTCAGCGGGTCGCTCCTTAACCTCGGTTTCCTCCATCCAGATCCGACCTCCTCCTGCTCCGCAGCAGAAACCCTGCTCGCGGCAGCGTGGCATCTCGATCAGATCGCAACCCGTAGCTTCAATCGTCCGGCGCGGTGGATCGTAAACACCGTTGTAACGTCCCAGATAACAGGGGTCGTGGTAGGTGACTTTATAGGGCAACTTTTTGTTGAACATAAGCTGGCCTGTATCAAGGAGTTGGTCGAGTAGTTCGGTGTAATGCAGGATTCGGCGATCTCCATTGATCTCATCTGGATATTCGTTCTTTAAAGAGTTGAAAGTGTGGGGATCCGTGGTTACAAGGGACTTGAATTCACACTTGCTCAACGTAGCCACGTTATCCTCGACCAGCATCTCGAATAAGCCCTCCTCACCTGCCCGGCGTGCGTCGTTACCAGAATTACGCTCCCCGTCGTAGAGAATGCCGAAATCCAAACCTGCCTTCTGAAAAACGTCCGCCGTTTTGCGAGTGATGTCAGTCAGGCTTGCATGGTAGGAACCATAGTCACCGACGAACCACAGGTAATCGACGGGTTCTTTACGAGCATCTTTGATCCTGGGAAGAACGGGTTGGGTCCACTTGGCGCGAAAACGCTCGGATTGCCCAAAGGAGTTGCTATAGCGGCCTAGATTGGCCAACGCATCTTGGAGCTGGGTGTCAATCTCTCCTTCATTGACCAGATAGCGGCGCAACTCCACAACCGCCGACACAGGATTTACAAACAACGGGCAAGTCAAAATGCAGGCGCCGCAGGTGGTACAGCCCCAGGGGAAACTGTTGTCGATGGCTCTGTCAAATAGAGAAGGTATTTGATTGCTTTGGGTAGAGATAAGCGTAGCATGCATTGACTCGTGGAGAGTTTGAATCAGCGCTCGCGGCGAAAACAGCATCCCGCTGATAGTCGCTGGGCATACGTCTTCGCAGCGGCCGCACTGCACGCAAGCATCGAACATTAGCAGTGCCAGACTTTGGAACTTGTCGATTTCACCCGCGCCCAGCTGCATGGTTGCATCTTTGTCCCCCCCGGATTCAAGCGAACCAATCGCGCGTTCTGTTTGTACGGCGATGTTGAGCGGCCCTGTGATCAAATGTCGTAGCTTCGTGAAAGGCAAACTGGCTACGAAGAGCAAAGCGGTTGCCACGTGCATCCAGAAGAAGTATCCATGCAGCGACGCAATCGTTTCGACAGATAATCCAATTGCGGTAAAACCGGTGGCGAGCAGGTTGCCGATCGGGGACCAGGCGCGCCACTCTGGTGCAACCGCGATAAGCCGTGTGGCCTCGGAACCAAATCCAACGAGTGCGATCACCAACAGCAGCCCCAGCGCATACCAGTCGTCCCAGCGGTTGACGAGATAGGACGGTTTCCTGATGAGGCGTCGAAGAGCCGCCATGATTACCCCGATCACGATCATGAGACCACCAATGTCCATGACCAACTCGAAACCTAGATAAGCCGATCCACGTGGCCAGGGTAGTTCAATGGGTAGGAAGAGGGGGTATTGTAGGAGATTGAAAACCGTTCCCAGGCCTTGGATCACCATGCCCCAGAAGATCATTAGGTGCATTATGCCTGGATATGAACGCTGAAGGACGCGATCCTGTAGAATGGCGTGTAATAGAAATTCGCGTGTTCCCCTTAGCCAACGCGCTGTCAGACTTGGAGTAGTTTGTGCTGGAGCACGAACGGCTTGCGTGGTCACGCCTCACCCCCAATGAATAGGGTGTCGTCTTCGATGAAGACCCGGATTGGAACAAGCGGTTCGGGCGGAGGGCCACTGATTACAGAGCCATCGGTTGGTTCAAAATAGCCCTCGTGACAAGGGCATTCAATCATCCCAGTGGCTGGATTCCACTTAACAATGCAAGCGAAGTGAGTGCAAACTCCGGAATATGCAACGAGCCCTTTGTCGGGAGTGTTGATCACCAACGCCGGATATCGTCCAAAACGAACGGCCTTCGATTGGCCTTCCGGGATCGAATCCGGCGGACCGACGGCCACTGGCTCGGAAGGGACCTCTTCCAGTTTGGCGGGCCAAAAGAAGGCCACGATGGGTGTAATGAGTGCAGCCAATCCAGTGGCTACGAGCACCTGGTTGATAACTTTGAGGAACCCTCTTCGAGAAAGCGATGCCTTTTCTTCGGCCATAGAGTTCTCCTTGCTCTTGACTTGGGCTTGGAAACGCACTTACAAGCCGACCTAGGTGAACTCGCCTAGCAAGGTCAGTACGATGATGGCGATCAATCCAACAACAGACAGAATCACGCGGACATTCCGAGCCCGCTTTGAATCCTCGCGTCGATCCAGGAACGGCCAAAGAGCCAGGACCACAATTCCAACGATCGGTAGGATGACACCCGTCGTTTTTGGTACGTATTTCAAAATCTGGTAAAGAAACAGGAAATACCACTCAGGTGTGGCGTGGGCAGGAGTGTTCATCGGGTCTGCTGGCTCACCCTGGCCGAGGGGGTATCTCATCGCGACAGCCCCTATGATCACAACGATGATTAGGATGCCCAGCGCGACCTTTGCCTCGGTTCGAACATGATCCGGGTAAAAAGGGATTGTCTTCTCTTCTTGTGAGACTTCTTCTACTTCAGTCATGGTCTCTCCATCCGATTACATCTCGTGGTCCGATCTAAC
>WVZH01000480.1:8651-10715 GCA_011772595.1 Anaerolineales bacterium
AGGATCAGCGCTACCGGTAAAATCATGATGTGCAACGAGTAGAAGCGGCTGAGTGTGATTGCGGTGACGTCCCAACCGCCTCGGGAGAAGACCAACACCAGATCGCCGATTTGAGGTATGCCACCTGCGATCTCCGTGGCCACCGTCGTGGCCCAGTATGCCCGTTGATCCCATGGCAAGAGGTAGCCGGTGAGCCCGAAACCTAGTGTGATGAGCCCAAGAAGCACTCCGGTGGTCCAGTTAAACTCGCGCGGCGGTTTGAAGGCCCCGGTGATGAACACGCGCAGCATGTGGGCGACGGCCATTACCACCATCCCATTTGCAGACCAATGGTGGATGGCACGAATCGCAGCGCCGAACCGCACTTCGTTTTCGATGAATTGAATGCTGGCATACGCTTCTTCTGGTGTGGGTTTGTAATAGAAGGTCAGCATGACGCCGGTGACCGACAGGATGCCGAATAAGAGCAAGGTGATCCCGCCAAGGCAGTACATCCAACGCGTTGCGAAAAGTGGTACTGGTTTGGAGAGAATCTTGCGCATCGGCTCGACGACATCATAGCGCTCGTCAAACCACTCCACAGTTCTCGTCCAAAGAGGCTTCCAGGGTTTTCGGCTGACCCAGGCGCTTCCGGCACGGTAAGTCCCATACACGAAGACCAGACCCATAGCACCAAACAACATCCAGCGCCATACGGGAGTCCACATATTATCGATTGAGCCAGACAAGTGGCAGTGCTGGCAGGTGTCTTTTTCAGGTGGAGGTGGCGGTGTGGCATTCATTATTGGAGAATCAGAGACAGGTCCGCTGAGATCTGAGAGATCCTCTGGTAATTGCGCGAGGACTGGTTCGGCCTGACCCCGTGGAACAAAGATTCCGATGGCTGCGATGAGGGTCAAAGCGAGTAGGGCTAGAACGATAGTGATGCGTTTGGATTGTGTCATCACCCCTCCTTAGCTTTACGTAGTTGTTCGGTCAAAACCGGTACCAGGTCGAATAGGTCGGCGTTGGCTCCGTACTTGGCCACATCAAAGATCGGTGCGGCGGGGTCGGTATTGATGGCGATAATCGTCTCGCTGTCGCCCATGCCTTCGACGTGCTCGGGAGCGCCGCTAATGCCGAGCGCGAAATACACTCTCGGCTTGACCGACTTACCTGATTTGCCTACCATCCTGCTTGTGGTCAGCCAGCCCTGGTCCACAACCGGGCGGGAACCGCATATCACACCACCCATCGCGCTCGCCAGCTCTTCAGCCAATTCAATATTGGCCTCTTGCTGAATTCCGCGTCCTACAGCGACCAGGATCGGTTCTGTGGTTATGTCCACATCCCCAACTTCAGGTTCTATGTATTGCTTTAGCGTCACCCGAAGTCCATCAAAGGACGGAGCCGACACTGAGGTTATCGCTACTGGCTGGTCGCTTTTTCCTTCATCAGCCTTGAACGCTCCAGGGACCATCGTCACGAAGGCCGTCGGGCCAGGCAAGTCGCCCTCGGCCATGATCTTGCCTCCGCAAATTTGGCTGACGAACTTGGGTTGTCCCTCCTTAACGTGAACCGCGCTGCATCGGCTCACCAGGGGAAGGTCTAAACGAGCCGAAAGCACGCCTGCTACTTCAGCACCTACAGATGTGTCACCTAAAAGAATAGCGCGCGGTGGGTCCGATTTCATCAATTCGGCAAGCGCCATTTGATAGGCCTCGGGAGTAAATTCAGCAAGCGCAGTGTGCTCCATATACAAGACCCGGTCTGCCGCCAGATCAGCGGCGAGACTCTGCGCCTCGTGGCCAAGCAGTATTGCGACCAGTTCTCCACCGATTCCATCGGCGAGCGCACGACCTGCAGCGAGCATCACATAAGAAATTTCACGTACCTGGCCTTGCAAGTGTTCTATGACGACATAGATGTTGCCATCCATCGCTACCTCCGTAGACGATTGTTCTCCGGGATCAGATCACTCCCAAATCCCCGAACAATTCAACAAGTCTCGCCGCAATTTGGTCGATGTCTCCCTCGATCATCTCGGCGCGCTCGCCGACCTGCGGTTGGAACATCTGAGAGACA
>WVZH01000480.1:10745-10937 GCA_011772595.1 Anaerolineales bacterium
TTTCATCGCCTGACGGACCTTGCTGATAGCCACATAGCGTGGCGGTTGTTCCGCTGCCTGGATACCAAGAACGGCGGGCGTTGTGACCTCCATCTCGGCGATCAATCCGCCCGGATACTCCTTCCGCACTGTAAGCTTGCCATCTGTCGTGGATACTCCTGAGACATAGCCAACAAAAGGCATACCCAGATA
>WVZH01000480.1:10973-23181 GCA_011772595.1 Anaerolineales bacterium
AGATCCGGATTGAGTTCGCTGATAGCCGATGTGTAGGCGCGCGCCAAGGCGTGATTGTTCACTCCGAGCTCAAAGTTTTCAACTAGCTTGATCATGCGATCCGAGCCCTTGGCAGATGCCGTGAATAAGACGCCATCTATATCTTCAACACTTGGTCCCAGAACTGTGACCTCTCCCCCCTCACGCTCCTTTAAGATGATGGCTTGTTCAAGGGCGTGCTCATCCGGTTCATTGATAATCAGACGCATGAACGTCGTATCTAGCGTCTTTCCGCTCTCGTCGATCTCAAGTTCCTCGACGAGATCTGGCACAAGCTTGATCAAAACTACAATGTTCATCGCTTCACTCCTCAAGGCCCATAGCTTCAGCAAGAAGTTCGGCAATATCCTTCACGATAAGTCCCCCAGCACCTGGGACGGTCTTGGTCGCGTCATCGAAGCGCGGTGCCTCATACGGACAGGCCACAGCCAGAATATGGGCCCTGCCATTTTCGGCACCGTTGCCTTTTTCTCCAACAGCGGAGACGGCCTCACGTACACGCCATTCTGAGATCCTGACTTTGGCTTTCTCCCACTGAAAGCCATCTAGCCACATCCCGCCTCCACCGCCACCGCAACACAAACTGTTCTCGCGATGGTGAGACATCTCCACCAGCTCAACGCCGGGGATGGCTTGTAATAGCTGGCGGGGTTCTTCATATACCCCGTTGACACGACCTAGATAGCAGGCATCATGGTAGGTGATCGTGGCTTCAATTGAGTTTTTCATCAGCGCCCCGATCTGATCGAGACGCTCCGCAAGGAATTGGGTGTAATGTCGCACTGGGAACGAAATCTCCAGGTTGGGATATTCATTCTTCAAGGCGTTAAACGCGTGGGGATCGGTGGTGATGATCTCGTTGAATTGGTACTTTTGGAGCGCCTGCGCATTCATCTCGGCTAGCATCTCAAACAAGCCGATCTCGCCGGCCAACCGAAGGGAGTCACCATCACTCACCTCCTCGGGACCCAGGATACCGAAGTCCACGTCCAGGGTGTTGAGGATCTTTGCCATCGCCCGAGCAGACGGCATGACCCGAATGTGATAGGAGGCATAGTCGCCGACAAACCACAGCACGTCGACCTTTCGATTGGTTTTGGCCATGAGAGCAACTTTGGGCTCTAAACCAATTGCCCATTCAGCTCGCTTCCGCGGGGACTCGCCCATTGGATTTTTATACCGCTCGGCTTTAACTAGCGCATCCTGAAGCTCGGGAGGGACATTGCCGGCCAGGATCATCTCCTCTTTGACCTGCGTCGTCAAGCCTGCGGTTACCGGGATTTTTACGGGACACACCTGGGTGCAGGCATAGCATGAGACACACATCCAGGCTGTGTCGGCATCCATCAGATCCTCAAACATGCCAGCTCGTAAAGCCGCGATCATTCCGTGCGGCGGAAACTTCATCAAGTATCCGAAGGGGCAGGCACCGCTACATGCCCCACATTGAAGGCATAATTTGATACGCTCGCCATCAGGAGTTGCTTCGATTACTTGTTGGAGAAATTCAGTAGAGGCATCGATCGTTGGCGTTCCAATCATCGTCCACCTCGTGGTCGAAATAAAAGACCTCACGTAATCATTTAGGCGCGAGGCTCGTGCGCTATCTACGTGAGACTCATCCAAAACCCTCGACCGACATTCCTTGTTGTCGGCATTTTTCGTTGCAGGTGAATTGTCGATATGACCTATCCTACAGTATGTGAAATTTCACACAAATGCGAAGTGACAGAGAGCACATGTTCGACCGATTATCGTCCTCATCCCCGCCATGTTTTTTTATTAGTGAAATATGTAACGAATTGTACTCAATGCGGGTCAGAATGCAAGTATGTGTTGGTTGACTGGAATGATTGTGAAAAATGTCGCTTGCATTTAACCTTAAGTCCGTGCAAACTAATTGGTATTCCGCTTCACAACCGCTGTGCACAAACGTCGCTCATAGGAGGATAAATCATGGTACTTAAGCCCAAGAGACCCGTTCCGTCAGACATTGAGATCGCACAGGAGGTAGATCTTCGTCCGATACTTGAAATCGCTGAGAAAGTTGGCCTCTCGGAAGATGATCTGGATTTGTACGGCAAGTTCAAGGCCAAGGTCCATCTTGACGTTCTCGACAAGCTCGCAGATCGTCCGCAAGGCAAGTACATCGATGTTACCGCCATTACGCCGACGCCATTGGGGGAGGGGAAGACGACCACAACACTGGGGCTTACCCAGGCGATGGGCACCCATCTCGGTAAAAACGTTATTTGCTGCATCCGCCANNTATAGCCAGATTATTCCCATGGAGGATTTCAACCTCCATCTGACGGGCGACATTCATGCTATTAGTGTGTCGCACAACCTGGTGGCGGCGGCGATCGATACGCGCATGTATCACGAGTCGCGCCAGTCCGATGAGGGTTTGTACCGACGTTTGGTACCGGAGAAAGACGGTGTACGCGAGTTCCTTCCAACGCAATTACGCCGCCTCAAGAAACTCGGAATCAAGAAAAACGATCCGAGCAAATTGAGCACCGAGGAGATTGCTCGCTTTGCACGTCTGGATATCGATCCAGAGACGATCACCTGGAACCGAGTCGTCGACGTTTGTGACCGCAGTTTACGCAGTATTCAGGTTGGCTTCAACGACGACAAATTGCGCGATGGTTCCCCCAGCCCGATCTTCCCGCGTGCCACCGGCGTCGATATCACCGTTGCTTCGGAATTGATGGCTATCTTAGCACTGGCAAACGACCTGCAAGACCTGCGGGACCGTGTAGGCAGGGTAGTGATTGGTCTGGATAAGCGTGGCGAACCCGTCAATCTGGAAGACATTGGAGTTGCGGGAGCGGTGACGGTCTTGTTGAGAGACGCGCTCATGCCAAATTTGATGCAGACCCTCGAGAGCCAACCGGCGTTCGTGCATGCGGGCCCGTTCGCAAACATCGCCCATGGGAACTCATCCATCATCGCCGATCAAATCGCCCTCAAACTTGGCGACTATGTCGTCACGGAGAGCGGCTTTGGCGCCGACATCGGTATGGAAAAGTTCTTTAACATCAAATGCCGTTATTCTGGCTTGATCCCCAACTGCGTGGTATTGGTTGCGACAGTGCGTGCTCTCAAGATGCACGGCGGTGGCCCGAAGGTCACTCCAGGGGCTCCCTTGGATCCGGCCTATACCGCAGAGAATCTCGAGTTGCTCGAAGCCGGTTTACCGAATCTTGGCGTGCACATCAAGAACGCGATGCGCTTCGGTATTCCGGTCGTCGTGGCCGTCAATAGCTTCAAGGACGATACGGATGCCGAAATAGAGATGGTGAGGAAGTATTCTGAGGAGCAAGGTGCGTTCGCTGCTGTAAAAAGCACGCACTGGGCTGACGGTGGAACAGGAGCCAAAGCGCTCGCGCAAGCCGTAGTGGAGGCCTGTGAACAACCAAGTGACTTCGAATTTCTCTATCCGCTCGATTGGTCGATCAAGCAAAAGATCGAGCATATTTGCGATGTGATTTACGGAGCGGACGGCGTGACTTACGAGCCATTAGCTGAGGAGCAGATCGCGGCGTATGAAAAAGCCGGCTTCGGTAATCTGCCGATGTGTATGGCAAAAACGCATCTGAGTTTGAGCCACGATCCCACGTTGAAGGGTGTGCCTACCGGGTATACGATCCCCATCCGTGAGGTCCGTGCAAGCGTGGGGGCGGGCTTTATCTACCCCTTGTTAGGCAAGATGAGCACGATGCCTGGACTTTCCACCTATCCAGCTTATATGGCGATCGACCTGGATTTGGATAGTGGGAAGATTATCGGTTTGTTCTAAAGGGTAGAATCTCGAACCCGAAAACTTCCCGGAAGCTCGAAGCTTCCGGGAAGTTATGATTTAACCCGACCACAGGCGTAAAACGTGGGAACGTATAGGATACGAATTCCATCGTGCCAGGCTTGTCTTTCCAATTCACGGAAAGCATCCAGTTCGGTGCTGGTATGGCACTGTATGAGATCCTGTGTGAGTGTTTGCCATTCCGATTCCCATTCCCCTTCGTATGTCGCACCCCATTCCCCCCCGAGAATGCCAACACGGACGTCTTCAAGCCCCGACTGTGAGAAAAGCGCCCGAAGTTTGCGCCCCATGAGAGGATCACTGCCTTGTGATTTGAGCGCCTCGGTCTGATGTTTTCCCAACTTCGCAAGTTCTGCAGGATAGTCGATCCGCCCACCGTAATCGGGCTCAGCGAGCGCCATCACCCATCCGCTAGGCTTAGTCACACGGACCATCTCGCTTAGCATCCTCGTTGGATCTGAAACCCACATGAACAAGAAATGGCACAGTGTCAGATCAAAGCGAGCGTTTGCAAATGGGAGTACATGGCCATCGCCAACAGAATAATCTGTGCGACGATCGTGCGATCGTGCGAAACGCGTTACGATCGGATCAATGTCGATTCCATAGGTGCGGGCGCCATACGTGCTGCTTATGGCTTCGATGATGACACCTGTTCCAGATCCGATCTCAAGTACTCGGTTGGACCTGAGGATACCGGCAAGCTCGTATAGGCGCGCACGGATGGAGGCCGTCCATCCAGCTTGGGTTTGATAGCGCTGATGCAAATCCTCAAAGTTGGGATGGTGATCCATGTGCCGTGTGTGAATTAATGTTCTGCCGTAAATGACTTCCCTTTACAGGAGCATCGAGAGTTGGATTGCGGAATTCTTGCCGATCTGGCTGCCTACAAGGTGTAAGCGTTATTCTTGGGATTCATTTGTAAACGGACCATATTTCTTCCCAAGGATCGGAGTGCAAGTTACCCAAGATTTCATCGATGCCTTGGGACGGTAAAACATCCCCATCCGGCTCGACGTACAACCACGCACGACCAGCACCGATGGGCGGGGTCTCCAATTCGAGAGCAAGCGGGTTGGTTGTTGAATACGGCGCGGGCAGGTCCCAGATGAGATCCAGACCGATGTCGGCGGCGTATTCCCGCGCACGAACGAGCGTTTCTGCAAGGGCCTTGCTCCTGTCCTCAGCCGAGAGCGACACGGAGCGGATCCCAAGGTCGTGCAGATGTTCGAGCGAAGCCACCGTCTCCTCCTCATTGTCTCTCGCAAGTGTCAGATGCGCGGCAGTGAACACATCGGAGGCGAGAGCATTCCGCAGGCCTCGTTCGCAATCGAAATCAGCAGGAATGAAGGTGACAAGAATATGGTCCAGACCGGCTTGGGCTAACGTGTCGAGATATGAGGCGTCGGATAATCGTCTTCCGTTCGTAAGCAAACCTGTGACCTGGCCGAGCTCCTCGGCGTATGCGATAAGCCGTCCGAGATCCTCGCGCAGTGTTGGCTCGCCCCCAGTGAACGTAACATGTGGAACACCCGCGCGCCAGATCTTGTCCAGAATTCGTTGCCATTCTTCTGTTGAGAGCTCGCGATCGACACGCCGTCGGGCGAGAGGATCCACCGCGCCGCTGGCATCACTGCGATACGTCAAAGCAAGATCGATGCGATATGGCGCGGACGGGGTATCGTCGAGCGGTTCGGCTCGATCTAAGTCTAGGTAGACCACTGGATCGACGTCTGGGTTGGTCGCTAGCGTGAATACCTGCTCGCGGAAATCCCGATGGTCATTGAGTGCGTTTTGTTTGCTCACGCGATACCTTGCGGCAATGGCTTCTGCAGCCTCTTCTTCACTCAGGCCTCTCACAAGTTGCATGGCGTGTTCGGTCGCAGTCGTGTTCAAATGTAAAACGGTCGCCGCGTTGACGATTAAAACCCCCATGCCTTCATCCTCAATGCGTAAATGCAAGCGGTATTGAATTGGAGCCTCGTCAGGGGTCTTCCAATGGAAGATGCCGGGCGCGAGGGGTTTTTGCTGTTCGGTCGAGGGAAACAGACGGGAAAGAAATGACCTCATCGTACGCTCCCTTATTATTCAGACGGCCTAGTCAATGTTTCAGAGAGACCGGTGAATTGAAGTGGTGCCTGTTGGGGTTGATTCAGGAGCGTTAGCGGACAGCCACCACCACATTCCTTCAACATCGCACAGGGTTGGCATGCCTCTGGAATATAACGCCGCTCCCGCAACCAGATTGCGAGTTCGTGGTTCCAAATTGACTCCCACGTGTCGTCGCAGAGATTGCCTAGTTGCTCGTAGTACGATTGGCAGGGGATCACGCCGCCGTCCGGTTCAATACACATGTTATACATTGCGGCCGTGCAAGCCTTCACCCCTAATTCCATTTGAACAGGATCGAAATGACAGTACTGTGTTGGCGTGTACCAGATCAACCGTTGACCATGCTGCTTGGTCTTCTCACGAGCGATTTCCAAGAGAGGGATCAGCCCCGCTTCAGGGATTCCGGTGCCGACTTGCTCTCCACGGCCGGAGTAGATCAAAGCATTACACCCGATCGTCGGAATACCAATGTCGGCAAGGAAGTCAATCGTCTCACCAATCCCGGCCGCGTTCTCGGCTAATAGGGTCGTGTTTGTCATAACGTACAGCCCGGCACCGAGTGCGTTCTGAATTCCGTACACGGTTTGCTGCCATGCCCCCTCGGCACGCACCATAGCGTCGTGGATCGTGGGCTCGGAGGATTCGATGGTTATCTGCACGTGGTCCAGTCCGGCTTCGACCAGGGATTGTATAAAAACCTCATCCTCCAGTCGACGTCCGTTGGTTAGTAGACCCACAATCTGGCCTTTCGAATGCGCGTGGTTGATGAGATCGGGAAGATCATCGCGCAGGGTAGACTCTCCGCCAGTGAAACAAACGTGGGGCACGCCGATCTCCCAGAGGCGATCGATGATGTGCTGCCACGCTTTGGTGCCAATTTCGGGATAGTTCCTGGACCGGGCGTTGTAGCAATGGGAGCAGTTGGCGTTGCAGCGGTAGGTGAGCGCCAAATCCATGCGGTAGGGGGCGGTCGGCGTCTCTGAGAAGGGTGGAAGCAGATCGAGTTCAAGTTCGCAGACGGGGCATGAGCCTTCCGGATCGATGAGTTGATCGACCATGACCTGCACGCCCGCGAAGTCAGTTCGAGCCAGGTGGGCATCCACTCGATAGCGTTGCCGGATTTTGCCGATGGCTTCCTCATCGGTGAGCCCTTCGAGATACAACCAGGCCATGAAGGTGGCGGTGGGATTGAGATGGAAGGCGCGATTGGCGTTGATCAAGAGCAAACCGCCGTCCTGGTGCACGCGCAGGTGGATTTGGGCTCGCCCATCAGCAGAATGCTTTGTATAGCCATAAAGCCCAGGCTTGAGTCCAGAATTCTTCCTGGAAAATCGAGAAGGGAACGGCAATCTCATCTACCGCCCCCGGCACATGCGCAGGCGCACCCGGCACAAGCACAGGCACATGCACAGGCACAACTCCCGCCACCTCCTGAAGACCAACTGCGGCTGGAGGTAGTGGGTGGGGGAGGTGGGTTGGTGGTCTTGGTGACACCGTTGGTGAAATTGACCACGTTTGAGACCATGTCCTTGGCGGCGTTTTGGACACCGGTGACGATGGAGGCGGCAAACTCGGAACCTGGTAATTTCGGGATTGTGAGACCTCTGCCACTGGGGACACGAGCAGTCGGGGCGGCACCCGTCGTGCTGGGGCGTGGTCCGCCATAGGAAGGTCGGTAAAGCCACCACCAGTGGGGAACAAAAACAGGACCTGTGCGGAACGTGCGTTCCGTGCGATCATCGAAATCACGATCCAGCATCGTCCACTCGAGGCCTTCATCGAAACGCTGGGAGCGAACCTCAGGGGTTTCGGCTTCCTCGACTTGTTGCCAAGCCTTTTCCATGATGGATCGATAGTACTTGCGAGTTTCCTTAAGACTGAAACCCTTCATTTTTTTCTGGACCGCTTTCACCAGCTCGATCATCACTTCTTGCAGGTTGCGCCGGCGTTTGCGAGACGTCTCATCAACCATGGCTTTCAGGAAGGTTTCCTCGTAGGGACGCAGATCCTTCGGTGCCGGGGTCATACGTTCGACCTTGAGTGGGTCTTCCTTGACCACGCGTGCGGCGCCTTTTTTGATCACAGAGAAGAGAATCATCGTCAGCACACGGTCGAGTGGTGTTTCGAGCAGGACGGCAGCCTCGACGGCTGTGAGGCCGCGCTTAATGCCGTGACCTTCGATGGCGATTTTTGGCGGTAAGTAGGCGAGTTTACGTCGGCGCGCGGTGTAGATACCGGCCGCCATTATCAAGACGAAGAAGAGCACGAATCCACCGCAAATGACGACCGGGATCACCAATTCTTCGGGTATGTTCAATTGCTGACCCACGCTCGGCGTGCGGACCGTTCCGGCTGGCACGTACTTCTGGGGGAAAGAGGCGCCGAACTTATATTGCGTATAGCCATTAGCAGAGGTGTTTTGCCAGACATAAACGATCCGTCCGACCGAATCGAAATCGGGATAGGGCTCGTCGTATGGCCATCCACTTGGCGATCTGTGCCAGCGCGGTTCCTCTGGCTGGACGCCTGGTGGTAGGTGAAAGATCATAGTCAAATCTGTTGAGCCGTGGACAAACTGTTTATCAAAAAAGGTTGGGGCAAAAACCGCGCTCGCATACTCACTGTCTTGAGAGTCAATGAAAAGTACATTCTTGATGCCGGAAATGGAGAACTCTAAGACACCCGTGCTTCCCGGTTGTATCGCACTGGCGCCGAATCCTAACTCGACACCGTGTTCAACGTAGGCAGAATGCGCAATATGCAGAATAGCCCGCCCATTAACGCTAGCTTCGGCACTGGAGAGGTTGAAATACTCGTTCGGCAAACCGATGTCTACGAAATCGATCGGAGAGGCGGATGGATCGTTGGTTAACACCATACGGTATTCGAGTCGTAGGGTGCCGTCCGATTGCCACCACGCGTCCACAACCATGCTGTCTAGGCTGAAGGAGTAGTTCTGAGCAGATGCTGGGAGCGTGCTCAAGGAGAAAACCAAGACAAGCACAAGACAGAAGAAATTCAGGAGCCGTCTCATTCTATACTCCTCCCGAACTCGAGAATACGGGATCGTACCAGGGGCAGCGTTACCATTTGGGTTCTTCGGTAAGTTGATAACTTGTTCCGCAATAAGGGCATGAGACCACAGGCGCACCGGCGACCATCTTGACATTGTCGGAGGTCAAAGTCCCACCGCAATTCTTGCAAGTCAATGTCTCGAGTTCGATGTCTCCTGATAGCTCAATCTTTTGAACGAGTTCCAACTGCTCTTTGGCTTTTCGACTCGCAAACCAGATCAAGACAAACCCTCCGCCGATACTCACAACACCGATGATGATCCACAACGCACTCTGGGCACTGGCTCCGGATCCCCATAGGAAGAGAACACCGAAGAAGATCAAGATGGCGGCAGCGATATAAGCAATGGTTCGTCCCGCAGACATGTCGCCTCCCTAAATGCTTCGCTTTACCCAGTCTAGCAAATCCTCCTTCGACACACAATAGACGAAATACATGTCTGGCCATATGTCTGGTAATCGTCATCAAGAATGGAGCAATTGAGCAATCCTGTGATTCGCATATGGTGTTGCGACTTGTGGATCGGTCTTGACGTTGAGCATGCCTACGCTAGAATCCTATCAACCGCGATCTGCGGGATTGATTATCTTCGGCTCTCGATGGGTTTAAATCTACACGTCGGCTATGCAACCCGTCCGCTAGAATGGACTGTGAGAAGAGACATGCCTGAGGCTCCCCCTACACGAACAAACGATGTACTTGTATTAATACCTGCCTGGAATGAGGCGGCGCATATATCTGCGATTGTAGAAGCGGCCGCAGAGTTTCTCCCTGTTCTCGTGGTCGATGATGGATCCGTTGATGAAACCCCGCAGCTCTCAGCCATTGCGGGAGCGACGGTCATCCGGCACGAGGAGAATCTCGGGAAAGGAAGAGCCTTAGTCACGGGATTTCAATGGGGAGTTAAGGAAGGGTATAACGCAATCATCTCTTTAGACGCGGATGGCCAGCATGACCCTGTAGAGATTCCCAATTTCCTCACAGCGTATGAGTCACACGCCGGGGATTTAATCATCGGCCGCCGGGATTTTCGCCAGATGCCCTTTCCAAACGCTTGGGCAAACCCGATAGGCTCCTTTCTACTCTCGCTCGCATTGGGGCAGCGTATTTATGACAATCAAAGCGGTTATCGTCTCTACACTCGCCGGTTATTGGAAGCCTTGGATCTCCAATCATCCGGATTCGAGCTTGAGGTAGAGGTGATCGCACAAGCGATCACCAAGGGCTTTCGCATTGGGTGGGTGAAGATTCGAACCATTTACGGGACCGGGAAAAAGAGTTATTTTCATCCGTGGCATGATTCGATTCGATTTTTCAAAATGGTAGGATACGCCTATCGTAGCCGCAGGGGCAACGGAAAAGAATGAGTTGATTTGAGAAGGATGCATCCATAACGTATTCCTGTGAGATAATTCATTCTCTATTCGGCATGAATTGGTGAATTGATGAGTTTGATATCTTTTCTAAATACTCTTTTGGCACCATT
The DNA here is from genome assembly GCA_011772595.1 of Anaerolineales bacterium. Next base: position 21,512 of record WVZH01000480.1, read on the forward strand.
GCTAGGGTTGCTGATCGGCCGTTTGCTAACTCGAGAACAAGCCTATCGTCTTGGTCATTGGATTGCCGACCGTATAGCAGCACGAAAGAACTCTGCGCTAGTGCGAGCGGTACGATCCAACCAGGCCATCGTACGTGGTTTACCTTATGATTCGCCGGAACTTGACGGTGCAATTCGAGAGGTTTTCAGGACCGCTGCCAGGGGATACGCCGATTGGTTTCGTGTCACGACGATCGGTCCTGAGGCAGTGCAATCCAGTATTGAGATAGATCCACAAATGATCGAGGAGATGAAAAGGACTCTCCAAGATGGCAGGGGACTGATGATTGCCGGGGCGCACATGAGCAGCTTTAACATTTTGCTCTTAGCGTTGGGTGTGCGCGGCTACCCCATCCAGGCGCTCTCGCTCGCCAATGTGAAGGGTGGAGTACATGTCGATAACGCAATACGTCGACGGTTTGGACTTTACCTCACGCCCGTTTCTGTTGAGTCTTTGCGAGAGGCGGTTGATCGATTGGAGACAGGCGGAATTGTGATGACCGGTGTCGACCGACCTGGCGTGGGAGGGGAGGAGATGACCTTCTTCGGACGTAGTACGAAGCTTCCGATTGGTCACGCACGCTTGGCCCTGCGTACAAACGCACGGATCTTGGTGGGAAGGACGCGAACCCTCGGGCCGGGTAGATATCTCGTAGAAACCTCGGCGCTCATCGAACCCGTGAGCACTGGAAACCTGCATCGTGACGCCGTTAACCTGGCACAACAAATCCTGACGGTTCTCGAAGATTACATCCGGGCTCAACCGGGGGAGTGGTTGATGTTTTTCCCGGTTTGGTCGCAGGAAATGCCAACACAACCCGAGTAAACATGGAGTGTGATGATCTGACCGATGTCGGAAGAATCCGTTCGTCTACGAATTGAAAAACTTAGGGAAGAAATTCGATATCACAATTACCGGTATCATGTCCAAGATTCCCCTGTCATCAGCGACGCCGAATACGACCGCTTGATGCGGGAGCTTCAGGATCTTGAGGAGAGTCATCCTGAGTTAAAGACACCCGATTCGCCGACTCAGCGAGTGGGTGGCGCACCAGTGGAGGGATTTGTCCGTGTGCCTCATCCTCGTCCGATTCTAAGTCTCAGCAACGCGTTCGAGGCCGACGATGTGCGTGCGTGGTACGAGCGCATCCTCAAATTGGACGAGCGAGTTGCTTCATCGGCGTTCAGCGTGGAACCGAAATTGGATGGTCTCACGGTTGTCTTGCATTATGAAGACGGATCCTTCACGTTGGGAGCCACGCGAGGCGATGGTGACTTCGGGGAAGATATCACAACGAATTTACGCACAGTCCGCAGTCTGCCGCTGCGGATCCCTCTCGTGCCTTATGAAGGCGAAGTACCTCGCAGGCTTGTCGTGCGTGGCGAAGCCTTAATCATGCTCAAGGATTTCGAGGAACTCAATCGGCGTCTCATTGAGGCGGGAGAGAGAACGTATGTAAATCCGCGCAATACCGCTTCTGGCGCGTTGCGTCAACTCGATCCAACCCTCACAGCCTCTCGCCCTATCAACCTGCGTTGTTATGCGGTGCTCGAAGTGGAGGGGCAAGTCCTTGCCTCACAATGGGAGGCGCTCGATTTATTGCGCAAATTGGGATTTCCGGTCGATGAGC
>WVZH01000480.1:23187-81381 GCA_011772595.1 Anaerolineales bacterium
AGCGAGCAGATCTCCCCTACGAAGCGGACGGGATGGTGATCAAGGTTGACGATCTCCAACTAGCAGAAGATCTTGGGGTAGTGGGGAAGGACCCCCGAGGCGCCGTTGCTTATAAATTCCCTGCGCAAATCGTCACGACCCGCTTGTTAGAGATTGGTGTCAATGTTGGTCGAACAGGTGTTGTCACGCCCTACGCGATACTGGAGCCGGTAGAGGTAGGGGGCGTAACCGTACGGCAAGCGACCTTGCATAATTTCGATTTCATCAAAGAGAAAGATATTCGCGTAGGAGATCGCGTCCTGCTGAAACGCGCTGGAGATGTCATTCCATATATCATCGGACCCGTAGTTGAGGCGCGCAGCGGAGACGAGAAGGTCTATGAACTGCCGACGAATTGTCCGTCTTGTGATGCACCGTTGGAACGTATACCCGATGAGGTGGCAGTTTACTGTGTGAATGCTGCTTGTCCGGAACAGTTGATCCGCAATCTCGAGCATTTCGTCTATCGCGGGGCGATGGATATCGAAGGAATGGGCATCAAGATTGCCGCATTGCTCGTCGAGCAAGGGTTGGTCTCCGATGTTGCCGATCTATACAACCTCGAACGTGACGCGCTTCTCAATCTGGAAGGTTTCGCGGAGAAAAAAGTCGACAATCTTTTGGCTGCCATCGACGCCTCGCGTCGCCAGCCGCTCTCCCGCCTGATTAATGCGCTTGGCATACGAGGGGTGGGTGAGGTCGTGGCCACAGATCTCGCAAGATATTTTGGTGACATGGATAGCCTTGCTTCCGCTGACCAGGCGTTGTTGGAAAGTATCGAGGGCATTGGTCCTAATATCGCCGCCACGATTATCGAATGGATGAAGAAGCCGTCGAACCGCCAATTGCTGGATAAACTTAAACGGGCCGGTGTGTGGCCGATCGAAGCACTTTCCGATCAACCCGCTAAGCCGCAGACGTTGGCTGGGTTGAGCTTTGTCCTGACAGGGACACTGCCGAACCTGAGTCGTCAGGAAGCTAAAACCGTGATCGAAAACCATGGAGGTAGGGTAAGCGGGAGTGTAAGTAAACGGACTTCGTTTGTGGTTGCAGGAGAAGCAGCGGGCTCAAAGTATCAGCGAGCGCAAGAATTAGACATACCAATCCTCGATGAGGCGGGACTTCGTTCACTGATCGAGGGCAAATGAGCATGGACTAGCGTTAATCCTTTCTCAGGACCGCTTGTGCATCCAACACGTTTCGATGATCCTCTATGTGGGATGCCTGACAGGCCATAAAGAAAATCGTCTCATCTTCAACCCTAAAGGAAGCAAGTCATAATTATGCAGGCCATTCGACTCAAGCAAGGACGAGAGCGATCGGTGCAGCGAAGACATCCCTGGATATACTCGGGCGCTGTCGAGGAAGTGATTGGATATCCTGGCCTGGGTGAGACTGTTGATGTGTTGGACCAAGCTGGGACCTGGTTGGCGAGGGCGGCATATTCACCAAATTCCAACATTCGGGCACGCATCTGGACTTGGAACCCGGAAGAGGCGGTCGATGATCAGTTCTTCGAACGAAAAATCAAGGCTGCAATTCTTTCCCGTATTTCTTTAGCCGAGGATACCGACACGAATGCCTATCGAGAGATTCATGCCGAGTCGGATGGGATCCCGGGAGTGGTACTCGATCGATACAATGAGCAGCGTGTCGTCCAATTGCTCACAGCCGGTGCGGAGGCTTGGCGGGAATCCATCATCTCTGTCCTTGCCCAACTAGGCGATTGTGACGGCATCTATGAGCGGTCGAACGTCGACGTGCGGAAAATGGAAGGACTGCCGCCGAAAACAGGATGTCTATGGGGGAAAGAGCCGGACGCTGAAATGATCATACAGCAACATGGAATGCGATTCTATGTGAACGTTTTGCAGGGTCAGAAAACAGGATTCTACCTCGACCAACGTGAGAATCGACGTCGGGTTCGTTCGCTCGTCCGTGGTCGGGCCGTATTGGATTGCTTTTCCTATACTGGTGGTTTCACGGTCGCTGCGTTGGCAGGAGGTGCGACACACGTGGAGGCTATTGACTCCTCTACAGAAGCACTCATGCTGGCGAAAAAGAACGTAGCGATAAACGAGTTGGCACTCGATCAATGCGAATGGATCCAGGGGGACGTCTTCACGGAACTGCGAAAGCTGCGCGATCGCGACAAACGCTTCGACGCCGTGGTGTTGGATCCACCCCGCTTCGCACCAACCGCCTCTCAAGCGCAAAAAGCGGCGCGCGGGTATAAAGATATTAATTTACTGGCGTTTAAACTTTTACGACCCGGCGGGCTACTTTTCACTTTTTCGTGTTCGGGTGGTGTGGGATTTCCTCTGTTCGAGAAAATCGTCGCTGGAGCTGCTCTCGATGCTGGTGTGGAGGTAAGGATCATCGGATGGTTCAACCAGCCCTCCGATCATCCCGTGGGGATACAATTCCCCGAAGGACGATATTTAAAAGGACTTACTTGTCTTGTCGGTTGATTGCATCGGTTACAATGGGATAACCCACATTCCAGTTCTGCTATTTTGATCTGGGCTGATTTCTCACGCTCGCTGTACGCTTAAGGAGGACAGACGATGCTCCCACTTCGTGATCTGAATCCTACGCGACGATTTCCGATTCTCACGTACGCTTTGATCGCCGTGAATGTACTTGTTTTCTTCTGGCAACAGACTTTTTCCGCGCGAGAACTACAATCTTTATTTCTAGATCTTTCGGTTGTTCCAGCCAAGGTCGTGCAATCTCCGATATCCTTGGAGACATTTCTCGATATCTTACGCAGCATGTTCTTTCACGGAGGCTGGCTACACCTGCTCAGCAACATGTTGTATCTCTGGCTTTTTGGGGATAACGTTGAAGATCGCTTGGGAAAAATCCTGTTTCTGTTCCTGTATTTCTTTAGCGGATTCGCGGCTGCAATGGCGCAAGTCATTGTGGGTCCGACATCACAAATCCCACTCGTTGGCGCCAGCGGAGCGATCGCAGGTGTGTTAGGAAGCTATTTACTCCTCTTCCCGGGAGTGCGAGTACGGGGAATAATCATACTGGGGTTGTGGTCACGATTTACAGAATGGCCGGCATGGTCTGTATTAGGGTTATGGTTCGTGTTGCAATTGTTCAACGGTTTCCTTTCTCTCGGTGTGAACACGGGGGCGATTGGCGGTGTCGCTTTCTTCGCCCATATAGGTGGTTTCGTGGTCGGAGCCGCCCTGACGGGAATCCTAAATTTGCTAATGCCACAGCCGCCAGTGCAAGACCGGCGTGAATTGCTCTATCAACGTACGAATCGGTACAGGTATTGACCGTGGTTCTCATCCACACGCTTCCTTTGGGCTTCACGCAAGCTTACCTGCTAGAATTCGACGCAGGCATGATCTTGGTCGACGCGGGTGTGCCAGGTAGTAAGAATCGCATCCTGGCGAAAATGGCGGCGATAAACCGAGAAGATCTGCGCTTGATTCTCATCACGCATGCTCACTACGACCATTACGGTAGCGCCGCCGCTTTACGCCGTCTTACAGGAGCTCCGGTCGCTATCCATCTTTACGATCGAGATGCCATGGCTCGCGGGGAAACCTCATTGGGTGCTATTCGAGGACGGGGAAGGATCGTACGACCGTTTTTACCAGTGCTGAATAGGTTAGTGCCCGTGGAGCCCACGAAGGCCGACGTGATTCTCGAAGACGGGGATTCCTTGGAAGAGTTTGGTATTAATGCATTCGTGTTGCACACACCTGGTCACACAATGGGTTCAATCAGTTTGATTGTTGAAGGGCGATATGCCTTTGTGGGAGATTTGATATCAACCAACGGCAAGCCTCATCCCCAATGCCTCTTCGCCCATGATTGGTCACTCGTCGCGGATAGCCTCACAAGATTGAAATTGCTAGAGCCCGATTGGGTCTTTGCGGGACACGGCAACAAGCCATTGGATCGTGAGGGCTTATTAGCTCTCACGATATCTTGAGGTTACCGCGTTTTGATTCAAGCCCTCCAGTGAATCTGGAGTTGATGTGATGTTGCCGAGGGATGACACCAAGCAGCGTTCCACACAGTGTTCTTTGGGGTTTTAGATATAGAGAGACGTGACCACCGTGCGGGAACGGTGATCCATTTATGCTTTGCTGACGGGTCGGGTGGAAGAAATTGCTCTCGTTATATTATGAACGAGCGTGAAGAAATCCGGTCCTATTGGTTTGCTGGGAGGAGGAAATGAAGAGGGCGTTAAAAGGGTTGAAGCGGCGCGCAATTCAATTGGATTTCAACCTCTATCGAATTGAAGTACCTATTGAAGGGATTTCCGACTCTAGATTGAGTGTGGTCGATATATGGCCGGAGAATGGGTTAAATACCATGATGTTCATCCACGGTTATGCGGGTTGTGCAGAGACGTGGGAATATCAGATCAATCATTTCTCTCGCTCAAACCACGTAATTGCACCGGACTTGCGTGGCCATGGGCAGAGCGATGCCCCGTTCACACAGTACACCATGGAGGAATTGGTCGACGACATTAATACCATCGCAGAAAAGTTGTCTCTCCCTGAAAAATTCATCCTGGTTGGGCATTCCTTTGGTGGTGCGATTTGTCTGGAATACGCCAACGCGCATCCAGAGCGACTCGAGAAACTAATCCTCATCGCCACGGCCGGCGAGTACCCCTTACCCCGCATCACTTCGTGGGTCTCGCGCATCCCCACGGTTGCTTTTCGTCCGTGGTGGCGATTTCGTCCACGCTGGAACGCCGAGGTTCATGTCATGAAACGCATGTTATTGAACAACATGCGCCACTGGAAAGGGTGGTCGTTATTAGAAAACATCCGGATACCTACCTTAGTCATCACAGGCGAGAGAGATCGTTATTTTCCAGGTAGGGCTTACGAAGGTGTGGTCGAGAGAGTTCCGGATGCACAAGCTGTAAACATTGGTGCTTCCAAGCATAAAGTGCAACTCGAGAGGCATAAAGCGGTCAACCGAGCGATTGAGCGCTTTATCTACGATGAACCGAAGAGGCCTCGTCTTACTTGGCGAGATCAGACCACGCGTGCAACTATTGCGCAGGACCGTCCGTGGTTGCGAAGTTATGGCAAGCACTCGCCGCACTCCTTTGCGATCCCCAGACAACCCCTTCACAGGTTCTTGGAGGCCTCGGCGGGGATGGTCCCCAAGCGTACGGCAACGGTCTTCTATGGAGCCAAACTCACGTACCAGCAATTAGAGCGTCGAGTAAATCAATTTGCCCATGCCCTGCATGGGCTGGGGGTTCAGCCGGGCGATCGCGTGATGGTCGTTCTTCCGAACATGCCCCAGATGATCATCGCCTACTATGGCATCCTCAAGATCGGTGGCGTAGTTGTGTTATCCAATCCGGACGCGGACGCATCGAAGATCTTACATCAATTGCGGGAAACGGAATCCAAAGTACTGGTAACCTTGGAGGCATTCGCTGGCATGGCAAAAGCCATGCAAGATCATGTTCCCGTTAAGATCATCTATGCAGACATTCGCAATGCCGTCTCCAGGATCACATACAAGCGGCTTCTCGCTCGTTGGGCGGAGAGTGGTTTTCAACCGAAGGATGAATTTGAGATTTCCGGTGGATACCATATGGAAAGTTTGATGATGGATGCTTCTCGAGATCCGCCGGACATCAAGGTGTCACCGTCTGATCTTGCAGCTATTCTCTATACAAGCGGTACTACTGACGACCCCAAAGGCGTTTGTTTGACACATACTAACCTCGTTGCCAATGCACTCCAAACGCGCCATTGGATTCCCGACCTACACACCGGAAAGGAGACTTTCCTCTCGGTAATTCCTCTTACACACAGCTATGGCATGACGACCGCCATGAATATCCCTATCGCCATGGGTGCGACGATTGTCCTGCTATCCGTCTTTGAGTTGGACCAAGTCTTTGCCCACATCAAGCAACACAAACCGACGATTTTTCCTGGCGTCCCAACCATATACTTGGCTATCAATCAAGCGCCGGATGTGCGATCTTTTAAACTGTCGTCGATCAAGGCATGTGTCAGTGGAGCCGCGCCTCTCCCCATTGAAGTGCAGGAGAAATTTGAGAAGCTCTCGAAGGCCAATGTTGTGGAGGGCTACGGCTTGACCGAAGCGTCCCCCGTCACTCACGTCAATCCTTTCGATGAATCTGAAAAAGTCGGCACCATCGGCATACCGATCCCTAACACGGATGCCAAGATCGTGGATTTGCTAACGGGAGAGGAGCTCCCCCCGGGAAAAATCGGAGAATTGGTCATCAAGGGGCCGCAGGTCATGAAAGGCTATTGGACGAAGGGGGGAATCGACGAATCGGAAACGAGATCCGTGTTGAAAGACGAATGGCTCTTCACCGGAGACGTCGCTGTGATGGATTCGGATGGTTTTTTCAGCATCATCAGCCGTAAGCGCGATACAATTATGGCCGGTGAATATAGTGTTTATCCTCGTGACGTCGAAGAGGTTCTTTACGAAAACAGCAAGGTTCTTGAAGCCGCGGTCATTGGAGTGGAAGGCGGAGAGCGCGGTCAGAAAGTAAAGGCCTTTGTGGTACCGAGACCGGGCACCGGCTTGTCGAAAGAAGAACTCATCGAGCTGTGTAGACAACGGCTTGAGACGTATGCCGTGCCGTGGGAGATCGAGTTCCGGAAAGAACTGCCTAAATCTTTTGTCGGGAAAGTGTTACGACGTACGCTGGTTGAAGAGAGTATGCAGGTGCATTAATGAAGATTAAATCAGGTTCCGGGGCTCCCCCCTATACTTGGCAAGGGTTTTCCACCAATGGTCTATGTCGCGTCGAATGATTGTCGCCGTGGGCTCACTCCTGTTGTCGCTTCTTTTTGGCCTGGGCGCTTTGGTCTTACTCCAACCAGAGTGGCTTTTCTCTACTCTCAGAGAGCAATCGCCGCAAGTTCTCTACTCGGTTGAGACAAACGAGAAGATCATCGCACTGACGATCGATGACGGGCCTGATGCCGTCCAAACTGCGAAAATTCTGGATGTTCTGAAAGCCTATGACGCTCATGCAACGTTCTTCCTCATCACGAGTCGGATTCCTGGAAATGAATCGCTCGTACAGCGAATGCTTGATGAGGGTCATGAGATAGCAAACCACATGGTGAACGATGAGCCGAGTATTCTACTCGAGCCCGAGGAGTTTGAGCGACGGTTGCTTGAAGCGCATGAGACCTTATCCAACTTCTCAGAAGCTCGTTGGTTCCGACCGGGCTCTGGCTGGTACAACACCGAGATGCTGAAAATCGCAACGGATTACGGGTACAAAACAGCACTCGGTTCGATTTATCCGTATGACCCACAGGTTGGGTCTGCGTGGGTGTCAGCGAATTATGTCTTATGGAAGGCACGCCCTGGCTCGATTGTCGTCCTTCATGACTTCGGTCATCGAGGGGAGCGAACAGCACGAGCGCTGTCGACGATCCTCCCCGAACTTCAAAGCCGGGGATACCGGGTAGTCACGCTCTCGGAGCTATCCACGATACCCGAAGACGGGCGATAATACTCCTGTGTTCTTTGAAGATCGTATCGTTATTCCCATCGGTAAGTGATTGGAAAAAATCAATCAATTTGGAAGATAAAGGGAACGTGATTTGAGAAGGCTTCAGCGGTTTCCAAGAGTGATCTTGCGCTTGCTTAAAATAATTCCGCAAGTGGTTTACAAGCTCGGTCTCGGTCCTATCATTGGACGACGTGTTCTACTGCTGACGACAACCGGTCGGAAATCGGGTCTGCCTCGGGTGACCCCCTTGCAGTACGAAGAGATAAACGGTGCGTTTTTCGTCGGTTCGATGCGTGGCAAGAAGGCAGATTGGTTCCGAAATATCCTTGAAGATCCGAGAGTGAACCTGCGCGTCGGTAGGCGTAGGTTCGATGCTATTGCGGAACCAGTGAGTGATCCGGATCGAATCACAGATTTTCTTGAGGAGCGTATCGCCAGACACCCACGAATAATGGCTATGATCCTACGGGCGGAGGGTGTTTCTGTGAACGCTACCAGGGATCAACTAAGAGACTACGCTGAAGATCTGGCGATGATCGTCATACACCCGCCCAAATCGCGTTTGGATACTTGACGAAATTGGACCGACATTTTCACAGTCAGAGAAAGTGAGTGAGCGAAGTGCATATCGGATCTCAGACGCTTCGCTCTTGTGAAGGCTTTAGGGGAAGAACAAGGATCTTGAGCAATTATAAAATCATCGTCAAACCGGTCTCTAAGCGAGGGACCGGCGCACGGTCTGTCCCTCAACTTAAGGGGGAGCTTAGCAGAGACGCTTTTGATTTCAATCTTGTCTATACTGAAAGACCCTGGCATGCAGTGGAATTGTCGAAGCAAGCTGTACCGAACGGGTTCGACACCGTTGTTTCGGTTGGTGGAGACGGCACAGCAAACGAAGTGCTTAGCGGACTGATGCAAGCTAAGCGAGAGAGCTTCGAGCCGGCTGTAATGGGCTTGATCAGCGTTGGAAGGGGGAACGATGTCGCTTTCGGAATGAATGTCCCTGGTGGCGTGGAGGCAGGGTGCCAGATCCTTCAGTAAGGTGTTCTGCGAACCGTGGACGTCGGATTAGTGAAGGGAGGGTTATTTCCTGAGGGCCGTTTCTTCGGGAATGGGGTTGGAGTGGGATTCGACGCCGTCGTGGGATTTGAAGCTATGAAAATGAAACGACTCATCGGTTTCCTGTCGTATGTTGTGGCGGCATGGAAGACGATCTTCCTTTATTGCTGGGCCCCTCTGGTGCGTATTGAGTACGACGAACACACACTCGAGATTCCTGCTCTGATGGTCTCCATCATGAATGGCCGTCGGATGGGATGAGGGTTCATGATGGCGCCTGGGGCGGAGAACAACGGCGGCCTCCTGGATCTTTTTATCGCCGAGCAAGTTGGTCGAACAGGGATTTTTGCTCTGATCCTGCGCTTCATGAGAGGCACACAGACCTCGCATCCTGCAATCCGAATGGCGAGAACAAGGTATGTCGTTGTGACCGCGCTAAATGGGAGTCTGCCTTCGCATGCAGATGGTGAGACTCTTTGTACGCAGGGAAGTCGGCTGTCGCTGGAAATTCTCCCAGCAGAATTACAAGTACTCACGCAAGGCAGGCGACCTTCGAAATGAGACATCGAGCAGGCCAGGGCGTGAAGCAAAGTTTCATGGCGAACTTGATAAACTCGACGATAAAAAGCTTGACGGGATTGGTCAGTCGAATTGACGATGCTGAACTGGCATACCTTCCAGAACGTGGTCCATTGATCATCGTCTCCAATCACATCAATTTCTTTGAAGTTCCGGCCATCCTCACTCGGATATTGCCCCGTGAGGCCACGGGATTTGCTAAGGCTGAGACATGGGACAACCCGATCTTTGCCTATGTCGCCAATCTTTGGGGTGCGATCCCTCTGCGACGAGGGGAGGCGGATATGAGGGCACTAAAACTGGCTCTCGAAGCGCTTGATCGCGGTTTTATTGTAGGTATAGCGCCGGAGGGTACTCGCAGCGGTGATGGAAGACTACTACGTGGTATTTCGGGTGTTGTGGTATTGGCTCTCAAGAGCGGTGCGCCGCTCTTACCGATCGTTCATTATGGCGCAGAAAAGTTATGGAAGAACCTTCGAAGGCTGCGCCGAACCGACTTCCATGTTAGAGTAGGATCTCCCTTTTATCTTCGATCCGGAGAGGAGCGCGTTTCTCGAGAAGTCCGTCAGGAAATGGTGGACGAGATTATGTACCAAATTGCAGCCCTTCTCCCCCCGGCATATCGGGGATATTATGGAAGCATCGAAATGGCTACCGAACGTTACCTGCACTTCCCGCCGGGTTCCCAGAGCAATCTTTTACGAGTAAGCGACTCGCGACATCCAAATACTTCGCCTGAGATGCCATAAGCCAACAAGCGGGATTTTGCTGTCAGCGGAGCTTAGCTAACACAATGTTGTGGTAGGGGTTGATGGAAATTCTTGCGATTTGATAGACTGGAAGAGGACAGAGGAGGCCCTAGTCAGGCTCTCGGATGCTTTTGAAACAGGCCATGAGTATTGGTCGCAAATGGTACTTACTGCGTGTGATCATTCAAACATCTACCTAAAGCTACACATCTCCCAAACGAATCAAGTACCAACCTGGGAAGTGTGGAATGTTAGATGAGTTCTTCATCGGGCTACCCTTATCGGTCAACATCCTATTAATCATATTGGCGTTATACATTGTCACGCGCGCATCGCACTACATGGTCGATGGCGCGGTGTATATGGCGCGCGAGCTACGTATTAGCCCACTCGTCATCGGCGCGACCGTTGTTGCCATGGGCACGTCTGCGGCTGAGTTTGCAGTTAACCTTGCCGTTGTCCTTAGCGACCTGGAGACTTCTACGGTCGTTGGCAATATTTTGGGGTCGAATCTGGTCAACATCGGCATTGAACTCGGTGTCTCTACACTGATAGCCGGCCTGATCGTCGTTCCCCGTGACGCCTTAGAAAAAGACATTCCCTTATATTTGGCCGCAACGGCCATGACAACGGCCCTCATCATGGATGGGCAGATTAATCGAGTGGAAGCCATCATCCTGCTTGCACTCTTCTTGGCAGCGAATGCTCTTATCGTGCAATACGCCAGAGCGCGTCGTGCACGCAGCGTACTTATGGTGGAGGTTACACCGATTGAGGAGATTTCACACCCGACCGCATTAGAACTGACAAGGCGTCAGGCACTCTGGGCATTGTTCGGGGGATTGATCGTGCTCGTATTCTCGTCGCGGCTGTTGATCCTCAACACGACGGTTCTTGCTGTCGCCATCAAAATCCCGGAGTTCATTATCGGTCTTGTCATCATTGGTCCGGGAACTTCTCTTCCTGAGATCGCATCTTCAATCCAAGCCGCGCGTCGGGGGCATGCCGATTTAGTTTTGGGAACCGCATTTGGAAGCAACCTCTTCAACCTTCTCTTTGGTCTGGGCTTACCTGCTCTCATTCGCCCCTTGATCGTTGAACCCACAGCTGTGATGAGCTTCATTTTCATGAGTGCCATCAACATTACGCTGCTTGCGTTCTTGCTCTCCGATCATGGCATCTTTGGGAGATCGAGAACCATTAATCGAGTCGTGGGAGCCTACTTGGTAGTCACCTATGTGGGTTTCATCAGTTTTCTCGTTGTGGAAGCATTAGGTGGGACACTCTCCACATGGTTGCAATTGGTGATAGTCGTCGCTGTTGTTGCCCTCTTGCTTGTAGCGGTAAGCCGCTGGCTACGCCCGCTCCTTGTAGCCAGGTCGCGGCGCGTGTCGATTGGTGCGAGTGGGGGGAGGATCCTCTGCGCAACACGAGGCGGGCGCGCGAGTAGACCCACCCACACGAAGGCGATTGAATTAGCGCAAGAAATGGACGCCGAACTCTTGTTTCTGTATGTTTTTGATCAAACCGTCTTGCCCCTTGAGGCGATGCCACTCGTCATCAATGCCGAGGCGCAAATTCTACACATGCAGAGATTCCTCATGCAAACAGCACAGGAACAGGCCAGGCAAGCGGGAGTATTGTCGCGGATCATCGTGCGTGCAGGCAGCTTACGCGACCAGCTCGCTACGGTAGCAATGGAAGAGAAAGTGCATCTGGTTATCCTGGGAAATCCTGAGGAGAAGGGTAGTCTCTTCAAGCGCGAAGCCCTACGCTCCCTGGCAGAGGAGATATCTGCCTCGACTGGGGTAAAAGTACTGGCTTTAATGGACGAGGATGCAGATCACGATGGCGTATAGATATATGAAACGGACTTTTGGATTCAGGCTTGGAGGTTATACTTGTATGCCGATAGCCATATCCTGGCCATGTGCTTCCGGGATTGAAAGGGAGTTATAGTGCCGGATCGCAGGAAGCTCAGGCGGAGACATCTGATCTATTATCTGAGGGTTTTCGATCGTGCGAACCATAAACTCGTAGGTCACCTCATGGACATCACAACAGAGGGGATGATGCTACTCAGTGAGCAGCCAATTGAAACTGGAAGGACTCTACAGTTCCGTATGCTGCTTCCAGCGGAGATACATTCGAGTGCACAGATTGCATTTGATGCCTTCGGTTTGTGGTGTAAGAAAGATATAAATCCCGACTTCTATGCAACAGGATTTGAGTTCAGAGAGATCACATTAAAAGACGTCGAAGTTATCGAGAAATTAATCGATGATTTCGGGTTTCGAGAATAGCCTAGTAAGCATGACATTGAGGAAATAACATCGATCGATCCGTTCACTTTCATCAATTTCTATCTCCTGTTGAGCATCCTATATGACAGGGCCTGATCAAACTCGGCATAACCGTCCATAGATTTGGACAACCAGCTTGTCGAAGTTGCGGGTGTCGGCTATGATCCCTCCGGCCTCAAGTCAGCATTTTGAAGTGCCTCACATTCCGGCCGTCTGGGAACGGATAGATTACAGTAGAGTTCCAATAAAACTACATAGCGTTGGATCAGATTCGCGTCGAATGAACTGGACATGGATGCTCCGAAATCAGGAAATTTGTATTATGCAGGTGTGACGGTCTGCACTGGAGCGAAATAGCGGTAGGGGGGTATGCTGGTATGGAGAGTGGAAGATTACCAGGAGGTTAGGTTATGGCGAAAGGGCGGATCGAAGTTGACGAGACGCTCTGCAAAGGTTGTGAGCTATGTCTATCGGTATGTCCAAAGGACCTGATCGTAATGGCAACGGATCGTTTTACTCCGAAAGGATACCGCCCGGCGGAACTCATCGATCCTGAGGAGGCGTGTACGGGTTGCGCGATTTGCACGGTGATTTGCCCAGATTCTGCGATCACCGTGTACCGTTGGGTATCTGCGGATAAAGTAAGAGCATAACGAATTTTTGGAGGAATCGAGTCGTGGCTAAAGAACTTTTAAAGGGCAACGTCGCCTTCGCTGAGGCTGCAATACGAGCGGGGTGTGAGGCGTACTTTGGGTATCCAATTACGCCTCAGACAGAAGCCCTCGAACACATGTCCAAGCGCATGCCCGAACTCGGGCGTGTTTTTTTGCAGGCCGAGAGCGAGATCGCGGCCATTAACATGGTGTACGGCGCAGCGTGCGCGGGTGTTCGCGTGATGACCTCCTCTTCGAGCCCCGGTGTGAGCTTGATGATGGAAGGTATCTCGTATATCGCCGGCTCTGAGGTGCCGGCCGTGTTAGTCGATATCATGCGAGGAGGACCCGGACTAGGGAATATCGCTCCATCCCAAGGAGATTACAACCAGATCGTTAGGGGTGGAGGCCATGGCGATTATCGCTCAATTGTTTTGGCGCCGGCGACCATCCAAGAGTTGATTGACTTCACCGTTGAGGCCTTCGATCTGGCCGAAAAGTATCGCCTAATCGTGATCGTCCTAGCGGATGGAAGTCTGGGTCAGATGATGGAGCCTGGTGAACTGCCGCCGATGCGGAAAGTGCGCGCGAAAAGTGAACGACCGGATTGGGCGCTCACGGGCGCAAAAGATAGAGCGCATAACATCATCACATCGATATACATCGACCCAGTTAAAGAAGAGATCTTCAACCTCAAATTAATGGACAAGTTTGCCGAAGTCGAAAAGAACGAGATCCGATTTCGAGAGTATAAGCTTGAAGGAGCGGAAATTGGTATCGTCGCTTTTGGTACTGCAGGTCGCATTGCACAATCAGCCGTAAACCGCGCACGTGAGCAAGGAATTCGAGTTGGATTGTTGCGTCCCATTTCACTCTATCCCTACCCTTACGAGCGTGTGCGTGAGCTAGCTGACCAAGTCGAAGAAATCCTTGTCGTAGAGATGAACGGGGGTCAGATGATCGAGGATGTTCGTTTGGCGGTTGAAGGGCGTGTGCCGGTGTCGTTCTATGGTCGCATGGGGGGAATGGTCCCTTTGCCGGATGAAGTCTTTGATGAGATTCTAAAAGTTCAGGCCAGGATCGCTAAGAACGTGTGAGGCGGAGGATTCTAGATGGCGAAAGCAGATATGGTCGAATCCATGATCTATACCAAATCTGAAAGTTTGACCGCTGGCGGTACACACTATTGCCCGGGCTGCACACATGGTGTGTCTCATCGGCTTATCGCCGAAGTCGTTGACGAACTGGGAATACGACAGGACACGATTGGTATCGCACCCGTTGGTTGCGCAGTCTTCGCTTACAACTATTTCAACTTTGATTTTGCGGAGGCTGCGCACGGTCGTGCTCCTGCGATGGCGACCGGGCTCAAACGTGTCAGCCCCGATAAGTTTGTCTTCACCTATCAAGGAGATGGGGATTTGGCGTCGATCGGCGCAGCCGAGATCTTGCATGTAGCTGGACGTGGCGAAAACATCACCGTCATCTTTATCAATAATGCCATATACGGCATGACAGGGGGTCAGATGGCACCGACGACTCTCCCCGGCCAAAAAACGACCTCGACTCCCATCGGTCGGGATGTTGAAGAGCACGGATTCCCAATTCGCATTTGCGAGATCCTCTCCCAGCTCGATGGGGCTGCATATGTTGTTCGTCGCAGCCTGCACGATGTCAAGCACATCCGCAATGCCAAGAAGGCTATCCGACAGGCATTCGAGGTTCAGCAGCAAGGATTGGGGTTTTCGATGGTCGAGTTGCTCTCAACATGCCCAACGAATTGGGGTATGAGCGCAGCAGAATCGTTGAAGTGGGTCGAAGATTACATGATCCCTACCTTTCCCTTGGGTGATTACAAGGTCAACCCTGCAATCGCGAAGAGCGGTGGACGCAAGGGAGGCTAGGATGCAAACTGAGATCATCATATCGGGCTTTGGCGGTCAAGGGGCTCTGTTCGCCGGGCAATTGCTAGCTTACACGGCCTTGGAAATGGATTTGCAGGTTACATGGTTCCCATCCTATGGGCCGGAAATGCGTGGAGGGACGGCACACTGTACTGTGATTCTGAGTGATGATGAGATCGGTTCACCAGTAGTGCGTAATCCCACGGCGGCGATCGTGATGAACATCCCTTCGTTGGAGAAGTATGAACCACTTATCAAGGAAGGGGGTGTCTTAATCGTAAATACATCCCTCGTGGATCGCAATCCCGGTCGAGAAGATATCACCACGGTATTGGTCTCTGCGAGTGAAATCGCCGAGGACCTTGGAGACGGACGTTTGGCCAATCTGGTGATGGTGGGGGCGCTACTTGAGTGTTTGAATGTGTTGCCTCTGGAAGCTGTGGGTAAAGCCTTGGAGATACATATCCCTGAACATCGGAAAGAATTGCTGGGTGCGAATTTAAAGGCGCTTGAGAGGGGCGCAGAGATTGCCAGGGTTGAGAAGACCGCAGCTAAGCAGTAGCTTGGACACCTTTCGAGTGCCTGAAGTAGATTCCCTGAGGCGTAGACTAGAACTCCGCTGAAATCCCCCAAGAGCTTGTAGGCAATAGTTTATTATCTTTGGGCTGTCTTATCGAAAATATCGTGGACGGCGATTACAAAATTCACTGCGAGATGCCTATACGGGCTGTGTGCGAATCAATCTTCCCGTTGTGTCTTGGAGATTGTTTCGTCGTTTCGCTCCTCGCAATGACAAGGGGAGAAGATCTAAGTGCTTTATCTACCTTGCTGGATGCCACATTAAAGATAGCGCCGATGTTACGTAACGAGAGAGGAATCAAGTCAGATTCGAGAAAGAGCGTAGTATAATCCGGCCGCGATCACAATGTAATCTAGCGAGGATTGGTATGAAAGCCCTAGCGTGGGCGAGTGTTCTCATAACGGTAATCATCGTAATGGGTTTATCATCGACAGCATTTACCCCGGCGCCGGTGGCACAGACAACGATCGTCGCAACCGTGACGAGTACACCGGAGGGGCCTAAGATCATTGTTCCCGAGTTGGTAAACGTTCGCATGGGCCCAGGGACGGAGTATGACAAGATCGGGGTCCTCATCGCTGGGCAAGAGGCGCCAGCGGTTGGTCGCTCAGCGGGTGGGGAGTGGATCATGATCACCTATCCCAATCCTTTAGGTGAGTTCGCGTGGGTTTATGCGCGTTACGTACTTCTTGAGCCGAACCAGTTGCTCCCGATCATCGAACCCCCACCGACGCCCACACCACGTGTGACCGCGACCATCGATCCTACTCTTGCGGCACAGTTTAACTTCGGGGAGGCGCCACCGACTCCGTTACCAACATACACGCCCGCCGAACCGGTGATCCAACCAACGTTTGAGCCGACAGAGGTAACACAGCGGCCTGGTTTACCTCCAATTCTCGCCATCCTCGGACTTCTCGTCGTTGGCATGTTCGGCATGGTGATATCCGTCTTAAGAGGTCGCTGAAAGAGGTAGTTGATCCAGAACAGAAAAAGGCCGCTCTCATGAGAGCGGCCTTTCATTTTGAATACACTACTTTTTCGTTTAGTTGTGGTCACATCCGGCGCTGTTTTTTGCCCTGGCTTGACCCTTCTCTGTCCTAAACGAGTTGCCGCACCCGCAACTGGCGAGTGCATTAGGATTATCGATTTGAAAACCCCCACCCATGATATCGTCCGTGTAGTCGATCGTCGAACCGGCGAGATAACCCATGGACATCGGATCGATAACGACATTAACATCATTAAAGGAGAACTGCAAATCGTTCTCCCTGGGTTCGCTCTCAAGCGCCATCCCGTATTGAAGACCAGAGCAACCCCCTCCAGACACGAACACACGAAGCGCATGACCTGATACGTCTCGCTCTTCCATCAGCCTTTGGACGCGTCGAATTGCAGCTTCGGTCAGATTTACATCACTTTGTGAAAGTTGGATCTGATCCATCTACACTACCTCCAAATAGATAACATCACTGTAAAACCACACGTTAATCAGACTTAGTTTATCATATTTACGAGGCTTGTCAATCGGGTCCAACATGAGGCCGATATGGGTAGTTGAATGAAGCAATTGAATAGACAGGAGAGGGTGAGAAAGGGAAGAGGGCAGACGCGGAGTCGTAGCTCATGGATAAAGCACATGAGGTCTGTGGGAGGATATCTTTACAAGGGGCACCTTGACGACTAAGCCGACCTCAAGGTACATAAATTAGGTCAGTGCCCCCAAGCGGATTCGCAAGGTCATCCGTTGGGATACAGATATTACATGGGAAAACTACCGAAAGGGTATGGCTAATCGGTCATATTCGGCGCCAACGACGACTGTGCAAACAATCAAACCTTAAATAATTCAAGTTCCTTGACACGCCTCCTCGGCGAAGTATAATTCCATTGGCGGGGCCTGAAGGTACGTGAGTCACAGGCCCCGTCACGCGGAGGGTTGAATGAGCGAAGATTTTAGCAGTCCCGATCTACCTGTTCCCGAAGAACTCCAAGGGCAGGTTTCAATCACTACGTTGGACAAAATTTATAACTGGAGTCGGCGCAGTTCGGTGTGGCCGATGATGTTTGGGTTGGCATGCTGTGCCATCGAGATGATCTGCGTGGCGGCAAGCAGGTATGACTTCTCTAGATTCGGAATGGAGGTTATGCGTCCAAGCCCTCGACAATCGGATCTGATGATTGTCTCGGGAACTGTGACGAAGAAGATGATTCCGCAGATCGTTCGTTTGTACAACCAGATGCCCGAACCAAAGTATGTGCTGGCAATGGGCGCCTGTGCTTCTGGAGGAGGTCCGTTCAAAGAGGGATACAACGTGGTCTCCGGTGTGGATAAGTTCGTCCCTGTGGATGTGTATGTCCCTGGTTGCCCTCCTACGCCGCAGGCCTTACTCCATGGTCTGATCACACTTCAAGAAAAGATTGACAAGCAATCCATAAGCTCAGTTCACTGGTACCAGAAGGAAGCTTCCGAGCCGATCCCTGTCCCCATTCTCGGCCCCGATCTAATCGATCCCCGCGACATCTCAAAAATCTCGGGGAGGACGTCGCCGACCAGTGAAAGTGAATCGGTTGCCGGATCATAAGGAAACAAGGAAGCAAAGGATCATACAGGATGGAAGAAACCAGCGAACGCACCATGGATGAGATCGAGTTGAGATTTCCTAACGTTGCCCACCGTGATGAGAGAAAGGGCTACGAAGGATTTGTGGTTGCGCCCGAAAAGTTAATTGAGTTTGCGAGGGCCATCCGCGACGAGTTGGGATACGATTATCTATCCTCCGTCACCGGTGTGGATTACATTCATGAAGATCAAATGGAAGTCGTCTATCACGCGTATCGCGCCGAAGGAGGCCCAGCGCTGGTTTTTAAAGCACAGATCCCACGCGCTGATCCTGTTGTGCCCTCTTTGGTTTCCGTGTTCCCTGGCGCAGACTTTCAAGAGCGTGAGGCGTGGGACTTGCTTGGTATACGCTTCGAAGGTCATCCCAACCTGAAGCGGATCTTGATGTGGGAAGGATTTGAAGGACACCCTCTGAGAAAAGATTGGCGAGAGCCGTATTTTGAGGAGGAGGCAAAACCATTCGATAATCGTTGGCCGGAGGGCAACGTCTACCGCATCGAAGACAATGCCACCTACCGTAAAAATGTGCAGTATCCTCCAGAATTTACACCCGATGGGTGGGTGCCTGAAGGAGATGTTGGCCTATATGCCGGCCTAGGTAGGATCGAAGAGGAAGATGGTGGAGATGGTCAGCCTCTAAAAACCGACAGGATTGTTGTGAACCTCGGCCCTCAACACCCTTCAACACATGGTGTATTCCGTATGGTCGTCACCCTCGACGGCGAGACCATCGTAGATCTTCAGCCTGTGATGGGTTATTTGCATCGCAATCACGAAAAAATCGGTGAGCGCAACACGTACATCATGAACATGCCATTCACCGACCGCCTTGATTACATTTGTTCGATGAGTAATAACTTCGGTTATGCGCTGGCGGTAGAAAAACTGATGGGGATCAAGCCTCCTGAACGAGCTGAGTACATTCGTATCATGATGGCGGAGCTGACGCGCATCGTAAACCATCTCTGGGCCATTGGTTTCCTGTTGAATGATCTTGGTGCGTTCTTTACACCTGCGCTGTATGCTATTAACGAGCGAGAGCTCATCTTAGACGTTTTCGAGGCGGTCTCAGGATCACGCATGATGTGTAATTATTTCCGGTTCGGGGGTGTTGCCAGAGATCTTCCACCGGGCGTGTTAGACGTGGTCAAAGAACTTGTCACCGATCGGTTACCACGCAAGGTCAAGGAATTGGATACTTATCTGACTGAGAATGAGATCGTGCGCGCACGTGGCATCGGAGTAGGGATCTTGACAAAGGAACAAGCCCTGGCATATTCCGTTGCCGGTCCGGTTTTGCGTGCTTCAGGCGTACCGTACGATGTTCGTCGTGCGGATCCCTACTCGATCTACGAACGATTCGACTTTGACGTCGCTGTGCGCTACAACGGTGATGTTTACGATCGCTATATCATTCGCATCGATGAAATCTGGCAGAGTCTGCGAATTCTAGGACAGGTCGTGCGAGACATCCCGGATGGTGAGATTCAGACAGGTAAACCAAGATATCAAGTGCGCGTCCCGGCGGGTGAAGCTTTTGGACGAGTTGAGAATCCGAAAGGTGAATTAGGTTTCTACGTGGTTTCTAATGGAGAGCCCAACCCGTGGCGGTACCATATTCGCGCGCCATCGTTTATAAACCTCACGGCGATGGGGGAGATGTCCAAAGGGCAGAAAATCGCGGATGTTGTCGCGATCTTGGGTTCTGTCGATATCGTTCTGGGCGAAACGGATCGCTAAAACTCTTCGGAGGGAGAATTAAATGTACGGCATAGGGCTAGTCAAAGGGCTTTTCATCACGTTCAAACATTTCATCACAACTTACATCGATGACATTCGCTGGTTGGGCCGGCGATACTATAACGATAAAGCGCTCGAAATCAGGCAAAGCCCTAAGGGACAAGGCATTTTCACGGTGCAATATCCGGAGGAGAAACTGCCTGTGCCTGAGGAGTTCCGCTATATCCCATTCCTGATATACGAAGAGGCCGAGGATGGCTCACAGAAGGATCGTTGTACGGCGTGCGGGATTTGCGCCAAGGTATGCCCGCCGCAATGTATTTGGATTGTTCGGTCCAACGATCCTAATACAGGACGACCGATCCCAGAGCCGACTGAATTCTTCATCGACATCGACATCTGCATGAGTTGCGGTCTTTGTGCAGAATTCTGTCCGTTCGACGCGATCAAAATGGACCACGATTATGAACTCGCAGCCTACGATCGCTTGGAGGATCACATCTTCAATAAAGAGCGATTGTCGAAGTCTTTAAGCTACTATGAGTCAATTCGCCCCACGAATTTCGCCCGAGAAGAAGAAGCTCGGGCGGAAAAGGAGGCAGCCAAGGCTGCCAAACGTGGTAAAGCTTCATAGTTGGTCCCATCGATCACACGATTGGACAAGGGCATCACGTGTACCATAGCGACACAGAAATAATCTATCCCATGCGGGTGACGCCTCAATTACGAAATCTTCGAGGTGATTCGTGGCGTCAACTTGTGGATCGTGTTCTCAGTGCATCGGAAGCCTCCCTCGAGCACCTGGCATTTACACTGCTCATCATTCGCTTGAGTAGCTGCCTGACGTGCCACACCCATTCTTACCGTGCTCTGAGAGGTTGCACGTTGTGCGCGAAGCACACCATCATGCGGTTTCGTGGAAATGACTCTGAACTTGTTCAACTCTTCGAGTATGCATGCGCGGATGTCGATGCGTTCTTAAGCGATGGCATAACATTAATTGATGCTTTGAGCAGTCGACCGGCTGGAGGTGGTCAGGTATGAGTGTTGCAGGTGAAGTTACAAAGGATCTGGTATTTGAAGCACTGGGTAAGGTTCAAGAACCTGAATTAAACAGCGATCTTGTAAGCTTGGATATGATCAAGGAATTAATCATTGAGGAGGGAAAAGTAAGTTTCGCAATCGAGTTGACGACTCCAGCTTGTCCGCTAAAGAGCCAAATCGAAGCTGAAGCCCGTGCCGCAGTCGAGTCGATTCCAGGCGTTTCGAGTATCGAAATCCGTTTTACGTCCAATGTGCCGACCGATAAACGCATGACGGGCGAAATGGGCAGACTCATCCGCAACACGGTCGCCATCGCGTCGGGTAAGGGAGGCGTGGGGAAGACGACAGTGGCCGTGAACGTTGCCGTCGCCCTTGCCCGTTCAGGCGCTCGTGTCGGTTTATTGGATGCGGATATCTATGGCCCAAACGTCCCCACGATGATGGGAGCGGAAAAGTTGCCCCCCCCACGCGACAACAAGATGGTCCCTGCCGAAGCCTATGGGGTCAAGGTCATGTCAATCGGCTTCCTGGTACCCCCTGATCAACCCCTAATTTGGCGAGGCCCGATGTTGCATAGCGCAATCCGTCAGTTTATCTCGGATGTGGAATGGGGTGAGCTCGACTACTTAATCGTCGATCTGCCTCCCGGCACAGGTGATGCGCAATTGAGCCTGGCGCAAATCATACCACTCTCAGGTGGTGTAATCGTTACTTTACCTCAAAAGGTCTCCCTCGAAGACGCACGCCGTGGTCTGGAGATGTTCCGAGCGATGGATGTCCCTATACTGGGCATCGTGGAGAACATGAGTTACCTTGAGATGCCAGACGGTAGGCATGTGGATGTCTTCGGAGAGGGGGGTGGAGAGAGACTGGCGCGAGACACGGGTGTGTCGTTCATTGGATCCGTGCCGCTTGATCCTGAGGTCCGTCAAGCCGGAGATAATGGAGTGCCCATCATATTAGCCCGCCCGGAGACGAAGACTGCAAAGTCGTTTATTGCTGTGGCCGAAGATCTGGCGGCGAAGGTCAGCGTCCGCGCAATCGGACAGACGGAGGGGATTCCAATCCAATTCATCGATTGACTTGGGTGACATATGGTTACCAACGGCTGGAGTATGGAGCCAGTCGTAGGTAGCCCCCATTATTCGAGTGCGTGTCAAGAAGGAGCCGTGCACTTCGACGGCCCCTTTGCATTCCTGGTATCCGTAGGTTAAGATAGGGTTTCGAGTTTTCAGATTGGGAAAGTGGAGGTTGTCGACGAGGATTGTTATGGCTGAAAAGTCCACTTCTAAGATTGTAGGTATTCGATTTCACACCCTCGGTAAGCTCTATCACTTTGATGCCTCAGATGCGCCTGATGTGAAAGTCGGCGATTATGTCGTCGTCTCAACCAGTCGAGGCCGTGAACTTGGACAGATTATCCATTTCGTATCCGATGCCATCAAACCCCCCAACGGTTCCTGGAAGCCGATTGAGCGGCGGGCAACGCCACAAGAGTTGGTCATGCGAAGGATGTGGCAGCGGAGGGAACTCGAAACGACGATAGACTGTCGGGAAGCAGCCTCGGACCTCGGCTTGCAAGGAGTTAAGATCGCCAAAACCGAATTTTCTTTCGATGGCTCACGCCTAACCGTTCTTTACAGCGTGGAGGGGGATGAAAAAATCGATCTAAAAGAACTACGCGCGCGCATGCGAAAAGCACATCGAAGTTCAAGGGTTGAGATGCGCCAGGTTGGACCTCGCGATGTAGCAAAGATCTTCAGTGGGATGGGTGCTTGCGGGTTGGAGACACGATGTTGTTCGAAATTCTTGTCGGAGTTTAGCCCCATATCCATTCGTATGGCGAAAGCCCAGGGGGTGTCCCTCAATCCGCAGGAAATCACGGGAATGTGCGGGAGATTGCGATGTTGTCTGCTTTATGAATACGAACAGTATGCGGAGGCGAGGAAGCATCTTCCGAAACTGAAAAAGCAGGTGATCACCCCCTTCGGAGAGGGTAAGGTCGTTGATGTGCTAGCACTCAAGCAAGCGGTCATCGTTCAATTGGAAGACGGGAGAAGAGTCGAATTTCTCAAGCACGAAATCCAGCCGTATGAGGAATACAAGGCACTTGAGGAAAAAGCCAAGAACCCCTGTGATCGCCATCAGAACGGTGATTGCGATTGTGGCAAGAAAGAAGGCGATCCGTGAGTAGACGAGCGAAGACTGAGAAAGAATCCAACCGGGTCCTCGTGGTGCTAGCGCACCCCGATGATCCGGAATTTTTCTGTGGGGGTACAGTTGCCCGTTGGATCTCAGATGGTGGGCATGTGGTTTATTGTCTGCTCACGCGTGGCGAGAAGGGGAATGACGAAGAATATGCCGACCCCGAATCACTTGCCCAGCTTCGCATGGAAGAACAGAACGCGGCAGCCAAGGTGTTGGGCGTCGAAGAAGTTGTGTTTTTGAGTCACCCCGATGGGTATCTGACAGCAGATTTATCCCTACGACGCGACATCGTGCGCATCATTCGGAAAGTACGTCCCACGATCGTGGTCACCTGCGATCCCACGAACTTTTTCCCTAGCGATCGCTACATCAACCATCCTGATCATCGCGCCGCAGGTCAAGCAACGCTCGACGCCGTGTTTCCGGCCGCGGGTTCGGGGCTTTACTTTCCGGAGATCAGCAAAGAGGGGGGGCTCACACCACACAAAGTAGAGCAGGTGTACGTAGCTGGCGCTCAACTTCCGAACACGGTCGTGGACGTGACACGATTTATCGACATTAAGATTCGTGCCCTCCATGAACATAGAAGCCAGATTTCAGATATGGACGGGCTCGATAAAAGTGTCCGTGAGAGAATGCTGGATCCCAATAGTCCACCAGATATGCCAAGATACATCGAGCGGTTCAAACGGATCGACCTGCGAAGGTAGGAATGAAGCGATGGAAATTTCCCTGTTTGTGGGAGATTCTGAAGAACTTGGAGATGAGATGATCTCACAGCGGCGAGATTTCCACCAGCATCCGGAATTGGGATTTGAGGAACATCGCACGGCAAAGATTGTCGCGGAGTCGTTGAAGAAGTTCGGTTTGGCTGTTCAGACGGGCGTGGCCGAAACCGGTGTCGTCGGCTTGCTTGAGGGCGTGGAGGCTGGACCGGCTGTTTTGATGCGCTTCGATATGGATGCGCTGCCACTCCAGGAAGATACAGACGCGCCCTACTCTTCGCAAGTTCCTGGCGTCATGCATGCATGCGGTCATGACGGTCACACAGCTGTAGGGATGGCTTTAGCTCGAATTCTCTCCACATACCGAAGTGAAATGCGGGGGAAGATTAAGTTCGTCTTTCAGCCAGCCGAAGAAGGTCTGGGCGGCGCTGAGCGGATGGTGGCGGAAGGTGTCCTTTCCAATCCTGAGCCGGATTACGCACTCGCTTTCCACCTCTGGAACGAAAAGCCAATAGGTTGGATCGGGATTCCAGAGGGACCGGTCATGGCGGGTGCTGAACTCTTTGAGATCTCGATCAGGGGGAAGGGCGGCCATGGTGCGTTGCCGCATGAAACCGCCGATCCCGTTCTGGCGGCATCCCAAGTTGTCACGGCGCTTCAATCTGTGGTCGCCCGTAATGTGGACCCGCTAGAATCGGCGGTCGTCAGTGTTACTCAGCTTCAAGCCGGAGATTCCTTCAACGTAATTCCCAAACAGGCACTACTCCGTGGTACTGTGCGAACTTTCAAGCCGCAGATCCGCAAGATAACGCTTCGACGAGTTGGGCAAATCGCAAAACGTGTATCTGAGGCGTTGGGTTGCCGGGCAATGGTGGGGATCAAGAGGCTGACCCCGCCGGTAGTAAACGATGCTGCGCTTGCTACCAAAATCCGGGTGTTGGCAGAAGATCTTTTCCCGAACGCGGTGGTCGACGATCGAGTGGCAACAATGGTGTCGGAAGATATGGCTTTGATGATGGAGACGATTCCTGGATGCTATCTACTCATAGGAAGCAATAGTCCCAAGAAGAAGCTCACTGCCTCCCACCACAGTCCAAATTTCGATTTCGATGAAGCGGTCTTACCCAAAGCAGCCGCACTTATGGCAGCCTCAGCTTGGACGTTATTGGAAGGCTCATGAAAACACGCGGTCATATTTTTCGACGGCCTAAAGTGCCGGGCTGGATGGTCTTGACTGGCGTGATGCCGTCCTTGGGGATGGGATCTCCCTTGTTCATGGAGAGGATGCTTGAGCTGGTAGATCTCTCATGGCCCCCTGTCTGTCTTGCATTAGAAGCGGGTTTATCCGAGGAATTCGGCACCGTCCTTGACGATTTGGAGACGCTGCTTGGTGTCGATGTCACGGTGCTCGATCTCTCCGACATGTCTCCAGATGAAGTCGTCGAGGCTGGAAGACAATCGGGTTTGATCGTCCTTGCCGGGGGAGAGTCCAGCGATTGGTACAACCATTTTATAGCGGATCCAATCAGAGAACACCCAGAAACCTTTATCCAGCAGGGTAGGATGTTCATTGCCGTCGGCTCTGCAGCAGGTGCACTTGGGGTGTGGATGCACTCCAGCGTCGAGGGCGATCTCTTCCCGGGTCTGGGGTGGCTGGTGGGAGGGATCGTCCTGCCTGGCGAGACTGCGCCGATGGAGATCCCAAGCGTGCGAGAAACACTTCAAGCTGAAGAGCACAGCTACGCAATCGGCTTACCGGCCGGCGCTATTCTCGCATTGGGGCCTGACGAAGAAGTTGAGGTGTGGGGAAATGTAAAGCCCGTGATTTCGCTCGGGAAAGGGTGGGGAACCGCATGAGTGACAATGGACGTTCCAATGTTTTGGTCTTCACCAAACCNNGCGAGGCGCTGGTCGGAGTTACGGATTATTGCATTTTGCCCGATGCTTTGGCTGGGGTAGTCGAGCGTGTCGGGGGAACGAGGACAACAGATGTCGAGGCTGTCGCAAAACTCAACCCGGAGCTCGTGATCGCCAATCAGGAAGAAAACTTGCGAGAAGCTATCGAAGCCATGGAGAGTAAAGGAATTAAAGTTTGGGTATCTCTGCCTCGCACTGTCGGTGATGCAATCGATATCCTCTGGACTCTCGTCAAGCTATTCCGGGTCGAGGACGTGGGGGCACCGAAGATTAAGACTCTCGAGGTTACGCTGGATTGGACGTCGCGTGCTGCATCTACTCACCAACCGGTGCGCGTTTTCTGTCCAATCTGGCGCGGTGAATCACCTGAGGTGGGTCCTTGGTGGATGACCTTTAATCGAGAAACGTATTGTCATGACGTGATTTCTCGCTGCGGCGGGGTGAATATCTTCGCTGACCGGGAACGACAATATCCTCTCTTAGCGGATCTCGGACAACAGGAATCCGAAGATCCAGGGGAGCGGGACAGACGTTATCCTCGCGTATTGCCAAGTGATGTGATTGCAGCCGCGCCCCAAGTGATCTTATTGCCCAGCGAACCGTACGCATTCGGTGAGACCGAAGAGGACGAACTGAGGGAATTGCTGGCTGACAGCTCTGCGGTCCGCGAGGGGAGGGTCTACCGTGTGGAGGGGAATCTCATCACGTGGCACGGAACGCGATTGGCCAGGGCGTTAGCCGAGTTGCCTATGTATTTTCAGACGTAGGTGACCGGCACTTTTTAAAATGCCGGTCACCTGAGGTCACCTAAGCTGGTTTTTCGAAATGGAGGAGTGTATGGGTCCAGAACTCAAAAAGATTGCTAAGATCACAATCGCCACCGCGATCTTTGGTTCCGTATTTGGGGTGCTACTTGGAGCATTGACACAAGATTACCTCTTGTGGATCGCTGTTACGATCAGTCTGGGTATCGGTTTGGGACTTGCGCTCTCGTACGGGTTCCTCCCAGAGAAATGATTGCTGGGAGAGCGATTTGCAATTGAAAGCTGGTGATCGCCGGCGTATCGCCGTTCAAAGAACGGTGCATTAAGCCACATGGGTGTCCAAGAGACGCGGAGCGGACAGTCTTGTTCGCTCCTTTCCATATAAACATCGTAGCTTGCGAGTTTCAATCGGTTTCGACTTCCCTTGGCGACGCCACTTGATCGGGGAAGAGATGAATTGAGGAAGGTTCAATGAAGATGGTGCGCTCTTGGCCAGTGGCGAGACCCAGTCCTAAATAGATCGGATGAGGCATACGGATTAGCAGTTTCTTGCCGGAGGACTGGCGGTGTTGAACGACGACCGTGAGCAGATGATCGAAACCCTGGGCTCGATCATCGACGATTACACAGCGAAGCAAGTTTTCGTTTTTGGCGTCATCGGGTGAAATGGTCTCTCGCACGAACATCACATCCTCAGGGCGGATCCCCATCAAGGCCTGTTGGTCTATGTTTATAGATTGCATATTGAAAACGCTTAGTTTGTGCCCTGCCCAATTGACGACAACCTGGTCCTTTTTGAAGCTCTCAACCTGCGCCTCAAGTATGTTCACCATTCCCGTCAGCCGAGCGACGTCTGGTGAGGTGGGCCGTCGGAATACCTCATCCTTCGCTCCAGCCTGAATGACGCGCCCTCGGCTGACTACAATCAGGTGGTCAGCGAGACTATAGGCATCTTCGAGACTGTGTGAAACAAGGATTACCGGGATCTGGTAATACGTTTGGATACGGCGAATTTCATCCCTCACATGAGACCTGAGTGCTTCATCAAGGGCACCGAAAGGTTCATCCAGCAGTAGGATGTCAGGTTGTCTCGCAAGGGCGCGTGCGAGGGCTGCACGCTGTTTCTGTCCCCCGGAAACCTGAGTCGGTTTACGCTGGGCGAACGCATCCAAGCGCAAGAGATGAAGAAGGTCGTGCACGCGAATCGATCGCTCCTTTCTGGATACATCGTGCAGACCAAAAGCGATGTTCTCGGCGATGGTAAGGTGAGGAAAGAGTGCGTAATCCTGCGGAACGTATCCCACCTTTCGTTGTTGAGGGGGCAGATGGATTCCACGGGATTTGTCGAAGAGGATACGATTTCCCAATCTGATCGTTCCTTCTTCAGGTTGAATCAGCCCGGCGAGAGCCTTAAGAGTCAAACTCTTTCCGCTACCTGAGGGACCGAAGATGACGACCAGATCCGGCCCTGCTTCGAAGGTGATTTCGATCGTGAAATCAGGGGTGGCGATCGCCATTGTCGCCTGTAGCGCGATATCACTCATGATGTGTGCTCCCTATGAGCGTGTATCCTAGGCGACGAATCAAGATCAATAGGAGGATTGCAGTTACCGTTAATGCGAGGGCAAGCAGGTTGGCCCGCTGATAGTCACCGCTCTGAACAGAGTCGTATATGGCTAACGGAAGGGTCTGGGTGCTGCCGGGGATGTTTCCGGCGACCAGTAGTGTTGCCCCGAACTCACCCAGCGCCCGGGCAAACGCGAGCATTGCGCCAGCCAGTACACCGTGACGGGCAAGCGGCAATGTGACGGTGAAGAAGATCGCCCATTCCGATCTTCCGAGCGTACGGGCCACATCCGAGAGATTAGGATCCACTGTTTCGATTGCTGCCTTCGTCGATTGAACGACCAGGGGGATTGCTACGAAGGAGGCTGCCACTACAGCACCTCGCCAGGTGAAGACCAGCGGGAGGCCAATTTGATCCAGCCATTCACCAATAGGGGATCTGGCTCCAAAGGTGACAAGTAAGTAATATCCCAGAACCGTAGGCGGTAGAACCAAGGGCAGGTTTACCGCAGCATCGAAGAAGGTTGTAAGAGGATTGCGCCATCGCGTGATAACCGTGGCCACAAACACTCCGATAATTAGAGCGATTACTGCAGAAAGACCAGCGATGCGGAGGGAAAGGAGCATAGGTTGCCACATGGGTTTAGCGCTCCTGAGGAAGGTGAAAACGATGTTTCTCGAGCAAATTCTGACCTTGTGGTGATGATAAGAAGGCAATAAAGCGATTCGCCTCTGCGGATTTTGGGGATCCGTGTCGGACGCCAATGACATGGATGATCGGACGATAAAGACTCCCGTCGATCTCAAAAGAATGCACCCTTTCTTCGGTGACGACCGATGCGGCTACAAGTCCTGCAGAAGCGTTGCCCGTCTCAACAATTTGAGCAGCTTGTCGGACCGTTTCGCCAAATACGATCTTCTTCTCAACAAGCTCCTTAATTCCTGCCTGTTGAATCGCGTCGATCGCAGCAGAGCCGTAAGGTGCATGTGCGGGATTAGCAACAGAAATTCTCGAGATTCTTGGATCGGATAAGTCACTTAGCTCGGTGATTCTCCCTTCAAGGACTGGATCCACGATAAGGACGAGGTTTCCGTGTGCGAATTCATAGCGCGATGAAGAGTCGATGAAACCTTCTTCAATTAGTGCGTCCACGTGGTATGCGTCGGCTGATGCAAAGAGATCGAAAGGACCGCCATTGCGAATTTGCTCCGCCAAGGTTCCCGTCGCTGCAAATGAGAAGATCACGGGGATGTGTGTCTCGGCGGTAAAGGCTTCACCTAGCTCATTGAATAGGTTGGTCAAACTTGCCGCCGCAGCGACAGTCAGGGTGGACTCAGCTGGGGCGCCAGTGCAGGCTGAGCAGAGTAGCAATACCAACCCGACCCCCAACGAGACACGTAATAAATGCTCTTTCACGATCGACTTTTTTCTCCAGGGTCCTATGAAAATGTAACATATCGCCTTGAGCGCGACAATGCTTAGGACTTCCATGCTCTTTCCTGCTGTCGGGAAGTGATAGGAGCGATAATCTTGGGGAGATAGAAACGATTCGTTACGAGTGTAATCATCTGTGGGAAGTTTATACCACGGCCGTTGACATCCCTCTGGGCAACGCCTAAAATTCAGACATGAAAACTCCAGTACGGAACGTTCGTCCGTCTGGCACGCGGGCATTCTCTCGTTTATGGCGGTTCGAAACCCATAAGTGAGGTTATGGAAATGAATTTACACGCCACATCTGGGCGTCAAATACGATTGACCAGTCTTTCTTCTTGTGCAGGCTGAGCGTCCAAGTTGAGCGCTGCGGCGCTGGCGCAGGTACTGCGGCCTCTACAAGACATCTTCGACCCGACCGAGTATCCGGATTTGATCGTGGGCTTGGGTGTGCCCGACGATGCGGCCGTGTGGCGGTTGGATGACGATCGCCTGATGGTTGTCACGACTGACTTTTTCACTCCGGTCGTAGACGAGCCTTATGATTATGGCGCCATCGCCGCCGCCAACGCGCTTTCGGATCTTTATGCCATGGGGGCAACGCCCTTTCTGGCGCTAAACATCGCAGCTATGCCTAAAAGCCTCCCGATGGAAATCGTAACTGAGATTATGCTTGGCGGAGCGGAGAAGGTCCGCGAAGCCGGAGCCGTCATTGCCGGTGGTCACACAATTAAGGATGACGAGCCTAAATACGGGCTGGTCGCGATAGGCACCTGCTCGATGGATACCTTGATGACAAAGTCAGAAGCCAAGCCAGGAGACATTCTTTTGCTCACCAAGCCCCTTGGCACTGGGGTGACGACAACGGCTCTCAAAAACGAAAAGGCCGAGCACGAGGATGTGGAACAAGCGACGAGCTGGATGCTGCGTTTGAACGCGCCTGCCTCAGAGATCGCCAAGAAATTCGGAGTCAGGGGGGCGACGGACATCACTGGCTTTGGTCTACTCGGACATGCTCTTGAAATGGCACAGGCCTCTCAGAGTGCTCTGCGTTTCTCCTTGCCGTCGATTCCATTTTTAGCTGGCGCCCGTCGTTACGCGGATGGTGGGAACCTGCCGGGTGGGAGCGTGGACAATCGTGTGGACTTCGGAGACCGGGTGACCTTTTCCCCGGCGATTGATGAGATGGATCAGATGCTTCTTTTCGATGCGCAAACATCAGGTGGATTGCTTCTATCCGTTCCAGAGGGCGTCGTTTCGTCCTTATTAAAGGCCGCCCAAGATTCAGGTCTTTCAATTTGGCCTATCGGCGTTGTGGAGGAGGGGGAGGGAATTCACGTCGAGAGCACGACACTTGTCCAAGTGCCGAGCACTAGACCTGACTCCGATGGCTTAAGCTTCGTGCAATCGACTTGAATTTTCATGATCTAATTATTGACTCCTTTGGTTTGAATTCAGGAGGTGACATGCCGAAAGTAGCGATTATCGGCGCAGGGCAAACAGGCGCGACCACCGCACATTGGTTGGCGGAACGAGAAATTGCAGATTTGGTTTTGGTGGACATCGTCGAAGGAATCCCTCAAGGGAAGGCGCTTGACCTTATGGAGGCGCTGCCTGTGATTGGATCGGACGTCAAGGTGGTCGGTACAAATGGTTATGCCGAGACCGCTGGTTCGGATATCGTCGTGATCACCGCCGGATTACCCAGAAAACCTGGGATGAGTCGGGATGAATTGTTGTCCGCAAACGCCGACATCGTGCGCACCGCGGTCCATCAATCTATCGCCGTTTCGCCTGATGCCATCTTCATCATTCTCACAAATCCACTTGACGCCATGAGCTACCTGGCGTGGAAGGTGAGCGGATTGCCGCGAGAACGAGTCATTGGCCAGGCGGGAATTCTCGATTCAGCCCGTATGCGTTCGTTTGTCGCAGCTGAGTTGAATGTCAGCGTCCAGAACGTGCATTGTTACGTCTTGGGTGGTCATGGCGACGACATGGTCCCCTTAACACGACACTCGAACGTGGCCGGCACGCCACTCGTCGATGTTCTTGCTCCTGACCGGTTGGCGGCGATCGTGGAGCGGACACGGAAGGGTGGTGGAGAGATCGTCGGTTTATTAAAAACGGGCAGTGCATATTACGCGCCATCTGCGGCCCTCACTCAGATGGTGGAAGCAATTCTCTTGGATCGACATCTTATCCTTCCAGCATCCGCGTACCTCAATGGCGAGTACGGTCAGTCAGAAATTTTCTTCGGGGTGCCGGTTCAGCTTGGCCGCGACGGGTTAGAGAAGATCATCGAGTACGACTTGACGGCCGAGGAGCAAACGGCTTTAGATACCTCGGCGGAGCGCGTACGCAAGACGATCGAGGCGCTTGAAATCTAGGTTATGACTGGTCGTTCTCCGCTTCAAGGCGTTGGGGTGGGGCCGATCGCTGCGCCGGACCAAGTGAAGTCGCGGTTTACGCTCGTTATTCCCCCAGACTCGTACAACGGATCGCCCGCTTCTGTCGTCCCAACCTGTCGAACGACGTTCACCGACCAGCGCATGACGTGGGGGGTTGATTCTTGTGGTCTGAAGGAAGTCGGGACGATATACTTAGTATCGGTAACGTAGGCAAGGATGCGTCGGGTGCCCGAGCCTTCGGTGATGTCTTCGACCATAACCTCGTAAACTTCGTTCTCCCGCAAAACCCCAACGGATGCCCACTGCAATGTAACCGTATCGTTAGCGAGCGTGAACGCTGCGCCATCCTGAGG
This sequence comes from Anaerolineales bacterium, assembly GCA_011772595.1. The sequence continues at coordinate 55,359 of WVZH01000480.1, forward strand.
AAGCAATAAATTTGGCGCCGGGTGTGGCGGGGGTGGAGTAGGTGTCGGTGAAGGACCTGGAGTTGGTAGACGCTCGCACAAGGGAATGATGAGAACTTGTCCTAAGAATACCGTTTCGCCGGTCAAGCCGTTGTAATCCATGATGCCACGTTGATCAACGTTGTAATTCTGTGCGATCGAGCTGAGTGTGTCGTTGGCCTCGACCGTGTACGTAATCTTTTCACAGGCTGCACGTGTCGCTTCTTCTGGTGGCAGAGTGGCTGTTGGTTCAGGGGACGCAGTGGGGGTAGGTTGGGGGAGGTTGATTTTTTGGCCGACAGACAGGATGCATTGGCTTGTTAGAGAAGGATTCATTTGTAGGATGGATTGGACCGAAATGTCATAGCGGACAGCGATGCCGATGCAGGTATCGAATTCTAGAATGGTGTACTCGATGGTGGGTAATACGGTTGGCGAAGGGATGATCGTCTCAGTTGGTGTGGGCTCCAGGGTGGAAGTGATCGTGAGTGTGATGGTCGCTGTCTCCGCTGGAGCTTCGCTCGGTGTGCTGCCCATAAATCGGGTGGCAGCGAATGTGAGACCTGCTGCAATCAAACTAAAAATTGCCAGTAATGCAATGGCTAACGGAATCGAGAGGGTGATCTGAGCTGATGAACCTGTTCGTCGGTGTCCCGCCTCGGGATGCAAGGATGTGCCACAGACCACACATCGCGTTGCAGAGGGACCAAGACCGCTGCCGCAGGTAGGGCAAATTCGACGTTCCGTGGGAATCTGTTCAGTTGTTTCGCTCATTGTTTCATGAATTACGATTCGTGCGTTTGGATCGTGGCATTATACCAGCACCCATGCTAGAGCCCAAGACGTTATTCGCCGACAATTCGGCAGCGCTTGTTCAACTCCTAAACGCGTTGTTTGGTTTGAAGTCGAGGAAAAAGGTTCGGGCTAAGCTCTCGATTTTCAAGTCAGGTGATTATACCGGCTCCCCATTCAACCCGAGTTCCGAAGCGATGCGCTGCATAGAGCGGAGGACGTTCTCCACGTGCTCCCAGAGGTCTATCCCGAATTCTTCAGCTGCAAGCTCAATCTCCTCTCGATTGACGTTGGCTGCAAAGCGCGCATCTTTCCACTTCTTACGGATGGACCGAACCTTGACATCGTGGATTGATTTAGAGGGTCGGACGAGGGCTACGGCTGAGATCAGGCCAGTGATCTCATCGCAGGCATAGAGGGCACGATCCATCCGTGAATGGCGCGGAACGCCGGTGTGCTCAGCGTGGCTAAGAATGCTTTGAATGATATGTTCAGGGACACCGCGCTCCCGGAGGATGGGGGCTCCCTCTTGTGGATGTTGATCGAGATCTGGATGAATCTCCCAATCGAAGTCGTGCAACAAGCCCACAATTCCCCACTCGTCCGCATCTTTGCCAAACGATTGCGCATAGTCACGCATGGCTGCTTCAACCGCAAGCATGTGACGTGTCAGATTTAGATTCTTGACATGCTCGTTTAAGATAACCAGCGCTTGCTCACGATCCATTTGCATTCCCTTCCTCGTGCAGGCTTGCACATGTGTTGGGTTGGGAAAGTTGGACTTTCCCTTTATTCGTATACACATCCCAAAGCGCTCGAAAGGTTGCCGGGATCTCGCGTAAGCTCCAAGCGAAGCTGGCGCGATAGAAGCGTAAGTCCGCAGAAACGCCTTCAACGTCCACGCCGTTTGCTTCACATAGAGCTAGCGCTCTGGGAAGGTGGAAACGTTGTGTGACCACGAGTGCACTAGAGATGCCGAAGTAGCTCTTGGCTCGAACGCAAGTATCGTAGGTTCTGTTGCCTTCCCGATCTAGCAGAATGTCTTCATCAGGAATCCCTAGTTGAAGTGCCAATGAACGCATGGCGGCAGGTTCATCCCTTCCAGGTTGCACGGAACCGCTCATGAGAATCTGGCGAACACTTCCCGCCTGATAGAGCGAAACCGCGGTCATCACACGATCGCGGAGAACAGTCGTGGGCCGGCCATCTCGACGCAGTCCTGCACCGAGTACAATGGCGACCTGACGTTGTGGGGCCTCTTCGACGACGTGGATACGGTTTGCATAGCGCCGGCTCAAGAGCCAGCGGGGCAAGCCCAACGCTAGAACTACAAGAAGGATGATGATACTTGTGCGTAGTAACGGTGTGAGACGACTTATCAACATGCGGGCATTGTACCAGAGGGCTGAGAAGAAATGATCGTGTTTACGTTGAGATATGGATCCCTTCAACTTCTCATGTGAATCTTCTGGAGCTATACTAAGCAAGTCGTCGAATACTGGGTGAGTAAAGAAGGACAATGCGAATTCATATATCGGTAAAGGATCTTCCTAAAGCGTTCTTTGAACTTCTCGCAGCAATAACGGATCACGCCAGGTTGCGCTTCCGGGACGTTCAGTACGATGAATCCAATCAAATCGTGATTCTTCCCATCCAGCGATATCCCCTCCTCAAGAAACGTCTATTCCGGGGGAATCTGCATGACTATGACAACCCAGTCGCATCAGAAATCATTGTCCGAAACGTAGTATCCTGTGAGGTGCGAGATAATCTTGAGGACAAGGACTACGAGGAGGTGGTGTTGCTGTTTGGACTTGGTGTGAAAGACAAAGAGGTTTTCGTCTCGTCGGTTGAAGAAGAGAACGGACGTACATGTTATCTAGCGCAAATGGAAGTCGGTGAGATTGATATCGAAATACGCGATACGTAATTGGGTTGATGAGGACGAAGGTTGTAAGCGGGCTCAACGCCGCCATCGTGAGCGCATCCAGATCCTCAAACATAGGATTCCTCGTTTTGCCTCCAATTGACACGATAACTGTCACATGATAAACTCCTAAACAATCATAATAATAATATTCATATGATGATTAAGCATGCCTTAAGAATGGGATGCGTGTGTCATGAGTTTTGATTTAGGTTCTGAATTGCTCAATTACATCGCCGAGCACGGAAGTCCCCCAGGCCGGCGGCTGCCGCCGATCGATGAACTCGCATCGGTCCTAGGTGTCAGCACCAGCAAGCTACGCGAGCAACTTGAAGTTGCACGGACTCTCGGGCTTGTGGAAGTTCGTCCGAAGACAGGTATCCGAACCCTCGACTTCTCGTTTCTGCCGTGCCTGCGGACGAGTTTGAAATTTGCCTTGGCCGTTGCTCCAGAGCGATTCGAGAACTTCGGTGTCCTGAGAAATCATCTCGAAGTGGGATTCTGGCACGAAGCCGTCCGGGAACTTCGTCATGAGGATAAAATTCACTTGAAAAATCTCGTTGATCGTGCCTGGGAGCAACTGCGAGGCACACCCGTGCAAATTCCCCACTCGGAGCATCGCGAACTTCACATGACGATTTTCTCTCGGCTCAATAATCCGTTTGTGTGTTCGCTTCTCGAAGCGTACTGGGAAGCCTATGAAATCGTGGGTTTGAATGTTTACACCGATTACAGCTATCTAGAGGCTGCATGGAGATACCACGAGAAGATGGTCGAATCCGTCTTAAATAATGATTATGATGCCGGCTACCAGGCATTGGTCGAGCACATCGGGATCTTGCAAGATCGACCCGAGATGGACCGCTTTCGCCCTGAGGGCGTGCGTGAAATTGGGGCTCCACAGGTTGATGAAGTCTAGGCTTCTGGGAGAGATACTCTATGGCAGATACGAGTGTTAAGACGCGAGAAACGCCAACTACCACCGCTCCCCGTAAATCTATCGTAAATGATTTTTCGATGGTTGTCGCTACCGTCAACGGATCGGGCAGTGCGACCTCCAACATGGCGATTATCCGGGCGCTATTCAGGATGGGAATTCCGGTCAGTGGAAAAAATCTCTTTCCTTCGAATATCCAGGGATTACCGACATGGTTTACCATCCGAGCGAACGCGGCTGGGTTTACGGCACGCAGGGAGACCACAGAAATCCTCGTCGCGATGAACCTGGCGACGTTTGCCGAGGACCTCGCCGGACTTGAGGAAGGTGGGGTTTGTTTCTATGACGATCGATTTCCAGGACCGAAGGATCGTTCCGATGTGGTCCTTTACCCCATGCCTGTCCGTGACCTCGTGCGACAACTTGATCCACCAAAACAACTTCGCGATTACATTGCCAACATGGTTTATGTGGGCATAGTTGCCGAGATGTTGCATATCGAGATCGACACGATCCGCAGCGCGCTGGACACACATTTCAAAGGCAGAAAGAAATCAGTCGACCTCAACATGGAGATGATCAACACGGCTGCAAGCTGGGCTCGGGAAAATCTCTCGAAGGCCGATCCCTATATCGTCGAGAGGATGGAGCCGGAGCCGGATCTGCTACTCCTAGATGGCAATACCGCTGCCGCGTTGGGAGCAATATACGGCGGCGTGAGCTTCGCTGCCTGGTACCCGATCACTCCGGCCTCAAGCTTGGCGGATGCCCTTGAGGAGTATCTACCTGAATTGCGAAAAGACGAAAAGACAGGGAAGAAGACCTACGCGGTGATCCAGGCAGAGGATGAGCTCGCTGCTATTGGCATGGCTGTTGGTGCTGGCTGGGCTGGTGCACGTTCCATGACGTCGACGTCTGGTCCTGGGTTGTCGCTGATGGCTGAGTTTGCCGGTTTGGCGTTTTTCGCCGAAGTTCCGTTGGTCGTTTGGGATGTTCAAAGAATGGGTCCTAGTACAGGTTTACCCACTCGTACGTCGCAGGGAGACGTCCTTTTTGTCCATTTCCTCGGTCATGGAGATACAAACCAGATCATGTTGTTCCCTGGATCACCCTCTGAATGTTTCGAATTTGCTTGGAGAGCCTTCGATCTTGCGGAGAAATTCCAGACACCGATATTTGTGCTGAGCGACCTTGACTTGGGGATGAATCTCTGGATATCGGAGCCGTTTAAGTATCCTGATACTCCCATGGATCGAGGAAAAGTGTTGAACGCCGAGGATCTGGATCGTCTTGGTGGATTCGCACGCTATCAGGACGTCGATGGAGATGGCATTCCCTATCGAACCTTGCCAGGGACCGAACACCCTCTAGCTGCATACTTTACACGTGGTACTGGCCACAATGAGCGAGCCATCTACAGCGAGCGAGCAGACGATTGGGAGGCAAATATCCAACGACTATGGCGAAAGCTCGAAACGGCGCGCGCCCATCTTCCAAAGCCGGTCCTGCACGAAATGGAAGATGCGCGCATCGGTGTGATCGCTTTCGGATCGACTGATTCGGCCATCACGGAAGCCCGCGAGAGACTGACGAACACCGGCGTTGCCACGGATTATCTCCGCTTGCGAGCCGTCCCTTTTGCGACCCAGGTAGCGGACTTCATCGCTGAACATGAGGTTGTTTTTGTCGTGGAAATGAACACAGATGGACAAATGCACAAGCTACTACAGCTTGAAGTTCCTGATCAAGCGACTAAATTGGTATCGCTTACACACAACAACGGGCTACCTTTGAGTGCACAATGGGTCGTCGATGCGATCCTTGCGCATGAAGGAGGATAATGTGAACTCAAAAACGGAAAGGAAAGCAGCTGCGAATGAGAACGCCATTGGCCTTTCAAGATCAGACTACACAGGCGGCGTGACGACATTATGTCAGGGTTGTGGGCACAACTCCATTTCCAATCAGATCGTAGCGGCTTGTTATGAGCTCTCTATTCAACCAGAAAGGGTGCTCAAACTTTCGGGTATCGGCTGCTCGAGTAAGAGTCCCACGTATTTTCTGAGCCGCTCTCACGGCTTCAACAGTTTGCACGGAAGGATGCCCTCCATCGCCACCGGCGCGTCGTTGGTCAATCGATCGTTGAAACCGATTGGCGTGTCAGGAGACGGGGATACGGCAAGCATTGGTATCGGTCAATTCATCCACCTCATGCGGCGTAATCTCCCAATGGTTTACATCATAGAAAACAACGGTGTGTACGGTTTGACCAAAGGTCAATTCTCAGCTACGGCAGATAAAGGACAGAAGTTGAAGAAGATGGGTGTAAATCCTTTCATGCCGATCGACCTTTGTATGGAAGCATTGATTGCCAATTGCGGGTTTGTCGCCCGTTCCTTTGCCGGGGACCCGAAACAGGTCAAAGAGTTGTTGAAGGCCGCACTCAATTTCAAAGGGACGGCGGTTCTCGATATCATTAGTCCATGTGTAACGTTCAACAACAGAGGTGAATCAACGAAGAGCTATGTCTGGGGAAAGGAGCATGAATATCCATTGCATGACGTCACCTGGGTGCCGAGCTATGATGAAATCCGGGTAGATTACAAACCTGGTGAGGTCGTCGAAGTTGAACTGCACAACAAGTCAAGGATGGTGTTGAAAAAATTGGAGCGGGATCACGATACGTCCGACCGTATCGCGGCAATGCAATTATTAGAGGAAACTTGCTGCGCTGAGGTTCTGCTAACGGGATTGATCTATCTTAACGAGGAACAAGAGATCCTCCAGGACGTTGAAAATCTCGTTGAAACGCCGCTCGTTCATCTTTCCGAGCAAGTACTGCGACCTTCTAAAAAATCGCTTCAGAAGATCATGTCCGGACTGCGTTAGGGATTTCGATCTTCCACCTTGAAAATTAGATGATGGGTTGTCTGAATAACAGGTTCAGACAACCCATTGGTTATCAGTTGCTCCTAGAAATCGATTATATAAATTCTTCTCTTGCCAAGGCTAATTATCAAATCCCTAACCCTTGAGGGAGAAGGGTAGGGTGAGGGTAGGATTCGCGATGTAGATCTTCCCTCACTCCCGCACTTTTCAAATGGGGGAGATGAGGACGGGCAGGCTTTCCCGGCATTGGTCACCTTTCAACCTTACACAAGTGTTGCGAGATGGAACTCGGGGAGTATAATCTCCAGCCATAAGGGGTGATTGTGCGCACGATTGGAATCCTGGCCGGGCTCACGGCTGCAGGTATCTGGGGAGGTATGTATGTTGTAAGCAAGATAGTACTCGACGTTATCCCCCCATTCTTACTCGTCAGTGTTCGGCTCGTTCTAGGCTCAGCTTTCTTGGCAATCTTCCTCCTGCTAAAAGGCGGTTTCAAGGCCACCCGACGACAATGGTTTCAAGCCTTAATCGTGGGTCTCATAGGATACGGCATCTCTGTTGGTTTTCAGTTCATCGGGACAAGGCTCTCGACTGCCTCCAATGCGGCATTGGTGACCTCCGCCTCTCCAACGTTCATCTTCCTCTTCGCTGCCTGGTTGCTCAAAGAACGGGCGACTTGGAGCAGGGTACTCGCCCTCGTTCTCGCGTCCTTGGGTGTGATCGCCGTGATTGATCCTCGAAATGCTTCCATGGAGAGAGCGCTCTTCTTGGGGAACATGGCCCTGCTTGTTGCAGCTGTGACGTGGGGATTGTATTCAGTTTTGGTCAAGCGAGTGAGTAATGAGTTGAGCACCCTCGAAGTGAGTGTGATCGTTTTCCTTGGCGGATTACCGATCAGCGTTCCGCTCGCGATTGCCGAAATCACACAGACGGGCATGGGGCAAATCACGATGCCCATTGTTCTTGGTGTGTTGTATTTGGGGCTTGTCTCCACAGCATTGGCGATGTATCTGTGGAACAAGTCGTTGGCCTTACTGGATGCAGGTCTTGTCTCGCTGCTATTTTTCGCTCAGCCGATCGTTGGCGTTGGTTTAGGGGCTTGGCTGCTGAGAGAAAAGCTTGAGTTGGGTTTTTGGATAGGGGCGGTGTTGATTGCGTTAGGATTGGTGATCTCGGCACGATCTGGATCTTCATTCGCACGCTCGGAAGTACAAGTGTAGAATCCTGCAAGGAGAACTGTCATGTCCGAATCAAACGGCTGTCTTAGCATCACGATAAAGCTGCTGGCCGCCATCCTCGTAATCATTTTCATCCTGGCCTTGCCACTCGGACTACTCGCCCTGAATACATCGAGTTTAATCTTCTCACCAGAGAATTTGAGTAGAACGTTGACCGAGCGATTGGTTCACTCTGGCGCCCTTCGACGTTCAATCGCCGAGTACATCCCACAATCGCAGTTCTTCGAAGACATGGGTAGGGATTCGGAGATCTTTGAAGCCTTCAAGAATCTCGATACTGGCGAGTGGGAGCGCGTGCTTGATATTCTCTTACCCCCCGAGTGGATGGAAAAGCAGTTCAAGGAAAGTTTTGAAGCCATAAGTAGGTGGCTCGAGGACGATAGCTTCGCGCCTATAATCGAGTTTGATCTCCGTCCCATTAAGGCGCGCGTACAAGGCGGGGGAGCGATAGAGATTGTTGAGATGGTTGTAGATTCGTGGCCGAGTTGCACGACGACGCAAGTCGAGCGCATGCGTCAGACGCTCACTGAAACAGGTGAAGTACTCATCTTGTTATGCGAGCCACCCGAACCCTACCGGGAACAACTTGTCCAGCTCGCTACACGGCAATTTCGGATTTATGTACGTGATATACCCAACACTTTTTCGTCGGTCAGGGACCAACCGCCTGTCCAGGAAACTGAGCGAAGTCTGCAATTGAAAGAACGGATCCGGCTTGTGCGTGCGCTCTCTTTCGCCGGGTGGCTTTTACCCCTTGCTCTCCTGGGCTTGATCATGGTGCTTGCCATTCGTTCCTGGCGTGATCTCGCCATATGGTGGGGGATTCCGATCCTCCTGGCCGGTATCTTAACGATGGCGCTAGGCTTGTCCGGGGAATCGATCGGGCAAAGGTATATCTTACCATCCTTGGAAGATTTGAGGAGAGAGGCTGAGCCCCTTTACAATCTAACAATCACCGCATTAGTGGGCATGCGAGACGAAATCTTCGGTAATATCTTTGGACAAGCCCTCCTGATCAGCTTCCTCGGTGGGGCTTTGATTCTCTTTGGGTGGTTTTTGAGTCGCATAACGGGGCAGAGGACTCCACGACAAAGGCCTCCAGCCAGTGGTCCTCCACCGCCCGTTCAAAAGAGTGAAGCTGAACCGGTGGCTCCTCACCCACCGCCGCCCCCGGTCTCATCGATGCCCGAAGATGCTGACGAGAAGGAACGTCCTTCAGGGATCTTTGGGTGAGTCCAGCATTGGCGATTGACTAGGATGGCTCTCAGCGGTCAACCAAGGGTTAACCGTAGAGGCGCCCCGGCGGGGCGCCTCTACGGTTTGTGATTGGAAGGCGAGTTTAAGCATTTCGGCCGATATGCCTCAAACGTCAGCAATCAATAGACGCATATAGCTTTCGACATCTTCATGCGCCTCGAAATTCCAGGAAGCCTCAATAATTTCCTCCGTGCGCTGCTCGCTGACGATTCCTTTGGCGTTCGCTTGGAACTTGTCAACGAGCTCATCGTCGGTTAGCGGATCTTCTGGAGCGCCTTTGGCCACGTCAGTCTGAACCGTCTGGCGACGACCATCTTGGGTAGTGATAGTCACACGCGCCCGCTTCAATCGAGGGAAGAGCGCGTCGATCTCTGGGTCGGCGACGACTTTGATCTTCGGGAGCAAGGACCAGATCGCAGGGTCCCTCAATTTTTCATCACTGAAAGACTCAGGCAGCACGTGACCATCGACGACAGCCGCAGCGATAACGTATGGAAGGCTGTGATCCGCGGTTTCTTTGGTTTCTGGTTTATATTTGCTTGGGTCGGAGAGAATGTCGGCGCCACGCGTCGTGGTTTCGACCAGGATCTCCAATACGTCTTCATGGCTGATCTCGAGTTGACGTTTAACTTGTAGTGCCGCGGAAATGGGTTGATGCGTCAGCGCTTCCGTGGGAAATGCTTTGTAGCTACAGTTGGTGATGATGAAATCTTCCCCCAATCCTTTGAGAAGTTCTTCGGTCTGCCACTTGACGTTCGAGATCACCTCGAACAACCCTTCCTTTCCTTCGATGACCTCCACTGGACCCTCATAACCCTCACGCGCCATAAGAGCCGCATAGACACCCGCCTGCGAGGCCATTGGATCTGCGGTGTTTTTCATGTTTGTCAAGTGACCGGCGACTACGCCGCCGAGGGTGAAATGAGAACTTCCGCTAATGCCCACTGCCGCGACGAGTTGATCCAGGTCTAGATCGTACATCCTTCCTGCAACGAGTGGGCTGACGAATTGGGTGAGAGAGGCGTGGTGCCAACCCACCTCGCGAATCCCAGGAATTGCGGCGTGGCACCAACGCATCTCCAATTCGTAGGCAATCAATATCGCCACGAGGGCCTCTTTCCCGCCCTTGCCGTTTGCCTCTGCGGCAGCGAGTGCGGCGCCGATGATATCGGAGGGGTGGCTGGGATCTTGCTCCCAATAGATGTCGTTGTAATCAATAGCCCGAGTCAGCAGGCAGTTCATCAATGCAGCGTTAGGAGCGTTCGTTCGTAATCCACTGCCGATGATTGTGGCCTCTTCGCTGCCACCGAGTTTCTCGATAAAGCGGTGCATCGCTTGCATGTCATCGTTGTGGACCGCAGTGAGGGCGCAGCCCATGCTATCTAGTAAAAAGCGCTTAGCCTCATGGATGGCCTCCGAAGGGATGTCTTCGAAATCCAAGCCGTGAGCAAATTCCGCCATCCGGCGGCTCAGGGATGTCATGGTAGCGTACCTCCAGGGGGTTGGTTTATCTCATCCTGCTTGCTGATCTATACACTTTGATGGGCCATTGCCCGTATGGAAAAATGAACACCCGAGCTAGGATAGCGCCATAGACTCACAATCGATCCACGATCGCGTGGGCAACATCCAGAGTTGAACTATCGCCACCCAAGTCGTACGTGCGTTTTTTCCCCTCAGCGATCACGAGCGCAATGGCATTTTCCAACGCTTGCGCCATCTCGATTTCACCAAGCCAATCGAGCATTAATTTCGTTGCCAGCAACATCGCTGTTGGATTGACCTTGTTCAGACCGGCGTACTTCGGTGCGGACCCGTGTGTGGGCTCAAACACCGCGAAATCATCACCGATATTTCCACTCGAAGCAAAACCGAGCCCACCGACGAGTTGCGCAGACAAGTCGGAGAGAATATCGCCGAACATGTTACTGGTAACCAAGACGCCGTAATCTGTGGGGTTCTTGAGAAGCCACATCATTTGCGCGTCGATGTTGGTCTCCCATAGTTCGATCTCGGCGTAATCATTAGCGACCTCACGCGCCGTACGCGTCATCATGCCACTGGATTCCCGCAACACGTTCGGTTTTTCGACCAAGGTTACCGTCGGATAGTCGAACTTGCGTGCATATTCGAACGCCTGACGAATGATCCTCCGAGCCCCTGCTCTCGTAATCACGCGCAGACTTACTGCCATTTCAATCCCGGGGACTGCATCAAAGCGTGCCATTATTGGATTGTGTCCGAGGATAACCTCGCGAACCTCGTCTGGGAACGGGTGAAATTCGACACCGCTGTAAAGTCCTTCCGTGTTTTCACGGAAGACGACCAGATCGATGTCGTCTCGATAGTTGAGCGGATTTCCAGGATAGGCTTTGCAGGGACGCAAATTGGTGTATAAGTCGAAGAGTTGTCGGAGTCTCACGATTGGGCTGCGATAGGACAGACCTCGATCCTGAAATTCAGGCGCGAGTTCCTTTGCCGCTTCCTCTTTCGGTTTCGAGGTAATTGCACCGAAGAGTCCGCAGGTGCAGGTCCTCAGGGTCTCGATGGTTCTTTGAGGGAGAGGGTCCCCTTCTTTGCACCAGAATTCCCATCCGATATCGCACGGGATGTATTCGGCGTCGAGTTTGAGAGCGTCGAGAACGATGCGTGCCGCTTCCATTACGTCCACGCCGATTCCGTCCCCGGGCATCCAGGCAATGCGGTATTTAGCCATATAGAAGTTCTCCTATGCGTGCGATGTAGGGACAGCGACCTTTCGCATTCGTGTTTCGCGTAGCACAGCAGCTACGAGTATCGCCCCCACGAGGAGCACAACGCTATTGAGATAGAAGGGTGTCGCATAACCGCGCGTGTCATACAGCCAACCGCCCATCAACGGACCGAATATTGCTCCCAAGAAGTAGGCAAAGGTGTACAAGCCGTAGCTTGTCCCTCGCACGTCTTCGCCAGCGATGTCTGCCACGTAGGCGCGCTCCGCTGGTGCAGCAGCGATGTATCCCAGGGTTTCGACGGACCACAGTATCGCCAGCGCAAGAACGCTTCGCAAGCTAGGAATCAACGCTGATGCAACGGCACCAATGAGTAACCCCACGATCATCGGCTTTTTTCTACCTAACCGGTCGGCTAGGATTCCAACGCGTGAAGGTAAGAAGGAATTGAGCAAGGCGGCTGGTAGATACGCCGAGCCGATTGCCCAGAATTCTGCATTTAGATTCTTGCGCAGGAAGACGACGAGGATAGGCCAGACCATTGCGGTTGAGGCGCCTGTGATAAACACGATCATCATGAGGGCGATCAATTGCCGGGATACCGGACGCTGTCGACGGAGTGGATCGGATGAGGTGGGGCGTGTTTCAGGGACGCCGCGAAATCCATGCCAACAACCGATCAGTGCAGGAAGGGTGTAGCCGGCGAACATCCAAAACCATATGGGCCTCCATCCGAAACCCGCGTTTGACATGGAAAACATGATAACGAATCCGATGAATGTGCCAAGGATGGCGCCTCGATTGAGTGCCTCGTCGATGGTGCCAAACTCACGCCCGCGACCGGTTTCATGCGCGAGGTCTGCGATGATGGTGTACGCTGTGATCCATAAAAATGCAGCACCGATACCCTGGACGAAACGCGCCACAGTCAACATGACCACTGAATCAGCAATGAGAAACAAAACCATCGTTACCGCGTAGCCAGAGAGTCCGATGAGAAGAAAAGGTCTTCGTCCCCACCGATCGAGCAAGCGACCCAAGAATGGGCGAACGATTACCGGGATCACCGAAAACGCCGAAAAGAAACCGCCGATTTCGAATGCGCTTGCGCCGAGCGCCTCACCGTAGATGGGGAGCACGAAGCCGATAATGCCAAACGGAAAGGAGACCCAATAAACGGATCGCCATAAGGCCTTCAGGATGGGAGATGTGTCGAAGGGGGTGGAGAAATTTCTCCGTAAATCAGCCATTAAGCACCTTGATCAGTGTGGAGTCGCCAAGGTCAGAGGTTTCATGATCGGCTTCTTACCTGGAAGTTTGTTGGGCTTCCAGGCGTCGTCGCGTATATTCGATGAGGCCGCCTGCGTTAAAGATTTGCATCACGGATTCCGGGAGTGGAGAGAAATTATAATCTCCCGCTGCGCAACGGATCACTCCGGTTTCAAGATCGATCTCGACGCTTTCACCCTCTTGGATGGCATCCACGGCCTCGGGGCAGATCAGCGCCGGCAACGCGGCGTTGAGACAGTTGCGATAGTAAATTCGAGCAATGGATTTAGCCACAATCGCGCCGAGTCCGCTCTGTTTTAAACAGGTTACAGCTTGCTCGCGTGAGGACCCGCATCCCCAATTCTTTCCCGCCACAATGACATCCTGCGCCTGGACTTCTTTTGCGAACCGCGGGTCGAGATCTTCTAGCGCATATTGCGACATCTCTGCAGGATCGCTTACCGTGTAGGTGTATTTCCCGGGGAAGATGACGTCCGTGTTGACGTTATCGCCATATCTCCAAACGCGACCTCGAATCACTGTCATCAGGACAAATCCTTTGGATGTGTAATGACACCGGCAATCGCCGACGCGGCAACAACGGCAGGGCTGGCGAGGTAGATCTCACTCTCCTTCGTTCCCATACGTCCACGAAAGTTTCGATTGGCGCTACTTATNNCAACCTGGGCTTTCGATCGCAGCTCCAGCACGGATGAAGACATCTAAATACCCTGCCATCATCGCATCCAAGTAGACTTGAGACGACGCGGGGATGACAATCATGCGCACGCCCTCCGCCAGGCGTTCTCCTTCGAGGACGCTCGCCGCTACTGCCATGTCTTCCAGCCGACCGTTCGTACACGTGCCAAGAAAGGTTTGGTCGATGCGCTTTCCCTGGACCTGTGATAAGGGCATCACGTTGTCCACGGTGTGTGGGCATGCGATCATCGGCTCCAGATCTGCGGCGTTGTATTCTACGGTTTGTGTGTAAATCGCATCCGGGTCTGGGTACAGCGCCTCATAGGGTCGCTTGGCCCTGTCTTTAAGGAATTCAAAGACAGAGCGGTCTGGGGAGAGGTAGCTGTTCTTGGCGCCCATCTCAGCCATCATGTTGGGTAGCACAGCGCGTTCTGCCAGGTTGAGGGATTCGATCGCCTCGCCATGCCACTCTACGGAGCGATAAAGCCCGCCGTCTGCACCGAGGTCCCGGATGACTTTTAGCGCCAGGTCCTTGGCGTATACACCTGAGGGGAGTCGACCATGCACGATGATTTTCATACTTTCGGGTACTCGCAGCCATAGGCTTCCGATCGCCCAGACAGACGCCATCTCACTACGTCCGATTCCTGCGCCAAATGCCCCCATCACACCTGCGTGAGGGGTGTGAGAGTCCGATCCAAGCACCACTTCACCAGGCAAGGCCAGGCCCTCTTCGACAAGCACCTGGTGGCATATCCCTCGACCGACTTCGAAGAAATGTGGGATGCATTGATCGCGGACAAAATCCCGAATGACGCGGTGATTTTCGGCGTGCTTTGTGGTCGGCGCAGGTGCAGCGTGGTCGAGAAAGACGGCGTGCATCTCCGGTCTGAAAACTTGATCACCACCCATCTCCTTGAAGATCCCATAGATGGGAGCCGTGTTGTCGTGCGAGAGAGCAACATCCGGCGTTATCTCTACAATCTGACCGGGTACGACCTCCTTTAGGCCCGCCTTCTTTGCCAACACTTTTTCCGCAAACGTCCGCCCCATCCTCTCTCCTCTATTCGATCAAACCCATAGATCCCAAATCCATGCTCCCCAATCCCTTTTTACAAGATCCCCAAGTGCCTAAGTGCCCAAGTGTCCAAGCGCCTAAGTACTTCATCCCTTGTACTTGGTCAACTCAAAATCCGTAAAATCCGCATGGTGGAAGATAATCGCTTCGGGGCGGCGCTTGAATTTGTCGCCCTCCCAGGAATGCGTTGCTACGATGTGCATCACAGCTTCGGGGATGTCGTGTTTGAAACACAAACCCACGCCTGTGAAAGGGTGACGCATATATTGGTACATACTTGCCCAATGGTACTCGCCATCTTGCTCACGGAATTCGATCAGCTTCCCCACATCGGCCAGTAGCGCTCCGGCAACAAGTGTGTCGCGATCGATATCGTACCGATCCGGGTAAGCTTCTTTCAGAACATGCTCCATAGCGATGCAAAGGCGGCAGACGACGCTCACGTGCTGCGGAAAGGAGATATCGACGTCTTCGACCAGGAGAGTGTAAGGTAATTTCTGGAGGTCTTTGAGACTCCAGCCACCGATTTGCAAGGCTTCCTCCCAGACAGCCAGAACGCTTGCTCTCAAGTCTTCATCACGGATTTCGTTGAATTCGGGGATCAAATCTGATAGTTCACTTGACATCGATCTCTCTCCATACACCATTTCGAGGCTATTGCCGGGTTTCTCTCAAAGCGAACCTTCAACGTGGCCTATTTTCTCAATCCACCGACCGCGCTGGTGGTCCGTCGTATTCGTGCTCTGTTGGATCAATGATGCGCATTGCGCGCTCTCTTGTTTGCTCCTCGTGAACGTGGGCCACAAGGCCGGGCACACGCGCCATGATGAAGAAAGCGTTGGCCAACTCGCGTGGCAGTTTCAGGTCGACCAGCAGGGCGGCGATGGCACCATCGACGTTTATCGGTAATTCCTTGCCTGCGGAGGTGAAAGCTTGATGGATGGCGCGCATCATAGCCACCCCACTATTCGCTACGCCGAGTTCTTCAGCGAGTCTGAAGAGCTTTCTCGTGCGAGGATCGTCACGATGGATGCGGTGACCGAGTCCGGCAATACGTTTCTTGGCTTGCCTGTATTCGGCAACCAAGTCTGCGGCCACGCGATCTAAGTTGCTCTCAGAAGCGGCTGCGCGCTGCAGACCCTCTTCAAGAACCCCCATGCAGTCGAAAATCGCCGCCCCGTGGTATCGATTGATCGAGAGAATTCCGGCAGCAATAGCGGCGTTGAGGGGTGCGCCTGTTGACGCTGCGGTGCGCGCGGCTAATGCGGACGGTGGTGTCGCGCCGTGATCAATGGATGAGACCAGCATGGCATCGAGTAGGCGTGCGATTTTTGGAGGTGGGAGCTCGCCGGTTAGGGCAAGGAAAATCGCCTCTGCAAAGGTTACGCGTCCCATTAGTTCATCGATACGGTAGCCGCGCAAACGCACTTCGTTGGGCTGAATCTTGGTGACTGAAGTTTTCCAGCTCGTTTTGCTCATGGGAGGATTCCGTGTTCTCTGAGGACGGATTTCGTCGTTTGAGGTAGCGCGCCGAAAGCGTCCACGACTGTCACACCCGCTTCTCGCAGGCGTTCAACTTTTCCTTCGTGAGTACCACGACCGCCTTCGATGATCGCCCCGGCGTGGCTAAATCGGGTACCGCTCTTGGCCGCCTTGCCGCCGATGAACGCCACGATGGGTTTCGTGATCTCTCCAGATACGACCAGATCAGCCACACTTTCTTCTTGGCTTCCACCAATCTCCCCAAACATTACGATGGCTTGCGTCTCGTCGTCTGATTCGAACTCTCTTACGACTTCAGGGAGTGGCATCCCGACGACGACGTCACCACCAACGTGGACAAGGGTTGAGGCGCCAATTCCAACCTGTGCCAAATAATACGCCATCGATGATGTTATCCCGCCCGAGCGGGAACAGATGCCGACAGGACCAGGGAAAAACCAGGAACGCGCCGACACCGCTCTCCCTCCTATCATCCCCAACACAGCTTTGTCTGGCGAAAGAACACCCAGCGTGTTTGGACCAACGAAGCGAGCCCCGGCTCGCCGGGCAGCTTCCGCGACCTCGAGCACATCGTAGATCGGGACTCTGTCTGGGACGATCACGAGCAAGTGAATTCCAGCGTCGATCGCCTCTAGCGCTGCGCCTTTGACGAGTGGAGCGGGGATGAATAGGACGCTAATGTCAATCGCTCCGACATTTTCCCGGGCTTCCAGTATGGTATCGAACACGGGGATGTCTTCAACTTTCTGCCCGCCTTTTCCTGGAGTCACGCCAGCGATGACCTGGGTTCCGTACTCCTTCATCAGACGGGTGCGTGATCGTCCCTCGCGTCCGGTAATGCCTTGGACGAGCACCTTCTTCGTTTCATCGATGAGTATGGACATGTCGGCTCCGAGCTACTTCGACAGGGATGGTTCGTTTATGAGATAAAAGCAAGTTCATCAAGTCCTGGAATTGGCAGCGCGACGAAACCGCCGCGTTCGCCTTCAAAGTAGCATTCGATATCGCACGCCAAGCACTCGGTGCAACCACCTTTCTTGGCTTGTTCAAGGGAGATGTTCAACACGGGCACATCGTCCTTGAGTTCGAGGATCTGCGGCACGCAGCTCTCGACGCAAAACTTCGTGGCGCACTCCTTGCAGACACTGTGATCGAGTGTCACCATGCCACCTGTGACAGTCTCAAAGCGGTAGGGCTCTTGAGGCTCTGGCTTCGTACGGCCAGGTGGTTCGTCGTTTCGTGGTTTGTGAGCCTTGATCAATTCGTTCAGTCTTTCAGCACAGAACTCAGGGGCATTGTCTTTTCCGTATCCCTCGACTGGTGCAGGGATGGCTTCGGTTGCACGCGCAAGAATCTCGATGGCCCGTTCCTCAGCGTTCCCCCCGAGCCGTATGATGGCGGGTACGGTGAGAGGCACCTCCAGAAAAGCTTTGACGAGGCCGCGCGCACTATGAAACTGCTCTTGCGAAGCCACACCAGATCCAGATGCGAAGTAGCCATCGATGCCTTTCTGTGCCAGGATGATACGTGCAGCTCGGTAAACCTTAGAGGCGGGAGGGTTGCCAGAAGTGTCCACATAGTTGGCGAGGGTATAGCCTTGATTCAGAACGGCGTCCATGCTCATCATCGATCCGCCGCCGCCGGCGCCGTGGAATCCAATGACACCTTCTCCGGACTTGAATTCTTCCTTTAATTGAATGAAGTAGAATGTCCCACGGTAGTCGTTTTTTTCAACTTCCCAAGCGATTCTTTCTAATGGGGTGGGAGGTCGGTCGAACTCGCGAGCGATTTCGATCCCCAATTCCGGATGGCGGTAGACGGCATAATCGTCTAATGTGATGCGGCAATCGACCGCAACGAGCTCACCATCAGTGGTGAGTGCCAGTGGGTTGATCTCGGCGACGCGGGCATCATAGCGGTGGGCCACTGCGTATAGCCGAACTAGTAGGGTGGCGAGTTTGAGCTGTAGCTTACCGTGCAGATCCGTTTTGCGTACAAGGTCTCGAGCTTGATGGTCTAGAAGAGCGCTACGAATGTCGATGGTACGTCGGGCGACTGCATCTGGATGCTCCTGAACGATTTGCTCGATCCCTGTGCCGCCAATACGACTGAAGATTATTAACGGTGCCTGCGCCTGGTCGTCGATAATGACGCTTGCGAAAAATTCACGCTCGATCTCCAGACGTTCTTCAACCAGGACTGTGTCGACGGAGAAGCCATCAATCTTCGTACCCAGGATGTCATCCGCAGCTTGGAAGGCCTGCTCGGGTGTATCTGCGAAACGGATGGCTCCCAATCCGGCCCTGCCAGTGACCCAAGCCTGAGCCTTGACAACAACGCTATCGCCAATCTCCTCAGCGACTGCCTTGGCCTCCTTGGGCGAGTTCGCAGGACCACCCCTGGGGATGGGTATTTGCGCGTCTCTAAGCAGTGCCTTTCCTTGGTATTCATGCAGGCGGGCCATCGGTACCCCTTGTTCGTTCGATTGTTCGAAGCTGGAGCAAGGATGGAAATGTTACATGCTGTCTAGAATGAAAAACATGGGCACACACCAGCGTTTCGCCGGCATGGACGCCCAAGCATGCTCCTCCTCGCGCACGTTTTCTTAATACCCATCCGATGATTCACGGCCCGTGAGATCGACGCGATTATACCTGCCTAAAAGGTTAGGAGCAATCATGGCTCGGGGAGATTCATGGTGTACAGAGTTCATTCGGGTGGGGAACAATTACTTGCCTGACATCTTGGAGCTAAACCACAACAAACTGGACGACAGCAGGGGTGTCATCCCCGCTAGTCGTCAGGTGACCGGCACTTTTAAAGTGCCGGTCACCTGATTTTTGATAATAACGCATAATTTGGATGCAATTTGTACGTTGGTACGTGCCAAAATTCATGCCTTTCTCTGACAGACGGTACTTGTACCCTGCGGGTTTTCAACCTACATTGCGTAGGAAGCATCGTGCTTTAATTAATCTATGTCAGGCTCTAACGCTTCGACGCGCAAATCGTTTGTCTTTGCTTTTATGGGAGGTGAAGTGTAGGATTGGTATCCTTCGCTTTCATGAGATCATCGTGCGTGTTGTGAGGGCTGCATGAGAGTTTTCGCCCGTACACCACTAGATTTGGAGCAAGTGACAATCCCTCAGGGGATCGTGTATCTTATCCCCGAGCGTTGCAAGGGTTGCCGCATTTGCATTGATTTGTGCCCGCAACAAGTGCTGCAGGTATCTTCCGGCACCAACACCAAAGGATATCATTACCCTGAAATCGCACCTGGAAAAGAGAATTCCTGTGTGTATTGCGATTTCTGCACCATGGTGTGTCCCGAGTTCGCCATCTTCACTCAGGAGGCCAGCGAGTGAGTGATACGAGCATTCTGAGTGGAAAACACTTCATGCACGGCGACCATGCATGCGCCGAAGGCGCGATTGCGGCGGGGTGCACTTTCTTTGGTGGATATCCGATCACCCCCTCCACAGAAATTGCAGAGCTTTTGGCGAGACGGCTCCCTCAAACGGGAGGCGTTTTTATTCAGATGGAGGACGAGCTAGGCAGTATTGCGGCGGTGCTAGGAGCTTCTGCCGCTGGTTCTCGTGCGATGACAGCAACCTCCGGGCCGGGTTTCAGTCTGATGATGGAAAATCTCGGACTTGCGGTCATGCTTGAAATCCCTTGCGTGTTGGTCAACGTTCAACGCGGTTCGCCATCAACCGGGCTTCCCACACTTCCAGGGCAGGCTGACGTGATGCAGGCGAAATGGGGGACTCATGGGGATTACGAAATCGTCGCGTATTCACCCTGGTCTCCTCAGGAAATGTTCGACCTCACCGTGCATGCTTTCAACGTCTCCGATCGTTATCGGATCCCCGTTCTGCTGATGGCCGATGAAGTCGTTGGGCATATGGTGGAAAGAGTCGATATCCCAGGAATAGATCAAATTGATCGCTGGGAGAGGAAGCGACCCGAGAAGAAGCCCGGAGAGTCGTTTGAGCCCTTTTTGGTGGAGGACGAAGACCTTGTCCCGCCCATGGTGCATGCGGGAGAGGGTTACCGTATCCATTACACGGGTCTAACACACGATGAGCGTGGCTACCCAGATATGTCCGCCTCAGTCCACGACCAGTTGGTTAAGCGCTTGGTGGAAAAGGTCCGCTGCAACGCTGACAAGATGATCCTCACTGAAGAACACTGGATGGACGACGCACGCATTGTGGTGCTTGCTTTTGGTAGCACAGCCCGCTCGGCCCGCCGTGCAGTGAAAGACGCGCGTCAGGAGGGCGTTCCGGTTGGGTTCATGCGCCTGGTCTCACTATGGCCCTTTCCGGAAAAACAAATTAAGGAGATCGCTCAACAAGCCGACGCGTTTATCGTTGCCGAAATGAATCTTGGGCAAATGATCCGCGAGCTCGAGCGTCATGTTACCCAACCCGTGTTGGGTGTGCATCATGCCGGTGGCGCCATGATGCCCCCTGAGCCGATTCTAGAGAAGATCAGGGAGGTCGCACGTCATGGCGACGGTCGTCGTCGATAAACACCCATTAGACGAGATCATACGTGCAGACCGTATGCCGCACATCTGGTGCCCTGGCTGCGGTATCGGGATCGCTATGCGTTGTTATGCCCATGCGATTTTAGATTCGGGCGTCCCTCCCGACCTACATGTCGTCGTATCGGGCATCGGTTGTTCCGGTCGAGTGGCGGGTTATATGGAAATAGACTCCTATCACACCACACACGGCCGGGCGATCCCGTTCGCTATTGGATTGAAGCTTGCCAAACCAGAATTGGAGATTCTAGTGTTTAGTGGGGATGGCGACCTCGCTGCTATTGGAGGGAACCATTTAATCCACGCCGCCAGACGGAATGTTGATATCACAGTACTGTGCGCTAATAACTTCAACTACGGCATGACAGGAGGTCAATCCGGACCCACGACACCTTTCGGGGCAAAGACAACAACCTCCCCCTATGGTAATCCCGAACATCCATTCAATTTCCCGTACCTGCTTGCAGCCGCCGGCGCTAACTTCGTATCGCGATGGACGACGATGCACGTTCGCCAAGTCAGACAAGACATTCTCTATGCATTCGAGAAACCCGGGTTCTCTTTCATTGAGGTTTTATCCCCCTGCCCGGTTGGATTTGGTAAGTCCAATAATCTTGAAGACGGATTGGAAGAAATGATGCTTTATCGCCAGCGATGTTTGCTTGCGGACGGCGTCCCTCTGGATGATGTGGGCATCGATTTAACCGGTGACAATCCGATCTATGTTGGGCGTTTTGTTGACCGTAGTCTGACGCCTTTTCAACCTGTGAGGAAGGGGGCTGATTCTTGAGAAGGGAGATCCGCATTTCCGGATTCGGAGGACAAGGTGTAGGCCTGTTCGGTTACATCCTTGGAAAGGCGTTCTCGTTGTATCAAGATCTTTTCGCCGTGATGACGCAGTCCTACGGCCCGGAAGCGCGTGGTGGGGCGTCTAGCGCCAGCGTCGTGGTTGCAGACCGCCCCATAGATTTTCCCTTCATCCAACAAGCGGACGTTTTGGTTGCGCTCTCACAGGAAGGTTACAGCCGCTTCCGTCCACTAGCCAAAGCGGATGCACTTGTAATCATCGAGGGCGATCTCGTGGTCCCAGAAAGTGGCGATCAAGTGTTAGGAATTCCGGCGACAAGAATGGCCGAAGAGCTTGGGCGCCGCATTGTCGCCAATATGATCATGATCGGTTTTCTCACCGCAGCGGACGATCTCATCGTGAGGGAAGCCGTCGAGCGTGCGGTTGAGACGACGGTGCGTCCGAGCACATTCGAGCTGAATAGAAAAGCGTTCGAAGTGGGATTTTCCTATGTTCCGTTGCAGGAACAGATAGAATGAGCGACTCGGTTCTTGTCATCGGCGGTGGCATTGCGGGTATTCAAGCCTCGCTCGACTTAGCACAAGCGGGCGCGCGTGTTGTCCTTGTGGAACGCCAGCCGACGATCGGCGGCATTATGGCCGTGCTGGACAAGAACTTTCCCACACTCGACTGCTCTATCTGTATTGAAGCTCCAAAAATGTCGCAGGTCGATCTTCATCCTAACATCGAGATATTGTCCCTGGCCGAGTTGGACACGGTCGAGGGGTGGCCAGGGGATTTTGAGGTTGGCATTCGACAGCGTGGGCGATTGGTCACAGATGAGTGCACGCGCTGCGGTGATTGCGCCCAGGTTTGCCCGGTCGTGCTTCCGAATGAGTACGATTCGGGGATGGCCGTGCGCAGGGCGATTTACACACCCATCCCGCAATCTGTGCCCGGTGCCTACTTGGTCGATATCCTCCACTGCCTGAACGACCCGCCAAATTATCTACCCTGTAATCGATGTTATGAAGCATGTACTCCGAAAGCCATTAATTTTCTCATGCCCCATGAGGTCGTGCATAAAAGACGCGTGGGTTCAATCGTCGTAGCTGTGGGATACGACAGCTTCGATCCTCGTCGGATGCGAGAATTCGGCTATGGTGCACATGCGGATGTCTTGACAGCGCTCGAATTCGAGCGGCTGATCAACTCCGCAGGACCCACCGGAGGCGAGATCATCAGACCATCAGACGGAGATCATCCTGAGAAGATCCTTTTTGTATTATGCGTTGGATCGCGCGATCGAAGATTTTTCCACTATTGTTCGCGATTCTGTTGCATGTACTCGATCAAACACGCCTATCAGGCACTCGATCACGGTGTGGCTGAAGTCACAGTACTGTACATGGATATACGCGCCTACGGAAAAGGATTTGATGGATTCTGGGCCAGAACGGAGCAAGCTGGTGCCCGCTTTGTTCGAGGGCGTCCGTCTCGCATCGCTCCCAATGGCCGCCGAATACAGGTCACCTATGAGGACACCCAGAACGCGGCTCGTGTGCAAGAAACATACGACATGGTTGTCCTTGCCAATGCCGTGCGGCCGCCCGATGGCCTGAAGGAATTATCCGCTCGCTTGGGAATCGAACTGGATGAAGATGGGTTTATTCGCTCGTTGGAATCACGCGGCGGCCTGGTGGCGACCACGCGCGAGGGTGTTTATGCGGCCGGCTGCGTGTCGGGACCCAAAGATATCCCGGACAGCGTGGCGGAAGCCAGTGGCGCTGCTTCCCTGGCACTCAGCCACCTCAGGACGAGATTTTGGCCGGAAGCACCTGAGATCGAGCCTATGGAAGATATCGAGACGCCTCGAATTGGAGTTTTCGTTTGTCATTGTGGAAATAACATCGCTGGAGTGGTTGATGTCGGGGCGGTTGTAGAATTTGCGAAGAAATTGCCTGACGTGGTTCTAGCATCGGATCAGATGTTCTCTTGCGCGGGGAATACACAAGCTGAGATCGAGACGGCGATACGAAAGGAAAACATCAACCGCGTCGTTGTGGCAGCCTGTTCTCCTAAAACGCATGAGTCAATCTTCCGGGGTGTGATGACACGCGCGGGCCTGAATCCATTCCTGTTGGTGATGTCGAATATCCGCAACATGGACTCCTGGGTTCACAAAGAGGACAAGCCGGCTGCCACTCGCAAGGCGATGGATATGGTGTGGATGGCGGTGGAGAAGGCAAGACGTCTGGAACCGCTTGAAATCCAACAACTCCCACTCAAGCAGAGCGTGCTGATCGTCGGTGGCGGGATCGCAGGTATGACAGCAGCTGCTGCACTCGACGACCAGGGATTTGAGACCTATCTTGTAGAGAAGCAGCAACAGCTTGGCGGCTTGCTTCGTAGGCTCGACGAGATTTCTCCTGCTGGGTATAAGGCGTGTGAGTTGCTCGAGACCAAGTTGAAGGAAATCGATCACAGCGACGTGAAAGTGTATTTGGGTACGGAAATTGAGACCATAGGTGGCATCGTTGGTGATTTCCATGCCAAGTTGACAACAGGAGAAGAACTTCAGGCTGGAGCGATCATCGTGGCGACGGGCTCGATCCCCTACCGGCCTGATGAATTCGGTTATGGCGACAATCCATGTGTGATTACCAACCTGGAATTGGAATCCTTGTTATTGGATGGCGGTCCGGAAGCTGAGCGTATCACCTTTATCGCTTGTGTCGGATCTCGCAACGAAGCGATGGGTTGTTCTCGCTATTGTTGCAGTTCGATGATCTCTCAAGCGAAACGTTTGCGGGAGATGGGGAAGAAAGTGCGGGTGATATCTAAGGACATTCGCACCTACAGCCGCCAAGCGGAGGAAGAATACGAAGCCGCCATGCGAGCTGGTATTCAATTCTTCCGCTATGACGTGGATCGCGAACCTGGCGAAGCACTTTTGTTCAAAGAGGGACACGTCGAGTTGCTCGATCACCTTTTGGGTGAGAGGATCCTCATCCCAACCGATCTGCTCGTGCTCGTCGTCGGATTGCGTCCGACGGAGGACAACCTGACCGATCAATTGAAGCTGGCTCATAGCGAAGACGGTTTCTTTATGGAGCTGCATCCGAAACTGGGGCCAGCTGAAACGTCCTCACAGGGGATCTTCCTGGCCGGAACAGCTCAAAGTGCGAAGGATGTACGCGAGTCCATGGCGCAAGCGCTTGCAGCGACAGGAAAAGCTGCTGCTTTGCTTGCCCGAGGAGTGATCGAGAAAGAGCCACTTACAGCTCAAGTCTTTGACGACTTGTGTAACGGGTGCATGCGGTGTGTAAAGGTGTGCCCGTATGGTGCCATAGAGCAGATCGGGGAGCCTGGGAAGGGCACGATCAAGGTCCTCAAGGCGGTGTGCATGGGTTGTGGGAATTGCGCTGCGGAATGCAATTTTGACGCCATCGAGATGCCTTACTTCACGAAAGATCAAATCCTTGCACAGGTGGACGCAGCCTTGGAAGAGAGACCTGAAGAGAAGTGCCTCGTATTTACCTGCAACTGGTGTTCGTATGCCGGGGCAGATCTCGCAGGGATCGAGAAGCGACAATATTCACCGTCCGCCCTGATTATCCGTACGATGTGCTCGGCTCGCTTCGATGAGGATTTTGTCTCCCACGCATTTGATAGAGGTGCCGGGGCGGTACTGATCACCGGCTGCCGATTGACCGACACCGGATCGGACTGCCATTACAACTACGCCAATCGCCTTACCTGGAAACGTTTTCAGCATTGGCAAAAGAAATTCGCCCGTAAAGGAATCGACAAAGAGCGTCTGCAATTGCAGTGGATTTCGGCAGCTGAGGGTAGGGAGTTCGCTGAGAAAATTGCCGAGATGGACTCAATCATACAAAACCACATACATGGATTGAGGGAGATAGTTTCTGGTTCTGAAGAGGAAGGATAGGTGTTGGCGAGTGGGTTTGCATCACTGAGCGGTGAGTATGATGGACACGCATGAATCGAGGGTTCTGGACGACGATCTCTGGGAAGAGTTGATCGAGTTAACCGACGGCGCAGCGTCGCCGTGCTTTCAGTGCGGAGTCTGCACGGCTAGCTGTCCCTGGGGCTTGGTACGTGACGAAACGATCATAGTCCGCGATCTCGTTCGGCGCGCGCAACTCGGCATCAATGATGGGCAGGAATCTCTCTGGCTGTGCACGGCCTGTGCACAGTGTGAGGCATATTGTCCGCGGGATGTTCCGATTGCCGAAGTCTTGCGTGGTTTGAGGTACATGCTCTGGAAGCGTCGAAAAAGCCTGGACGGTCTTCCATCCATGTTGTGGTCTGTATACTGGAACAACAATCCGTTGTTCCAGCCTCC
>WVZH01000480.1:81449-81948 GCA_011772595.1 Anaerolineales bacterium
AGCGGCTCAGGTTTTTAAGGCGCGAAGTGTGAGCAGGTTGATGACAGTCTCCCCTCATTGCTACGATGTCTTTCTGAACGAGTACACATCTGTCCACGAATCCTTCTTCCCCATGCATTACACCCAGGTCCTGGACGAGCTTCTGACCACGAATCGCCTTGTACTGCGAGGGACACTGGAGGAAAGGGTGACCTACCAAGACCCTTGCTTCTTGGGACGAAGGAATCAAAGTTTTGAGGCTCCTAGACGAATTCTCGAATCGATAAAGTCCCTTGAGTTCGTGGAGATGGAGCACTCCAGGGAGGATGCGCTGTGTTGTGGTGGTGGGGGAGGTAGGATGTGGATGGAGACGCCAGCGAACGAACGATTCTCCGATATGCGCGTTCGTGAGGCGGTTGGGACAGACGCCTCTCTTATCGCGACCAGCTGTCCGTATTGTGTCGCTTGTCTGGAGGACAGTATCAAGGCGTTGAAGATACCAAATCTCAGGGTATTAGAC
>WVZH01000480.1:81954-93030 GCA_011772595.1 Anaerolineales bacterium
AGTCTGGCACTTGAAGGAGAAGATCATTTGGTCGCATCCCTATACGGCGTTCAGGAAGAGCAGAAGAGCGTCTGGGTGTTCCTGGAACAATCTGGGGGAAATCTAGAAAACGTCTCATTAGAGTTGCTTTCAAAAGGTCGACAACTTGCGGACGAGGCTGATTGGCCTTTGGTGGGTCTCATGCTCGGATACAGGGTCAAAGGCTTAGCAAAGCAAGCCTTTGATTTCGGTGCCGATCAAGTTTGGTTGTTGAACCATCCGCTTCTAAAGCGCTTCACGGTTGACGCCTATACACATGCAGCATACCAGGCGATTCAGCAGGGTAAACCGAGCGTGTTTCTCTGTGGAGCTACGCCCAATGGGCGCGATCTCGCAGGGCGGCTAGCCGTTCGTTTACGAACGGGCCTGAACGCAGATTGCACCGACTTACGTTTGGATTCCGAACGCGGTGTACTCACTTCCGAAGTGACAGGGTTTGGTGGGGGAGTATTGGCTTTGCTTGAAGCTCCCGACCATCGACCTCAAATGTCCACTGTGAGGCCTGGGGTATTCACAGCTCAAAGAGTGGAAAAAAGACGATCTCGAGAGATGCTAGAGGTCTCATTCCAGCTAGATGAGACTCAGATCCAAACTCGCATTGTAGAGCGGATTGTTGGCAAGGGCGTAGATTTGACCCAGGCGCCTGTTCTCGTTTGCGGGGGTCGTGGAATTGACGGTGATTTCGAGCTCATGCAAGACTTAGCCCGTTTACTGGGTGGGGAGATCGGCGCAACCCGTCCGCCAGTTGACGAGGGGCATATTGAGCGCGAACGTCAGATTGGCCAGACGGGCGTCGTTTGTCGACCGAACGTCGCATTTGCGTGTGGGATCAGCGGTGCTTTTCATTTCGTGGTCGGTATCCAGAATGCAGGTGTCATCGTCTCCATTAACTCGGATCCGGAGGCGCCGATCTTCGATTATTCCGATTACTGTGTCGTCGGGAACGTGGCTGAAGTGGTGCCTGCGCTTATCGAAACGATGCGAGCCGAAGTTGAAGTGACCCATGCATGAGCTTCATATGGTCGTGTGTATGAAGGTGGTCCCCAAATCGGAGGAGATCCGCGTCGACTCCGAGACGCATCGATTGGATCGGGCAAATGCACGGTCGGAATTTAATCCTCCCGACATGAACGCGCTCGAGATGGCGTTGCAGGTTAAGGATCATCATGGGGGACGTGTCACAATCCTCTCTATGGGTCCTCCGTTTGTGGAGCCTTTCTTGAGGATCGCACTGGCGATGGGCGCCGACGAGGCAATCTTGCTTAGCGATCGCGCTTTCGCCGGCGCCGACACATTGGCGACTACCTACACGCTGGCAAAAGGGATCGAGAGTTTAGGTTCCGTCGATCTGATATTCTGCGGGGAAGAATCTTCCGACGGGGCCACGGGTCAGGTTCCATCGGGATTGGCGGAATGGCTCAATGCCGCTCAGATTACGCTGGTGAGGCACATCGAATTGGATCGCTCGCGGGGTAGGGTGAAAGGCAAGCGTGAAATCAAAGGTGGGCATGAAGTGCTCGAGGTTCCAACTCCGGCTGTGATTTCGGTCAAGACTGCTTCGAACGAGCCTCGTTTTATGGATTTCGGCATCAAGGAATGGGCGTTTGATGAGGCCTCGGTCCTGGTTTGGGATCAGGAGATGTTGGGTGCGGATGAAGCTCACATCGGTCAGAAGGGCTCTCCGACCATCGTCATTGGCCTAGATCATGCCGAGACCAGGGAGCGGAGAAAGATCTTCCTAGAAGGAACCCCCCAGGATGTCGCGACCCAGATCGTGGATGCGATCAGGGATCGGTTATAAGGGCGTTTGTATTCCAATAAATATACTCCTGAGCAGAGGAGCCGCGCGAGTGGCGAACGAGGTCGAAGGAACCTTTACGACCTCGTGCTCTATGCAAAGTTTCTTTTGGGAATTCTTGAATCACCGTCCTTCGACTGCGGTCCACCCTGCGGGTGGCCCTCCGCTCAGGACGATTGGAATTCTTCATCATCCAGAGAGGAGAGAGCCGCGCAAGCGGTGAACGAGGTCGAAAAATGGCGAGCTCGATACTACAGCTACTCTACTCGGTGCAGCAGTATGAAATTCGGGGGGCCCATCGCACCGATGGGTAAACTTGCGACCAGGATAGCCTGTTCACCGTGTTTCACGATACCTGAGGACAGACACGCATCTCGCACATGTGCAATCATCTCCTCAACGGAATTCGACATGGGGACGAGGAAAGGGATGACACCCCACAAGAGCGCCATCCTTTGGTACGTGAGAGCTTCGGGAGTGAATGCGAGGATTGGCACGTTTGGCCTCACTTTTGAGATCAGGCTTGCTGTCCGGCCAGATCGAGTGAAGACGGCGATGGCGGCAACGGCACGATCGTGCGCCAACATGCGCACGGCATGAGAAGTGGCAACTGCATCGTCTTCCGTTGGTGTCGTGTTGTCCCACGCTTCGTATCCCCATTCAGCTGCGTGGTCTTCGGCGTCGAGAATGATGCGATTCATCGTCTTGACCGCCTCGATGGGGTAATTTCCAACAGCTGTTTCACCGGACAGCATGAGAGCGTCGCTTCCATCGAACACAGCATTGGCAACATCCGAGGCTTCAGCGCGTGTAGGACGAGAATGGACCATCATTGTCTCGAGCATTTGTGTGGCCGTAATCACCATGCGTAAATTGACGTTTGCCCGCCGAATGATGTGCTTCTGGATAGAGGGGACCTTTTCCGGTGATACTTCAACACCGAGATCACCGCGTGCTACCATGACCCCGTCACAGGCTTCCAGAATACTATCGAGGCGTTCAACGGCTTCATGGCGTTCCAGCTTAGCGATAATGGGGATGCGTTCATTCCCAGGGCAACAAGCGGAGATGGCATCGTGCAGGGCGTGGAGATCTTCAGCGCGCCGTACGTAGGATAAAGCCACTGCGTCCACTCCCTGTTCCATGCCGAATGCCAGATCCCGCAGATCCTTCTGCGTCAGGGGTGTCGTCGAGAGTTTGACTCCGGGTATGTTAATTCCTTTGTTGCTGCCAAGTAAGCCACCTACAGTTACTTCGGCCTCCAGCTCTTCGTCCGTTGAACCTATTACGCGAAGCTCCAGTCGCCCATCATCGAGTAGTATGCGCTCACCTGGCTTGACATCTTCTACCAGTCGGTCGTAATCCACGGATAGACGTTCGTGGGTTCCTTCTACAGGTTGGGGAGTAAGCTTGATCCGAACCCCTTCAAGAAGTGAGACAGGCTCATCGTTTTTCAACCGCCCAGTCCGTAATTTAGGTCCGCTCAGATCTTGTAGGATAGCAATCGCTCGACCGGCTTCTTGGCTTACTTGACGTAACCGTTTAACCACCTTGGCGTGGTCTGGATGATCCCCGTGCGAGAAGTTCAGACGGGCGACGTCCATGCCCGCCTCTACGAGCTGACGCAAACGTTCGATGCTGCTAGAAACCGGTCCAATCGTGGCTATGATCTTCGATCGTCGTTTCATTTCAACAAATCCTGATTCGTGTGGACCTTCCTTGAATGTGGATTCTCAAATGAGTTTCAGGATGGTTCTCTCAATACTCGTCTCACAGGTAATTAAGCTCGTGTGCCTCACGCTCAAGCTGTTGTCGGAAGTCTGGATGCGCAATCTCGATGAGTGCTTTTACGCGTTCGCGAATCGAAATGCTGTATAGATGTGCGATTCCGAATTCCGTGGCGACGTAGTGGATATGGTTCCTTGTGGTAACGACACCAGCGCCATGTTTGAGTGTGGGAACAATGCGACTGAGACGAGTTCCATCACTCAACGTGGCAGTAGATGGGAGTGCGATGATTGGCTTACCGCCCTCGCTTCGAGAGGCACCGTAGACGAAATCTAATTGGCCGCCAACGCCGGAGTAGAGCTTGGGGCCAATACTGTCGGCGCAAACTTGGCCGGTAAGATCCACCTCGATGGCGGAGTTAATGGACACCATTTTTTCATTTTGAGAGATGACAAAGGGATCGTTGACGTATTCCGTCGGGTGAAGCTCAACAATGGGATTGTCGTCTACGAAGTCGTAGAGTTGGTGTGTGCCCAGGATAAAACCTGCCACAATCTTACCGGGGTGCAGTGTTTTCTTCTCATTCGTGATGACACCTTGCGTAACAAGCTCAATCACACCATCCGAGAACAACTCGGTATGCACCCCAAGATCCTTTTTGTCTCTTAAGAAATGCAGCACGGCGTCAGGAATAGATCCGATGCCCATTTGCATCGTCGAGCCGTCCTCGATCAATTCTGCGATGTGACGGCCGATTTCCATACTTAATTCATTGGGCTCACCCATGGGGAGCTCAGCCAGGGGGTAATCGACCGATACCGCATAATCGATCTTCGAGAAGTGGATGAAGGAATCACCCAGCGTCCTTGGCATGCGTTCGTTGATCTCAGCGATCACAGTGCGCGCCATTCGTGCAGGCGTTTTGGTTAATCCAGCTTCGATCCCGAGACTACAGAAGCCGTGTTCGTCTGGTGGGCTGACGTGGATTAGGACCACGTCTAAGGGCAGATGGCCTTCCCGGAAGAGAAGAGGGACTTCGGACAGGAAGCACGGTGTAAAGTCAGCACGACCTTCGTGAACGGCTTGGCGTACATTGTGACTGATGAATAGCGTGTTGAT
Organism: Anaerolineales bacterium; assembly: GCA_011772595.1. The sequence goes on from WVZH01000480.1 coordinate 86,639, forward strand.
CCTGAAATGTCCTTCCATCTCGGGATCGGCGTGCGGCGCTGGACCCACAGTCAGGACCTGGACAATTTCAACGTCGTGTAATTCGTCTGCGCGTGCCACAAGCGCCCCGAGCAGCATTTGAGGCACCGAGCAATTTCCTGTTAGGAAGATGCGCTGCCCGGATGTGATGACTTTAACAGCATCTTCGGCGGAAGTGAGGCGGGATTCATACTCCGCGATCCAACTCATGCCTCGCCCCTCTCGATCCCGCCCGGACGTCTCAGATGGACCGCATTGCCGTCTCTCGTGTTGATCCCCAAACCGAGGGCAGGATTATTCTCGATCGTTTCTTCCAGGCCGTCACGAGCGATCGCCTCTAAATATGGATAAGCGCCGTAAAAGAGTGCGTTAGACGCCGTACGTCCGAGCACACCGGACATGTTCGGGACGCAATAGTGTGTAACTCCTTCTTCGACAAAGGTTGGGCTGCCGTGATTGGTGGGTCTTGAAGTTTCGACACATCCGCCCTGATCGATACTGACATCGATGATCACAGCTCTTGGCTTCATGCTGGTGACCATGTCGCGTGTGACGACGATGGGGGCTCGCTCTCCCGGGGCTAACACCGCGCCGATGACCACATCGGCAAACGAAGTTGCACGGCGGACATTGTAGGGTGTGGAGAGCATTGTGACGAGGGGATGGCTCATCAGAGCTTGTAATTTTTGCAAACAGAGTAAATCGATGTCGAGGACAGAGACGTGCGCTCCGACGCCGGCGAATGTCCTTGCAGCGGTGGTGCCAACAACCCCCGCTCCAATGATAACAACTTCGGCCGAGGGAACTCCTGTCACACCTCCGAGCAAGATTCCCCGTCCACCGTGATCGTTCTGCAGCAATCGAGCAGCAATCTGAACGACCATACGACCGCCGATCTGGCTCAGAGGAGTCAGAACGGGCCTATAGCCACTGTCCTCCTGTACTTGTTCATAGGCAATGGTTGTGATGGCTTTCGACAAGAGTAAGTCGATTTTATCTTGACGAGCTGCGGCTAAGTGCAAAAATCCGGCGACTGCCTGGCCCCGGCGCATCATTTCCAGCTCTTCTCTTAGCGGTCGCGTGAATTTGAGCACCAGATCGCCGCGCCCGAAGGCCTCTTCCTGGCTATAAACGATCTTGGCGCCCGATTGAATATACTCTTCGTCGCTAAATCCCGCGCCTTCCCCGGCGCCGTTTTCAACATACACTGTATGCCCATGTTTGACGAACATCTCGGCGCCTGCGGGAGGAAGACCCACTCGATGTTCGAAGGGGCGCCTCTCGTTGGGGATGCAAATGTTCATGCGTATCCTCTCCAAGTGCCTGAGAGATTCTCCACGAGTAAGGTTGCGTGTAGGCCGGATTTCTCTGAGGCAATTATGTAAGTAACTTAACTAGGATGGCTTTCTGAGCGTGTAAGCGGTTTTCGGCCTGTTGGAAGATGCGCGAATTGGGACCGTCTGCGACATCGTCGGTTATTTCTTCCCCGCGATGGGCAGGGAGGCAGTGCAGAACGATTACCGTAGGATCAGCCTCAGAGACCAGGTTCATGTTCACCTGGTAAGGAGAGAGCTTTTCTCTGCGCTCTTCGGCCTCATCCTCCTGACCCATGCTAACCCAGGTGTCGGTATAGATCACATGTGCTCCCTTGACGGCCTTGAAGGGATCACGAATAGTTTGGATTTCGATCTTGCTTTCATCCGCCATGTCTTCTGCCAGAGCCAGAGCGTTGGGTGGTATATCATAGCCTTCGGGGGAGGCAATGGTGAAATTCATCCCCAATCTAGCACAGACAAAGAGCAAGGAGGTCGCCACATTATTCCCGTCGCCGACGTAGCTGACAGTCAGGCCTTCAAAGGTACCGAAACGCTCCAGGATCGTGAGTGCATCCGCCATAGCCTGGCAGGGATGATTGAAATCGCTCAATCCATTGATGACAGGCACCGAGGCATATCGGGCGAGTTCGAGCACATGCTCATGATCAAAAACACGTGCCATGATGATCTCCACGTATCTGGATAAAACCCTGCTAACGTCTGCGATGGATTCTCGCTTGCCGAGCCCAATTTCGCTCGGGGAAAGATAGAGGGCGTCGCCTCCGAGATGTCGCATCGCCATATCGAAGGAGACCCGAGTGCGCAGGCTGGGTTTTTGAAATACCATCGCCAGCATCTTGTTCGCGAGGAGAGGTTTGTTCGCTCCATTGCGCCGTTCTTCTTTCAAACGGATCGCAAGGTTCAACATCTTGCGTATTTCGTCGCCTGAGAAATCGGCAAGGGACAGAAAATGAATCATCATGCATTCTCCAAGAAATTGGTGGGGGAAGAAGATATTCAGGAGCAGTATAGCACAGGTAGGAGGCCAGGAGGATGATTGAGGCCCGCTTGTGTTTCAGTCTTCAGCAGAACCATCTGTCGCGCTTGGATGATCGAAGCCGATTTTGGTAACAGATCTCTCGTGTTGCGCGGCTTCTGGCTCATATTCGGCTCGCTCAAACTCCGGGATCTCCAGAGTCTTGAACCTGGGACGAAGCCACCCGAGCCAGCCGCGTCGGTGTATAGGGGGCGGGCTGGGTCGATCGAGTCCTGCGAGTACGAGCGCCAGGAAAAGGAGACTGGCACCGACCCACTGGGACGTGGCGAGCGACTCGCCGAGCCAAAGATGCGCCAATCCAACTGTAATCAATAGTTCTGCTAAGCCGAGAAGCGATGTGCGCATCCCGCCAATGGATTTGACCCCCGTAAACAGCATGACCCGGGAGAGAAAGGTTACGAGTGTGAGCCCGACGAGAGGAACTACAGCCGGGGATGGGATTACGGGTAGACCCGTCGAAAAAATGAATTGAGCCGGTACGACGATGATCGTCATTGCAAAAAGTGTATAGAGTGTCACTGTCGGAGCCGGCGCCTCGTACAGCACTCGCTGGTTGATAGGAATATGAACCGCGTAGAGGAATCCTGCTGTGAGCATATATACGACGCCCTGGATATCGATGTGCGTTGTGGATGCTTGCGTGAGAAGAAAGACGGCTGGGAGACAGAGCGCCAGGCTCAAGAAAGTAATTTTGGTATGGCGTAGGCCATCAAGGTAGAGAAGCACAGCGACGAAGACTGGGTAGAGGGAATACAACAATTGGCCGAGGCTGGCATCAACCCGGGCCAACCCCGCGTAGAAGAACAAGGAACCGATGCCGTTGACCGCACCTGCGACGAGACAACCCACAAGACCGATAGGATAGATGTAAAGGTACCGTCTGCGGAAGAGGAGAACGGCGAGGAAGAGCAAAGCTGCCGCGGCCACGGTGCGTGAGGCGACTACGGCTAGCGACAACATCCCCGCGTTGATGGCTTGTTTACCAAAGATCGGACAAAGACCTAGAGAAATCGCCGAGGCGACGGCTGCGGGAACCCCTCTTTCAAAGCGAGTCTCCTTAGCCAAGGGTTTACTCGTCGGATCCGTCGCTACTTGTTTCGGTGACCGTGCTAGGGAAATGTGGCTCTATTGGTATCGTAAAGGCAAAGGTACTCCCTTCGCCAGGTACGCTGTCGATCCAGATGTTTCCACCGTGAAGCTCGACCAAATGATGGCAGATCGAAAGCCCCAAACCGGTACCGCCAGTCCTTCGAGTGGGTGAGGCATCCACCATCGCGAACGGTTCAAAGAGCTTCTTCTGATTTTCGGGATCGATCCCTGGCCCAGTGTCTGACACCGTGACCAGTATCATCTCCCGAACGTCGTCTTCCACGACGCGTGCAGTCACAGCAATCTCGCCTTCCATTGTGAACTTGGCCGCATTGGAGACTAAGTTCAACATGATCTGTCGGACGCGTATGTTGTCGGCTTGGATTTTCGGAAGATCTTCCGGCACCTCAGTGACAAGCCGAATAGGCTTGTCTTTTACCAGACCGACGGCTGTCGACATCACACCGCGAATAATTTCTTTGACGTCCACTTCCGTGAATGAGAGCTCCATTTTGCCGGCTTCAATTCTAGAGACGTCAAGGATGTCGTTAATCAATCCCAGCAGATGTTGCCCGGCATTATAGATCGCCGTTAAATCTTGTTCCTGTGTTTCTGTGATGGGACCATCAATCCCTTTCAGAATAACGCGCGAGAATCCAATGATCGAATTCAGCGGTGTTCGTAATTCATGACTCATGTTCGCCAGAAACTGGCTCTTGAGCCGATCGGCTTCACGCATCTCATCCAGCGCCTGTTGGGTAATCTGATGCGATTGAGCGTTCTGGAGCGCGAGTGCAAGGTCTTGCGCCACAGCCTGGGCTAGGTTCTGGTCATCAGCTTCCCAGCTTCGGCCTTCCAATGGTTGTTCGAACTCAAGTACACCCAGCACTCTGTTTTGAATTCTGATCGGTATACGCATCATTTCCGTGTCGGTTAGGGCGACATCTGTGAGCGTTTCCGCAGGTTCAGGGATGGGATAGAGTCCTCCCTCATCGGCTACGTAGCCGTGCACCTCGCCCCAAACCTTGGAAGGAGTCGTTTCGAACGTCTCACCCGGTTCTCCTACCAATCTTAAGGGACGGACGGTTTCCTCTGCAGGCGTTGGCTCTTCGAGAGCCACGACTTGTGCCACGCCCCGATAACCGATACGTGTGCCTGCTGGGTCGGCGCGTGCGAGAGCGTTGAGCAATAAGGCAGTCACTTTCCCCTCGCGGTTACGTGCGCGCACACGGAAATTGTAGACGGGTTGACCTGAAGCCATCAGCTCGCGCAATTCATCCGCTTTTGGCGGCAAGAATGCAATGCTGAAGATTTCCTTCCCCTGCAACTCATCTGGAGCATACCCTAGGACACGCTCTATCTCAGGGCTTATCCAAACGTACTTCCCATCCTGATCGCTCTCCCAGACAAAACCTTCCGCCTCCTCCTTAAGACCCGTACTTAGGCGTGCAGGCGCAAGTGATCCGGTTCGAGGCGTAGCCTCGAGCAATCCAGAGAGAAGATTTTCAAGACGATTTCGAAGGCGTTCCAGCGAATTCATGGACATACTGCCTCACTTCATGGGCGAGTTGCCGGTATTGTTGTGCGCCCCGGCTACGAGGCGAGTAAACCGAGATCGGCTGACCGAAGAGTGGACTTTCACGTAGCCTGGTATCGGTTTGAATGATGGATTTAAACACAGCCGATCCGAAAGCTTTTCGTATTTGATCAAGCAGACTTCTGTGCATTCGATTTCTTAGATCGACCATTGTCATTACCAGCCGGTAACGCAATTGAGGATTCGATTGTTGACGCACAGTGCGAATCATGTTGAGCATATCCCGAAGGGCGTTAGCAGAAAAGAATTCACATTGCGTGGGAATGATAAGCAGATCTGCAGCGACGAGTGCTGAATGTGTCAGCGGGCCGAGGGCAGGAGGGCAGTCTAAAATGATGTAATCGTATCCCTGTGCATGCGAAAGTCCTGAGCGCAGGATGAACTCATATTGATCCCGCACGGTGAGAAAACGCTCTGCCATCCCCAAATCGTGATTTGCCGGTGCGATATCTAAGCCCGGCAAGCTCGTCTCGCGGGAGATCGTTATAACGGATTGGTTACCTAGCAGGATCTCAGTTGTAGTACGCTGGAGATTCTTGGGATGGAGCCCCAGTGCCAATGTGAGGTTGGCTTGAGGATCCAGATCGACTAGCAGTACCTCACTCTGATCCTCGATGAGCGCTCCGCCAAGCGACAGTGCCGTTGTCGTCTTGGCAACACCGCCCTTCTCATTTGCGATCGTGATAACGCAGGTCATTCTTCTCCTTCATCTATGGTTGTTGGTTGCCATCCGTCCGAATCTACAGATTCGCGACCGTCATCTTGTGATCCATCAGCTCCATCACCGCTCGATTGGAGATCGAGTGGCACTTCTGCTAATTGGATTCGGGCACTTCGAGCCCCCAGCGCAAGACGCATCTCTTGAACTACGGTTCGCAACATCGTTTCGACGTCGCCGCTGGCTCGGATTTTACTCGTGATATCCATCACGGCTTGTTCACGATTCGCTCTTTCAAGAGCTTCTTCGAAGTTGCGGGTGTTCTGGACCGCTACAGCCAATTGGTCGGCGAGGACTTCCAGAACAGAAATGTCATCCTCACTGAAGGTGTGAGGATGGATATGTTGAACATCGAGGACGCCAATAACGCGATCGCCGATTTGTAATGGCAAGCCCAATTGAGTCTGGGTGTCTGGTAACAAGGGATTCGGTTGGTGATAGGGATCAGCAGAAACATCATGTGCAATGTAGTATTCACCTCTTTGTGCAACGTATCCAATGAGGGATTGTGTGCCAACAGGTACGCTGTGCGCCTGCTCCTTGAGCACACGGCCAACCTCTCCGGTAGACTCGCGAACGACTACGTTTTCACCGTCG
>WVZH01000268.1 GCA_011772595.1 Anaerolineales bacterium
ACCCAAGCGGCAACTAGCGCTGCAGACGAACTGAACATTAACGCCACGAATCCCCAGGTCAGAGGTACCGCAAGTGCGGAAACCGTGGCTGTAAGTAACACGATCAGCAGAGGTCGGCGAATAGTCGGCGTAAGGACACGATAAATAAGGGCGCTGAGGAATTTCAACCCGCCGTACTGGTCTCTGGAACTCAAATCCGTAAACGCTGAAAGTAGGGATTGATCAGAACGAGCTAACTGGAACGAGTCGACATCCCGATTATAGGCATCGAGAAATACATATCCAGCGCGTTGGGGCTTTTCATCATACCCAAGCACCGGTAGTGCATGAAAGAGACCGACACCCACGACGAGCCGCAAAGCCAGAGCCACCACAAACGCTGACCGCAACCACCGAGGACTGTCTTTCCCGACAAACCATCTCCAGAAAAGCGCAATCAGAATAGCACAACCGGCGCATAAAACGACATACGCCAACCAACCACCGAACGACAAATCCCGCCTGTCAAGCAAGATGAGTAAACTGCTCAGGAGTAAAATCCCTCCTGCCCAGGGCAGATATTTCTTTAAGGAAGCGATCGTAAGACCTCCGGAGAAGACCGTGTTATCCACCAGGACCAGATGGCACGGAAAACAACATAAAAGACAACCATCTGCAATGGCACGAGGAAACGCGGGTTGTCACCATGATCGACAATCGTCTGGACGACAGAGATCATCCCCACCATGCCGGCACATAAAGCCATGAACACATCAACACCAAGTCTCTTTCTCACGCGCCGGCTGAGAACGGCGAGGACGCTGAGGACGAGGAAAGCAGCGTTGATTAGAACCGATAGCCCACGCCCGATAACGACCAAAGATTGTAGCAAGGATCTTACCATGGCGGATTCGAAGACAGCAGGTTGCCAGTAGACCGGTGCCTTCCAAAAGTTGATCCAACCCTCGGCTACATTGCGTAGATACAAATCTGGATGTGCCTGAATCAACTGAAGGGAGAGTCGACGAAGCTCGCGGGACAGATCATAGAATCCCAGACCCGAAGCTTCGGACATCGCAGGGATGGCTTCCCAAATGGCGTTTGTCTGCACTCCGCGCTCAGCAATTTGGATGTCGCGAAAAGTCAAATAGGTGTCTCGTATGGACGCCACATCATCGGGAAGCAATTCAAAGAATTCCCCAGTGTGCTGGACGAGGCTGTATCCTGCCATCACGGTTGGGGAGACCATATGGTAGGTATCTCGGATCCATAGCAGCCAACCACCTTGGATTAGGAGGGGGCCGACGGAATAAAGCACGAGAGTCGCAATTCGTTGTCTCCAATTTCTGCCTCCCACTGCCCACACAAACGGAAGATACCAAAGGGTCACAGGGAAAAAATAGGGTCGCACCATCCCGGGCATGCCGGCGGCGAGACCAAGCAGCAAGGCCAGAGGTAATTTACTCCTCATCGTCTGCTTGTGCATCAAGGCCACAAAAATTGCCAGACCGACGATCACGGCCAACGTCGTGAGGGTCTCGCTCAACAGATTCGACTCGAAGAGGAATTGACCGGGAACCAGGTTGTACAGACCCCCAAGGAGTGCACCTAACGCAGGATTTCCAGTCGTTTTCCAAGCCATCCAGAAAAGTATCAAGGAGATGCAGAATCCGATCACCAGCTGCAAGATCCAAGCACGCTCTTCATCCAACCCGGCGAGCGCCAGTAAGGCTGGATAGCCGGGGACGCGTGTCCCATCGTATCCTTTCAAAGTCAATTTGGTGAGCGGTTTCGCCAGACGAAGATATGCGTTTGTATCAGAATATGTAATTGGTTCGTAAACCAAGAACAAGATGATACGCTGGATCAAGCCCATGAGTGTCAGCACAAACGCCCAACGAAACGCCAATTGGGACCAATTTGATCGTAATCTCACACCCACGCCGTGAAGCACACTACACCTCGATACCCCGCAATGCATTTTGCGCCCGTTGGCGCCAGGTGTACTTCTCCGCGTCCCGAGCCGCCTGCGATGCGAGCATCTCCCTTCGTTGCGGATCGGACGCAAGGGCTTTAATGGCTTCATCCCAAGCGTGAAGATCCTCCGGAGGGGCGAGAATTGCATTCGACTCGTCCAACACCTCACGTAAAACCGGCAAATCACTTGAGATAATGACCCGGCCGGCCGCAAGGTACTCAAAGACCTTCATAGGGTTGGCAAATCGCGCTGTGTCGCCACCACTGCTTACCGAGATTCGACGCGCGTATGGCATGAGCAACACATCGCATGCGGCATGTATCATGGGAAGATTTTCATTGGAGACAAATCCAAGAAGGCGTACATTCTCCACGGTTGCGTCTTGCAACCGTGTCCGCCAACGCTGGATAGCGGCAGGTTCTCCTCCTACCCAAAGAAATTGGACCGATGGATTGATGCGCGCTAGTTCCAGTAAGAGCTCGACACCGCGTCCAGGATAAAGGTGGCCGGTGTAGCCGAAAGTAATCGCCTCCGGAAGGCCCAGTGCTTGACGGGCAGCTTGTGTGGTCGGTAGGTCTTGATATCGCTCTAGATCGACGCCGTTTGGGGAGATGACTGCGAATGGCTCCTCAAGTGGAACTCGGTAAGCTTGTGAAAGATAGACGCGCAACGCACCTGTTGTGGGCAGCAGTCTTAGTGCTCCCGAACCTCGTAGAAAACGTTTGAACAATAGGGGTCCGAAGCGACCATGAGGCTGGTCGTGCATCTCGAGCACCGTAGGTAGACCCAAGGTCGAGGCTAGCGCCGCAGCTTGCAGAGGCCAGATGTAATAGAGGTCAGCACCCCAGAACAATGCCGCAACTACCGCGCGAAAACAGAAATCGTACCGCCGCAGGGGCCGAAAGAACCGCAACCATTTAATTCGAAAGGCATCCCGAAGGCCATAGTGCTCTGCTAGCGCATCCCACGACAGATCGATCGACTGACCAGGCAGCCATACCTGCACCTCATGACCCAGACCTACCAACGCCTGGCAGACTTTCATCATTTGGATAGAATTCGCCGTCCGAGAAGGTACGCTCGAGGCGGAGATGCAAGCAATACGCATTGGGGATCAATCTCCCGTTGCCAACACTGGCCTCAGTTCTGCGCGCTGCAATTCGCGCAGGCTCCTCCAAACCAGTACGATCGTGGTGAGAAGGAAGAAACCACTCAACAAGGCTGCCATGCCGTTTGCGCCCCATGTGGGAACAAGCAAAAAGGTTCCGACAACCTTTATGACAGCAGCAACAAATAGAACCTGCGTGGGAAATTGCGGTAACCCAAGCGGGAGTAAGACCACCTGGTTCCAATAGAAGATGTTTACCGGGATTACACCGATCAACAATATCAGGATGTTGTGATACGAGACGGGCAAAAAGCTGGGGCCGTAGATGCTTACCACCCAACGGCCGAAGAGTATGAGGCCCAGCCCTGCTGGTAGGGTGTAAGCCGCGGCAAGCAAGGTGCCACTCCTAAGCAGATAGCGCACCGCATTCCAATGTCGTTCGGCCACCTCTCGGGCTATCTCCCGATACGTTGTCGAGACCAGGGGCGTTACGGGCATCATCAGGATATTCATAATGGCTTTGGCGATCTTATAGTATCCCACCTGCAAAGGTGTGCTGAAGGCGCCCAACCAGAGCATCTCACTGTCGCGGGTGACGAGTTTTAATGTCCCCGAGATGTTTGTGCTGACCGCAAAACGGACGAGTTCTTTACGGTACTCGCTTAGTAGCGACAGCGGTGCCCGCCACCAACCCAAGCCCCACTCCCGTTGTGCTTGCCACAACGCCGCCACTGAGACTCCCACGGCCAGTGCGATTTTCCCCACAAGATAGGCGAGAATGATGGCCTCGATACCTTGTCGCATTGAAAAGGCGACGAAGATCAAAATCAGCGTGAGCAGGCTCTGTCCAACGGAGATCAGGGCGACCGTGCGAAATCGATTGAAGAAGTGCAACAGTCCAGTGGCACTTTCATACATCAAGTTTGCCAATACCGAGAGCCCATACAGTGCAAACAACCCCGCCAATCCTGGGTTATGTGCGAATATTGCCGCTCCTAGAGGGGAGAGCACAATTACGAGCAGATAAGCGACGACCGAACCGCCGATTTCAACAAGCGCCGCGGCCTTAAAAACCGCAGCCGCATGCTGTTTACGATCGTTAGCAGTAAACTCACCCAGATAATTAATTACCAGTTCAGACATTCGAAAAGAGATCAACCGGTTGATATTGCTCGAGAATTGGGTGACGATCCCAACGTAGCCCGCACCTTCTACACCAAGAAGACGTGCAGTCAGTATCCCTTGACCGAAGCTCATCGCTGCGGACAGAGTTTGAGCGCTGAATAAATATCCGGTATTACGGATCACCCGCCTTACAAGCGGGTTGCCCAAGAAACGCGTTAGAAGTGACTGGAAAAACGAACGAACAAACCCCAACATCCCACCTCTTAATCCGACGTATCTATCTGGCTCACCCATTCACGTTCCGCTTGATACCATGCCAGCGTAGCGTCTACCCCGTCATCGAAAGATACTTCGGGTTCCCATCCCAAGATTCGTCCCGCCTTCTCCACATTCGCCCAGTTCGCCTGAAGATCCGCCTCATGTGGTGGGCGATACTCTATCTGTGCTTCCTGCCCGATACGCTTTTCAAGGTCAACGATGAGCTCATTGATGCTCACCGATTGGTGACCTCCCAAATTAATGATCTGGTATCCCACGGGCTTGAGTCCCAAAATCGTACCCCGCGCAATATCGTCGACAAAGGTAAACCCACGAGTTTGCTCCCCGTCCCCATTAACGTAAACTGTTCGACCTTCGCTCAGCCATTGAATGAATCGAAACATGACCATATCGGGTCGCCCTGCAGGTCCATAAACCGTGAAATATCGAAAAACCGTGACGTCGAGACCGTGAAAGCTGTGATACGCATGACACAGCACCTCGGCGGCTTTTTTGCTGGCCGCGTAAGGTTGCAAAGGCTGGCTCGTATCCGCATCTTCTGGTGTTGGGAGGGGTGCGTTAGAACTATATACGCTAGAAGACGAAGCTAAGACGAATTTGGGGATCCCTTGATGGCGACAGAGCTCCAACAGATTTAGCGTCCCATTGACGTTTGTGCTGTAGTAAATCCATGGATCATCTATACTTGCGCGCACCCCAGCGCGTGCGGCCAAGTTGATTACCCCATCAAAGGGTGGGTTGTCCTCACCCAGGGCTTGCACAGCTGCTCGGTCTTCAATATCCATCTGTGAATACGTAAAACCGGGGTGCCCTTGCAAATTGGCCAAGCGGTATTCTTTAATACGGACATCATAGGCGTCGTTCATATTGTCGACACCATAAACGTNNGTTAACAAGTAGTGCGCCATTAGAGTTTCACCACTTTGGAATCGTCGATACCTAGTTTCCCAAATGCATTTCGTGAGTCGAAGATGAGCTTCGCCCCCTCCAATACAGCTGGATAATCGATGGATGCATGATCTGTTATAACCGCCACGCAATCCGCTTCGCGGACGGAAGGAATGAGTCCTGAAACCGAAGCCATCTCCCAGCCTTCGTGCTCGATCGAAGGAACGAACGGGTCATAGTAGTTTACATGCGCCCCTTTTTCTCGCAGCAATCCGATCACATCCAACGCCGGAGATTCACGCGTATCTGACACATTGGGTTTATAGGCCACCCCCAAAATAAGGATTCTGGATCCTTGCAGGGCTTTGCCGTTTTGATTGAGAGCATCCTGAATCCGCCCGACGACATAACGCGGCATGTTGGTGTTGATCTCGCTCGCTAACTCGATAAAGCGTGCGTTGTATTTTACGCTCTTCAATTTCCAAGAGAGGTAAAGCGGATCGACGGGGATGCAATGCCCTCCCAACCCAGGACCGGGAGTGAATGCCATGAAACCGAATGGCTTGGTTTCCGCGGCTTCGATCACCTCCCAAACGTCGATACCCAATCGATCGCACATAAGTGCCATCTCGTTGACCAGTCCGATGTTAACGGCGCGGAAGGTATTCTCCAGCAACTTGGTCATCTCGGCGACTTCTGTTGATGAGACGCGTATCACCGTCTCCATGGCCTGTTCATACATCGTCGCTGCGACTTGTGTACAGGCAGGTGTGATTCCGCCGATCACCTTGGGCGTGTTTACCGTCGTCCAATCAACGCGCCCAGGATCGACACGCTCCGGGGAGAACGCCAGAAAAACCGTTTCACCAACCACAAGGCCATTCCCCTCAAGCTCGGGTAGAACCATCTCACGTGTCGTGCCTGGGTAGGTTGTTGATTCGAGCACGATGACCATCTCGGGGTGAAGGAAGGGGGTTAATGATTGGGTTGCCGAGACGATGAACGACAGATCGGGATCACCGGTCTTGCGCAAAGGTGTCGGCACACAGATGCTGATCCCGTCGACCTGTTTGAGTGCATCATAGGAGCTGGTCACCTCGAAGTCACTATTCTGGAGCAGCCCTGTGATCTTTTCACCAGCAACATCCTCGACATAACTTTGTCCACGTCTGAGACGTTCCACTTTCTCGGCGTCGGAATCCACGCCCACAACGGAATATCCAGCCTCGGCGAGCACCACCGACAAGGGCAAGCCGACATATCCCAATCCCACAACTCCCAGGCGTGCCTGGCGTTGTGAAAACTTGTTTATCAGCGCCTGTGCGGCAGGCGGCAAGGACATCGGTGGATTCGACATACGCTTCATTCGCTCCTATGGCGTGGTTTGCTTAGAACAAGCTGAGTTGTTCAGGATCTGTGGGTGGCTTTTCCTTCGAAGGTGAGACCTGTTCGCCTTTAGCGATCATTTCGGGTAAGCGGGCAAAGTCTTCCTCCACCACAGAACGGAGAGAGGGTTGATGTAGAGCCGCAGCAGGATGGTACATCGGTACGATGAGACGCCCATTGATCACTCGCGCCTGTCCGTGTATCGCGCTGATACGTGCATTGGGGAAATAACGCCCCATCGAGAACCGTCCTAATGTGACGATCACTTTTGGATTTATGGCCTGTATTTGTCGCTCAAGGAATTTCGAGCACGTTTCTATTTCATTCAACTGTGGATCCCGGTTGCCTGGAGGGCGACACTTCACGACGTTGCCGATGAAAACTTGCTCACGCGTCATCCCAATGCTGGCCAGCAGTTCCTCCAAAAAACGACCTGCAGCGCCCACAAAGGGCCGACCCTGCTCATTTTCATGGAAGCCTGGGCCCTCACCGATGAACATCAATTCGGCATTAGAGGGGCCTTCACCGGGCACTGCATTTTTACGAGAGTGATGCAATTTACAATCGGTACATACCGCTACTTCCGCGGCGACGGTCTTGAGTTCCTCCTCCGAACCCACGCTACACCTCCACTCTCCTCAGGCTGCTCTGCACCTAGACCCTCGAGTGTCATTAGCCAGGCATCTTCGTTGTTGTCACGATAATAATTGCGTCTACGACCAACGATCTCGAAACCGAACTCGCGATACAGGTTCACGGCGGCTTCATTTGAAATGCGTACCTCAAGTGTCGCCACAGTCGCCCCTAAGCCGATTCCATGCCCAAGCGCCGCTTCCAACAATTGTCTCCCGATACCTCCGCGTCGATGTTCCGGGTGTACCGCGATCGTACTGATATGAATCTCATCGATAAGAAACCAGTAGCCAATATATCCGACCAAACCCGCCAAACCATTTTCAATCTTTTCCGCGACCAGCAAATGTGCGGCAGGATTTTGTTGCAACTCATAGCGGTAAGAACGCTCGGACCATGGGATTGGGAAGGACAGACGATCAATCGAGATCACGACCGGAAGATCATCCAGGATCATGGGGCGGATACGCAAATCTGAGACAACGGTCTTCACGTAGTCATTCCACCTTACGCGTTGAGATAGAAGGGCACGACGCCAACAGGATCTACTGCCTTTCCCTTTCGCACGATTTCCCAAGCCAATTCCGCAAGCACACTGGGTCGGCGGACGCAATATGCTGGGGATGCCAGATGAACTTTGGGCTCATCGTCCAACGTCTTTCGCACCGCATCATCTATCTCACCACAGATATAGCTTTTCTTCTCCAACTCTTTCCTTATCTTCGTCCAGGTGAGATTCTCGGGTTCGGTCTGCGCGCGCCATCCGAGCCGCCCCCATTTGTACCACATTCCGGCAACTCGTCCGCGCCCAGCTTCGATAACTGCCAACATCGGCTCCTTGCGACGCGGTTGGCCATGCGCAAGAATATCCAATGTTGGGATACCAACCATGGGCAAATTGTGAGCTAGGGCTAATCCCTTAGTGAATGCCAAACCGATGCGTAAGCCCGTATAGGAACCCGGGCCAGAAGCCACTGCAACGGCAGAGAGATCTTGCGCCGAAACGCCAACCTTACGAAGCATCATCGCCACTTCGGGCGCCAAAGAGATCGTATGATGACGCCCTCCTGACCAAAGCGATTCCGCCAGCACTCGACCGCCATCATAAACGGCGATGCCAATCATCCGCGTTGCAGTATCTACTGCCAGAAGCACGCTTAACCCCCAAACGTCGTTTGACGAAAGATTTTTAACATACGTTCATACCGCACCCCATTGGCTCCGAAGTGTAACCCACGTCGCATCTCATCCACCCAATGTAAACTGATCCAGAGACGATCACCTGGCAAGACTGTGGCGATCCGCTCGGGCCATTCAACCAACACGGGACCCAAATTGTCCAGTAATTCATGAATCCCCAAACGAAGCGCATCGCTGGCGCCACTCAGCCGGAATGCATCGAAGTGATATAACGTTGCTGAGTCTGCTCGATGGTACTCGTTGATCAGGACGAACGTAGGGCTGGTAACGGGGTCTAAAGAACCCCAACCGCGTGCAATTCCCTGTGCGATTGTTGTTTTCCCAGAACCAAGGTCGCCGGCTAGACAGATGAGATCGCCTGGTTCGAGCAATTCTCCTAAGCGCACACCCAAACGCCGAGTTTGCTCGGGACTATGACTGAGGAATTCGAGACTACGCTCGTCAAGGATAGGCATCGATCGCAAGGCATTATACGCCAGCCACCGGCCCCTCACAAGCTAAGCATTTTTACGTTCAGCTTCCGGGAAGCTTCGCTTTTGCTTTTCAAAGGCAGAAAATTTGGCGATGAAAGAGGGCTTTCTTTTCACACATCTCCATGCTACCATCTTGGCATGATTATCCTCGTCATCTCCGACATCCACGCCAACATCAACGCGCTGGAAGCTGTTCTTGATGTGGCCGACTCATACGAGGCCGTGTGGTGCTTAGGAGATCTTGTGGGTTATGGGCCTGATCCTAATGAGTGCATCGAGCGCGTACGGGCACTGCCGGAATTGTTATGCCTTATCGGTAATCACGATCAAGCGGCGATGGGGATGATTCCACTGTCTCGCTTCAACCGTGAGGCGGGAGCGATCGCTGCTTGGACACGACAAGTTCTCACCCAGGAGAATATCGACTTCCTACGTTCCTTACCCAGCAAGATCACCTTCGACAACTTCACCCTTGCTCACGGAAGTCCCAACCAGCCTGTGTGGGAATATATCTTGGACCAACATACCGCAGATCGAAGTTTCGACTCCCTGAAGACCGATTATGGATTGGTTGGTCACACACACTTGCCGGTGATCTTCCACCGGCCTGATGGTGATGCGTTCGCTAAATCCAAGTACGTGCAATGGGAAAAAAACATGCCCATCGCGCCAAAGATGATATTGAATCCCGGCTCCGTTGGTCAACCACGTGATCGGGATCCGCGCGCCTCCTTCGCTATCCTCGACACACAAACCCTCACATGGGAAATGCGTCGTATCGCATACGACATCGCCCAGGTACAAATGCGTATCCTTGACGCAGGCTTACCCGAGCGCCAAGCTCTTCGCCTGACCGCTGGATGGTGATGGGAACTTCTCGATCGTTACATGCGTCTTTCCTGAGAAGGTTTTTTCTATCGTTGAGGAGAGGCTTATGATCAACAAGTTACGAATAACTACCCTTTGCATACTTAGCGCTGGCATCATAGGTGCCTGCGCCCCTGCATTCAGACAAGTGCCCACGGAATTCTCCGAGGGTGTGTCGCGAGTGGAGGTCTTTGACGCAGAAGTCGCCGCGGTTGAAGCCCCTGCCGCGGAGCCATCCGCAGGTATCTCCGCACAAGCGCTACCCAGTGAACGCCTCGTCATTCGCAATGTCGACCTGTCGATCACCGTCAGCGATCCGGCGGAAGCGACGCAGAGCATAAGTGGCATGGCGGAAGAGATGGGGGGTTTTGTGGTCTCATCGAATGTCTATAAAACCACATTCGACGGGGACATCGAAGCGGATCTAGCTTCGATTACCATTCGCGTTCCCGCAGAACGGCTGGACGAGGCCCTAGACCGTATCAAGGCGGATGCCATCGAAGTGCGCAGCGAAAATATCTCCGGTCAGGATGTCACTGAGGAATACACCGATTTACAATCGCGGCTCAGAAATCTAGAAGCACTCGATGAAGAACTGCGTGAGTTTTTACGCGCGGCTACAAAGACCGAAGATGCATTGCGGGTCTTCGAGCATCTTGAACGAGTCCGGGCGGACATCGAACTCATCAAAGGTCGCATTCAATACCTAACGGATTCCGCTCGCCTCTCAGCAATTTCCGTCGACTTGCTCCCGGATGTCGCCGAACGACCGTTACAAATCGGCCGCTGGCAACCTCAAGGCACGGCAAAAGCCGCATTCGAGGCGCTCCTGCGAACTCTGAAAGGAATCGCCGACTTTACAATCTGGCTGATCATCTACATCCTACCGGTGGTGATCGTGATCGCACTACCGCTCGGGCTTCTCTACCGAGTCTTTAGACGCTTTCGTCCGGCGAAGCGTAAAAGGGCGACACCCCCAGAAAAAGAGAACGAAACACCGCAGGCATAACCCGGACGACTCATACTGCCGACGATTCTTTCACCACGAGGGACAAAGGATCAGGGCGACCAGCTATGNNCCCTACCTTTTCAACATCCTCCTTCAATCGCCCGCCGCACCTGCGCCACAAGATCACCGAACGGTCGCGTGTGCGCCATTTCTAATTGACGAGGTCGAGCCAGATGAATGGGTAGATCCAAGCAGACCCTTGCCGGTCGGTCGCTTAATACGACCACGCGGTCCGCAAGAAGTACGGCCTCCGAGATTGAATGCGTGACCATGACGACGGTGACGGTGCGCGCTGCCCATATACGCATCAGCTCCGTTTCCATGCGCTCGCGGGTCAAGGCATCCAAAGATCCGAACGGCTCATCAAGCAACAGCAGGTCCGGTTCATGAATCATCGCTCGTGCGATAGCGACTCGCTGCGCCATGCCTCCGGAGAGATCTCGCGGATAGGAACTTTCAAACCCAGACAACCCAACCAGCTCGATCAGATCCCGTGCGCGCGCTTCACGCATCACCGTGGGCTCACCTTGCAACTCGAGCGGTAATGCGATATTGTCGAGCACACTCCGCCAGGGCATCAGATTTGCCTGCTGGAAGACGAAACCGATCCGACGTCTGGGTTGCCGGAGGGGTTTTCCTTCGAAGACGATTTCTCCTTCCGTTGCTTGAAGCAACCCGGCCAGGAGACGAAGCAACGTCGTCTTGCCGCACCCCGAAGGCCCGACAACACAAACGAACTCCTGACGTCGAACTTCAAAGCTCACGTTGTCCAAGGCGCGCAAGCCCCCATTCCCGTTAGGAAAGGTCATTGCCAGATTGTGTGCTTCAAGAATCGGATCATCCATGGCATGTTTCAAGGTAAAAATGCGTTGTCGTATGCTTGGCTGAGATCGAGAGGCTCTTTTAGGAGTTCCATTTCCAAAAGAATGGATTGCATGTTCTCCCAGGCGACGGGATCAGAGAAACCCGGCTGCTCAGTCTTCCAGAACTCGATACTTGCTGACAACACTCCCCGCTGAACTTCATCATCCGCCTCCGCAAGACCCTCGACATAACCTTTCGCGATCTCGTAGGCGCCTGCCGGATCGTCGATCGTATCTTCGATTCCACGAAGGATCGCTCGAACCATGCGCCGGATTAGATCGGGATTCTCGGTGACGGTTTTTTCGTTGGTGATGAGACCGTTCGACGCCAACTGAACGTAATCGGCAACCCGAAAGACGGTCACAGGGAAACCTTGCGCCTCAAGTTGAAGCGGTTCATTGTTGGCATACACAACGGCAGCGTCCACTCTACCCTCATAAAGTGCCTCCACTTGTGTGAAACCGACCGGCTCCAGAAAGACCTCCTCCTCCGTAAGCCCGTTCGCACTCAGCAAGGCCCGAAAACCAATGTACGAAGCGCCGTAGTAACCGGGGAAACCAATTCGTTTTCCGACCAGATCGGCCGGGGTGTCAATGACCGCCTCCTCAGGCGCAGCGACCGCAATCGGATAATCGTGCCACCAAGCCATCACGTACACGACGGGTAAACCTTGCGCGCGCGCCAACAGGACTTGTTCACCAGATACAACCGCGAACTGAAGTTCATCCGCACCGACCAACTGGACGGACTCCGATTCATTCATATGGTTAAAATCGATTTCGAGCCCATTTTCTGCGAAATATCCCCGCGCATCTGCAACATAGAAGGGGGTGAATTGCACATCGGGGCGGTAACTCATAACTAGCCGTAGTTGGATAACGTCGCGTACTTCCGTCTTCAACGCTTCAGGTGCAACCTGGCACGCTGCAAGCGAAAAACCCGTGAGCACGACGACAAGCAATTTCCCTCTCACAGTCAGATTCCTCCTCACTCGGACGGCGTGTCCCTCCATGCTAATACTCGCCGTTCAACTGTGGTGACAACACCATAGAGCAGTAATGCCAATGCGATAAGGACAAACACAGCAACAAAAACGAGCGCGGTATCAAACACACCGCGCCCCATGTTGATCAAAAAACCCAAGCCTTCATCCGCTCCTAAAAATTCACCAACCACCGCCCCGATCACAGATAATGTCGCGCCGACCTTCAGCCCCCCAAACAGCACCGGCAAGGCTGCTGGGACTTCCAACTTCAGAAAGGTCTGCCGGCGAGTTGCACGTAGGGAACGCATCAGATCGCGTAAGTCCTCAGGAACCGATCGCACGCCAACAACCGTATTGACTAAGACTGGAAAGAAAACGATAAGCGCGCTGATCAAGACTTTGGAAAGACGTCCTGAACCAAACCAGATTACGAGCAGTGGGGCAATCGCGATAACGGGGACGGATTGCGAGGCGACGATAAAAGGCGCTAACAATCTTTCCATAGTCCGCGATTTGGCCAACACATATCCCAAACTGGTCGCCACTGATAATCCAAGGGCAAGACCGCCCAAGACCTCCGCCAACGTAGCCACCGTGTGACGTATCAAACTACCATCCGAAAGTGCACGCTGGAAGCGGTAGGCCACGTCAGCAGGCGAAGGCAGGATGAACGCCGGCAGTGCGCTCCAGCGGCTTACGGCTTCCCAAACCAGAATCCCGAGCGTCATCGCTATTGGGATCACCCAAGGAAGCGTGCCTCCTTTTCTAGGCCCTACCATACCTGGCAGTGTTGTAGTCCCGTCTTGCCTCAAGCTGATCAACCTCGCCGCTGCAAAAAAGAACCCCGAGGAATTCACCTCGGGGCGCGCGTGTCAGTGGCAGCGATGACCACCGACATTAAGCCCCGAAGAATCGATTCTTCGGGGCGCACAGCACAATCTTGGTGGTAATCACCACCCAGACTGCAGGCCTTCTTTCATCCGGACTGTACCGTCGGCACCGGAATTTCACCGGATCCTACGCAACTGCGCTCGCGGGCTATACCGCCGATCGGGAATTGGGCCATTGAACCCTCACCCTGCCCCGAAGGCTTGTTTGTTCAATTTTCCGCAATTATACCTCGAAACCTGAGATACTGGGATTCATTTCATACTTTTCGTATTTCATTTGGCGATGTAGTGCCACCCAACTCGCTTCTCGGTGCCACCCCAGCGAATCTGTGCAGTACGAGCACGATTGCCAGCATGATGAGCTCAATCACCACTGAGAGCAGTCGCATAAGCGCTGCAGCCGCAACTAAGGGTTTGATCGGGAGGAAAGGTCCTAGGAGAAGAACAAACGTCCCCTCACGTATGCCAACACCACCGGGAAGAAAGGCTACAACCTGTCCGACGAAGCGACTGAATGGATAGGCAGCTGTGAACACGGGAAGAAAAGCTGTATTGTCAAGCAAGGGAGGATACACAGCCAAGAGAACAAACACCCCCGCTGCTCCCTGTATAAGATTGGCGAGAACGAAGCGCACAAAGATCTCGAATCTACGCGTGAAGGTAAGCCGGTCACTCGTTTTCGCCAGCTCAGATCTTTGTAGCAAACGCGCTGTCAGCCAGAGGAACCAATCGGGTGCCGTCAGCAGAAGCAAACACCCTACGACACCTCCTAGAAAGAATAACAATCGATACTGTTGGAGGACATCATGTAATCCTTCTTGAGGAAATAAGTAGATTGCTCCCGCGGCCAAAAAGATGGACCCACCCATGAGATACATCTGTTCGAACAGAATGCTCTCGAAACCTACTGAACGCCGCCCACCCTCTCTCTTGAGCAACTCGATCCTTCCACCGACATTCCACAGCGTGCCTGCGGGGAGATAACGGGTGAGGAAGGAGACGAAAAAAATCCGCATGAGCGTCAAGCGGGACAAGCGCATTTCTTGCTGATCGATCCATCGCAAGATACGCTGCCAAGTTAGGGAATAGAGTCCGTAAAAGAATACTAACAGTAAGGAGGAAGCGAGCAACCATGGGAAGTGTAAGGCGAGGTCAACGTCGCTCACCTCCTGCCAACGTAAGACGACGTATCTGCCTAGGTACACGATCAAGCCGACGCCCAAGATGATTTGCAGGACACGACCGGGCGATTTTAGTAATTGACGGTCCATAGAAAATCTTTCAGCAGGCCCAATCGCCATTTCCGCCAGAAGAGGAAAAGCAGGTAGGCTCTTCGATGGCGAAGATAGTGATAGGTTTGACGGAGCAAGCCTCGCAAGCGATAGATCCGCATGAGCACAGCATAGTCTCCCGGAATTGTTGGTTGTGCGAACTCTCGCTCATAACCCAAACTCCCCATCATTTCACCATTGATGCTTTCAACGACTTCGACATCACGACGGGAAAGGTCATCTTTCCATTTATTGATGTACTGATCTGTTGGCATGCGGTCAATGTTGGCATGAATGTTTTGGTAGAAGCGCGTGTATTCATCCCTTGCGGTCTCTCCGGGCTCCTCTAGAGATGCATCGTACGGTAAGCTGAGAAAGGCAAGGATGTGTCGTAGTTTCTCCTCGGCGTTACGAACCAAATCTTCATAATAAATCCTGATTACGCGCTCAGGGTGTCGTTGCTCGAAGTCGAAACCTTTGCGAACGTCCATCCGCCAGCGGAGGGAAGCATGCAAGGCATTGCTGCGATGAACGTCAGAGCGCATCAACGAACTCACCACTGCTCTTGGATCGCGGACCAAATGGATGAATCGGGCATTTGGGAAATGAGTGAGAATCAAGTCCATATGCCGTACGAAGCGAGGCGTCTTCTGTCCCCATTGTCGCTTTCTCCTAGATTCGAGGTACATGTGATGCAACATCCCTATCGCCTCAGGGACCGTGTGGCAATCCTGGAGATCCTTCAAGGTGGGCTTGATGCCCCATTCTTGAATTTCCGGTTCTCTGATGAGCAGGGACTTTAGCAAGGAGAGGTCAAATCGCGACGCCGCCCTGAGATAGTCGACGATGAATAAAGATTCCAACGGAATGGCGATCACAGGATGGCGATTCAACAAGGTCCGCAGGAGCGTCGTGCCGCTGCGTCCACACCCCACAATGAAGAATGGCGACTCGCTCATATGCCCATTCAAGCGCTCCGAATGCTCGCTTTTAATCTGCCGATATCGAAGGCGAATATTCCTCGGTTCTAGAAAATGTTCAACAGCATTTGGTACAGATCCGGAAACCAATGTTGCAAGAGCAAGAGGGTGAAATTAACCGTACGGCCGAGTTGCGGATCACTATACCAAATGAAGAACCCCAGGCTTGCACCCAAGAGAATCAGGGTCTCCAGCCTCTTGCTATCAATTTTCGCTAAGAACATACAATCCTCTCTTTGGCGAGCCCAAGTATCCGGCGTCCTCGCATCCACGCAAGGAGTTCAAGATTTCCGCGTCCGTCATCTCCTCCGAAGTGAACAGGAAACGCGTCCCTCGATTTTTCATCGTGGTAACCAGGCTTTCGCAGTCCCCGTCGCTAGAGATTGGAATGTATGTTAGCCACTGCGAGTAATCCGCCCGATATAACGGATATATAAAGCCATTCAGATGTACGTTATAGCCCAGTAGCTCGCCATTCGGCACGTATTCCAGAGCCGCAGGGTACTCTTCAGGCACGTAGACAGTCAATTTTGCTGCATCGCGATGCCAGGCAGGAGTTTTCAGCATCAGACCGAACTGCTCGATCGTGATCCGGTTGTAATTCAAGGTTAACCACAGGTTCAGACCCACGCAAATGCAGAAGATCGCGGAGAAAGCAAGGCGTTCGAACCGGAAGTGCTGCGGGATCCAATCATAAAGAGCCGCAAATCCTAGTGCCAAAACCGCTGGAAACCAAATCACGTAACGCATGTTGAAAGGACTCGGTCTTGTCGACACGAACAAAGCCAGCAAGGAGAGCACAAAACCAGCGATGAGCACACGCATCTTGGGCCGCCGTAAAAGAGCCCATAAGAGTGCGGGGACACCTAACGCGTACCCCAACCAACCCCATCCCGTAGTATCTCGCAACGCAGGTATGATTTTGAATTGCTTATCCCCAAACTTTTCCGCGAAAGACTGCAGGTTCTGTGGAAGTCGCTCCAACCCTAGCGGGAAGAATTTATGCGTCGCTTCAAAGACCACTTGATCACCGTATTTCAAACCAAAAGGATAAAATGGATTGCCAAAGATGAGTGCATTACGAACATTCCAATAACCCCCGATGAATAACCCTGCCGTCAACCCAACCACAAGCCACCATCGATCCCTGGGGTACAAATCTCTCCATTGCGCCATGATTCGCGCCGGTAACTCAATCCAAATCCTCCCCTGCCCATTTCGTATGGCCTCAAAGATGCCGATGAAAAGCAACCCAGGTAGAAGATGCAACAGGTAGATCTTCGTTCCCAGTGCATAGAGCACCACCATGATCAACAAAAAAGCTTGCCCGATAAGATTCCGTTCACGACTGAACTCCTTGCGACCCGCGATCTCAGTTACCAAAACGACGCTTGTGAGGAATAATGCAGCCATTTGTGGGTCGTTCTTCGTGCCTGTTGTCGCCAGAATGAGTGCGGGTGTCGAGAGGTACCCCAAACCGGCAATCCATGCGGCTGTCCCTCCCATCCCCAAAGTCCTCGCCAGGGTCAATATCGCCAGAAATGCGAGAATGTAAGCGGGGATTCCAGCAGCTTCAACAAGCAGGTCATGATGAATGAATACGGTAAACCACGTAGCAAAGACCTCGAAGTTCGACGGTAATGCCACCCGTACAACCGGGGCTTCGACGATAAATATCCTTCCTTTTTGAGTCCACTCAGCGACGTTCGTCATGTGGTAGGTCAACGAATCCCACACAAATGGTGGAAATGTCCAAATCAAGAAGATGAACCGGATGGCGGAGGCGATGGTGAAGATCAATGTAAACCAGCGTAACCATCTCGGCAATTCCATCCACCCGCGTTTTAGTCGCGCGCTAAACTCGATGAGACCCCCCCTCACGGCGGAAAGAGCTTCACGAGTAGATGGAACACCGATGAGAATGATAAAGCCAAGTACACTCACGAACAGAATAGGAAGCGGCGCCAAAAAGCCGGCCAGCCCCATGAGTAGCATGAAGAGGGTGCCAAAAAAAAGGGAGAGAAAGACGTATGAAACTGCATTGATATCTGTCCTGTCGGTGCGTAGGCTTCGATGAGCCAAATAGGTGATCCCCAGGACGAAGAATGTAGAAACGACCCAGCTTATGAGGCCAAGTAGCATTGGACCTCCACGCAAATCATCGTCATCGTAATCCTTTCCCTTGCCGACGCGAAGAGCAACGGCAGCTTGACGGAGAAATGAAGGTCCTCCTCGTTTTGGACAGAATATACTTCACTCAAAATCTCACGAGGAGGACGGTGCCTCACGAAAGTAAAATGCAGAAGGGGCAGTATATCGATTAAAACCACCAACAACAAGGATGAAAAGGTATGCGCACAGGTATTCTTCCCTGTGAAACAGTGTTACCCGGCGATTCACATCACAGCTGCTCAAAAGGCAAACTCTCGCTGCCATCAGATTTACCAGAAATAATCAGCCTGAACTCAATCGTGCAAGGCTATGTCAATTCGCTTCGGTGAAGATTTAATCCTAAATTCCTCCCAGAAGGGGGGCTCAATTAAAGTCCCTGGCAGTCGAAGCTTTCGTTCTTTCTTTTTCCTCAAATTCCATCTTACGCAACCGATAGGAGACTTCTTCTGTGAGGCGACGATTCTTGGCGATCAAATCCGCCAGCATCCCTAAGAGAAAGGTCAGAAATCCCAGAACGATCAGAATGGAGGCAACGATAAGCGACTGGACATGCCCCGCACCGTCGCCGATAGCAAAGTAATAACCGAAACGAAGGAGGAGGAAAATGCCAAAGATCACCGGGAATATACCCACGGTGATGAACACGCGCAATGCCTCATACATGAGGAAGATCCGCAGGATCGTGACCGCCGAGCGGAGGACGTACCTGGGTACGCTTTGAATGAGGCGAGATGCGCGGAGTTGCTGGTTTGTTTTTACTGGGACTGATGTGATGCTAATCCCTTTCTTGCCTGCTTGTATGATCGTCTCCAGGGTGTACGTGTAACTCGAAAACACCGCCAACTGCAGAGCAGCTTCCCGTGAGAAAGCCCTGAATCCGCTTGTGGCATCGGGGATACCTGTTCCTGAAGCCCAGCGCACCACCCAACTGCCCGCTCTTTGCAGGATCTTTTTTAGTCTCGAAAAATGGGCGATGGTCTCAACCTTGCGATCACCGATGACGATTTCGGCTTCCCCATCGAGAATTGGACGCGTCAGATCATCGACGCATTCCCCTGCATACTGATTATCCCCATCCGTATTCACGATGACATCGGCACCGAGCTTAAGCGCCTCTTCCAATCCCCACGCAAAAGCATGAGCCAGGCCGCGGTTCAGAGAGGACCTGCGAACGTGATGGACGCCATGTTCTCGAGCAACACGTGCCGTATCATCGGTACTACCATCATCGATCACAAGATACTCGACTGTGTCAAATCCGGGGACTCGCTCGGGAAGATCCCGGATCGTATCAGGCAAGGTCGCAGATTCGTTAAAACATGGAATCTGTATGATCAATTTCACAGACTTTCCTCCATTCGCAGGTCACGATCGAGCTGACTTTCTGAAGCCCACAAATGATGACTCACTACGCATCACACTCAAGAGATTAAGCGGTCTCCGTTTTGAATTTGCACAACCAGAATGCCAGGCTCAAACGAAATACTACTTGGAAGCGTGACATGGCTTATACATCGTCTGAACACTCGTTGCTACCCTATTGAAACGTATGGCTGGGGATTCCTTTACACCGATGTTAAACATTCAACTCCTGCATATCCCCTGTGCTTACGAACACCACCCTCTCAGCAATGTTGGTGACACGGTCACCAATCCGCTCCAGATTGTGGGCACACCACATCAGATATGTAGCACGCTCCACGTTTCCTGGCTTATCCGCCATGATTTCAACCAACTCATCGTACACTGCCCGATAAAGCTGATCCATCTCATCATCGCGCCTCGCGATGTCTCGAGCGCGTTCTGCGTCTCGATTGACATAGGCTTTTAAAACATCGTGCAACATATCTTTCGCCAGTTTTGCCATGCGTGGGACATCGATCAAGGGTTTGAGAAGAGGCTCGTCCCCCATCAAGATCACGGTCTTAGCAATCCCCACCGCGTGATCGGCCATACGTTCCAGATCGACGACGATACTCATTGCTGCCATCACTGCACGCAAATCCTTTGCTGTGGGTTGCTGTGTAGCGATTAGAGCCAGGCAGGCTTCCTCGATCTTGAACCGCAGTACATTCGTCTCGTCATCGGCCTCGATTATGGCCTGCGCCAACACCTGATCCCGCCGTTGTAGGCTCTCCAAAGCATTCGAGATCGCATCCGTTACCCGCGTCCCAAGGCGTAAGATATCTTCCTGGATTACCGCAAGGGCACGATCATACGTTGCCCGTAGCCCTTGAACCATCCCTCACCTCCGTGCCCTCAAGCGGCTACCCTACGCGTCCTGTCACGTAGGCCTCAGTACGTTCCTCCTTCGGCCGTGTGAAAATGTGCGCAGTCTCACCAAATTCAACCAACTCCCCCAACCAGAATAAACCGGTCTTGTCCGATACCCGTGCAGCCTGCTGCATATTATGTGTGACCACGACGATCGTATAGCGTTCTTTAAGCTGTCGCATTAACTCTTCAATCTCCAATGTCGCGATCGGATCGAGCGCTGATGTTGGTTCGTCCATCAAGATGACCTCGGGCTCGACCGCAATAACTCGAGCGATACACAAACGCTGTTGTTCTCCTAAGGACAGGTCAAGCGCACTGGATTGAAGTTCGTCCTTCACTTCATCCCAAAGCGCTGCGCGCTGAAGTGATCGCTCTACGACCGCCTTCAATTCATCTCTTGATTCAGATAATCCCAGGATGCGTGGCCCAAAAGCCACATTCTCGAAAACGGATTGCGGGAAAGGATTCGGCTTTTGGAACACCATCCCGACCCGCTGGCGAAGGTCGACGACGTTCATGCCAGGATGGTAGATATCCTCACCGTCTAATAAAACCCTCCCCTCGACCCGAGTGTTGGGAATTGTATCGTTCATTCGGTTTAGGCATCTCAGAAACGTTGATTTCCCACAGCCCGAGGGACCAATTAGGGCCGTTATCTCACGTTGGAGTATCACCATAGAAATGGTGCTTAAAGCCCTAAAGGATCCATAAAAAAAATCCAAGTCCTCAATCGTGAATTTGGCAGTAAGCATATCTCGAGTCATCCCCTGCATTTTACACCAAGAACCTCTAAGCTGGTGTGAGGAGGTGGTCGAGGGTCGAAACTGACAAGTCAATTTCCCTGTTCCTCCTTCCAACCTGGGCGAGGAGAAGTATAATCTTTCCCGATGGAGAACTATCAGCGCCGCCAGTCCCTTCTTCCACTCATGCTCTTCCTGGGAGTCTTCTTCCTCTTCTCCTGTAGCCGTCCTAACGACTCAATCTCGGAAACTCCATCAGCCTCATCATCGATCGAAAATAAAGGCTCAGATACGATCGTTAATCTCGCTCTGGCGTGGGCAGAATACTATCAAACGATCCAACCCACTGTTCGAATTTCCGTCACCGGAGGAGGATCCGGTACCGGAATCGCCGCATTGATCAACGGCACGGTGGACATCGCCAACGCATCTCGTACGATAAAAGCCGAGGAGCGTGCCAACGCAGAGGAGAACGGTATTTCACCGGTCGAGTTTGTAATCGCGCGCGACGCCATCGCCATCATCGTGAACCGCGAAAATCCGATCGACCGCATGACAATCGATCAGATTTCTGACATCTATAGTGGAAAGATCAACAACTGGGCTGCGTTGGGCGGAGAAAATCGACCCATCGTCCGGCTCTCTAGGGAGACCAACTCCGGGACGCATGTGTACTTCCTCGAGAACGTCCTCCGTAAAGGCGACAAGAATGACAAGACACTCTTTTCCCCTGATACCCTACTGATGCCCTCCTCGGAGGGTATCAGCGCCGAAATCCGGCAAAATCCGAACGCTATCGGGTATGATGGGCTAGGTTACGTTACAGAAGATCTGAAAGTCGTTGCTGTCGCCAAATCGCCTGGCGATTCTTACGTCTACCCTTCCCCTGAAACCGTCAACAACAAGCAATATGCAATCGCACGTGATCTTTACATGTACACCGCTGGAGAACCTTCAGAAGTGATCCTGGAGTATCTTGAATGGATCTTGTCGCCAGAAGCGCAAGAAATTGTTGGGGAACTCGGCTTCGTGCCCATCACACGTTGAGGATAGCATGCAGACTCTGAATTGGAGAGAATATGCCGTCACCCGCCTGATTAAGTTCGCTGGCTATTCGGCGATCTTGTTCGTCGTCATGATCTTCATCTTTCTCCTGCGCGAGGGCTCACCGGCGCTCGGGGAAATTCCACTATCCACTTTACTGAGTGAACGCTGGTATCCCATTGAAGATTATTTCGGGATTCTCCCACTCATCGGTGGTTCGATCATCGTCACCGTAGGCGCGACCTTGATTGCCGTGCCACTGGGACTCGCATGCGCGATTTTCATCGCCGAGATTGCTCCAAGGTGGGCGCGAGAGGTCCTCAAGCCATTGGTCGAAGTGCTCGCTGGTCTACCATCTGTGATGTTGGGTTTCCTGGGCATCCTGGTGATCGCACCGGCTGTTCGAGAAATTCTTGACGTTCCCACGGGTTTGACGGCCTTCACGGGGGCTTTACTGCTTGGTGGTATGGCCATCCCTACCATCGTCAGTGTCGCCGAGGATGCGTTGGACGCGGTCCCACGTACATATCGGGATGCGGCGCTCGCTATGGGCGCGACCCAATGGCAAACCATCTGGCGCGTTACCTTACCCGCCGCACGCTCAGGCGTCCTCACAGCAATGATGCTTGGCATCGGTCGCGCCATCGGAGAAACCATGACGGTCATGATGGTGACTGGAAACGCCCCTGTCATACCTGCAGGGCTTGTGGGTCTGTTCCAACCGGCGCGCACGATGACAGCCACCATCGCAGCAGAAATGGGTGAAGTCGCGAATGGGAGCGTACACTACCACGCATTGTTCTTAATCGGAATCGTGCTCTTCCTGATTTCCCTAGCGATTAACCTTGCTGCCGCTAGAGTGGTGTTCCTACAACGTAAAAGGGCAGAAAGAATCCTATCCTGAGCACATAAGCATGAGCGACACCATGGAAAAACTTCATGATAGCCAAACCTAAAGCTCCCAAAAGCGATCGGCGCAGGTGGGTTCAACGCCTGGGTTTTGTCGGTCTATCACTCGCCACACTGCTCACCGTCATGCCTATTGTATTA
>WVZH01000432.1:0-1796 GCA_011772595.1 Anaerolineales bacterium
ATCTCCTAAGGTCAAACTGTAACCTATGTCTTCGGGTCAAACATCACGAACCGCCCCTACGTCATTCACAGAAGACTAAGGCTCATAGCAAGGTACTTAGCGCACCTGCCGCCAATTGACCAGAATGAGGTTTTCGTTGCAGCTGTCGCTCGTCTCCAGGAACGCCTGTTCTGAAAGCGGCTCGCCTTCCCCATTGTCCAATTGGATCCACAGAGTTCCCTCACTTGCAATCGGTTTACCGGATACATTGAAGAGGTACCCTCCGGGGCCCACCTCTGGGGCGCTTCCCGTGAGTGCGAATAGATCGATCGCCCCCACCACATCCAATTCCCCCGCCAGGTGAACGGATAGATCAAGGATCGGTGCGTTTTCCATGTTGAAGACCTGGCCGAAAACCCCCATGTAGTCGCATCCCGAGTCGTTGATGAAGTTTTCAATACGAGCCGGGCTTCCAACCTGCAAGGCGAAAGGCAGTCCGACTTCTTCTTCGGTCGGTGTCGCTGGTNNGCTGTGGCGGTCCAAGGTGAAGGCAAAGGTCTGGCTGGCGTGTTCGTTGGGGTAGGTGAACCTAAAGTGGGCGGAATGGTGGGAGGCGGGAAGGGGTTGATAGACATGTAGGGATTGATGAAAACCGCGACAAATGCGCCGGCCACGCACAGCGTCGTCAACAGAACCAGGATGGTTAGGATGTTGAGGATCAAACGTTTGAACCCCGAAAAGCTCATGCCGGGGCGCCTTTCGAAGTCGTTCTCCATAACAATTGCCTCCTGGTCCTCATGTTAGGGTGCGATGAAGATGTCGATCTCTGCGACTTCACGCTGAGCAGCGAGCCAATCTATCACCGCCTGATCCCTCAATTTCTGTAGTGCGTCCGGCGCAGGTGGTCGAGAAGTGTGCTCGAGCGTTTGTACGATGTGATAGCCCAACGTGCTCTCTACGACCCCACTCACCTCTCCAATCTGAAGTGCAAAAGCCGCCTCCTCGACTTCAGGAACGAGCAGGTAACCTTTGGGAAACCAACTCAGATCCCCACCTGAAGGGCGAGTGCTTGGATCACGCGAGTAAAGGCGCGCCAACTCAGCAAAGTCGGCTCCGGTGGAGATCTGGGCCAGTAGCTCTTCGGCCTCTGCGCGTGTGCCGACAAGTATATGTCGCGCATGGACCTGCTCTAAACTCACAGGCACATCCTCTATGATCCTCTCAACCATTCGGGCTGCCAACATCTCCTCTTCTAAGGTGGCTTTGAATTCTTCCAGTGTGTAATCGTTCTCGGCCAACCAAGTACCCATGGCCTCGTTGCCACCTAGTTCTGCAGCCAAGGCCTGAATTCTTGAGTCCAACGTGGCGTCATCGATTTCTTCGCCATCATCACGTGCAGCTTGTGCGAGCAATAGGCGATCGATGAGCGCTTGAAGGATCTGGCCTCGGTAATCTCCCAGAGTTGCAAGATCGATGCCAGAAGCACGCTGTGCGTTCTCAAAACGGTGCACCTCTTGCTCGAAGTCGTTTAAACGAATAGGTACACCATCTACCGAAACCACAGATGGCTCAAGGGTTTCGGTTGGAGGGGCGGGCGTGACGCTGACCACAATAGAGGCTGTCTCGGGTGTTCGTGCCTCGGGGCGCCCGCATCCCGCCAATCCATACGCGCCGATCCAAAGTGCGATCAGCAGAAACACGCGTAGGACCCTCATCGGGGGCATTATACTCGGGGTAGGGTCGGGCGCAATATTGTGCACTTCAAGAGAGCCTGTGGGCGAGCCAGAGGAAATGTGCCTGTCCCAGAGCAGGATTCT
>WVZH01000432.1:1803-5216 GCA_011772595.1 Anaerolineales bacterium
CGTCGTTTGGTCTCGGAATAAAAGAACTTCGCCAACTCACGCTCGACCCTGGCTTTTACTTCAGTTTCATTCCCGCGCGCGACAATTTCCCGGACGCGCATGCGGGCATGTTCGAACAGCTCTTCGGCGTCGCGCACGAAAACAAACCCTTTTGAAACGATCTCGGGCTCCCCTCGCAGTGTCCCGCTACTGTCGTCCAGTGAGAGGTGGACGATCACAAAGCCGTCGCGGGCGAGCGCTTCGCGTTCACGCATCACGCTGGGACCGACGTCCCCAACGCCGCTTCCATCCACGAACACATAACCGCCAGGCACACGATCTCCGATCTCCATCTTCCCGTTTTTAAACTCAATCACCGTCCCATTCTCTACGACGGCAATGTTCTCGTGCGGGATGCCAATATCACGCGCCAAAGCGGCGTGCTGTTTCAGATGCCGTAACTCACCGTGGATAGGGATAACGTAACTGGGCTGCACTAACTGGATGAGCAGTTTCATCTCCTCTTGTTTGGCGTGCCCGGAGATGTGTACGGGAGCAATAGGGTCATATATCACATCGGCGCCATTTTGAAACAGGCGATTTATTGTACGGTGGATCATCTCTTCGTTACCCGGGATTGGATGGGAGGAGAGCACGACCGTGTCGCCGGAACGGATGTCGAATTGGCGGTTGCTGCCGGTAGAAAGACGGCCCAAGATTGAAGACGGCTCACCTTGTGTGCCTGTGCACATCAGCACCACTTTGGAGGCTTTCATTTTTAAAGCCTTATCGATGGGCACGATCAGTTCATCGGGAATTTCGAGATACCCAAGTTTACGGGCCATCTTTGCGTTCTCGATCATGCTTGTACCGACGAACGCCATCACACGCCCGTGACGGGCGGCGGCGTTGGCTACTTGTTGCATTCGTGAGATCAAAGAAGCAAAAGTCCCGATCAATATCCTACCTTTTGCCAGGCGGAAAACATCGTCAAAGGCCGGGTCGATCACCGCTTCAGAGGGTGTCCAGCCGGGCTCATCCGCATTGGTGGAATCCGCCAGCAAGGCTAACACGTCTCGAGATCCGAACTCGGCTAATTTACCGAAGTCGGAGGGCCATCCGTCAACGGGGGTGTGGTCGAATTTGTAATCGCCGGAGTGCACGATCAATCCGGCGGGCGTGGTGATGCCCAAGCCCACACCATCGGGAATCGAGTGGCATACGTGAAAGAATTCCACACCGAAGGGTCCGATCTGCACTTGCTCGCCTGCTTCGATGGTATTCAACTTTGTTTCTTTCAGCATATTCCCGCGTCTCAGCTTGACTTCCAGTAGGCCCCGAGTAAGTCGGGTGGCGAAGATCGGCGCCTGAATCTCAGCCAATACGTGGCGGATCGCGCCGGTGTGATCTTCATGGCCGTGCGTGACGACGATGCCTCTCACCTTGTCTTTCTTTTTCAGTATATAGCTGAAGTCTGGGATGATATAGTCGACACCAAGCATGTCGTTTTCCGGGAACATGATTCCGGTGTCGATGATGAGGATGTTGTCGCCATACTCGATGGCCATCATGTTCTTGCCGACTTCCCCAAGTCCACCCAGAGGAATCAGCTTTAGTTTCTTACTTGCCATTTGTTACATTCCTTATTCGTTGTATGTTCTCGTTCGGAGGCACATCTGATGTAGCCAAGCCCCGTCAGGTAGCACGCCAGACGGGGCGGGTGGAGGATCCAGATCTTGAGGTTTCATTAATTCAAGCGGGTGACGTCTGTTGCTTGCGGGCCATGGAAGGTGGTGTGTTCGAGAAAGAACACCACCTCTTCACCTACTGATAGGTAGGGTAGCTCTTCGTCAACGATATCCAGGTAATGCACGAAGACGTCTTCCCCGTCCTCGGCATCGATATAACCGTACCCTTTAGAACCATCAAACCAGCGTACGATGCCGGTTGTCCTCTTCGCCACGTCTCGTGCCTCCGTTTCAAACCAGAGGATTTTATCATCTTGGAGGGTGCTCGTCAATGAAATGCGTCTTTGCAGTTGTATTCCCTCCCGTAGGTGTGACAATACGGCGGATTTAACTCGTGTCGTTTTGCCGCGACAAACCCAGGGCACAAATCCCTGGTTCTCCTCACCGTTTTGCTGTAGGCTCTGCACTCAGAGTTCAGAAACCCACGCCACGAATTCCCTGACTGGCTCTCGAAGACGTGTGGTATGCTTTGCTGATCCTGCTTGATGAATAGTGGGATGCCTTTCCTGCGAAAATGGAAGGTGAATGAGGGTTCCAATGCCAACATTTGAGGAAGCAAAAGCTTGGTACGACGAGCGCGATCTTGTTCATGGGTTTGATCACGTTGTGCGGGTGTTGCGCATGGCTGAAAATCTCGGTCGTGAATTGGGTGCAGATCTGGAGATCCTGCGAGCTGCCGCACTGCTTCACGACGCAGCGGGCGCCCATCCGGTGGAGGGGGATGAACGGGAAGTACATGAACAAGGATCGGCAGTGTTTGCGCGCAGAATTCTTGAACAGGAAGGCTGGGAGGGTTCCCGTATCGAAGCCGTTGTGCATTGCATTCACGCGCATCGCTATCGCGGGGAAGAGGAACCGCGGACATTAGAAGCACGCATCCTTTTCGACTCCGACAAACTGGATGTCAATGGGGCGTTCGGCGTGGCGAGGACGATTGGATACGCCGTCCAAGCCGGCCTTCCTATCTTTGAAGAGCCATCGCGGCGGTTCTTGGAGCGAGGTGAGTTGGAGCCAGGCGAATTGCACAGCGCATATCATGAGTACCTCTTCAAGCTTCGGCACGTGAAGGCTCGCTTCTACACAGAACCGGCCCGTCGATTGGGGGAACACCGACATGAGGTCCTGACAGCATTTTTCGAGCAACTGGCTACCGAGGCGCGTGATGAAGCTTAGACCTCCGTCGCTTCGATGCCCCAAGTGTTTTTCAAGGAGGACCGCGCAAGAGGTGATTTACTCATGGCTCCACACACGTTGACCTTCTATGAGACACCTTGGTATGATTCCCCTTGTTGGTGATGTAGGATGGAATCGAAGAGTAAACCACTAATTTTNNCTATCGGAGGTTGGATTTGTGACGGTGGCTGCGCCGCGTGCGCAGAGCTCCGGTTTGGGTCGTAGTATGCCGATCACGTCGGATGGCGTGATCTGTGAAGAAGAGCTGGTGGTGAGGGGGAAAACCTGGAAGGTTTATGCTGTAGGCGGTTCACCTGCACAGGCCGTGCAACATGGGATTTTTGAGATCACCCCGCGCAAGCCCGACATCGTCGTGGCCGGTATCAACTATGGTGAAAATGTCGGCACAGGGGTGACAATCTCAGGCACAGTAGGCGCTGCGCTGGAAGGAGCTGCATTAGGGGTGCCATCACTGGCGATCTCCTTGGAGACCGATCCGTCTTATCACCTCAC
>WVZH01000432.1:5250-28593 GCA_011772595.1 Anaerolineales bacterium
GCGGATGTGGACGTGCTCAAGGTGGAGGTTCCCTGTGATGCAACGCTGGAAACGCCTTGGCAAATTACGCGTTTGTCGAGGGCCAAGTACTATATTCCCGTCAAACCTGAGCGCACCAGACTGGACGAGCCGGCATCTGTTGGCTATACGGTAGCGGAGGATTCAAAAGAGTTCGAGCCGGATTCTGATACATATGCGTTGAGAGTTTTGCGAAGGGTCGCAGTGACCCCCCTGAGTATCGATATAACCTCACGCGTGAATCTCGATGAGTTCGAGCGAGCTTTGAGGACCATCGAGAAAGAATGACTTGAATGACTTCCGAAGTCCTTAAGGGCTTCGGAAGTCGGGTAAGCTCCTGACCATCTTCGGACGCCCTGCCAGGGNNATTGACTCCATTGGGGCGGTTCACAAACCGCCCTTAATTGTCTACGCGATGAATGATCTCGTCATAGGGATATCCTATGCAGATGCTTTATGGTTGTGGATACTGTTTATATTTCAAGATGCTGGTCGAAGGCTTTCAGCTCTGCTTCGATTTGGTCGCGCTGGCTTTCAGTTTGCTGGAGCAGGGACTCAAACGCCTCTCTTTGTTCCTCAGGCACGGCCTGGACAAGACGGCGGGCGCGAACGACCTGGTCCTTCTTATGCTTGAGCTTAGCTTCAAGGCGCTGGCGATAGCCCCTATAGAAAGTTTCCTCGGAGAGTGGTTTGGGGCGGTCGATCATGGTTTCTGTAAGAACTTCCCCAACGGTTAAAAGCAGTTCTTGGGTGTCGACGGGCTTTTCGAGAAAGGTTACGGCACCGAGGCTCAAGGCAAATTCCTTGTCCTCAGGTGTGATGAATGTCGCCGACACGAAAACGATGGGAATGTCTTGGGTGTCCGGGTTACTGCGGACCTCCTGAGCGAGGGCAAAGCCATCAAGCTTGGGCATCATGATGTCTGTAAGTATCAACGAGGGCTTAGCCTGCCCAATGCGTTTCAACGCCTCCTCACCGTCCTTGGCAGTGACGACGGAGTATCCCTTATACCTCAATGTCACATCGAGTAATTCGAGAACGTGAGGAATGTCTTCGACGATAAGAATGGATCTCGAAGTCGTGACCATGCCTTGATTGTAACCTCTCTTTGGTTGTGTTCAATAGCTCGATGGGCGTGTGGGGAACCAGCGTTGCAGGACAATTCTAAAGCAGAGAGATGTTTAGGAACTGAAAACTGTCAGCGACTCGATGTGGTAGGTCTGAGGGAAGAGGTCGATGGGTGTTGAAATCTCCAAGCGATAGCCGGAACTCACAAGTTGTTTCGCATCTCGAGCCAAGGTAGCCGGATCGCAGGACAGGTAGGCCAGGCGTGGGATTTGAAGCTTAACTAACTGCCGTAATGCTTCCTTGCTCAAACCAGCACGTGGTGGATCGACGAGTACGGCGTCCGGTACCTGCCCAAGAGCCGGAAGCGTGATCTCGACGGCGGCTTCATAGAGCTCGACGCCTTCGAATTCATCCAAATTGGCTTCGAAATTGCCACAGGCCCAGGGAGATTCCTCTACGGCGATCACTCTAGCTCCGGTCGCGGCGATGAAAGCGCTAAAAAGACCAACGCCGGCATAGAGGTCGAAGATGAGTTGACCGGGTGCCGGGGACAACGCAGCGAGCACGAGATGCACAAGGTCATCGATCAGAGCCGTGTTCACCTGAAAGAACGAGCGAGAGGACACCTGGAATGTCCGTCCAAGAACTTCGAAGATCAACCTGTCGTCCCCGGCAAGAACGGTTGATCCGTCTGGGCTGAGCCATACCAATGAGGATGGTAAGT
Source organism: Anaerolineales bacterium (assembly GCA_011772595.1). The sequence continues at coordinate 7,061 of WVZH01000432.1, forward strand.
CGATAAGGACATCGACTTCGGGTTCACCATCGCTCTGCAGGACGATCATACTCTCCCCCTCCACCCCAACACGCACGGCCACGTGTGAGAGGCCCAGATCCGTGTCGACCTCGATACGCGGCCAGAGTCCGGAAATCTCAGGCAGCGGCAAGTGGCACTCTTCGATGGGAACCACATCGTGAGAACCGGCTGCTTTAAATCCGAGACGACCGTCTTGATCGAGGCTGAACCGGATGTGGTTGCGAGTGTTCCATGGAGAAGGGGACGGCAGGGTTGGCATAACGGGAGGATTTTCAATGCCGCCGATGCGCGCGAGTTGTTCTCGAAGGATAGCCTCTTTTACCTGGAGTTGCGCTTCGTAAGGCATGTGTTGATAGTGGCAGCCCCCACATGTGCCAAAGTGTCGGCAACGAGGGTTGATGCGGTCATCGGATGGTTTGAGCACTTCAATAAGCTGGGCGCGAGCCCAGCGCTTGTGGGCATCGATGATCTGTACTCGTACCCTTTCGTCTGGTAAAGCAAAGGGCACGAAGATCATCCGATTATCCGCGTCGCGGCCGAAAGCTTCCCCGCCGTAGGCGAGGCCGGTCAGGAGAAGGTCTATGGATTCCATTGAACCTCTTGTCCTCGATCAGCGTATGCTGATTGTATCAGAACGTCACGCCTACTCTATCCGTCGCTATGCATGTGGACACTAATCCTGCCCCCATCTTCAAGAATATTGATATCAAATTCAAAAATTATGAAGTTCCGCTTGACTTTTACGGTGAAAATGATAAAATCGCGCAACTTTATTAATTGGTAGTTAAGGATTTCTGTATGAGCGGGTCGAAGTCGAGGAATACGTTTCTTCTGGAGGGTTTGTAGAGGGGGCGTTAAAGCGGACGCGGATTTTATGCCTAAAGAGCGTGAGGTGGTGGGTTGTGTGGAAAGCGGTATGTTTCGACGAACTGGGGGCAACCGTGCGAGACTCCAATGGTCGTGAATGTTTGCTGTAGGAGATGAAGCTATGAACTCGTTGTTGACAACCTGTCCGGTATGTGGGGAGCCGTTGTCGATCACTCGCTATCATTGCCGAAGTTGTGACACGACGATTGAGGGTCATTTCAACGTAGGACGCTTGGGCAGGCTCTCGACAGACCAACTTGCTTTTGTTGAAATCTTCATTCGCTGCGAGGGGAAGCTCAGCCGAATGGAGGACGAGTTAGGCTTGTCTTATCCGACGTTGCGTGCACGATTGTCAGAGATCATAAGCACATTGGGATTTCCGGTGGGTCCGGAAATACCGCGATTAAGTGATGATGAACGCCATCGCATCTTAGATGAGCTTGCCAAGGGAGATATCTCCTCAGAAGAGGCGATGCGTCTCCTGGAAGGCGAGTGAACCGCATGCTCGAACAGGACATGTTTGCAGAAGGAGCTTGAAGATGGAAAGAATCACGTTGGAAGTCGACGAGAAACAGAAAGTGCAGATCGAATTGATCGGAGGCGACCTACGGATTTCTGGTCGCAAAGGGTTGAAGCTTGAGGCTCAGGCACCCGATGAGGGAAACTTAATGGTGGAGCAGGTGGGGGATCAGATAATGATCTCTTGTCGGTCGGGGTGTCTGATTTATCTACCTTCTGCAGCGAGGATCGATGCCGACCAAATTGGTGGCGATGCTCGGATCACGGGGCTGTCGGCGGAGTTGATGATCCGTTCCATCGGAGGCGATTTAAGCTTGAGCCGAGTCGGGCGCTCGACCTTCGAGATGGTCGGAGGGGATCTAACCGCCCGCAAGATGATGGGCGATTTGACGGTAGATCGGGTCGGTGGGGATGCAGTCGTTGAGCAAGTGGATGGAGAGGTCCGCTTAAGGGCAGTGGGCGGCGACCTGTTGCTGCGTAAAGTAAAGGGCTTGGTGGATGTCGCTGTGGGAGGCGATGCTAGTGTTGAAATTCGCCCGGAGGTCGAAAAAAGCTCCGTAGTTGTGACCGGCGGCGATCTTGCTTGCTGGTTGCCTAAGGGTGCTTCAACGATCGTCAAGATGCAAGCCGGAGGGGATCTGATGAAGCCCGCAGACCTGGAGACGGAAGAGACAGACGAAGGTACCGTACTCCGTCTCGGCGACGGAGAGGGCAGTGTTGAGCTCTCGTCAGGGGGGGATCTGTGGTTGCAGGTCGGTGAGCGGGACATGTTGAACACCGTAGAGCTGCTCGGAGATATTGAAAGTCAGGTTGAGGCCAGCGTGGCCGAGGTGGAGGCGCGTGTTGCTGCCATGGTTGAAGGGGCCTACGCTTTCGACGCCGAACGCATCGGCGAACGTGTTCGGCGGTCGGTGGCGCGAGCACGGCGGAGAGCGGAGCGGGCACGCAGGCGATCTACTGGATATGCAGATGCTATGTCGAATCACATCCGAAAAAGCATTCAGATAGGTGGTTTCGTCGCGGAAGAGCAAGCGGTGAGTGAAGAAGAACGCATGACAATCCTGCGCATGGTTGAACAGGGCAAGATTGATGTAGAAGAAGCAGAGAAGCTTTTAAAAGCGTTGGAGGGTGAAGCTTGACAGCTGCCGTTGCTACCCGATCGCGTAGGGAGCGTTCTGGCCTGCGGCCAGTTAACCCGCGTCGCGACATGCGCGCCATTGCGGAGTTGATCGAGACTGCTTTCACAGGGCAGCTCGACGACGACGGGTTGCGAATGATTCGCTGGATGAAGCTGCTGGGGCGGGCACGATGGATTGGCTGGATGATAAGCTTTTACTTATTGCCCCCAGCGGCCAGACCTATGGGCTTTGTTTGGGAATCTGATGGCCGTGTCGTCGGCAATTCGAGCCTTTTGCCGGTCGAGGGCCACAGGGATCGTTGGGTGTTGGTCAACATGGCGGTGCATCCTGAATACCGACGTCGAGGCATCGCTCGGGAGTTGGTGCGTGCTTCGATGGCGTTTGTGCGGCAGCGTGGTGGGCGTCGGCTCTTGCTTCAAGTCGATGTGGACAGCCATGGCGCGCAAGATCTCTACACATCGACAGGATTCAAACCGATTGCCACGCGAACTACTTGGATTGGGAGAGGCGACAGGCTGCGATTTGGTGAGATGGAGACGGGACTCACCCGGAGGAGAGCGCGTGACGAGTGGGAAGAACAGTGGCTTCTTGTCCGCCGTGTCCATCCTGAGGGAATAGTTTGGCCATATCCGCCGGCTAAAAGCCTATTTCAGCCGAGGGGTCTGGCGGATGTAGTTGGGTTGGGGCCTGGAAGGCATTGGGTCTGGTCGGAGCAAGGCTCGTTATTGGCCAGCCTCACTGCTCGTTGGGGATCCGATCTCGGTGCGTGGCGCCTGTATATGGTCGTTACGCCGGAGGCGCGCGAGCGGGTGGAGCGCAGCATTCTGGCTTTCGCGCTGACGGATTTGCCCATACGCGGTGACCGGATAATCCTTGAGTATCCGTATGGTGTCGCAGGGTCGCAACTACGTGAACTCGGATTCTATGCACGCCGAAATCTCACTTGGATGATGCACGAATTCAAAGACTGAATGTGATTTGTTGATCCATGGAGGAGAGTGTGTCGCTACATAAAAGGGTTGGGCAAGTAAGAGAGATTTACCACGAATATCCACAGCATTTCTGGGCGTTGGTGGGTGCGCGCTTTATTGATGCTCTGGGTGGTTTCTTGCTCTTTCCATTCTTCACACTTTATGTCACTTCCAAGTTCGGTGTTGGTATGACGGAAGTGGGTTTGCTCTTCGGTATTTTCAGCCTGACGAACGTCCTAGGCTCGACAGCAGGAGGTGCATTAGCGGATCGTCTTGGACGCAGGGTGATGGTTCTTTCTGGTCTTGTGCTCAGTGCGATCATAACGCTGATGATGGGTTTGATCAACGACTTACGCCTCTTTTACGGTGTGGCGTTGATTGTTGGTGTCTTCGCAAACATTGGAGGACCTGCTTCACAAGCGATGATTGCTGACCTGCTGCCAGAAGAAAAACGGGTGCAAGGTTTCGGAATCTTCCGAGTGGTGTTCAATCTTGCGGCGACCATCGGACCGGCAATCGGCGGATTTCTAGCCTCCCGGTCTTATTTGTCCCTGTTCATCATCGATGCTGTTGCGAGTACGATAACCGCCGTTCTCGTTTACCGCTTGATCCCCGAGACCAAGCCGGAAACGTCACCGGATCAACCCCCCGAGTCCACGGGGCAGACCTTCCGAGGCTATGCCAGGGTATTGCGGGACCGCAGATACATGTTCTTTCTCATAGCGTCCATGCTGATGGTGTCGGTCTATATGCAGATGAGTGGCACCTTAGCGGTGTACTTGCGAGACTTCCACGGCATACCGGAGCAGGGGTTCGGGTATATCTTAAGCCTCAACGCAGGTATGGTCGTCCTTTTCCAGTTTGCGATTACGCGACGTATCGAAGGACGACCTCCGTTCCTGATCATGGCTGTGGGGACGCTGCTCTATGTGATTGGATTCAGCATGTACGGGCTTGTCGCTGTGTATGCACTTTTTTTGGTTGCTATGGCGATCATCACGGTGGGCGAAATGCTTACTGCGCCCGTCGGACAGGCATTGGTGGCTCAGATGGCTCCGGACGACATGCGCGGCCGTTATATGGCGGTTTATGGATTTAGCTGGATGATCCCGAACGCTCTGGGTTTTTACTTGGCCGGGTTGGTCATCGATAACTTGGATCCACGTTGGCTATGGTATGTTGCTGGTTTTATTGGCTTGATAGCCGCCAGCGCCTTCTACTTCATGCATTTGCGTGAAGTGGCGCAGGCTAAGCGGATTCCCCTTCCCGCCACTGCCCAAGAGGCATAAGGTGCTGGAGCTAGGGTCGGACTTGTTGATGATGTCCTTGCTGCGCGGAATGAGGTGAGCAGACATATTGATGAGGGAGCGTTAGGAGATTGCGATGAACGATTCTATCGAGCGACATGAGCAAGGTGAAAATGAAGAAAGATTAGAGACAATGCATATCTTGCATCGATTGGAAGAGGGGCAAATTGATGTGGATGAAGCGGAGCGCCTCTTGTCAACGGAAGCAACTCCAGAAGAAGACCCCTCTCCAACTCCAAAGCCTGAGCTGCCGACACGGTGGGAGTCCTGGTGGTTGATCCCGTTCGGGATCGGCGTCGGTTTAACGGCCGCGGGTGCGGGAGTTGCAAACCTTGGAGGCTGGTGGTGGTTATGCGCGGGACCCCTGTTGCTGGTCGGGATATTGCTTCTGACGGCATCAGCAGCGACGAGCCGTTCTCCCTGGGTGCATGTTCGCATTTATGAGGGAAAGGATGTTCGACCGACCCGCTTTGCAATCAGCTTGCCAATACCGGTACGTTTCTCCGCATGGGTGTTTCGCAATTTTGGACATTATATTAAAGGTCTCGATGAGACGGGTGTGGACGAGCTATTGGTGGCGCTGGATTCTCTGGAGGATGAGATATCTCGAGAATCCCCTTTGGTTGTACAGATCGAAGATGACGAGGACGGAGAACGCATCGAAGTTTTTATTGGATAAGAATTTGAATCACGGAAGCCACTGAAGGGACACGTTATTGAACCGTGTGGCGGTTTAGAAGGGTCGCTTCCAAGGAGTACAGCATGGCGACAACAGACGAGCGGTTGAAGATCCTGAAGATGATTGAGGAGGGCAAGATCTCTGCGGACGAGGGAGCCAGACTCCTCGCTGCGCTTGGGAAACAGAAACAACGGCGCAAGGGGCTTAAAGAGGGCAAAGCTCGTTGGCTTCGTGTCCGGGTCACGGATTTGCATACAGGCAAGGAAGCCATCAAAGTAAATCTGCCGATTGGATTGGTCAATGTGGGTTTGAGAATGGGCGCTCGATTTGTCCCGGAGATGGAGCAGGAGCTTGCCATGGAGGAGTTGGCTGACGCCCTTCACCAAGGAATGACCGGTAAGATCTTCGATATCGTCGACGAGGAAGACGGTCAACGGGTAGAATTGTTCATCGAGTGAGTGCCTGAAGATCACTCGCAAGGCTTATAACATCGAGCAGGAACATTCTGCAAAGTGTGCTGGAACGATAGAGTCTCGAATTTTGGAGCAGAGAATGAATCGGTTTGCACTGCGTTGGGTTATCAACATGATTGCTCTTTATTTGGCCGTTGGTACGGATTGGATTCCCGGCATTCATGCCGAGAACACCACCGGCTGGGCAATCCTGGCGATGGCACTCGTGTTCACAGTTGTGCATACTTTATTGAGTCCGATGTTGAAGCTGCTAACCTGTTCACTCATCGTGCTCAGTATGGGGCTATTTGTACTCCTGATTAATACTCTTTTATTCTGGTTGACGGGTTGGATTGGCAACTTGTTCACCCCCGCCTTTGGTTACACGGTGGATTCCTTTTTGGCGGCATTCCTTGGGGCACTATTGGTGAGTGTTGTCAACTTTGCGTTATCTCTCGTATTCAGAGAGGAACTGAAAGGTCAGCGTACAAAAAAGAAGACTTAAACGCCTCCAGAAAAGTATTCGTGGTTCCCCCCTTCTTATCATGTGCCCGACTTCTTGAGATCGGCGACCGCTCAACTATGAATGTGCCAATTTTCCCATACCGCAGGACGCTTTTCTCGGTTGCCCCCATATGTCCCTGTGCTATACTCGGACAGGATGCATGTATACGTTCAAATCGAGGTCCTCTATAAAGGGACGAATGGTGTAGCATCTCGGCCTCAATTGGTTAATGGCGCCTCTCAACACAAGTACCGCGATAACAGACTGATGTACCTGCTATGAGCACGAAATTACCAGCCAAAGAGCGTGTCCGAGCTTCGCTTGAGCTCTTGTATTCCATCAGCCGTGAGCTTACTTCGGAACTCGACCTCGGCGAGCTTTTACGACGGGTGTTGAAATTGACCCTAGAAAAAGTCGCTGCGGAGAGCGGAAGCATCATCGTGCTCGATGAAGAAGGGCAGTTGACCGAGGGCGCCGTTGTCTTCGAAGGGGAGGTTCACGCCCGTACGGCAGATAAGCTGGTAGATCCATTCGAGCGAGGGTTAGCGGGCTGGGTTTTCGAGCATCGCCAGGCGGCTTTCGTCCCCAGCACGCTTGACGATGACCGATGGCTTCAGCGAGTGGGTGAGGGTATTGAGAAGGGGAGCCGTTCAGCGATCAGTGTACCGCTCAACGCGCGCGATCGGGTTGTTGGCGTGCTCACCATGGTTCATTCTCAGGCGGGGTATTTCACCGAAGACGACCTGACACTGCTTCAGGCCATCGCTGATCAAGCCGGCGTCGCAGTCGAGAACGCTCGCCTGTTCACGGCCGAGCAGGAACGTAGGCAACTTGCTTCGACACTACAAGAAATTGCTCGTACGATCAACTCGGCGCTCGATCCGACGCATGTTTTTTCGCAGATTCTGGATCAACTCGCCCGCGTGGTTGCCTACGACAGTGCGAGCATTTTTGTCGTTCAAGACGATCAGCTCTCCTTGGTGGCAGCGCGCGGCTTCTCCAATGAGAAGGCTGCTCTCGCCCTAAACATTCCCATCGGTCCCGATTTGTTCACCGGGCAAGTACTCACGACCCGCAAACCGATGGTTATGGACGACGTGCAAGGCGATGAGCGATGGCTAAAGGCTGAAGATCTACCAGAGTCGGACCTGATTCGTGGCTGGATCGGTGCCCCCTTAATCGTGAGGGATCGTGCCGTGGGGGTGCTGAGCGTTGACAGCCATGAAGTAGGCGCCTACGGGCCCATTGAAGTTGAAGTTGTGTCCGCCTTTGCTGAGCAAGCAGCAACGGCGGTTGCGAACGCTCAACTCTTTGGGGAAAGCCAGCGCAGGGTGCAGGCTTTGGCCGCCCTTGCTTATACCGCGCGCGTAGTCACCGCCAGTGTGGATTTAGACGAGGTCATCGAACGCATTCTTCAGCAGACTATGACTAGTTTGGATGCGGAGGCGGCCTCCGTGGCGCTGTTAGATGAGACCACGGACACCCTAGAATTTCGTTTCGTGGGTGGAAAAGCGGCAAACAATCTTGAAGGGTTGCGGTTGGAACGTGGTCAGGGCATTGCCGGATGGGTCGTCGAACACAACGAACCCCTCGTGATCCCTGACGTGAGCAAGGATCCTCGTTTCTATCCTCAAGTGGATGAACAGACAGGTTTCGAGACTCGAGTGATCGCTGCGGCTCCCATTTTGGCACAAACGCAGACAATCGGTGTTCTGGAGGCTATTAATCCTCGTGACGAAATTGTGGGTGAAGAACAGCTCGATTTACTAATGGGGATCGCATACTTGGCGGGTTCAGCGATCATGCGAGCACGACTTTTCTCTGAGACTCAGGCTGCCCAACAACGGTACACCAGTCTCTTCGAAGATAGCATGGACCCCATTTTGATCACGGACATGAACGGTTCGATCACGGATACCAATCGTCGCGCCGACGCTTTTCTCGGTTTTGCCCGTGATGAATTACTCGGTCAGTCGATCCTAAACCTGAAAATCCCAAGCGCCGATACCCTGGCTGGAGAGGTCGTAGACCTCAATCCGGGAGAGACTCTCTCGTTCGACAATCCAACCAATCACAAAGATGACGACTTTCTGCCGATCGAAGTACACGTTAAACGGATCGACATCGATCAACAACCGTTTTTGCAATGGATTCTGAGGGATGTCTCTGAACGCATCGAGCTGGATCGATTGCGTGCCGATCTGACTTCGATGATCTTCCATGATTTACGCGCGCCCATCGGAAATATCATTTCCAGTTTGGAGGTGCTGGAGGCGTCCGGGCCGAAAGATGACGAGGCGTTTCATTCGGTTTTTTCCATCGCCCAACGATCCAGCCGGCGTGCTTCCCGGCTTGTCGAGTCTTTGCTCGACCTTGATCGATTGGAAGCAGGGCGCGCGGTTCTCAATAGGCAGGAGACGTCAATCGGTACACTAATCGCCGAGGCGGTCGAGGAAGTTCACCCGATGACGGAGGCCAAGGGCCACGTATTGCACTTCGATTTAGCGCCCAGCCTTCCCAAGATCGAAATTGACGTGGACATGATCCTCAGAGTCCTGACCAATTTGTTGGAAAACGCGATAAAGTACACCCGCTCAGGGGGTCGCATCGCGGTTTCAGCGCGGCAAGAGAAGAAAAAAATCCTCGTCAGCGTTAAAGATAGTGGGCCAGGGGTCTCTCCCTCCGATCAGAAGAGGATTTTTGAGAAGTATGCTCGTCTCCATCAAGAAGAGAGGCCGAAAGGCATTGGACTAGGACTTGCATTTTGCCGTCTTGCCGTGGAAGCACACGGAGGGAGTATCTGGGTGGAGAGTGTGGAGGGGGAAGGTTCGACGTTTTATTTCACCTTGCCGTTATAATAAATCTCCAATCTTAGGTCCTGGGAATTACCATGCGAAAAGTTGCTTCCGGTGTCTTCGTCGAAGACATGTATCTTGCTGTTCACGTTGGAGCTGTCGTGACACAAGATGGTTTGATGTTGATCGATAGTCCCTTGAAAGTGGAAGATGCGCGCGCTTGGGTGACTTCCCTCGGGGAATTCGGAAAGCCTCGCTACATGGCGTTGTTGGATTCGCATCCAGATCGAGTGCTGGGTGCCCGGGGCGTAAGTTTGCGTTTGATCGGACATGATTGGACACGTGGTTTGTTGAGCAGTTGGTCGGACAGTTATAAAGGAAGCGCGAATCCAATTGGCGCCGAAGCTGATGGGTTGAAACGCATAACCGGGGTTCGCAGAGCGGTACCCGAATTATCGTTCTCCGATGAAATGCGGATTCATCTCGGTGAGCGGGAAATCCATTTTTTCCATCGCCCCGGACCCACCCCAGGCTCGATTTGGGTGGTGGTGCCGGGTGCAAAGGTTGCTTTTATCGGGGATGCCGTGACCGTGGCAGAACCCCCATTTCTCGGCAACGCAGTCATCGAAGCTTGGCTGCAAACGCTCGATGATTTACGTAGCACGCGCTTCCGTTCCTATAAGTTGGTTTCGGCGCGGGATGGATTGATAAAACGCAACGACATCAACACCATGGCTCGTTTTCTGCGTAAAGTGCCACGAAGAATCCAGCGTATGGGTGAAAGAGGCGAGCCTTCTAAAACCGCGGCAAAACTGGCATCGCAATTGGTGAAAAGCTTCGGGAAAATCCCACCCCCTCGAAGAGAACGTGTAATGCTGAGGTTGCAAGCGGGTCTGACACGCCTACATTCCCGACTCTATCCATCTGATTCTTGAGCAACAGTGAGATGGCGTTAATTCGCGAGGTACTGAACGTGCGTCGCCTCGGAAGGTAGCTGGTATGGAGTATCTGCCGTTCCTCGAAATCACGCGTGGCGAATTCGTCGAATCGCTACATATTGGTGCTATCGCTGTCTCGGAGGCCTCTGGGACGTTAGTGGCGTGGTGGGGCGATCCAGAGAGTGTGACTTACCTGCGATCGACAGCCAAACCCATTCAGGCGCTTCCATTGATCGAGAGTGGTGCGGCAGCGCATTTTGATCTACAGCCAGATGAAGTTGCCGTGATCTGCGCCTCGCACTCCGGAACGGATGACCATGTTGCTGCGGTTCGCTCGATCCAGGAGAAGATTAAGGTGAGCGAAGAAGCCTTGCTTTGTGGCACGCATCCGCCACACGATCTACAGACCGCACGGCGTCTTCGAGAGCTATCCTTGGAGCCCACAGTCATGCGCCACAATTGTTCGGGTAAGCATATGGGTATGTTGGCGCTGGCACGTTTTCTTGGGGAATCTATCGAAGGATATACAGCCCCAACGCATCCCGTTCAGCGATACATCCTAAAGGTTTTTGTGGAGATGTGTGGTCTACAGGAAGAAGATGTTACCCTAGGAGTTGACGGTTGTTCCGTGCCCACCTTCGCCGTACCATTGCATGCGGCCTCGTTCGCTTACGCGCGCCTGGTGGATCCCGTTTCGCTCCCCTCAGAAAGGGCCGAGGCTTGTCGCCAGGTTGTTTCAGCCATGACGGCGTATCCCGACATGGTGGCGGGTCCGAAGCGATTTGATACCATCTTGATGAAGGTCGCCGACGGAAAGATTGTTGCGAAAGGTGGTGCGGAGGGATACCAAGGATTGGGTATCCTCCCGGGCGCGCTTGGAGAAGGATCTCCTGGCCTGGGGGTGGCGATAAAAGTTGCCGATGGGGATCTCAAAGGACGCGCGCGGCCGCTAATTGCGTTGGCGGTGCTGGAAGAGCTTGGCGCCCTGACGTCTGAGGCGCGCGCGGCACTCGCAAAGTCGTACCCGCATGAAGTACATAACAATCGCGGAATCGTGGTCGGAAGAAAGCGTCCGACCCTCCAACTTGTCCGCAGGGGTCAGGAAGACCGGTGACAGGGTACGATGGGTTGCCTCAGGCTGCTCGGAGTCTGTTGGGAATAGAAATGACCATCCAGCAAGAGGAAGCCTTTTCATGGTATGCCTCGGAGCTGGTGGTGTGGAACAAACGCGTCAATCTAACAGCAATCACGGATCAGCAAGAGATAGAAGTCAAGCATTTCCTCGATTCCCTCACCTGTATGCTCGTGATGGGTAGCAAACCCGTTGGGCGTGNNAGATGACTCTGGTCGAATCTGTGGGCAAGAAAGCAGATTTCTGCCGTCACGTGGTTCAATCTCTTGGATTGACGGGGATTGAAGTGCTGCATGCACGCGCTGAGGAAGTCGGTCAATCAGAGGGACATCGTCAGGAGTATCGATGGGCGCTTGCGCGAGCGGTAGCTGAGATGGCTGCTTTGGTGGAATACCTACTCCCACTCCTTTGTATCGGGGGACAAGCAATCTTGCAGAAGGGGGAGATGGGTCCTATCGAGGTTAACGCCGCTGAGGACGCTCTCCGGATTCTTGGAGGGCAGTTTAAACAAATGATCCCTCTGGAACTGCCTGGCGTGGTGGAACCGCGTTATTTGATCGTCGTCGAGAAGATCGCGGCCACACCGTCCAAATACCCTCGGCGATCGGGCGTACCGACGAAGCGACCGTTGGGGGGGGAGAAATCTTCTAAGCAGGATCGACAAGTTGAAGGGGCGACGTCGCTAGGAGATCAGGAAACCGGGATTAGGAATTAGGAATCCAGCACCTGGGTACTTAGGCACTCAGGCGCCAGTATACCCGGGTGCCCAGGTGCCTAATCCCTAATCCCTTATCCCTGATCCCTATTTCCTTCCTCGAAGGGTGAGATTTCCCCGTCGGTGATTTGCCAAATGGTCGCTTGCTCACAGAATGTCGGCGTAAACATGTTCAGATCGGCCGCCGTAAGAATTACCTGCTGAGCACCCTCTACTCTTTGAAGAAGGTCCTCTCTGCGCTCCGGATCCAGTTCGGCTACTACTTCATCTAGCAGAAGCACAGGGGTCTCGCCGGTCCTATCTTGAAGCCAGCTCACCTCAGCCAGCTGAGTGGCTAGCATTGCGGTTCGATTCTGGCCCCGAGAGCCATATAAGCGCAGGTCGATTCCATTGACCGTGAATCCGAAGTCGTCACGATGTGGTCCTGTCGTAGTGTTGCCGCGGGCGATCTCTTCACGTCGTTTTCGCTGTAGGGCGTCTAACATGCTGGATTGGATTTTCTCGCGCCCGATGTCGGCCAACTCTGGGGATGTCTCGATCGGTAGGTCCATTTGTTTATCGGGACGCGGAAGAGGATCGTGCGATGGAAGGTATTCCAAGCGCAGCGTCTCCTGGCCGCGTGAGAGATCGGAATGGATTGGCGCCGCTATTTTCTGGAGTTCGTGTAGAGTACGGGCACGCGTTTGCATCAAGGTCGCTGCGTGCTCGCAGAGCTTTTCGTCCCAAAATAACAACTCGCCTTCGGCTTGCGCCCTTTCCTGTAGTTGCTTTAGGAGTGCGTTGCGCTGGGAAAGAACGTCCCTGTACTCGGCAAGCGCGTTAGCGTATAGGGGATCAGCCTGACAAAGTGCGTCATCCATAAAGCGGCGGCGCTCGGATGGAGATCCCTCAACCACGCGCATGTCTTTGGGGAGAAACATGACAGCATTGAATGTGCCGGCTAGATCGCGGACCCTTTGCTTGACGCCGTTGATCAAGACCTCCTTGCGGATGCGCTGTTCACCGGCGGGTCCAACCCGGCTTAGGATCAGGCGAATCTCGATCTTTTGTGGACGCTCCTTTTCCCTGGGAATTGGCAAGTCGTTGAGCACTTCATCCCTGCCTCCACGACGTACCTCAGCTACGATACGCGCGAAAGGGGCGGCATCTTCAAGTATCGAAAAGTTGATCAGCTGGCGGTCGCTTGTGGCATGGGGAGAGCTGGCCGCAGTGAGATAGTAAATGGCTTCAAGTAGACTGGTTTTACCCTGTGCGTTTGCACCGACTAAAACCGTCGTGCCGTCAACGAACGCCGTCTCAAGACGAGCGAAATTGCGGAAATTTGTGAGCGAAAGGTGGGTCAGTCGCATTGGCGGTTGGATTGTAGCATAGGTCGATAGGGTACGAACCAGTCTTTGTGCCATTCAAACAATGTGGGATCGCTCTCGCGCATTGTAAAAGGTATGATCTTGGCTGATCAGGCGCGTATTCAGTTCGTGGTCCTGAACGGTGCTCCTTCGTTGACGAGCCATCTCCCGTCGTGCTAAACTATGATTCCCACTCGATTCAACGCTCTTCCTCGGATCCTCGGGTGGGAAGGGGGCACCCAACCGTCAGTACGATACAAGCCCCACTTGAGTGAACTTGGCTGTCCGTATACATTTCAGACGTGAGCAACGAAGAGGGAAGAGTCCATTCTTCTATATCTGTTCGAGCGGTTGCAGCTTCCAATTGCGACCTGGATGTCCTGATCTATTCATGACCGGAGAGATTTTTAGGTTTGGAATGGATTGTGCAACATGGCCGTATGTGAGTATAGTTAGGTACCTGGTGAGTGTATGTCCGTAAAACCACGCATCCTGGTCATCGACGACGAACTTAAGACCCTCGACCTTCTTGCTATGCGATTACGAGGGGATGGCTTCGAGGTGCTGACAGCCAGCACAGGTCATGAGGGTTTGCGCTTGGCTTATGAAAAACATCCCGATGTGATCTTTTTAGACATCGTCATGCCAGGGATCGACGGCCTGGAAGTATGTCGCCGTTTGCGTACGATGACCAATGCCGTCATTCTCTTCGTCAGTGTCAAAGGGAAGACCGAAGATATCGTACACGGTTTGCAAATGGGTGCGGACGACTACATCATCAAGCCGTATCGCTACCAGGAATTGATAGCTCGAATGACGGCTTGCCTGCGGAGACGGGGAACTGGCCCACTCCCACCAGTGCGCCTCGATAAAGGTGAGGCGCTCCTTGTTGCCGATCCTTCCCGGAGATTAATCTTCATCAACGATGGGCGCTCTGTCCAACTCACCCCGAAAGAGTACGAATTGTTGGTTTATTTGGTAAGGAACCAGGGCAGGGTTCTCAGTGTCGACGCGATTCTTGCCAATGTGTGGGGGAAGGAATATTCAGGGGACAGACACCTTGTCAAACAATTTATCTATCGCTTGCGCAGCAAACTCGAAGCTGACCCTTCCAACCCGGAGTACATCGTCACGGTCCGGGGCTCCGGATACGCATTTGAAGAGGCGACGAGGCCCGTGATCGACCGCGGGTTGGATGAAGAGATCTGAAGGGTTCCGTCCCGTTGGCGCACCGCGATAGAAAAGTCCCCCGTTTTGATTGAACTCTCGTTGTAATCAGAATCAATACTGAAACAGCTCGAATTGGGCGAGCACTGGGAGCCATTAGATTCCTTTTCAACAACCGCGTACAAGACCTATTTCCTGACCAGGAACCTCCACGCAAACGTTTACCATCCAGTAACCTCAGTTATTTACCTTCCAGTAACCTTTATATAGTACAATGGTACTACCGATTAGTACTTAGTAATCCTGTGGAAGGCATGTGGCGGCATCACCACTTCGCAGATCCCAAGGCTTCCATTAAACACAAAATAATATAAATGTGATTTAACGCGCAGGTTGGATATCAAGATGCGGAACATCTTTCCTTCGGAGGATTGGGGAGCATCTGCGCGTACTTAACGAGAACAATAAACGCGATCAAGTGACAACAACCGTGTGGGGGGATTTGAATTGTAAGCCTGACGCGGGTGTTTGCCTCCCCTGCGGGCAGGAGAGTTTTCCGAAAGACATTTGCGAAACTGGTTATAGTGGTCTTGGTCTGTAGGGTCGTGTTAAGGTGTCTCGGCCGGTGGCGGCCGGCCGAGACCGTACACTCGGGGCGCCGGTCAGCACCCTCCGTGCGTGTTTAAGTATAGCACACAAAGAGAATTGCGATAGCGCCTGAATTTGGAAGGAGGTGATGGGCCGGAAATGTGATTAGGCATGGTTTTCTCCTGCTGGGATAGGAGATTACATGAGGGGAGGAAATCTCATGAAAGAACGAAAGACGATCCCTGTTGGGACGATGTTCATGATCATTGTCTTGGCCCTGGCCACGCTAGGGGTGGGCTATGGTCTGTGGAGTAAGACGCTCACTATTACAGGCGTGATGAGAACGGGTGATGTACACGCTGTGTTTGAGGACGCCTTCACCGACGATGATGATGTAGTGAATGACCCCGCAAAGGATTCTCAGGACGTGGACGGTTGCGTAGATTTGGGGGATGTTGACCAGTTCACCGAAGAAGGTAAAACTGATGGTAACACAAGCTGCGACCCGGCGGCCAGCGGTCGCGATCCTAAACCACACCATGACAAGGACGTGGCCGCCTGCGTCGCGGAAATCCTCGCGGATCCCCAGACTGCAAAAGTTACCAAATACAACGTCTACCCGAGCTACTACTGCACTGCCTGGTTTGACTTCCGCAACGACGGTAGCATCCCTGTAAAGATCGCCTCGGTCAGGATCAATGGGAGATTCGTAGCACCCAGTGTCACTACGCCGTTCGACTTGAATGAAGACGACAAAGCTGATGTGGAAATCCACGTGTCGGAGATCAAAGTCTGCCAACAGGTTGAGCCCAATGAACTGGTCCAGATGAACATCGACCAGCATGTACTCCAGGATGCACCTCAAGGAGGATCACCCCTAATATATGAGGTAAAGATCCAACTCAACCAGTACAACGAGACATCCTGCAGGGTGTTGCTCTACTACGGTAACGGCGGAGTGGATCCCGGCACTTATTCCGGTGGCGACTCAGACCTGCACCTCCTCAAAGCTCACTATGAAGCTATGGGCTTTGGAGTCGACTACACGGATGTGTGGCCATCTGACCTGAGCATCTACCGGTTGGTCGTGATCCACGGTCCTGGCGATGATCTGGACGATGGCACCCACTACTTCACCGCTGCGCAGAAGGGCGCTCTTACGAGTTACATGCAGTCTGGAGGTCGGGTAGTGGTGAACGGTGACTACGGTGGACTTTGGGGGTATATGACGGTCAATGACCTGCTTTCGGGACTGGGTGTAGGCATTACCCAGAACCCGGACACCGCTACACCAGATGGTGATGCTTGCGGACCACTAACCGACATCACTCCCGATCAGGTGACGGCTGGTCTGACGTTTCTAGATCCATCGGCCGTCTCCAGCCTGACACTCTCTGGATCGGCCGTCGCTCTCGCTAGAGTCGATCCACCAACATACACTTGTAACGGCGGAGTGATTAACGGCGCCATCTGGATGGCTGTTGACCAGGTCGCAGGCACACCAGCGCGACCTGGCGGCGATTTGATCATGATCGCTGATTTCAACGCTATGGATGACAAATACGGCTTCAGCGATCTGGCAGGTGACGGGTTCTCCGGTCCGGCTTTGGCAACGAATCTGGTTGGTTACTAAAAGGAATAGATAAGTTGCCACCAGTTCGTGTTAGTTGTTGGTGTCAACGAAGTACCTGGCCGGGGGGCCGGGGTAGCTTTCAGCCCCCCGGCCAGTAGAAAGGCATAGTAACGTCATACTCGAGGATTTCTAGGCCGGTGCTGTGGGGAGAGTTCTGAGTCTCACCCTTGCCCTAGGCGGGAGATGGGGTGGTTCGATACTCCCCTCGCGCACCTGAGTCTGCATCCTTCCGAGGCGTATCCGTTTTTGGATGACGGAGATTAGTTTGTGTTCAAAAGGAAGGTCCGGGAACCCCTATCCATGAGCGGCAAAACGATGGGGACGCTATCGAAAAGCGTCATCGGAGTCCTTCCGGTCGGCATGCTGTTCATGATGCTGATCCTCTCCCTGGCAGTCTTGGGCGTGGCGTACAGCCTATGGAACAAGTCGCTCACCATTGGCGCCACCGTCAACACCGGGGACGTCAACGCTGAGTTCACCCAGGCTTTCACCGACGATGACAATGTGGTGGACGACGGTAGTTTGGACTCCGGNNGACGAGGACCCTATTGATGAAGAAGACAACGACAACGACGGAGCTGTGGATGAGGATCCTGAGGGTAAGCCGACCAGTTGCGACCCGGATGCCTCCGGCATGAATGCTCCCCGCAAGGACAAGGACGTAGGGCAATGTCTGGCGAAAACGGCTGACGAGGACTTCGATCAGCCGGGTGATCAGAACGCCGAGGTGGAGATCCTGGACGGTTACCCCTCTTACTACTGCACAGCCTGGTTCCGCATCCATAATAATGGCAGCATCCCGGTCAAATTGCTCAAGATCGATATCACCGACGATCAAGGTGTGATCCTCGTCGAGGACGCTCAACCGAGCACCATCTACAACCTGGATCTGACCGGCCCCGATGGCGATCCGGATGAGGAGCCCGACCTGGCCTTTCACATCACAGACATCGAGCTGGGGCAGCAGATCGACCCCAGCCAAGAAGTTCTGATGAACTTGGACATGCACGTTGAAGAGAAGGCCCCGAGTGATTCCACTTTCTCATTTGAGGTGTTCATTGAACTAGCCCAGTGGAACGAGGTGCCATGATCTGGGAAGGTGGCAGACGTGCCGGATGCTCTCAAAGAGAAGCCTGTGAAATTATTCAGTACTCTCCAGGACGGGATAGACAGTCTGATGCGACGAGCTGAAATTAAGCGACCGGCAGTGACCTGGAAAGCGATCACACGCTCGACCTCTCACTCGGTTGCCATTGCCTTGATCGCGCTCGTCGTGGGCGTGGCCAGCCTGGGTCTGGCGGAGCGTCTATGGAGCCAAACATTGAAAGTCGAGGGCACCGTGGACACCGAAGAAATGAATGTCGAGTTCACGGATGCGTATACCAACGACGACAGCGGCAACATCGACCCCGGCTACGACAAAGACGTCGCCAGCTGTGAGGCAGTGATCGGTGAAAGCGGAGACACGGTCAGCCTGACGATCACCAACGGCTACCCCAGTTACACGTGCCAGTTCTGGGTCGAGATCACCAACGTCGGAGCGGGTAGTCTTCTGTTCACGGCGCCGGAGATCACTTCGCCAGACGTGTTGACCGTGATCGAGCCCGACCCTCAATCATGCGGAATTCTCGACCCTTCTGAGGTCGAGGTGGAGACATTCACGATCCACGTCGAGCAGGAGGCCGATCAAGGGGCCAACTACATGTTTACGATCCGGAAGACGTTCTCCGAACCCACGCAAGCGACCATTGGGTTCTGGAAATCCTGGGACTCGCACAACACCTTCACCCGGGGGGAGATCGAAGACTGGTTGGAGAACATCGCTCTCAGCTCTGAATGGCTTGATGCCCACACCATCGAGGACATGGAAGACGTATTCGCAGCCGGAGGGGGTAAAAGCGCCACGGCTGAGGGACGCTTCCTGGCGCAATACCTGGCGACTCGCTTGAACGAGCAATCCGGCCTCCTATGCGCAGGCGAGCTCCACAACGTCACCAAGCAAGACCCCGGCAATTATCTGGACCTGGCAGATCCTGAAAACGCCAGCCTGCAGGAGATCATCGCGGCGATCGAATTGAAGTTCGGAACCGTAGAGACCAAGGAACAATTCAACACCTTATATGGCATATGTGACGCACTTAACAATCTGGAAATCTGAGCGTTTTGCGGAGAGGCTGTGTCCTGTCTCCTTCAATGGATCGAGGTTATGAAGCATGGCCGAAAAGACATCCTTCGTAAACAGGAGCGCACAAATCGTTCCCACGCTACCCAGGCAAGATAGGGCTCAGTCTCGCACCTCAGCCCGCAGGGCTTGGAGATGGCTATGGTTGGCCGTCGTCGTGTGGATGGTTAGCATTTTCATTCTCATTAATTTTCGATTCCCGCGCGCGCTTTCAGCCTCCACCAATATCTATCTTGCGCAGCCCTTAGCATGGACTTCTTTAGCCATCCTGGCCTTCATAGGGTGGAGGTTTGGCGTGGAAGATCGGCCTCGCCCAAGCAGAGCAGTTGTTTTCATGGCTTTCTTGACCGGGCTGTTTCAAATGGCGCTGTTCATCATCGCCGGCCTATTCTTAGGTTTTGGACGCTCGCCATATGGTCACCGTCTCCAGGTGGTATTGGGGAATCTCGTGTACCTGGGGACGACTCTGGTGGGGGTCGAAATGAGCCGTGCTTATCTCTTAGCTGTGTCCAGCAAGCGCAGCCCTACTTTTAGGCTGTTGTCGGCGGCCTTGTTCTTCTCGCTGATCAGCATCCCCGCTGCCAGGTTCACCTCCATTGGTAACGCCACGACGCTTTTCAGGGTCACCGGCGAGACCTTCCTGCCAACAGTCGCCGAGAACTTGCTGGCTTCTTTCCTGGCGCTTATCGGGGGGCCGGTGGTTTCCATGGTTTACCGGGGCACGCTTCAACTCTTCGAGTGGCTGTCGCCCATCCTACCCGACCTGGAGTGGATCGTGACCGCCTTCGTGGGTACGATCGCTCCGGCTTTGGGGATGCTGGTCATTTGGAATCAGGTACAGCTTGAAGCGACGCAGGAGACAGATTTACATCGGCAGGATGGTGGGTCGCTAAAGATGTGGGTGTTTGTCGGGCTGACTGCTGTTACCCTGCTCTGGTTCAACACCGGCCTGTTCGGCGTCCGACCTACGCTCGTCAGCGGGGTGAGCATGGAGCCGGCGTTGCTGGCCGGAGATGTGGTCATCACCCGTGATGTCCCTGCTGATCGAGTGCAGGTGGGCGATATCGTGCGCTTCCAGCTGGGGAGTTCCTACGTTCTCCATCGTGTGATGGAGATCCAGAAGGACGGGAGCCAGATCCAATTCATCACCCGGGGTGACGCCAATAATGTCGATGACGCCCCGCTTCCGGAGAGTGAGTTGAAAGGAAAAGTGATCCTCGTCGTGCCTAAGATCGGGTGGGTGGGTATCGGCGTGCGAAGGATAATCGAGTGGATTCGGTAAAAAAGCGTCTGAAGGATCTGGGGAGGCGAACGCTGCCACTAGCAGGGTGGTTAGCCGTGATTCTATTACTGTCCCTGCTCATCCCGGTGGGCGACACGTTGTGGTTGAAGGTCTTATCCATCTCTGGTACGGTTCACACTTCACCCTACCAAGGTTGTTCCGCCGGGTTCTGGAAGCAGGAGCAACACCTCGGCTACTGGCCTGGGGAGTACGCGATAGAGGATTCATTCGAGAAGACTTTTTCTGTGGGCGAAGCAGAAGAACCCACTCTTCTACAGGCCCTGGAGTTAAAGGGCGGCGGTCTCAACGCTTTGATGCGGCAGGCTGTCGCCGCTTTACTCAACGCCGCGCACACCGACATCGAATACGAATTCTCCGAAGGTGAAGTAATTACGTTGACCCAGGATGCTTTTGGCAGTGGAGATTATCAACAAACGGCAGATCGATTCAATTTAGCGAACGAGATGGTGTGTCCGATGTCACCACCGTTACCACTAGGACCCACTGAGACACCTACGAGCACAGCGACAGGTACACCCACACCAACCGACACTCCTACGGCAACGGCGACAGATACCCCCAACGCCACCGACACGCCCACCTCAACGGCGACAAAAGATCCTGCTGCAACCGCCACACCCACGC
Source organism: Anaerolineales bacterium (assembly GCA_011772595.1). The sequence goes on from WVZH01000432.1 coordinate 27,944, forward strand.
CGACAGCCACTGACACACCTACCGCCACAAACACATCCACACCGACGGAAACGGACACTCCGACGCCGACCGACAATCTTGGAGCCACGTCGACGAGTACGCCTACCGCGACCTCGACCAGTATGCCTGAGGCGACATCAACGGACACCTCCACTGCCACGCCGACCGACAATCCTGGGCCTACGGCAACGGACACACCGACGCCAACCGAGACTTCTCAATCCACTTCGACCCATACCCCCACCGTTACGCCGAGCAATACAGAAGCCCCGACAGCGACGGACACCTCAACGCCTTCCGTAACTCCTCCGAGTTGACATCTTTTAATCCTAACGTTTGGTGACAGCGCGATGCTTGAGTCAGCGCGGAAGGACTCCAATAGTGGCTAGGTTAGACCATTTCATGTGGGGACTTCGCTGGTGAAATTCAGAGCTGAAATTCAAACCACATTCCCAGGGAAATGCTGGGATTCGGATTGTTGGTATTGGGTTAGAAGGTATTATTCAGTATCTCAAGCTCCTTGGGGAACTTCGTCTGGGCTTTCCTCCACACTCCAAAGGTGAAAATCTTCACGCTGCGTTTACCTTTTAGTTACCTTTATCTAGTACCATGGTCATGCCAAACAGTACCGTGGTAATACTGCGGAAGGC
>WVZH01000432.1:28681-31413 GCA_011772595.1 Anaerolineales bacterium
CCCCCTGGGGAGGAGGACCTCAAGGGAGCCAGTAGCGACAACGCCTACAATACGCTGGCTTTTCATTCAGATCATTAAAAGTCTCGGCCGGTGGTGGCCGGCCGAGACCAAGCACTCGGGGCACGGGTCAGCGCCCTCTATGCACGTCTAGTATAGCATGGATCGATGCGATCTGCCCCGGCAACCGGGAAGGAGGTGGGTGACGGCGCTATCGCATGCATACATTCCGATCTTCAAACTCTCTACACAGTATGTATCAAGTGGAGGATAAGTTCATGTTTCGACGAGAAAAATTACCGACGATGACGTTGTTCATGATCCTCGTTCTGGCGCTCGCCGCAATGGGTGTGGGGTACGGTCTTTGGTTCAAAATCCTCTACGTTGAGGGCACCGTAGCAACAGGCTTTTTAGATGCCGAACTCTCGATCAAAGACGTTATTGAAACCGAACGTAAGGACGTTGGATGGTGCGAACCGAGCTTGATGAGACGAAATCAGGATAAAGATACACTGTTTATCCAGCTCGGGAACACCTACCCGAGTTACGATTGCCGTGTAATTTTTGATGTGCATAACACCGGCAGTATCCCTATCCACATTTACCGGCCTTACTGGGTCGCACAACCGCCAGCTAGTGCGGTCACTGTGGAATTCGAGCCTTGCTATCCAGACGACTTTCAACTTCATCCGAGCGAGGAGGCTATCTGCGAGGTTTACATCCACGTAGAACAAGGCGCCGCGCAAAATGGGGAATATCGTTTTGAAGCTGAGATTGAGGTTCGGCAGTACAACGAGCCGCGTATACCCTGAGCAGCACATAAAGGACATGGTTTGGGGTCGATCACGGCTCCATACCCGTCTTCGCGAAAAGGAGGTGCTGAATGAGGGGTAGGCGCCAATTGACAATACTTGCCCTGCTCTTGGTTCTAGCGCTGGCTGGTGTCGGGGTAGGATATGGTCTGTGGAGCAAGGTCCTCTTTATACGTGGCGAGGTCGGGACCGGCAACGTCAACGTGGAATGGACCATGGTGGGCTGTTTCGATGTCGAGAGCAAGGATGTGGGAACCACCACAGGTTGGATCGATCCTGATGACCCCCAGATCCTGCACTTCCGCGTCGAGAACGGCTATCCAAGCTACATAGGCGGCTGCCAGGTGGAATTCACCTCGACAGGGACCATCCCCGTTCACGTGGAAGACATTCGCTTCATACCTGGTTCGACGTTGACCAATTGCTTTGTGGACAGACAACCGTCGACCGGGTCTTTCATCGCCACCTGTGATCAACTCTCCGTGAAATGGGCCGATGGACTTTGCACGCAAATGCATCAATGGGACTTCTTGGGTAGCAGCCTCGACATCCATGTGGAGCAAGGTGCTGCACAGCAGTCTGTGTACGAGTTCAGCATAGAAGTGCAGCTGAACCAGTTCAACGAGAGCAGATGCCCAGTACCTTAGGAGCAGTTTGGGGCGGGGACTTGTCCCCGCCCCAACAATGATCCTTACATCGTGGATCATATTTTGAGGCATGGACCGGCCAATGACGATCGTTTCTTTTGATCCTGTCTACTGTCGGCTGCAATCTGCCTCTGACACTATTTCGTAGGTGCTTTCCAGCACCGTGAGTAATGTGCGGATGGGTAGCCTACGATCAGGTGATGCCGAATGCTGAATTCCCTCTTCAAGAAACTTGGGGTTGGCGCGCTCCTGGTGCTTTTTTGGATCGCGAGCTTGGCGTTTGGGGATTCTACATTGGGTTACGCGCACGACGTCAAGGGTAGGTACTGTTATGCTCACCCGAATGTCCGCTTCGTCAAGGCGTACACCAACGACGACGGGGCGGTTCACAACAGCAACCATGATCCTCATGACAGCGGAAATGACCCGGGTCTTGGGAAGGACACCGCTCGTTGCATTGCGCAGTTGCAGAGCTCGGGCGAGATCCTGGTGACCATCACGAATGCCTATCCTGGTTATACATGCCAATTCTGGACCAAGATACGCAATGTTGGGAAAGTGCCCTTGAAATACAGTCGTCCAGTCATTGATTCACCATCCGAACTGACCGTCACCAAAGCGGGTTCCGATAAGATGTGTGGTGTGCTCTACCCGTGGAAGCGGAAACTCGATTCGTATATCATCCGTGTCGAGCAATCCGCCAAGCAAGGCAGCAGTTACTCTTTCGTGATTGAGCAGAAGTTTACCACCTACGATAAGTACTCGTACGAGAAGTATTGTTGTCGTTAGCGGTGTTGATATGCGCTGAATGATTTGGAGCTAAGGCGAATTCTAAAAGGTAATCATATATGTCCACGAACACAGCGATTCGTAAAAGAAAGACCGGGGGTGCCTCTCTCGAGCGCAGGATGATTTCCGGCCTCGTGATTGATGCAAATCTGGGCCGATGGAACGCCGTATGGATCGTTTTGCTCTTTTGGCTGTTAGGTGTTTATCTGCTTGTCAATCTTCGCCTCTCGAGTGTGTTGTCCGGACCGATCAATCTCTACCTTGCGCAGCCGTTGGTTTGGACCACGCTCTCCATTTTGTCCTATTTGGGTTGGCGATTTGGATTGCCGAAGCGCCCTGCTCTGAACAAACGCCTTATAGGTTCGGCCGCGCTTATCGGCTTCTTCCAAGTCGCGTTATTCGTGATTGTCGGTATTATTTCCAGATTTGGCTACTCGCCCTACGGCCGGGAGGCGCTTGCTGTGCTAGGGAACCTGCTCTATGTCGG
>WVZH01000432.1:31560-63187 GCA_011772595.1 Anaerolineales bacterium
TGACCGCCTTTGTGGGCACATTAGCGCCTGCGTTTGGGTTCCTCCTGATCCAGAACCTGCAGGTTTCGGCGTATGCTGGTTCGGCCAAGGATGTCCCTCAGCGCGGGGATAACTCGGCATCTTGGATGTTGGTGCTCGTTGTCAGCGTGGCGCTTTTATGGTTCAACACGGGTTTGTTTGGCGTCCGCCCGACCGTGGTGAGCGGGGTGAGCATGAATCCCACCTTCTATGCCGGTGATGTGGTCATCACAAGGGATGTCCCCGTCGATGACATCGAAGTTGGCGATATCATCCGCTATCAAAGGCACGGTGTCTTCATCTTGCACAGGGTGGTGGAAATCCAGGACGATCCCGGCGGCACTTGGTTTATCGCCAAGGGCGATGCCAATAACGTGCTCGATGATCCCATCCCCGCGAACGAAATTCAGGGCAAGGTCATCGCTGTGATTCCAAAAATCGGCTGGGTAGGCGTCATGGTTCGAAGGTTCTTTGAGTGGATCTTCTGATCCGCAAGCTTCGGTCCTTCGGGCGTAGAGTCCTACCGTTGGTCACGATCAGCGTGGCTGCGGTATTGATGACCTTACTCATACCAGTGAGCGATACGCTGTGGGCAAAAATCTTGTATATCTCTGGTGTAGTCCATACCCTTCCCGGGAAGGGCGAGGGCTGCACCCCAGGATTCTGGAAGCAGGAACATCACTTCTCATCCTGGCCTGAACCCTACTCGCCTGATCTAAAATTCACCTCCGCTTTCGGGCGCGATGTCCCTGAGGATCCAACCTTGCTTGAAGCCTTGTGGTCGAAAGGTGGTGGTCTGGAAGCGCTCGAACGTCACGCCACCGCGGCCTTGTTGAACGCCACAAGTCTCCACGTTGATTACGCTTTCGAGCAGGGGGAAGTCATTGTGATGTTCCAGGAAGCGTTTGATAGCGGCGATCCTGATCAAATTGAAGCTACAAAGGATGAATTCGACGCTGCGAATGAATCACACTGTCCTTTGCCAGTGAAAGACGAGAAAAAAGTCGAATCCGAGAAAATCCCCGCTGCCGCGATTGCGACCGACACCCCGACCGCAACGGCAACCGAAACGCCTGAAGCCACGGTGACGAACACATCCACACCAACCCCAACCTACACACACACCGCCACCGCGACAGACACCACCATGCCTTAATTGATTTCCCAGAATTGAGCATCTATCAAGCATGCCCTTTCGTGAGGAGATGTTCGCTGTACTACTCGGGGAGCCCAGTTGAGGGGAGGTTGCACCGTTTCGAGCGCGAGCGTAGCTGAGGAGATTCAAACCGCCTATCTAGGCAAAATGATGGGAATTGGGTATGGAGAACAAGGATCGCAGGGGAATGTTCAGTGTCTTAAGCCCCGAGAGGGGCTTTGTCCGGGGCTTCTTCCACCCTCCATACTTCGCTGGCGCGGTCGATGAAAAGAACTCCTTCGAGGTGATCGATTTCGTGCTGGAAAATTCGTGCCAGCCAACCGTGCGCTCTTAGCCGGAACGGCTTGCCGTCGCGATCCAGACCTTTCACCGTGACATTCTGGTAACGCTCAACCTCACCGAAATAGCCAGGGATTGAAAGACAGGCCTCGTTCCCGGTGACGATTTCGCTTGAGTGACGCACGATCTCCGGATTCACCACCACGTAGAGCTTGGCAGGGGAGTTCTCTTTCTCAGGATCTTCAGTTTCCTCGCGGTACTCAATCGTGATCACGCGCTGACTGACGTCGACCTGCGGTGCGGCAAGACCCACACCGTTTGCGGCGCGCATGGTGGCGATCATGTCGTCTATCAATGCTTGCACCGCAGGCGTTACGCGGCGCACCTTCTTGGCGCGCTGGCGCAGTGTTGGATTGGGATTGGTGATAATCTCACGGACTGCCATCTTGGCTCTCGTCTTCTCCAGGTTGAAACCTTTCTTTGTCTACATACTCGTCGTGATAGATATCCAATAATTCTACCATCTCGTCCTGACGCAATTTTCGTTCTTTCTCGCGCGTCCGTTGAAGGAGTGCTTCCTGCGCGTGAACGATATCCTGCTGAACGGCGACGGGATTGAATACGCCTTCAAAGGTAAACAAAGCGGTACCGACGTTGGCGATCACGTCACCATAGTTGAATAAAATTCCGATCAAACCTTTACGGTCAACCTCGGTGCTGAGGATGTTGTCGAGGGGGGCTACCTTGCGTACCTCGCGGGATAGCGGTTTCTTGTATACGTCGACGATTTGGTCGGGCGTAACTTGGTAGATATCGTTGGCCCAATCCACATAGCGATAAAGCCACCAAATCGAAAGCGCGATGATTCCGAGCACGCTAAGGATGGAGAAGGTGGACATGGGCATCAGTCGCATCAAGCCAACAAGATGGGCGCCGAAGAGTCCGGCCGTCAGGATGATGAGAAAAGAAGGAGCGCCGATTTCTCGCAGCAGTACCACCCAATGCTTACGGTAGGTGATCACGTCCTGATCTTCAAAGCGCACCAGAAAGCCGAAGAGGGGAAGCCTGGATTCTTGCTGCGGCTCATCCGACGGTCCAGATTCCTGTGGCACCGGCTGCGCAGATTGTTGGGGCTCAGGTTCTGGAGCCAGGCGTTTGCGCACAGCTTCCCGCAAGCCTTCCCGGTCGGTGAGTTCTTGCTTGCCGCGTAATCGATGCCAATGCTCCTCAACCATGGCAGCCATTGCGCGCGGATTTTCCACATTTTGGAATACCACACGCCCGGTGAATGTGCGGATAATCACGTCACCGTAGCCGAGCATACGCCCGACCACTTCCGTGCTTACGCTCACGGACAACACCATGTGAAGCGGTGCTTCGATGCGGCTGTCGTAAACCCCGATCACCTTTTCCAACCAAACCGCGCGCCGGTTGGTGACGATGTAGTAATCGTTGCCCCAGTCGATACGACGCCACAGGATCAACAGGACAGCTGGGATTGCGACGCCCATGCCCAACCAAGCGATCAGGGTGTTTGTCGTAATAAGACCCCATGCGATCAGGACGACGGCGATGGCGATCAGGGTGAGCGGGAGGGTCAGAGCCTGATAAAAGAGTGCGATGTGTTTGCGAGCCAGGCCATAGATCACTTCATCTTCAGCCAACCAATCGAAACGCAGTTTTTGTGCAAGTTTACGGCTCTGTGCGGCGAATTTAAGACTGGAGAGGGCTTGCGGGTGGTTCTTCATGAAATCCGCCATAGCAAGACGATCCCAGCGGTAAACGAGCAAGCGTTCCCTTACACGGATTGTAGCGAGTCGTGCCTGGCGGAAAACCATTTCGATTTCACCGAACGTGTCGCCAGCTTCGAGGGCAGATATGATCTGCGTACTTCGATCGGCGTGTTTGATCATAACCTCGACCGACCCTTCTGCGATGAAATACATCGCATTCGCTCGAGATCCTTGTCGTATGATGATCTCACCGGCCTCAAATTCTTGAGGGACCAGGCTTTCAGCGAGCGCTTGAAGATCGACCTCAGGTATGTCGCGTAAGAAGTGCATCTTACGCAGCAGTTCAAAGGGTGACTGCGGAAGCATACTCAAATTGTAGCACGGGCCTGCGAAGGTCGCCGAGGACCCGTGGGGGGAAGCAATCTTCAGACTCATTCACGTGTGTTATCGCGAGCCCTGATAGGGGCGAAGCGATCCCCAGACCCCATTGCTTGTCATCGCGAGCCCGTAAGGGCGATACAATCCCCAAGCCGCGTGTTGGGGATTGCCACGGCCCGGAGTTTATCCTGAGCTTGACGAAGGGGGCCTCGCAATGACGCGTGAAGTTGAGGGGATTGCTCCCCCTCGACTCCGCTCTTTAGCCCGACCAGGACGAGTAGGCCAGGCGTCGCGGAGTTTATCCTGAGCCTGACGAAGGGCTTCTCGAAATGATGTATGAGGATGAAGGCCACGGTTTTGAAACTACACCCGTGCTATAATCGCGCGAGCGGAGTACTTAGTGACAAAAAGGAAGACCTCCTCGACTTCTCGGCGACGTCGTAAGAGCGCTCGGAAGTCTGCAACGCGTGCCAAAACTGGGACGTCGGGTTCTTCGCGCCGGAAGTCCTCTCGGCGTAAAACGGCTCGGACGTCTGCGCGACCTTCCCTGTTACGAGACTGGAGCCTCTCCCGTGATCGAAAATTGGATTTAATCGGCCTGCTCCTGGTGGGAGTCAGCCTGTTCACTTTCGTAGGATTATTTTCAAGTAGTCGTGGTGTGATTACTGCGGCTTGGCTCGACGTGCTACGATGGACGTTTGGTTGGGGGATGTACCTTGCCGTGATCGCGCTCGCGGGATGTGGTCTGTGGTTGCTGGCGCGAACCTTTGGTAGGCAGACTCCCAGGGTGGAGATCGAGCGGGTTGTCGGGATCATCCTGATGTACCTGGCCATGCTGGTCGTGTTCCACGCCCTCTTGGGTGTGGAGGATTTTGCGGAGGGGATTGGCGAAGCGCGCTTAGGGCGTGGGGGCGGTGTGATCGGCGCGGCGTTGTTGGCGATCTTAATGGGTGCTCTTGGTGCGGCAGGAACCGTCGTCGCGCTGGCGGCATGGCTGTTGATAGGTCTGATCTTTTCCGTCGGGCTATCGGTGACGGAGATGTTCGCCGTGCTCGCGCAGGGTGTGCGTTGGATAGGTGAGCGTCTAGTGCGCAAGCGGCGAATCCGAGTTGAATCCTCTGCTTCGAAGCAACGTGTTGCCAGCACTACCCAACCGCGTACAACCTCGATTGCTGCTGAAGCGGTGGAACACACCCCACAAGCGGCTGAACTTGTCGAAGCGCAGCCGATGGACCAACCTGCATGGATGCTGCCTGTGATGATCGAAATCTTGGACCCTGGCGCAGAGGGGAAAGCGGATGAAACCTTCGATCGTGAGCGTGCGCGTTTGATTGAGGAGACGCTACAGGCCTTCGGCGCACCGGCCCGGGTAGTTGAGATCAATCGCGGGCCGACGATAACGCAATTCGGTGTAGAGCCTGAATTTGTCGAGNNGACGACATGGCGCTGGCATTGGCGGCTTCTTCGATCCGCGTCGAAGCACCCGTGCCGGGCAAAGGGTTCGTGGGCATCGAAGTCCCCAACACAGAAGTGTCCCTGGTCGCACTGAGGGACGTGATGGAATCGGAATCATTTCAGAACATTCCTTCGAAATTGCGATTGGGACTGGGTAAGGATGTCTCCGGGAATGCCGTCGCAGCGGACCTGATTGCTATGCCACACTTATTAATCGCTGGGACGACAGGCTCAGGAAAGTCCGTATGTGTCAATGCCATCATCACGACTCTCCTGCTCCAAAACACGCCTGATGAACTACGCTTTCTAATGGTCGATCCCAAGCGGGTCGAGCTGACATACTACAATGGCGTTCCGCATCTGATGGCACCGGTTGTCGTGGAGCTTGATCGGGTTGTCCCTGCGTTGCAATGGGTATCGCGTGAGATGGATGCGCGGTACCAGCGCTTCTCCAAAGAGGGCTCACGCAACATTGCAGATTACAACCAGCGAATGGAATTTTTGCAGCGGAAACCGCTGCCGTATTTGATCGTGGTCATCGACGAATTGGCCGACCTCATGATCATGGCGCCGGATGAGACGGAGCGGGTTGTCACTCGCCTGGCGCAATTGTCGCGTGCGACGGGCATCCATTTGGTCATCGCCACGCAACGCCCCTCGGTCGATGTGGTGACGGGATTAATCAAAGCCAATTTCCCAGCCCGTATCGCCTTTGCGGTCGCTTCTTCCGTCGATAGCAGGGTGATCCTCGATCAGCCGGGCGCAGAGCGCCTGCTTGGGCGTGGTGACATGCTCTTCCAGGCGCCTGATGCAGCTGCCCCGACGCGCATGCAGGGCGCATTTGTCTCAGAGCCCGAATTGGCGCGGCTGATCCGATATTGGAAGAACGTCGCGTTGGGCGGTGAAGAGACCCGGCCATCCGAGGTTGGGCCCGTCGAGACCATTCCGCAGGGCGCCCCACTCCGACAAGCACCCTTGTGGCTGGAGGAAGCGCCGCCCGATGACGACGTCGACCCCGTCTTCGACGAGGCGGTTGAAGTGGTCCGCGGCATGCGCAGAGCATCGATCTCTCTACTACAGAGGCGGTTACGCATCGGTTATACTCGCGCCGCTCGATTGGTCGATCAACTGGAGGCGCGTGGTGTCATCGGCCCTGCAAAACGTGGCTCGCAAGCGCGGGAGGTGCTGGATTATGGCGAAGCTTCTACGCAGGGAGAGGGATAACTGCGAGCCAGTGGATACGCCTTGAATTGCTACAATGCTCAACACTTGAATGACTCCGTGTTGATCGATTTTCATCGACCTGGCCATCTGTTCCAGAGTGAAAGATTGCCTCGCGCATGAGATCGTGCTATGATTGCATTTAGTCCTTTGGGGAACCCCAATCGTTTACAACGGTGGTTTACCCGTAAGAGAAAGGGGTGATCTGAGGCGAAAACATTCCGCTCACGAACACACGTTCATTACCAACCCCATCCAAATTCTTAGGAGGAGTGAGGAAAATGCATAAGAAGCTATACGCCGCCCTGACGCTGCTCATCCTAGCGTCCCTAGTCCTGGCAGCTTGCAGGCCGACCGAGACTCCACCCCCACCACCCCCCGAGCCCGAAGAACCAGAAGAGACAGAACCCCCACCTCCACCAGAGGTTGGCATTAAAGTCTGTCAGGTGACGGACGTTGGTGGTATCGACGATAAGTCCTTTAACGCCACCGCCTGGCATGGTGTAGAAATGGCCATGGAGCAACTCGGTGCAGAGGGCAAATACCTCGAATCCCAGGAGCAGGCGGATTATGAGAAGAACATCAACGCCTTCATCGAGGAGGGTTGCGACCTGATCGTGACGGTCGGCTTCCTACTCGGTGACGACACCGGGGCGGCCGGGGAAGCACATCCGGATCAGAGTTTCACCATCGTGGACTTCGCCTATGATCCTGGCTATGATAACGTGCTCGGCTTGGTGTTCGCCACAGATCAGGCAGCCTTCCTCGCCGGCTACGTTTCGGCGGGTGTTACCCAGACCGGCACAGTCGGCACGTTTGGCGGCATCCAGATCCCGCCCGTGACTGTGTTCATGGACGGTTTCTATCTCGGTGTTGAATACTACAACGAGATGCACGGCACTGATGTAGTCGTGTTAGGCTGGGATCCCGTTTCACAAACGGGGCTCTTCACTGGCAACTTCGAGAGCACCGACGACGGTCGCGCAATGGGTGAGACCTTGATGGACGAAGGCGCCGACATCATCATGCCTGTCGCCGGGCCAGTAGGACTTGGAACAGCAGCTGCGGCGCAGGAGCGCGGCAATGCCTACATCGTGGGCGTGGATGTTGACTGGTGCGTCAGCGCTGAGGAATTCTGCGCCATCACCTTGACCTCGGTCCTGAAGAACATGGACGTCGCCGTGTTCACGGCCTCGCAGCAGGTCGAGGAGGGCACGTTCTCAGGTGGTCTCTATGTCGGCACGCTAGAGAACAACGGTGTAGGGATTGCAGACTTCCACGAACTGGCTTCGCTGGTCTCAGCCGACCTGGCAGCCGAGCTTCAGGACGTCACAGCGAAGATCATCGCTGGCGAGCTCGCCACCTCGCCGTAAGTGCAGTACGCGGGTAAGAGTTAATAACTGCGTTGTACTAGGTGGACGGGGATCGGCAAGAACGATCCCCGTTCTTTTCCCTCAAGAATAAATAGGGTTCTGATACCTACGGGACGCTCGCGCATGTTTATTTGCTGTTTGCATTCAATTGCACGGTAATGCTGCTGAACGTGGGCCGAGAACCTACGAATCGTGTCGAACTTTGCCATCATTTGCACCCATGGTAAAATTCTTCACCCAATTACCCCAAGGGAGTGAGAATGGCTCCTGTCCTCGAACTTAGTGGCATAACCAAACGATTTCCCGGTGTCTTGGCGAACGATCGTATCGATTTAACTCTCGAAGAGGGGGAGATTCACGCCCTGCTCGGAGAGAATGGCGCGGGCAAGACAACACTGATGAACATCCTTTACGGTTTGTATCAACCGGATGAGGGAGAAGTCTTCGTGCGCGGGGAGAAGATCGAAGTTCACTCCCCCAGCGATGCGATTGAAGTGGGCATCGGAATGGTACACCAGCATTTTATGCTGGTGCCTGTGTTTACGGTCACCGAGAACGTCATGCTGGGTGACGAAGTCACCAAGGCAGGGGGTTTCCTCGATCGCCAGAAGGCATCCGAAGACATCCGGGAGATCTCACAAACATTCGGTTTGGAAGTCGAACCGGAAGTCTATGTCCGGGATCTACCGGTCGGCGTGCAGCAACGAGTCGAAATCATCAAACTGCTCTACCGTGAAGCGGACATCCTGGTCTTTGACGAGCCGACTGCTGTACTCACGCCGCAAGAGGCGGACGAACTATTCAAGGTGATGCGTTCTCTAGCAAAACAGGAGAAATCCATCATCTTCATCACCCACAAGTTGCGGGAAGTGATGGAGATCGCCGATCGGATCACCGTCATCCGACGCGGGAAGGTCGTTGGTACTACCACACCTAAAAAAGCGAATCAGGCGAAACTGGCTGAGATGATGGTGGGTAGAGAAGTTAAGCTTGAAGTGGAGAAGAAACCCGTAAAAATTGGTGATGTCGTGCTCAAGGTTGAAAACTTGGTCGTTGCGGATGATCTCCATCAAGTGGCTGTGGATAACGTCTCCTTCGATGTCCGTGCGGGGGAGATCTTGGGGATCGCAGGTGTTCAGGGCAACGGACAGACGGAGCTGGTCGAAACGCTCACCGGGCTCCGCCAACCGTTAGAAGGGCACGTCGAGATCCTTGGACAAGATACAACCCGTTCCGCTCCAAGGACGATCACGGAGTTAGGCTCGGCTCATGTACCTGAGGACAGGCAGCGGGATGGTTTGGTGCTCTCCTTCCCGGTGGCCGACAATCTGGTGCTTCAGAACTACTATCAGTCGCCATTCACGGAAGGCGTAATTATTCAGACCGAAGCGGTCTTGGAGACCGCCACACAGTTGATCGATGATTTTGATATTCGCACACCGGGACCGCTCACAGCGGCAGGTTCACTCTCCGGTGGTAATCAGCAGAAGGTCATCGTCGCCCGCGAATTCTCACGTCCCATTGAGTTGTTGATCGCTTCTCAACCAACCCGCGGACTTGACGTCGGGTCGATCGAATATATCCACAATCGGATTCTCGAGAAGCGGGACGCTGGCTGTGCTGTGCTCCTGGTCTCTCCGGAATTGGATGAGGTTCTCCAACTCTCCGATCGCATCGCAGTGATGTTTCGCGGGAAGATTGTCGCCATCGTACCTGCAAAAGAGGCCACGAAGGAGGGCGTTGGTTTGCTCATGGCCGGAATCACGCCGGAGGAGCCAGCACCTGCAAAGAAAGCTGCCGCGAAGGAATCCAAGTAGCAAGGAGATTGTCTTGAGCGAAGAAGAGACAAAGAAACCAGATGCTGGAAAGGTTTTGTTGGAGGAGTTGACCGCCGGTCCGCCCGCTCATTTACCGCGCTGGCGACGCATCGGCCAGGCCCTTCTGGTCCCTCTGCTGGCGGTGTTCACCGGTCTGGTATTAGGAGCGATTTTCATTATCATCACCTCCGAAGAGGTATACGTGGCCTTCGGCCAATCTTTCGGGCTGGGTTTGCAGGCTGCCTGGCGGTCGGTGGCCGATGCCTACGCTGCCTTGTTTGCGGGCTCCATTGGTGATCCCGGGAGGATCATCGCCGCGTTGAGGAGCGAGGACGCGCTGGAAATCCGGCGGGCTTTCAATCCGTTTCTTGAAAGCCTCGTCGCCTCCACGCCCTACATCTTCGCCGGACTGTCCGTTGCGCTTGGATTTCGTACCGGTTTGTTTAATATCGGCGCGGAGGGCCAGATCTTCGTCGGTGCGATCTTCTCGGCTTTCGTTGGCTACTCGCTCACAGGATTGCCGGCGATCATCCACATTCCACTGGCGCTGCTGGCTGGTGCCTTGGGTGGGGCGTTATGGGGTTTCATCCCCGGCTGGTTGAAATCGAAGACCGGGGGCCACGAGGTCATCAACACCATCATGATGAACTATATCGCCTTCCGCCTGAGCGATTGGCTTCTCACCGGACCGATGAAGCGTCCGGGCTCCTTCAATCCTGTAAGCCCAACGATCGAGGAAAGCGCCATGCTACCGCGCTTTTTCCAGGATCCCATCCGTTTCCACTTTGGATTCTTTATCGCACTTTTCGTCGCCTGGCTCGTCTACTGGTTCCTGTTCCGCACCAAATGGGGCTTCGACTTACGCACGGTAGGCGCCAATCCACATGCTGCTCGCTATGCGGGGATGAATATCCTGGTGAGCACAATTGTCGCCATGTCCTTCTCCGGGGCGCTGGCAGGATTGGCAGGGACTAACGAAGTTTTGGGGTTAAATCACAACTTGGCGCAGGCATTCTCATCGGGTTACGGTTTCGATGCCATCGCGTTGGCGTTGCTTGGCAAGAGTCACCCACTGGGCGTGGTGTTTGCCTCACTGCTCTTCGGGACGCTGCGCAACGGTGCGACGCGCATGCAGGTTTCGGCAGGGATCCCTATCGACATCATCTCAATCTTGCAGGCATTAATCCTGGCCTTCATTGCGGCTCCTGCCATCATTCGTACGTTCTATCGCTTGAGGGCGCCTGCGGAAGCCGAAGAGACCATCTTTGCGAAGGGTTGGGGAGGAGGATAACGCATGGCGACCACGGCACTACGACGCGAAATCGATCTTGAATCTCCGACTCGCCAGCGGGTTATGGGGCTATTGTTTCTTGTAATCGGTTTCAGTATCTGGATGTTTTTCGCCCGGCATGCGGTGCCAGGGCAGGTGACGACGTTTGGCCTCGCGCCGGGCGGCGCATCGGTCACATTACCGGATTGGAAAATTGGAACGGGGTTTGCGCTCAACGCGCTGGCGCTTGTATGCGCCATCGCCGGCGGTGTACAGCTCGCACGCGGTTTTGGGCGGCGCACAAATCTAGTCCTTGGCCTTGTCGCTGGATTCTTTATCTTTGCATTTCTCACCTTTGGCGCGGCGGACAAGTCGCTCAATTTGGGTGGGCTGTTGAAGAGCTCGTTAGGCAAAGCAGTCCCGATCACACTTGGCGCGCTGTCGGGCGTGCTGTGTGAACGAGCGGCGGTCATTAACATCGCCATCGAAGGGATGATGTTATCCGGGGCGATGGTCGGGGCTTTGGTGGGAAGTGTCAGTGGTAACCTTTGGGTTGGGCTAGCCGCGGCCGTTGCGACGGGTGCATTTTTGGGACTGATTCATGGTGTCTTGTCGATCAAGTACAAAACGGATCAAATCGTCTCTGGCACGGTGATCAATATCTTCGCAACTGGTTTTACATCCTACATCGATGCCAAATTATTGCAGGTTCACCAGGAGCTTAATAACCCCGGATTCTTCCCGCGCTGGAACTTGCCTGGCCTGTCCAAGATCCCTTTCTTCGGACCGATTCTGTTCGAGAACAACCTCTTCGTCTATGCCTTGTTCATCTTTCTGATCGTCTTAACGATCGCTCTCTTCTACACCCGATGGGGCTTGCGTTTACGCTCTGTCGGTGAACACCCTCGCGCTGCCGATACCCTGGGTATTGACGTCATCCGCACTCGTTACATGGCTGTGATACTTGGCGGCATGATGGCCGGATTTGCCGGTGGTTATTTCACGCTCGGTTCGGTCGGTCGTTTCGATGAGGTCATGACAGGTGGTCGAGGCTTTATTGGCCTTGCGGCGATGATCTTCGGCAACTGGACGCCGGTCGGTTCCTTCGGTGCAGGCCTGCTCTTCGGTTTTGCCGACGCGCTGGCAGCGAAGATCGCCATCTTGGGTGTGCGCATCCCCTCGCAATTTCTTTTAATGGCACCATACGTTGCTACCATGATCGTGCTAGCGGGGGTCGTAGGTCGAGGTCAGATGCCGGCGGCAGACGGTCAACCCTATGAAAAGGAGTGAGCGAAAGCCGTAGCCCCCCTGGTGTTTGTGAGAAGAGTCTGGAGCTTTCGCTCTAAGCTGGCATACATCATCGATAGTGAGCACGTGTAGCTTTCTTTCCCCGGGCGATCCTCATAATTCCGGGGTTTTCCTTTATTCGTTGCTCGATGGCGTCTCAGCGTTCATTGTCCTTGAACTTGAGACAGGCATGTCTGATCGGTTTTGGAAGATATTGTATTCTAGAGAACTCTGATGTAATATGTTCGCTATCTTCTTGTGAGTGTTAGCAGATTTCTATCCATTCGGTTGAGGACACACTATGTTAGGTGTCGAGCGAGCCACGACCCGGTATTTCTGATTTCAAGGATTAGCATTTGTTAGGAGGGATCATCGTGAAAAAGAGAGACAACCTGCCGAAATTGATTGTTTTGATTTTATTACTCATGCCTGTAATACTGAATGCCTGTGGTCCCTCGGAAGATGACATCGCTAAAGCCATCGAAGAGACGCAGGCAGCAGAGGAGCTTAAGCTTACAGAAAGCGCGGAGACAGAAGAAGCGGATGCAGAAGACACAGCCAAGCAGACTGCTGATGCGCTTGAGGCAACCCAGCAGTTTGATCAGGCGCTGACCGCGACGAGCGAAGCAGAAGCCACCGAAATGTGGGAGATGATCAACGCTCTCGGCACCGAGAGCGCAGCGCAAATGTCTACCCAGATACTTGATTTATTCAATGAAGGATACTTGGGTAAAACGGAAGGCGCATATTTCACCGTTTCCGATTTCGATGAGAGCTGGGCGCAAATCAATTGGTACCAGTGGTGGCAGACAGGCTATGCGCCTGAAGATTTCGTCATTCGTGCAGACGCATCCTGGGATTCTGCGAGTGATACGGCCAATTGGTTTAGTTCCGGGTGTGGCTTCGTGTTTCGCGAGGATGGCCCAGAGAATCACTACCTGGCGTATCTTGGTTTGGATGGCAACGTCTATTTCGCACGTTCTGTGCGAAACAACTGGTCTCTTTTGGGTACATCGTGGTACGGTCGAGTAGACGTACCGTCGGGTGAGGCAGAGATCGTGCTGATCGCCGAAGGTGATCGTTTCACCTTCTTGGTCAACGGCAAGCGGGTGGCCAATAGGGTGGATGGAAGCCTAGCGCAGGGTAACCTGGCCTTGACACTCCTCTCGGGCACCAATGCGGGTTATGGAACCCGGTGCCAGATGACGAACATCGAACTCTGGGTATTAGATTAGCGAGTTGTAATGGATAACAAACCCTGAGCATTTGCGTTGAGATTTTGAAGGTGTGATGATTGGTCAGGATCGATACCAGGGGGCGGAGCTATTCCGCCCCTGGTTTCATTATTGCCCCATATTGTTCTCGGGTTCACGTCGAGTTTGACGGATCAGTGTCGGAGGGAGCGTACGGATTTCCTCAATCCCCAAGAGCAGCGCTATACCAAGGAACGTCGCCCCACCAAGAACCCCCCCGCCAAGAAGAAGCGATAAACGACCTGGCGCCAACAACGTTTTGAACAACAGAATCACGCCACCCATGGCCAGCGATGCCAAAGCGGCTTTGCCAGTGTGCACCACGATCCGTCGAGCATCTACACCACGCCAGCGAAAGTGGAGGATCGTCAATCCAATTAAAGATTCGATCCCTACAGCCAGTCCATTCGCCAACGCTAACCCACCGTGTTCCAGACCGCCCATCGTGCGGGGCCGTGCGAGCCATACTGCAAGGCCGACATTAAGCGCTGTCGTGCCGAAGGATACAAGCAGTGGGGTGAGGGTGTCTTTTTGGGCGGCGAATGCACGCACAACGACTTCAAGTATCGATTGGCTAATCAAGGCCAGCGCGTAGAATTGCAAAGCGTAATACACCCGATCCGTGCTCTGTGATGTAAACTCTCCACCTTCAAGCAGAATGCCGATCACGGGTCTCCCGAGGGCGATCAATGCAACAGCAGCTGGAAGTGCGAGCGTGAGGATGGCGCGCATTGCACCGCTGAGTGCCTGTCGTTGAGCGGATACGTCTTTCCTCGCTGCCAATGTGGCCATCGTGGGAAACACTGCGATCCCAATAGCCGTACCAATTAGAGTCCATGGGGTGTTCATTAGTTGGAGAGCATAGCGTAGCGAGGAAACGCGCCCCTCTCCCAGACCAGATCCTATATTCGAGTTGATCCAATCAATACTTGCGCGCGCCATGAGCAGATCCACCACACGTGGCAGCATGAGAATGGCGACGCGTTGCAGCGCTGGGTTTCCCCATCCCAATGTGGGGCGCCAGCGGACCTTATAGTAGATGATAGCGGGGATCTGAATCAGAAGGTGAAGCAATGCGCCCAGCACGGCTCCCCAGGCAAGTCCGAAAATCCCCTTGGAGGGCGAAAGGGTGAGCGTGCCGAAAATGATGCCTATGCTGTACATGCTTGGGGCGATGGCAGGCATTAGGAAGTGCTGGTGTGCATGCAAAGTACCGGTGAGAATGCTGCTCATAGCGAAGACGACGGTGGAGAGCAGCAAGACGCGCATGAGTTGCACAGTGAGTAGTTGTACTTCAGCAGGGAAGTGCGGACCGATGCCCCAGGGTGCGGTGACAAGAGTGGGTGCGATCAAGGCGAAGATGGCCGCGAAGAGCCCAGTTAGTACCAGGATGGAGTTGATCACCTGGCTGACCAAGCTGTTGCTCGTTCGTCTATCGCTCCGGTCCAGCAACTCTGTGTATACCGGGATAAAGGCGAATGCAAGCGCACCACCAGACAGCATGGTGAAGAGTAGTTCCGGGATGCCATTGGCCGCAGTGTAGGCGTCGAGATCAGCGCTGGTCCCGAAAGCGTTGGCGATAATCCTCTGGCGTACAAGGCCGATCACGAGCGAAGCAGCCAGTCCTGCCATGACGATCAACGTCGATCGCGCCACTCGTCCGGTGAGGGAGCTCTGTTCTTGGGCGGTTGTATTCATTGTCGACACAATTGGTGCTTCTTTCTTCTACGCTGTTACGGGGCCGCGCCCAGGCGCGCGAGTTGGATCAGCCCAGGTTGCCAGCCGGGATGAACTTTCACAGACATGCGCAGATCCTCGATCGCGCCTGTCACATCTCCCAGAGCCTCCTTGGCCATCGCCCGCCAATAATAACTCTCCTCCAGCACCTGCTCGGACATGGCGTTCAGTGTGGTTGAGGCCAGGTTGATGACGTCGTGGTAGCGACCGGTATAGAAATAAGCCCAGTAAGGACCGGTGTTGTACCACACCATGCGCCAAGGTACGTTTACCTCTTCGGGATCCAGTTGTGCGTAAACCTGGAACGCGGAATCATATGCCAAAGCAGCGCCTCCGTAATCTTGGAGGCGCATCAGATTGGTCCCGCGATTGAACCAGGCGAAGAACTGATCGCGTCCTGAGAGTGCAAAGATCTCATCCGAGGCTTTCTGCGCAGCGAATTGGAAGTTGTATGTCTCGTCGGCATGTGGTCCCAAGATCTCCAATACGGTCGCCTCGTCTGCTGGCGGATAGATGACGAGGTAGGTGTAGTTGAAGTGCCGCCAATATTCTTCCAGATCTTCGTAGAGGACAGGTAAATCAGGCATGATATAGGAGTCTTGGGCGTAGAAGCGGGTGCGATCGTCGTCATAGCCGTTGAGCACCTCGTAGTGCCCCATCCACCCCGAAAAGCCGGATCCTTCAAACCCCTTTTCGACTAGGACCGGGAATCCGGCGGCGATGAAACGCTTGATAAGTTCGATGTCCCCACCCACCCGGACGATGACGTCTAGATCGGTTTCTTCTTCCACGAAGGCAGCCATCTCGTAGGGCATCACATTTTTATCGCGTTGATTGGGTTTCAGGAAAGCAGCTGTGTCGCGTTGATCCCCTGGCCAATCCCAGAACGAAAGTGCCATGGAAAGATTTGCGGGTCCGCAATTATTCCACTTCTGATATTCATGCACGATACCGCCCAGTTGAACGCTTGCCGGGATCGGGGTAGGGGTGGGGGTGGGCGATGGAGGAATTGTAGACGTAGAAGGTGGACCTGTGTCGTGCGTGGGGGTGGGGATGGATATTGTTGGCGTTGGGGTGAAGGAATCGAGGGTCGCTTGGACGATTGCCGCGATGGTTGGGTTCGGTGTGAAGACGGCTTCCTCAGGGGGGGAGATGGCGTATTTGATTCTTGCGCGCATTTCTGAGATCCGCCAGGCGACCCGATCTTGTACGAAGGGTAAGTTGTAGAGCGAAGCGCCGAGAATTCCACACAGGCCGAGGGCGAGGAGAACCATCAGAAAGGGTGCGATTCGGGTGCGAAACATGCGGGGATTATACCCGAAGGGGGTTAGTTTTCGTTTCCCAGGCGTACGACCTGATCGCGTTCCGGACCAACGGAGATCAAGTGTACCGGGAGGCCGGTGAGTGCTTGAACGCGATGGACGTAGGCTTGTGTGTTGTATGGCAAATCGTCCCAGCGGTGAATGACGGTCAGATCATCTATCCAACCGGGAAGTTCTTCGTACTGTGCTGCATACTGACCCAGGCTTGCAGGATCCGATGGCAGGTCTTCATAGGTATTGCCTTCATGCTGGTATGCCACACAGAGGCGAATGGGATCGATGCCGGAGAGTACATCAAGTTTGGTGAGCGCTAACTCGCTAAGGCTGTTGATTCGAGCGGCATATCGCAGGAGAACACCATCCAACCAGCCACATCGTCGAGGGCGTCCGGTTGTCGTGCCGAATTCGTCCCACGGCTGCTCGCCGGTTCCTCGCAATCTTTCAGCGGTGTCGTCGAATAATTCGGTCGGAAATGGGCCTGTTCCAACACGGGTTTGAAAACATTTCGTCACGCCGATGATACGACGCAGATATTTTGGTCCAATTCCGAGGCCTAATAACGCACCAGCCACGGTGGAAGTCGAGCTTGTGACGTATGGGTAGGTGCCATGATCCAAATCGAGAAGGGTACCCTGGGCGCCTTCAGCGAGTACGACCTTCCCCTGCTCTAGGGAGTCTGCGAGCAAAGCGCCGACATCGGCCAGATAGGGTTGCAGGCGAACAGCGTGTTCGTAGTAGGTGCGCGCAACGTCTGTAGCTTCGGGTGCCTTATGACCGTATACATGATCCAAGATCTCAGCCGTGGATCGCATGTGTGCTTCAATTTGTGAGGCGAAATCCTCAGGCTTTTCCATTGCGCCGGCGCGCAAACCGTCGCGCGCGGCCTTGTCTGTGTAAGCGGGCCCGATCCCACGACGCGTGGTGCCCAACCCTCCTTCGTCACGTTTGGTTTCCCTCGCTCCGTCGAGGGCGAGATGCGCCGGGGTGATGATATGCGAGGCACTGGACAGTTTGAGGCGGTCTGGGGAGACATCGATTCCAAGTGCGTCAAGCTGATCGATCTCTTCCAGCAATTGGGCTGGATTAATGACCATGCCGTTCCCAAGGAGACATGTTGTGTGGGAGTGGACGATGCCAGAGGGCACGAGGTGGAGTTTGAAGAGTCGATCGCCGACGGTCACGGAGTGGCCCGCGTTGTCGCCGCCGTTGAAGCGTGCGACGACATCGGCCTCGGCGGCGAGAAGATCTGTGATTCGACCCTTGCCCTCATCGCCCCATTGGGAACCAAGGATCACGTCGAGTGGCATTTTCTCCCTCTATCGCGAGTATAGCATGGTGTTTCACACGATGCGAGATCCAGGCGCATTCGCGACGTTTCTCACGATCATGTCGACCATGGATGGGTAATGGTGGTTGTAGGGGCGGTTCGCGAACCGTCCCTACGGGTACCTGCCTGAGTTCCAGAGAGACCGGATGTGAATTGTGGAGACGAGGAGGAAAGCATGGGAAGGTTCTATGCAGGATTTGAAGTTTCCCTCTACACCGGTGAGCGTGATGGAGCTATAATCCGATTGTCTGAAGGCGGAAGATCATGTCACGCTATGCACAGCGATCGCTCACGTTGCTCCTCATATTTCTGGTTGCCTGTCTAGTAGCGATCCTGGTTTGGCCGGTAAAAGCTGTCACACTTGAATCGCCCGCGCTGCAACCGACTCCGTTTCTAACTCCCACACCGCGAGGAGATGGGAGGATCATCTACATTGTCCAAGAGGATGATAATCCTTGGCGAATTGCGGCGATCGCCGGCATCAGCGTGGAAGAGCTGTTGTCCCGCAACGGGTTACAACCGGACGAATTCATCTTACCGGGTATGGAGCTGGAACTTGGATTGGCTGGACCAGTGGCGCCGACCTCGCCACCTTTAGCCGCCCTCACCCCAACGTCTGTTCCCCCGACTGCGACGCCCGTAGTGGGGACGGGTGAAATCTGTGTCGTGCTGTTTATGGATGAAAATGGCAACGGGCGTTGGGAGGAAGATGAGGGTCTTCTGCCTGGTGGACGGGTGAGTGTAGCCGATGTGAATGGTGTCGTCGCGGGTGAGCATACGACTGATCTCGACCCGGAACATCTGGAAGGTTATTGTTTCTCCGACCTCGAAAACGGCGACTACAACGTCAGCGCAGCAGTTCCCCCAGACCATAATCCGACCACGGTTATGAACCTGCCCGTCCGACTCGAGCCCGGCGAGATTAATCACGTGCAGTTTGGCGCCCAGCCCAGCTCGGCGATTCAAGATCTCATCGGCGAAGGAGGAGGGGGGCGTTCGACGCTGTTAGGGCTGCTCGGTCTGTTTCTACTGATCGCAGGAGGCGGCCTGGGATACTACGCCACGCGATTGCGGCGTGGCACCCCTCGATCTTTACGTTAATCGGCACCTGGGAACTTAGGCACTTGGGCACTTAGGAACCAAAGACCCTAGGTGCCACGGTGCCCTTCTATTGCAACAACGCATCCAGCGCGCCAAGAAGTAGGGTTACATTTTCTCGTTGACTCGAATGCCCCATGAGTCCAATTCGCCACACCTGGCCGGCGAGCGGCCCGAAACCACCAGCGATCTCAATGTTGAATTCCTCGAGCAACGTTCGGCGCAGCCCAATGTCGTCAAGATCTTTTGGGAGCCTCGGGGTGGTCAACGTGGTCAATCTGAGCTCGTTAGGGATGAAGAGTGGGAGATCAAGCGCTTCGAGACCTTTCCAGAGTGACTCAGCGTTGGTGCGATGACGGGCGAACCGCGCGGTCAACCCCTCTTCGTAGACCAATCGGAGGGCTTCGCGAAGGGCGTAGGTTGCGCTGATCGGTGCTGTATGGTGGTATGAGGGCTTGTCGCTCCAATATTTCTCGAGCAACGTGAGGTCCAGATAAAAAACTGGTGGTTTGCTACCTCGTTGGCCGATGATCTCACGTGCGCGCGGGCTGACTGTGATGGGGGACATGCCTGGGGTAGAGGAGAGCGCTTTCTGCGCAGCGCAGTAGGCGATGTCCACACCCCAGGCGTCGATCTCGACAGGAATACCCCCCAACGAGGTGACGCAATCGAGAACCAGAAGACCGCCATGGCGGTGGCACACCTCGGCGATCGCACCGATGTTGGGTTGTAAGGCTCCGGTTGAGGTTTCGGCGTGAACCAGGGCGACTACCTTCGCAGGTTTGTCCTGCAGCGCAGAATCAATCTCGTCGGGATCGAAAACTTCCCCCCAGGGTCGTTTCAAGCGCTCAACCTGCGCTCCGTAGCGCGTTCCCATGTCGGCCAAACGATCCCCAAAATAGCCGTTGATGCAGACCAGCATCCGGTCTTGGGGTTCGAGCAAGTTGCTCAACGCGGCCTCCATCGCTGATGTTCCAGTACCCGGGACGGCGAGTGTGAGCTCATTCTCTGTCTGGAACACGTAGCGAAGCAGGTCTTTTACCTCGGCCATAACGACAAGGAAATCGGGATCAAGGTGGCCAACGAGCGGGGTGGCCATGACCCGTAGTACGCGAGGGTGAACCATGCTAGGTCCGGGACCAAGCAACAGTCGTGGTGTGGGATCGAGATCGGTATATGTTTTATCCATGGCGTGCACTCCGGATTGTGATGGGAGGGGTGTTCTAACGTGTGTGTTTTCCCGTGGCGACATCGAGGATTATAGCCTTCCTGGAGCGGGAAGTCCAAATCCGCGATACTGTGGAGTGTCTCCTTCCCGATCGTGAGGGCCGTGCTCCGGGAACGTGTTCTTGGTGAATTAAAAAAAATGTAGGGGCGGTTCGCGAACCGTCCCTACGTGTTGGACAATGTGGGATCTATTGAGCGATGATAGGCTCGGAGGCTCGCTCTGCTTCCGTAGCCGGTGCGGAGGCAACCAGGAAACCGGCATACATCAAGACCGCGGCGATCAGTTCACCTAAATACAGATAGGCTCCCAAACCCAGCCGGGTGAGGGTGCTGGCAGAGGCGATCGCAAGTGCTCCTATGGCGATCAGCACATTGCCGATCACGCGGTTTGGCAACACTTGTTTTCGATAGAATAGCCAGGCAGACCAAAGTGCTCCACCGACGAGCGTTATCAATCCGTAGATGTTGAAGAACGGTGTCGTCATTCTTACGATGCCCCCATCAGCCACCGGTGGCATGATCTCCCGGTATTGTTCGCTGATTGCGACCGTCTTCGAAAAGGAGGTCGCGTCGAGGCGAGGCATAGTTTGGATCATCAGGAATGCTGTCACAAGGCTGCCGGCGATCAGGAGGGCGGTCACCGCGTTCACCCAACGCTTACGGATCAGCAAAAGCAACGTGCCGTGGCCGAGCCAGGCGGCGTTCAAGGCTGCACCAAACAAATACCATCCGAAAAACATGGGGACGCTCCAACCAATGACAGCGAAGTAGGCCTCGGCGAAACTGCCGATGGTGAACATGGCCAATCCCAAGGACCAGAAGAGGAAATGTGGTTTTCGGCGAACTATCCAACGCTGGAAAACCGACAGGGTGAAGAAGATCATCACGACGGACGAAATAAATGGGAGGATTTGATTTAGATTCACGTGACTACTCCTACATCAAAGATTTGAAAGCAGATGTTTACCGGAAGGGAACAAAACCCACAACAATACCAGCTGCAACTATGATTAATAAGATTGTAATCACGCCTAACACAGCAAGCACGATAGGTAGCAGTTTGGTATAAAGTACCGAGTTTGAAGCGAGGTGTAAGTTTGTTGATTTGGTGTCTTTGAGATCGCGATGGGTATAAGATACTTTTCGTGGATCTTCAGTGAAGGACGCTGGATCACTCAAGTTGGACTCCATATATTGATGTGCACATGCGATTGGTGCATAAGGTTTTTGATGGGCGAAACCATAACGTCAATTGCATTATAGGTCAATGAAAATGACTGTCCAAGTGACAAATTCTTATCATCCTCTTATCTCCGGCTCATCTCACGCTAAGACTTCGGGAAATTAATGCCGCGCGGCTGGCTATGCAAGTTAACTTACAGGTTCCTTACAAAGCACACACAAGGGACGTGGTTGTCTTTATAATGAATACGCTAGAGACGCGGGGCGTAAAACTCCGCCGATCGCGACAGGGCTCCAACTTAGGAGCCAAGTCAAGCAGGAGGTGGCTATCCGGGAACGCTAACTCCTAACAGGTTGCTCAAACGAGTAGCCAACGAAAAGCGAGGCTCACTGCCGCCGCCTCGCTTTTTGGATTAATGTTGAGGCAGAGAGGGAATGCGAAAATCTCAGCTTGAGAGGTCGGCGTTCTTGTTGAATCAATAGAACAACATCGTCGAGCTGTGTAGAATGACCTCAGCCGAAAGGCGTTTCTAGGGAGAGTACTCTATAGCTTCTTTATACGAGCCTGAGGGCAACAGAATCTATATGGGTAGCAGAGTTTGGGAAGAGCGTTATCCCCAGAAAATCCATACACGACGATCGGATGAGGCTCGGTCCACAGCGCCGATGACTTGCGTATCTGAAGGGGTTACAATGGGATCGCAGGCATCGGTCTGGGGGAGGATGCATGGGCGTTAAGCCAGGTTCAAAGTACTTNNGAAAGCATCCTGGGGGCGTCGCTGCCGAGGTCTGCAAGGAAGAATCGCGCCTTCTGGAGTAATCGCAGTCGGGGTGCGCTTCAGGCTGCCGCCTGGATGGAAAGTGGATACCACGTTGAGGACGTTGATATGGAACGCGAGAGGGTGGTTTTCAGGCAACCGCTAGTACGTTATATCGTCCGGCGTGATGGGGAGGATATTCTGTGGGACGCCGATTTGGTTCGCGCCCTGCGTGCGTATCTTGGGGTCAATCAAAGCGGATTGGCGAACATCCTTGGCGTGCGTCAACAAACAGTGAGCGAATGGGAAAAAGGGGTGTATGCACCAACTCGCTCGCGTTCGAAGCACATAACGATGGTAGCTGAACGAGCCGGATTTTCTTTCACCAGGGGTGTGCAAGAACTGCGTGTAGAACCCGAAGATGATCTTGACAGAAATGACGAAACCGTGTAAGATGTCAATGCGTTGAATATAGGTTCTGTCCCGGGTGGAGTGCCTGGGGTGGTCGACAAGGAACGTGCGAAAGGGGGATTAGAATGCACGAGACAGCCGACGAACCTCGGGCGCTCTTCCTTTCTAAGGAGGGAGATCTAAAGCCGGATAGTCTGATATGCTCAGGAAAATTACCTGCCCATCTGGAGGAGACTCCTTGTCCCTTCTCGAAGGAAGGACGAATGCCTGCACCTCAGCCTCTGGTGGAGATAGAGTTGTATGGACGACCCGAGCTAGGTCGGATAGGCGAACTCGCTCCACCATGTGCGATCGAACAGTTAGGGGATCTGGCCAGCTGGCAGGGGTCTGAGGGGATAGCTTACCCTGAGCATCTTTCAGCGCTACGGATTTTCAAGTGTCGACAGATGTTCTTGTTGGTTGTGCCGGGGATCCGTAATCATAACCAATCCTGAGCCATAACACCGCTGATCTCCAAACCCAGGCAGTAGGTGTGAGAAGGGGAGCCTACGTCTCTCTCCATCCTCAAACCTGGTGGTCTGTTTATCTCCTGTGCAACTCGCTGGGCTTGTTTGCGTTTGGCGAAGGGTGTACATCGTTACCGGTTACGCTATGGATGAATTTGATCCTTCTGAGTGCGCCTATCGGATGCGCAATCGGCCCATTATGGATGAGATGGAGGGGTAGCCAAGGGCCATTCATTTTTTCCATCGTATACTTACGAAAGGGCTGTGAACCTTGGTGGGAAAATAGATCGATTGAAAACTTTGCAATGAATAGGTTTGATCGAGAGGCATACGGAGAACGAATTTTTTGCTTAACCGTTTGAAAGGTATGATGAAGAAGCGGTATCCCTGCCGAGCGAGTGTGGAAAAGAAAAATGTCGCAGGGGGTCCATCACTCAAATGTGTAGATGGAGTCATCTTTCGCTTCAAGGAGGCATCATGAAGACATGGATCACAGCTCTTGCGGTTTGCAGTACGCTCTTAGCTGGATGCGGCCAGAGTGTAGCCCAACCCACCGCGACATAAACCTTGGAAAAACCGACAGCTACAGTCGCTCCACCAATATACACGCCAACGTCACCGCCAGAACAGTAGCAAACAGCGATGTTCACGCCGCAAGCGGAGGAATCACAGAGGCTCCCACCCGATCAGGAAGTATTAAAGGATGAGTGGCGATCGGCGATTCAGAACGCGATCATTTTATCCTCTGCATGTGAATGGATGTTCGAAACACACACGAACTTCCAGCAGGGCGAAATCAATCTCGAAGAGGCTAAAGAGGATCTATCCCTTGAATCCGATTTTATCAGCTTCACGCGTTGGGATATTCTCGAAGCATATCAGAATGAGCTCGTCGCAGAATTCATGTGGAGGTTGGAGGGGGAAATAGGCGTTCTGGTCGAGTTGGTCGACAAGACGGACGATGGCATGATTGACTCCCCTGAGGTTTTCGACACCTTGTTCCCAACGTGTGGCTCACTACTCGATCTTCAATCGGAAATTGTCTTTACAGCCATGGATGCAGGCCTGACAGAAGAATCGATCGATGAGATCGACCTATCAGATTCCGAGATGTATAGTGATTTCTACGATATGATCTTTGGTGGGAATGGTGGGTGACAAGCGCAGTAATAGGATAGTCAAGATCCTTCTCGATCTTGCTTCCTGATATCGGGCATTCCGAAACCCGATAATCGCGGTCAGTGATACATACTATTGAATTTCAAGCCGCCGTTCGATCGCGAGCCTGGGAGGGGGATTTTCTTTTGGGACAGTGTGGTGCAGTTTGTTTGTGCGGCGTTGGCCAGGTACATTTGATTCTGCCTCAGGCTCTAGGGATCCTGCAATTTAGGGAGGGTATCTGGGGAATCTTTATCTTTGCTTGCCAACGAACAGATTATTGAAAGCATAAGAGCATGTAACGAGAACGAATTCGAAGTCATGGAGGTTCATCTTATCCTAGAAACGGAGTAAAGGTTCGCGAATTCGTCGCAACAACCGCCCCACTCGTACCACAACTTGCGTTTCAAGAATCCCATTCCAG
Organism: Anaerolineales bacterium; assembly: GCA_011772595.1. Next base: position 55,951 of record WVZH01000432.1, read on the forward strand.
CTCCATAGCCAACAGAACGCACATTGCAAGAGGGCGGCTGAGTTAATAGCCGTTGATGAAGCGCTTGTAAAAGGCAACGTGTTCAACTTGTGGTTTGAAATTCACGAACGAAAAAAGGCCAATAAGGACGTCGATCATGAAATACAAGGTAAAACTTTTTGTTATTGCAACCTTAATCGCTCTGCTTGGGTATTTGTTTCAAATCCGATTGCAATCTATGATGCGTCCTTATGCAAGAGATGGCCTCTATTTTCAGCAGTGGTCGTCGGAATCAATGATGCAAACTGTATCCTTAGAGGATCTTCGTACCTCCCCGGTAGAGACTCTATGGAATATCCACATTCAACCCCCCGCTTTGGATGTTATTCGAACAATTCTCGTTCATGTCTGGCCTTCATCAGACCCCCTTACGTCTGTCAAGCATGTCGATCTCTTGCTGTATCAACTATGGAGTTTCTTGTATGGTTTGCTTGGATCCCTGATTTTCTTATGGGTATCACAATTGTCCGAGATGAAGGTGGCTTTTATAGCCGCAATTGCTTTGTTGTTACATCCTGCCTGTATCTTTTATGCAACTTTTCTAGACACCACGCTTATGTCGACTCTGTTAATATCGTATGTTTACTATCAACTTTGGAAAGTGAAAAACCACCACGATGTGTCTACTGCCACGATTTCGATTGTGGTGCTGGCGCTTCTCTTTACAAGATCAATCTTTCAATGGCCTTTTATTCTACTATTTACAGCATCACTTTATCTTGTTGGGATGTCTAAAAGAGAGACGATGACATTTCTATTGATAACCGTGGGAATATTTGGTCTTTACTTAGGAAAACAACAATACAAATTTGGTTTATCCGTTTCTTCGTCATTCGCTGGATTGAATCTTACGCGATCCGTGGGCATAAGCGATGAAATGCAGCATTACTACGGCTACCTGGATGGTTTATCCGATGAAAGGACGCTAGACAATTTACCAAGTGTCCTTACGCGTAAGAGGAAAATCACCGGTGCGACTAATTTCAACCATGTACGTTATCTCGAGCTTAACCGGCTTTTGATCCATGAGTTTGTAGAATATGTCCTTACAGTGCCCAAAGGACTGCTCGCTAAATCTTACCTTCAGAATTTCAAGATTTACTTTCAGCCATCTAGTGAATATGGTATTCACGCTATTGTTGATCGTATTCCCTGGAGATCTTTTTACGATCGGATCTTTTCTTCGCCTGTGCTCTACATTTTCATTATCCTTGTAGGGATAACTGCCCTAATATCTGCAGTTACTCAAAATGAAGTCGCTAAGTCTATAGGAATGGTTCTACCGGGGCTTTATGTATTTATTGTCAGTGTGTTGTTTGAGAAGGGTGGGAACATGCGGTTTAAATTCTTTATCGAACCCGTGTTCTTTGTATTATTAATCGCGCAATTCCATGCCGTCGGGCAACGGGTCTGGAATAAAGTGAAGATCAGGTATAGAGGCGGTCTAGATAGATCGACATCGTGTTGAGTGTCGCTCTATTCATTTCAGGATTTCTCACGTCTGATCTACCAAGCATGTGCAGTTCAGAGTGTGCCACGCATGTAGTGTGGTTTATTTGCATGGATTCTGGAATGGGTAATATGAAAAGCAAGAGCATGAACGAGCTGGCGGCAGAGCTCAAAGAGTTGGTTAGGGGTGGGTTCCTTTGTCTTGTGTTGTCTCCTTCGAAGTGCAATACGAGTTCTGCCAAGGGGGTTGCAGTAGGATGATCATATGACTCGATTGGCAGAACAGTGAGGTAACTGTTTGCCCTTTTCGCCGCTTCAAGTGTGCATTACCCCAGATTGAGTGCATTTCTTGCGTATAGGACATTAGGTGTCTTGGCTTTTGCCTAGAAAGTAGATTTAATGATGGTGCTAGGTCGATAAGTTTGGGCGGCACTTCACTTGGCAACGGCACATCGCGTGGTCTGAAAGTGGGGTGCAATCAGGGATAACAGTATGTTCAAAAGTAAACGTAGGGGTACATTGAAGGGAGCGATCGACCGAACAGCACATCCCGAGATTCTTGATTTGCGGGCTGCGGTGGAGGAACGGCAAGAAGAAGTCGCTGAGCTGGAATTGGAGCTTTCAGATACTCGCGTCGAGCTTGCGCGCTTTGAAGCCGAGTTTGACACGCGCGTCGGTCACTTGCGACACCGGTTGGATCGGCTCAAGAAGGACTTAGAGGAAGCTCGACATCAAGCCGCATATCGTGCCCAGTGGGGTGATCGCGCAGACGATGACGAGATCCCGGATGTATTGGCGCAATTTAATAAGGCGTGGAAGCGTCGGGAAGAGCCGCTGAAGCCACCCCCAGCGGAACCGGCGGACGAAGTAACAAAAGAGGAATTGAAGAAACTCTTCCGAACGTTGGCTAAGCTGTACCATCCGGATCTTGTAACCGAGCCTTACCAGAAGAAACGTCGCGAACAGGTGATGGCCAAGATCAATCAGTCTTACGCTGCACAGGATGTGACCGCGTTGAGAGGTCTTCTCGAAGCGCCAGGTCAAGCGGAACCTGAGCCGAAGAAAACGCGTGCCGAGTTGGTTACAGAGTTACGACAAGAGATTCGCCGGCTCGACGATGTGATTTTCAATCTCACGCAGGAACTTAATCGTCTCACCAACTCTGAGATGGTCAAGCTGATGCTGGATGTCAGCATCGCGCATCGGACTGGACGAGATGTATTAGCTGAAATGGCGGGGGACGTTCTGGCAGAAATCGCTCAAGTGGAGGCGGAGCTTGCATCGATAGTCGAATGATGCGCAGCTGCGATCATGCGGACGTTAACAAGTGAAAGCTCGAACTGCGCCCGGTCGTCCACGGCTGGGCGTTTGATTTATCGTGGCTTGGATGTGATGAGTTCAGCTTGGTCAGCCACAGTACGGTTGGCTCCAAGGGAATGTAAGCAATGTCTTTGTGATAAGGACAAATTCCAGGTCCTTCAACGCACTTAACTGCGTGTTGACTTTGACAGAAGAACGAGATGGGGTGATAAGGATTATCCTCGTTGGTTGTAGGACGCAGGTTGGTTTAAATTGAGATAGGTCTGGTAATTGACAGTCTTGAACCCCACTAGAATGTTGCTAAATCGATTATGATAGTTCACTGGTGTTGCGCGTCGTTCATGCAAGATCGGCCAGAGCGGTTGAGTAGGAGAGCCCGAGATGCTTTTAGTGTTGCCCATATTGGCATACTTTTCTGCGTTATTCCTATTGGTACATTTCGAAATCTCGACACTATGGCGTCAGGCTGCCCTGAGAGCTGCGATGCTGTGTAGCGGGTTTGCAATCCTTGCCACAGAGTTACTGAGCCTTGTGAATGGCGTTACGCCATTAGGGTTAGCGCTTGCATGGGGAATGCTCTTCGGTGTCCTATGTGCCATCATCATTAGAGCTTTGAGACGAGGGGAATTTAGCCGGCTCCCCCGCGTCGATCTCCCTCGCAATTGGTTGGACCGAACGATGCTGGCAGGAATCGTCATTATCGTCCTGATCACGGGTTTTGTCGGTTTGATTGCACCTGTTCAATCGGTGGATTCTTTGAATTACCATATGAGCAGAGTGGCACACTGGACGCAGAACAACTCAATCAGACATTATTCGACGGGGATCGAAAAGCAAAATACGATGAGCCCCGGTGCAGAAATTCTGGTGTTGCAAACCTATGTGCTCTCCTGGGGAGATCGATTTGTCAACCATGTGCAGTGGATTGCAATGATTTTGAGCGTCTTAGGGGCTTCTCTGATCGCGCATCAACTCGGTGGCTCTAGAAGGAGTCAGATCGTGGCAGCTGCTTTTGTCGTCAGCTTGCCGATGGGCATCGCGCAATCCTCGGACACGATGACCGATTACGTTACCGCATTTTGGGTGATGTGTGCGGCAAGTGAGAGCCTCAATCTATCGCAAAATCGCCATGACCCAAAGTGGAAATTGACCACCCTTATGGTGAGCATGGCAGCCGGCTTGGCTTTTCTGACGAAAACTACCACAGTCCCGTTTTTGCTGCCGTTTGGTGTCTACATTGGATTCTTTCTGGTAAAGCGGGTGAGGATGGTTGAAGGAATTCGCTGGGGGATCTTGGGTCTTTTGATGATTTTGTTGTTGAATGCTGGATACTTCCTTCGAAATATCCGAACGTATGGTAATCCGTTGGGCCAGGCGTTAATCAGCGAACATCAAAACCAAATGATGAATGCTCGTGGTTTTGTGTCCAATACTTTGCGCAATGCAGCTTTACACGCAGGCACCCCTTGGCCGGAAGTAAACTACCAAATTTATCGTGCCATCGTGGCTGTCCATGTCAAATTGGACATCGATTTGCAGGATCCTCGCACCACCAGTTCCGGTTATTTCGCAATCAATAAACCGACGACAGATGAGGGATTTGCAGGTAATACGGCACATGCCTTTCTAGCTCTCCTGGCGTTCCTGATCGTTGTCGGCCGAAGAAAGTCTTTTGGGATTCGTACGTTTTTGTATGGTGTGGCGGCGACCACAGGTTTTCTCATATTCTGTATGATTTTTAAATGGCAGATTTGGGGGAGTCGACTGCACTTGCCATTCTTCGTCCTCATTGGTCCCCTCTCGGCAGTTGTGATCGTGCGTTCCTTCCCCGCAGGTATAGGCAGGTTGGCCGGTTTGGGGTTGATCCTGATTTCCTATCCTTGGGTGTTTGGGATTAAATCCCGACCCATAATCCCGGCAGTCGGAAACACAAAGGTGGAAAGTATTCTCACTCAACCTCGAGACGATATGGCTTTCACCATGGCAACCTGGGTGAATACGAGCTATAGGGCGGTCGGGGAACCGTTAGTAGCGAGCAAATGCTCCACAATCGGGATGATGCTCCCTGGAACTGGCATGGAGTATCTATTTTGGTCTATGCTAGATGCGCCAAGAGAGGATTTACGGATTGAATGGATCGTTTCTGGTTCTCCTACGGATCGCTATAAGCCGTCGAATTTCCAACCTTGCGCTATCCTGTGTGAAAAATGCCCATCCGAATGGACCGAAGTTCAAGGTCTGCCGCTTTTGATCGATTCCGGTGAGGTTCGTCTTTTTATGGTCAGAACCGACTAGTGACGTATCCAGACGGAGTTCATGGAGGGCAAGCATTAACCTTTCGCACTAATCCCTTATCCGCATCTGATATACGAAGGGGGTCTCGCAATGGCGTGTGAAATTGAGGGCATTGCTTCCCCTCATCTCCGCCCGGGACAGGCGTCGCGGAGTTTATCCTGAGCTTGACGAAAGGCTCCTCGCAGTGACATCATGTGATATATCTTCAGGTCACTTGCGGTGAGCGTGGCATTTGAGACAGCCACGAGTTGACGAGGCACAAGAGAAGAATGCGGTTATTTATTTGGAGTTGGTATATTATTGGCGAAGCGAGTGGGCCGCTCGGCTCTAGGGAAGCTGCGAGATAAAGAATACGTATTGGCAGTGTCTTAGAGACGCTTGAGGTGTCCTTCAAACTCCGATGAAAAAGCCCTTTAATTGCAGCGTGCTTAATCGGATTTTCATCGCAGCCGCTGTGGTGATGATAATTTTTGCCCTTGGTGCAGGATCCCTGGGAGTTGACACCGATCAAAAGTGGGGACCCTTTAGGAAAGGGCTATTTGTGCTGGGGCTAGTGGTCTTGGTTATTCCCCTATTAAATCGAGTGGTAGACGCCATCGACCGTTATCTAATTAGCAATTCGTTAGCCGACATTTTCCGCTCGAGGTTTACTCCACTGGAATCCTTTTTTCCCGTACGGCTCAGGCGTTTGCGTCCGGTGTCAGAGGTTGATGCCGGAATGATTACGGACGAGTTGCCTGTCCGGCATCAACGCGACCTAGACGACGGACCAGATGGGCGGTTCAATCATGCCCTTCGATCGCTATTCTCGAGCTTTGCGGCGACAAGAGGGTTGATTACATTGGTGTTGATTTTCATTGTGGTGGAGCTGTTGTACATTGGCCTCGTGAGTGTATGGCATTGGACGGAGTGGCCAGCTACGTCTGATCATTATGGGTTGCTTGCGGACGCGTTCGCACATGGGCAAGCTGCCTTGCTCATCGAACCATCACCTTTGCTCGCTGAGTTGCAGAATCCCTATCCACTTTCTGAGCGTCAGGGCATACCAGCATTTAGCGACGCCTCCTACTTCCGCGGTAAATACTACTTCTATTGGGGTCCTGCTCCGGCAGTGTTGGTTGCATTATGGAAGCTAGCTACCGGGCGGGTTGTCGGAGATGAGCACATTGTGTTCCTTGCAGTCAACAGTGTCTTCATTTTCTCGACGCTCATCATTCTCTACCTTAGAAGAAAATACTTCCCATCTCTGCCGGACTGGCTTTTCGCTATAGGCGTGGTAATTGTCGCTACGGCGCATCCGATGCTCTGGATCTTAAACCACCCGACCGTATATGAGGCGGCCATTGCCAGCGGCCAAGCGTTTCTTATTGCAGGTCTTTACTTCGCTTTGCCGATTCTGAGTGGATCAAATGTAAGGTTTTGGAGACTTGTTCTTGTTGGTGTGCTGTGGTCTCTGGTGCTCGGGTCGAGATTAACACTTCTTGGCGCGGTGGCAGTGCTGGCGGTCGGAACGGTGATGGGGTTGGTCACTCGAACTAATGGTCGCCGGCAATGGAAGGACACAGGCGCTAAGATGGCGGCACTCGCAGTCCCCCTTGCGCTTGGTATCGGTCTCCTGGGTCTTTACAACTTCATCCGATTTGGAAGCTTCTTAGAGACGGGTTTTCGTTATGCCCTCGCCCCAAGAGATCTCAACCTGATGATGCAAGAGGGACAGATTTTCAATATTGTGTATTTTCTACCGAACCTACTTTATTATTTTATTACCCCACTTCAATTTATCTCATTGTTCCCGTTTGTCCGACCTCTCTGGGGACAATTGCCGGTATTTTCATCGTTTCTCAAACGTTTTGATTTGCCCGCTGTTTATCGTGTCGAAAGCGCAACCGGACTGCTCTTCGCTATGCCCACAATTTTGCTTTCGGGTTTCCTTGTTAAAGAACTCCTTTGTGGTCAGACGCGGCTTGGTCGAAGTTCTGAGGGTGAACTTGACACCGAAAGCGAATCGAGTGGCGATCGAGGTCTTCGCCGCACCCTTTGGATTATTCTCACGGCAGGGATCTTAGCCGCCGCGCCGATATTTCTTTTCTTCTTTGTAGCTACTCGTTATCTCCTCGACGCAATCCCCCTTCTG
>WVZH01000432.1:63198-147306 GCA_011772595.1 Anaerolineales bacterium
GGTAGTTGTCGCGACGCTCGTAAGCTTTCTCCTCGCGTTAAGCGGTGCCGACTCGAGGTTCGACGACCAAAATCCGGTCTTATTTAAATCTTTGGTTGAGTTTTTCTCGCGCTGAGGACACCCGCAGAGGCTAAGAAAAGATGTAGCTGTTCTACCCAGGGCTGAATCGGGTTTTGACGATGGGTAGAAGATACGCCAAGTCTAGTGGATGAGGCTCGAGCATAAAAACCAGAGCGTCTAATCTCGCTCTATCGCGCTCCTTCTTTTAGCATGTCGCGCAGCACCGTGTGAAGGATGCCACCGTTGCGGTAATACTCCACTTCAATGGCCGTGTCGATTCGTACGATGGCCTTGAACTCACTAACGGTTCCATCCTGGCGCTCGGCATGGATGGATACAGTGGCACTCGGTTTCAACTCGTCATTAAGTCCGTAGATACTGTACGTCTCACGCCCTGTCAAGCCAAGGCTATCGACGTTCTCACCCGGCATAAATTCCAACGGCAGCACACCCATGCCGACTAAGTTTGAGCGGTGGATGCGCTCGAATGACTCGGCTAGCACCGACTTCACTCCGAGGAGAAGGGTTCCCTTTGCGGCCCAATCGCGGGAAGAGCCGGCACCGTACTCCTTCCCTGCGAGCACGATCAATGGGATACCCTCCCGCTTGTATTCCATCGCTGCATCGTAGATGCTCATCTGATCACCACTGGGCATGTAAAGCGTTACACCACCCTCCACACCCGGAACGAGCAGATTCTTGAGACGAATGTTGCCGAAGGTGCCGCGGGTCATCACACGGTCATTCCCGCGGCGTGACCCGAAGGAGTTGAAATCGCGCGGTTGTACCCCTTGCTCGATAAGGAAGCGGCCTGCAGGTTCGCGAGCCGGTATGGCGCCTGCGGGCGAGATGTGATCTGTTGTCACTGAATCGCCAAGCAGTGCCAAGACCCGCGCACCGTAGATCTCCACAATGGGTGATGGTTGCGGCGTCAGATCGATGAAGAAGGGAGGTTCTTGGATGTACGTCGATTCTGGGCTCCAATCGTAAAGACTGCCCCCGGAGACAGGGATGGCGTTCCATGTCTCGTTGCCGGTAAACACATTTGCGTATCGTTCCCGGAAGATCTCGGGTTGAACGGATTGTTCGATCACTTGTGTAATCTCTTGCTGTGCGGGCCAGATGTCCTGCAAGAAGACAGGATCGCCAGTACGGTCGTATCCAAGGGGATCCTTGTTCAAATCGATGTTGATCGTCCCGGCAAGTGCGTAAGCGACGACAAGAGGCGGGGAAGCCAGGAAGTTTGCTCTCACGTGGGGATTGATACGGCCTTCAAAGTTGCGATTACCTGATAGGACGGCTGCGGAGACCAAATCTGCCTCGCTGATCGCTTTCACAACTTCACCCGATAGCGGTCCGCTATTGCCGATGCAGGTCGTGCATCCATATCCGACGACGTTGAATCCTAACTCCGCCAAGGGCTCTAGCAGGCCAGCAGTATCTAGATACTCCGTGACCACGCGCGAACCGGGTGCCAGACTCGTCTTCACGTAGGGTTGAACCGATAAGCCGTGTGCCAGTGCATTCTTGGCCAACAATCCCGCAGCAACCATCACGCTTGGGTTAGATGTGTTGGTGCACGAGGTGATCGCCGCGATCACCACCACACCGTGTCCAATGTCAATTTCATGGTCGTTCATACGGACGGAAGTCTTCTGGTGGAGTGCTTTCTTCTGCATCCCGTAGCCGCCCTTGCGTGTCGGTTTTGTGATGACCTCTTGAAATGTCGATTTCATCTCGGAAAGCAGAACTCGATCCTGAGGACGTTTCGGGCCGGCGAGACTCGTTTCAACGCTGCCGAGATCGAGTTCAAGAACGGAGCTGAAGGAGGGATCAGGTGTGTCCTCCGTTCGAAATAGAGCCTGTTCTTTACAATAGTGCTCGACGAGATCGATTTGCGACTCTTCACGTCCCGTCAGACGCAAGTAACGCAGCGTCTCCTCATCGACGGGGAAGAATCCCATTGTGGCTCCATACTCCGGTGACATGTTGGCGATGGTGGCGCGGTCCGGGAGGGTCATGTGTGAGAGGCCTGGGCCGAAGAACTCCACGAATTTGCCAACGACTCCGTGTTGGCGCAACATTTGTGTGACCGTTAGCACGAGGTCCGTAGCTGTAGCTCCCTCGCGCAATTCACCAACCAGACGAAATCCGACGACCTCAGGTGCAGGCATGACGATCGGTTGGCCTAGAATGACAGCTTCTGCTTCGATGCCCCCGACGCCCCATCCGAGTACGCCCAGGCCATTGATCATTGTGGTGTGCGAATCGGTGCCGACGAGGGTGTCTGGAAAAGCGAGGGTTTCACCTTGATCCTCCTTGGTCAAGACGACATGGGCGAGAAATTCAAGATTGACTTGGTGCACGATACCTGTGGCAGGAGGTACAACGCGCAGGTTATGGAAGGCTTCTTGTCCCCAGCGCAGGAACTCGTAGCGCTCTCGATTGCGCTGGAACTCGATCTCGGCGTTTCGCCGGAGCGCCTCCGAAGACGCGAAGAAGTCAACCTGCACGGAGTGATCAATCACCAGGTCAACGGGAACGAGAGGATTGATTTCATCGGGATCGCCGCCCAATCTGGCGAGGGCGGAGCGCATCGCTGCTAGATCGACCACGGCCGGGACGCCGGTAAAATCTTGCATGATCACCCGCATTGGTTTGTATGGAATGCTCGGGTGTGTATCTGCGTTTGGACGCCATCCGGCCAGAGCGACAACGTCTTCTTTGGTGATCTCTACTCCGTTTTCCTGTCGTAGGAGTGATTCGAGCAGCACGCGGATGGAGAACGGCAATCGATCTACCTGGGTCAGCCCCTGCTGTTCGAGAACGTCCAAGCGGTATACGGTGACTTCCCCACTGTTTGTGGACAACCTTGCGCGCACGCCGAACGAGTCGTTGGACATCCTATGCTCCATAACCCCCCGGGATTCCGACACCGTTGTTTTCCGCTGGTCGAAAAGGGTATAAAGAGTATAATCGAAACTTACTAGATGTTATCCGGTTTTTCTCAAACCCTACAACCTACTATGAGTAGTAACCTCGCGCTCTTCATCGGTTTATGGTCGCTCGGGCTCACATTTATCGCCCTCCACCGCATTGGGTTTCGAACCTCGCGAACGCTTTTACGTGTGACGCTAGGGGGCCTGGTGATGCTCAATACCTGGCGTCCGCTCCTACTCGCGGTATTGCAAGCCACCCCCGGCATCACCACCGTCGATCCAGACTTGCCGATCCTTGTCGCCCCGCGCATTCTGGGACCCATTATCTACCTCACCATATTGCTGGTAGCCACGTCTGATGGACCGTTGCAGGCCAATCTTCTTGCCTTCAATGTAAGTGTGGTCACGATCGTGGGTGCGGTGATTTACGTAGCGGCGACTTTTTTACTAGGCCCAATTGTGATCGACACCTCACCAAGCCTCGCTCCGGCGATCCTCGAGATCGGATTCCAGCAACATGTGGCAAACACCTTTGCATTCATCGTCGGTGTTTATCTTTCTACGGTGGTCTATCAATTAATCGCCGGTCGCTGGCCTAGGAGGAGCGCTTGGTTCGCAGGTGGGGCGGTGATGCTTGGCGGTTGGGTGGAGGCAATCCTGTTTATCATCGGAGGTTACTGGAATACCCCTTGGTGGACCTTGATGATGCAAGCTGAACTTCTTGGTTGGGCTCTCGCTGCGCTGGCTCTCTGGCCGCTTGCAACGATTTATATTCTCTATCTTCGGCGACGCCAGGAAGAAGCCGGCTGGGGTTATTCGTTTAGCGCTCGACCCGCGTTGGAGGTGGTCCGCGAAACTTTGGACATGCGGATAGCGCTTGACGAGTCGAAGCGTCGCCTCTTTCAACTGGGCGAAACTTTTCGGTTGCTGAACGAGGTTCGGGCACACATTCTCAGCGCAGGCGATCCAGATCGGTTGATGCAGGGGGTCTGCGATTTATTGGTGCGCTCTGGAGGTTACTCACTGGTATGGGTCGGCTTGATGCACGAGAAGGATCAGGGAATTTATCCCGCTGCTTCGAGTGGCAGGGATGGTGGTTATCTGCGTTCGATCACCATCACCTGGGATGAGGCGCCTACAGCGTATGGGCCGACGGGAACCTCCGTGCGCGAGAACCGACCTGATGTGGTTCACGATATCGCTGATGAGCCTCGTTTCGCTCCCTGGCGGGAACAGGCATTGGCGAGAGGTTACCGCTCTTCAGCGGCCTTTCCGTTGGGTTTGGAAGGCAACGTGTTTGGTGTTCTCAATGTATATGCCAATCAGCCAGAAGTTTTTGACGCCGAGGTCGTCCGTACCATGCAGGCCGTCGCCGACGATCTTGCTCAAGGGATTTCCCGACTCCAACTTCAGCAACAGCGCGCCCAACGTGTGCGAGAGTTGAATGCGATCAGCCATCTAACGGTGGAGATGGTCTCGCAGCATGACGTATCGGCGCTCTTGCAGTCGATTGTCTTAGAAGCGACGGACTTGCTCAGCGGGAGTAGCAGTGGGATGTACCTCAGTGAGCCGAATAAGGCATTGGTACGTTGCGCAGTCAGTTATCGGACGGCTCGTGATTATACCGGTACGACCTTACGGTATGGCGAAGGCGTCGCGGGCCATGTTGCTGAGACGGGCGAGGCGCTGATCATATCGGATTACAGGATTTGGCCTAATCGAGCCGAAGTGTTCGAGGATGAATCATCGTTCGTCTCGGTGCTCAGCGCTCCGATGATGTGGCAAGGGCAAGTCACCGGTGTGATTAACATTATGCGTGAGGAGGAAGACGCGCCTTTCGCCCAGGCGGACCTGGATTTGCTCAATCTTTTCGCCAATCAGGCGGCCGTGGCTCTACAGAACGCACGTTTGATTGAGGGAACGCAGCGACGCCTGAGACAATCGTCCTTGCTTAATGAGATTACACGGATCACATTAAGCGGCGAAGGTGTAGAGATTATCCCCGGAATGGCGGCCAGGCTAGCCGAAATCATCGAGGCAGATACTTGCCTGATCGCACTTTGGGATGAAGAGGGCCATCGTCCACGATACGAAGCCGGATATGGTCTGTTTCAGCCTGACATGTTCCGGGATTCCCTGCCCACTGCCGGGGAGAGAACGCTTGTTGAGGCGGCGTTGGTTGCGGGAAAGCCGATCGTGATCGAGGACGTTTCGAGCTCGCCGTTGACAAACTCTGGGTTTGTAAAGATGGCATCCTCTGTGCAAGTTCACTCTCTCATAACAACGCCTTTTATTATTGGCGATCACTGGTACGGGGCAGCCATTGCTGGTTTTAACGAACCACGCCGTTTTACAGAGAATGAGATTAACACCTGTGAACAAGTCGCCAAGCAAGTTTCGTTAGCTTTGGCCATTTCAGTGGCGTATGAGTCGGAACGCCGCCGTAGTGGAGAACTTGAGGCGGTGCGCCAAGCCAGCCTGAGGTTGACGTCCAGTCTGGAACTTCAGCCGGTTCTTGAGACGATTCTCGAGCAGACACTCAACCTGGTCGCTGCAGATGACGCACACATCTTTCTTTTCGATGGAGAGCGATTAGCATTCGGCGCTGCGCTTTGGGCTGGGGATGTCCAACGTCAACCCTTCTCGGAACCGCGTCACGGTGGGCTCACGTATGCAGTCGCCCGCAGTGGCGAACGTATTGTGATCACCAATGTCGACCATCATGAGCTGTTCCAAGAGTATCAGTGGGGAGGGGCAATTGTTGGCTTGCCTCTCAAGATCGGCAGGCGTGTATTGGGTGTGATGAACGTAGCTTTGGTAGAGCCGCACGAGTTTCAAGACGCCGAGTTGAGAGTGCTGGAATTATTGGCCGACCAGGCGGCGGTGGCCGTCGAGAACGTTCGATTATTCGAACAAAGCGAGTCGGAACGGCAACGAGTTCTGTTGCTCTACGACGTCGCTCAAGAGCTAGCACGTTTGATGGATCCTGAGGAGATTCTTCAACGAGCGGTCACCTTGATCTGTGACAACTTCGGGGGACAGTCGGCGGAGGCGTTTGTAATCGAGTCGAGTAGTGAGCGCATGCGATTGTGCGCTTCGGTCCGAAAGGACGGCATCCCAATCCCTGAGCTTGACGAGAGGATCGACATGCGCCTGGGGAAAGGCCTGGTGGGTTGGGTCGCTCAGGAATTACAGGGTTGCGTGATTCCTGATGTCACAGAGAATGAGCGCTGGTTTCCAATACCTGGAGTCGACGAAAGTGTGCGATCAGCGTTATGTGTGCCTATTCTCACAAACGAGGAATTACAGGCTGTGATCGGTGTCTTTCATCAAGAGGTGAACGAATTTCAACCGGAGCACCTGGATTTGATGGTGGCAATCGGCCACCAGGTAGGATTGGCGATGTCGAACGCCAGACGATACCAGCAGATTGATCGTCGTCTGGCAGAGCTCACAGTGTTGCGTCAGGTGGCGCAAGTTGTCAACCGTAGTTTGGAAATGCAGCCTCTCTTGGAGGAGGTCGTTAGGCAGGTTGGTGAGGTGCTGGGATATCCCGTGGTGGAGATTTATTTAATAGAGGAGGAAGAACTGGTATTGGGCGCTGTCCGAGGTGCTATGGAGGATGAGGCCGTCCGCTTCCCGATGTCTCAAGGCGTAACCGGTCGGGCGGTACGCATAAATGAGCCGGTGCACGTACCTGATGTACGTATGGACCCAGATTACATCGCGGCCCGGGAAGAGACACAATGTGAAATCGCAGTGCCTCTGCGAAAGGAAGACGTTGTGATCGGTGTGCTGAATGTGGAATCGCCTGTTCTTGGTGGGTTGAACGAGGATGATGTGCGTCTTCTCATGTTGCTTGCGGATAACATCTCTGTCGCTGTTGAGAACGCCGCATTATATGAACGTCTCAGGCTGCACGCGGACGAACTCGAAAGGACAGTCTCCGAGCGGACGGCGGCGTTAGCAGAAGCGTTGAAACAGGCTCAAGAGGCCGACAGGTTGAAGACGCAATTCGTCTCCGACGTGTCGCACGAGCTGCGGACGCCACTCAGCAACATCATGCTATACCTTGAGTTGATCGAAAGTGGGAAACGCGAGCGATTCCAATCCTATCTGGAGACGCTGAATCGAGAAACTGCGCGCTTAGTGATCTTGATAGAGGACCTGCTCACCGTCTCACGACTCGATGCAGGCACAGCCACCCTCGATCCAAAGGAAATCAATCTCAATTTCATCGCACAAAGCCTTGTAGAGGATCGTGAAAGGCTTTTCGCTGAAAAGGCATTGAGGGTTGGCTTCAAACTGCACGAGGATTTACCACACGTTTACGCTGACGAGCGAATGCTTTCTCGGGTAGTGGCGAATCTAATGACCAATGCAATGCATTACACCCAACCCGGAGGTACCGTAACGATTACAACCGATATGAAGGATGACGGCGAATGCCGCTGGGCTACGCTGGCGGTTGCCGATACGGGGCTCGGGATATCAAATGAGGAGCAAGAATTTCTATTTCAGCGTTTCTTCCGGGGTTCAGCCAGCCGCAAGATGAGCACCCCAGGGACAGGACTGGGTTTGGCGATCTGTCGGGAGATCATGCTACGGCATTCTGGGCGGATCACTGTAGAAAGTCACGTGGGTCAGGGCAGTACCTTCACCATTTGGTTTCCTATTGACGGTGGTCCCGAAAGGGTATCTGCTGCGGTGCAGCCGACGGATGCTCATCCTCCGACACAAAAGTCGTAAAGCGCCCCAATATCCACATTCTCTGCCATTAATTGAATGAAGGTTTCGAGCTTCTCCGGCTGACCAAGGCGGGTTTTACCGTGTGCGCGTTCGATGTGATCGACTGTTTCCATCGTGTTATCTTTGACAAGAAGAATGGGGACATCGAGAGCTTCAGCCTGTTGGATGATCAGGGGACTGGGACGCAGGTTTCCGGTCAGGATTAACACAACCGTGGAGGTCTCGAGTGCGGCGAGTTGGATATCGGTACGGTCACCACCGGTAATAACGGCTTTATTCTGGTAGCGTCGGAAACGGGAAAGGGCAGCGTCGGCCGTCATGGCTCCCACGGTGAAAGTCTCGACGAGCGCATTCGGTTTTACATATTTAGTGAGCACCTCGGCTTGGAGCAGATCGATCAACTCGCCGATGCTTAGCGCAGAAAGGCGGGGCACACGTGGTAGGGTGCCCAGCACGCGTATACCTTGCTTTTCTAGGAACGGACATGCATAGTCATCGACGAATTCCTGACTTTCCTGCGGAACTCGATTCAAGATCACCCCGCACAGTAATTCGCCGAGTCGAAACTGGGCGGTAAGGGCATCGTCCACCAGACGCATTTCCCCGGAGAACGACACGATGACCAATGCCGGCGATCCTATCGATTCTGCTACCTTCAGGTTTGAGAGCCCCATTGCGTATCCCTCACGCAGACTGGCTAAACCCTCCAGAAGCAATATGTCTTTTCCTTTTGCGGCGGCCTCAGCCGCATGCTGGATCTTCTGCATGAGATCCTCTTCGCTAGTGCCTTTGAGTCTTTTTCGCAAGGTCGAGGGCGTCACGATGACGGGTGCAGCTTCTGTAGGATCTCCCTCAAGACCGAGGACTTTATGGACGAAGACGGCGTCTTCATCAGCTAGCTTTCCCTCTGGCGTACGCCAAGGTTGTGTGCTCACGGGCTTGAGATAGCCTACTTTCCTACCATCAGATTGCAATTGCTTGCCGAGGGCTAAGCACACGGCAGTCTTCCCTGAATAGGGTTCCACAGAGGTTATGTATAGTGCGTTCATGGCGTACTCCCAACGGGCTTGGCTCGATCTGCACGCGCTTGCGTTTGCTTATCCGGATCTAAAATCAACCGCATGTCGATGGCGATGCCACCCTGTCCTCGCTCATACACGATAAACGGATTGACATCCAATTCGGAGATCTCTGGGAAATCCAAAACCAGCTGCCCGATCCGAAGCAAGGCGTCGACGATGGCCTGTTGATCAACAGGTGGTTGCCCGCGGACGCCTAATAACAGGGCATGGGTACGGATTTCTCCAAGCATCTCTTGTGCTTCGTGGCGGGAGAAAGGCGCAACGCGAAAGGCCACGTCTTTAAGGATCTCCACATAGATGCCCCCTAGACCGAAGGTTACAAGGGGTCCAAATTGGGGGTCGCGGTTCATCCCGATGAGCACCTCCAACCCGGTCGGCATCATTTTTTGCACGAGACAACCCCAGAGGCGTGCTTCCGGTAGGTATCGTCGTGCTCGATAGGTAATCAGATCAAATGCATCGCGCACATCGCTGGCGTTTTGAAGCCCAATCTTGACGCCCCCAACGTCCGTCTTGTGCAGGATGTCGGGAGATGCGACCTTCAGTACCACTGGATATCCCATTGAATTCGCAATCTCAACCGCCTGTTCAGGCGTATCTGCCACTTCGGAGGGTGGTGTGCGCAGATCATAGGCGTTGAGGATCGCTCGCGCTTCGGCGTCACCGATCGCCACACGACCTGATGAGAGAGCATCGTCGATCGTTTGACGGGTGCTTAATCGGTCAACCTGGAAGGTTTCGAAAGTTGGAAGCGCTTCGCTCCGGTAACGTCGGTATGTACTCATGGATTTGAAGACCGATGCCGCTCGTTCCGGGAAGGCGAAATTGGGTACTTTGTGCGCTTCGAGCACTTCTGCCCCCTCCTCGACACGCGCCTCCCCCATGAAGCAGGCTATAAGAGGGATGTCGATGTTACCGGCGAATTCGACCAGGACATTCGCTGTTTCGACAATTTCTGTCGTCGCCTGTGGAGTGAGGATGACCATCACGCCATCTACGTTTGGGTCTGCAGTCACTTGCTCAAGGGCGAAACGGTAGCGGTCGGCGCGCGCATCACCCAAGACGTCCACAGGGTTTGCGGCGCTGGCGGCGTCGGGAAGAAACTGCTCCAGGCGACGGATGCAGTCTTGTTCGAAGCGTGCCAGGCTGAGACCGGCGCGTTCGAGAGCATCCGTAGCGAGGATACCCGGTCCTCCCGCATTCGTGACGATGGCAATGCGATCGCCTCTTAGGGTAGGAAGGTATCCAAAGGCTAAGGCGTTGTCGAAGAGGTCTTGTAACGAGGTTGCTCGCAAAACACCGGCCTGCCGAAATGCGGCAGCATATGCCTGCTCGGAACCGGCCAGTGAGCCGGTGTGTGAACTCACAGCCCGCGAACCCGCCTGTGTGGTGCCCGACTTGAGGACGATGACAGGTTTCTTCTTGGAGACAACTCGAGCGATCTTTATAAACTCCTGTCCGTCAGGCAATCCTTCGATATAGGCAAGAATGACATTCGAGTTCGCATCATTCACCCACGATTGCAGCAAGTCCGCCTCACTTACGTCAGCCTTGTTTCCTAACGAAACGAATTTGTTCAGACCGAGCTTGCCTGCATGCGCCCAGTCCAGGATGGCAGTGCCAAGCGCACCGGACTGCGACATGAAGTCCATGGGTCCACCTGGGGGTAAACCGGTAGAAAATGATGCGTTCAGTGGCGTGACGGTGTCGATCACGCCCAGGCAGTTTGGACCGATGAGACGGATGTCGTATTCCTTGGCGATCTCGATGAGTTCGCGTTCACGCTCAAGGCCTTCCATCCCCGCTTCACGGAACCCTGCGCTGATAATAATGACAGCTGGAATAGCCTTCTCTCCACATGTGCGTAAAGCTTGAGGCACAATCGGGTATGGGATGACGATCACGGCCAGGTCAATCGAGCCTTTGACATCAGTAACGGACGGGTAGGCAGGGAGGTCGAGGATCTTTTCGGCTTTGGGATTGATTGGATAGACCTTTCGATCGTCGTTCAAATAGCCACCATTGACGAGGTTATCGAGAACGGCGTAGCCGAGCTTGTGCGATTTGGTAGAGGCACCGATCACCGCGACTGAGCGAGGTGTGAAGAACGCGTCGAGCGACACAGATTAATCTCCTAGGAACATAGTTTACTCCCGGAGTGTCTCAACCTCAATCAAGTGCGTGCAAACCTCGGATCATCCTAAGGTCTGAGTGGCAACTTCTGGCGATCCAAATGAAGCGCAAATCATAACAATTGGAAATCGTGGCATAGGATGAGCGATGAGTCTCAAGCCTAAGAGGAAGTAAACCTGTAGCGTCCGTTTGGGTTCGATTTCAAAGCGTCATGTCGAACTCGAAGATCACTCGCGAAAGCGTTGAGCGCTAGAGGGAACTAGTCTTCTGTGAGGCATTGCGCAGCCACCGGTGCGTAGGACTTACGGTGGATAGGGCATGGCCCAAGTTGCTGCAAAGCTTGGTGATGGAACCGCGTGCCGTATCCTTTGTGCTGGGCGAAGCCGTATCCCGGGTACATAGCTTCATTTGCGATCATAGCTCGGTCACGAGCAACCTTTGCCACAACGGAAGCTGCGGCAATGGTGAGCGTGCACCCGTCGCCGCGCGTAATGGGAGTTTGAGGAAGTTCCTGCTGTGGAAGACGGATGTGGTCGAGAAGTAGGTGTTGCGGCTTTATTTTCAGCTTATCCAGAGCTCGGAGCATCGCTAGGCGAGTGGAGGCGATCAATCCGGCCTCATCAATCTCGTGTGCAGAAGCTTCACCGACGCCAATGGCGAGCGCTACATCGAAGATGCGGGCGTACCAGGTCTCTCTTTGGAGCGGAGTCATGCGCTTGGAATCTCGCACCCCGACCAAGATTTGTGCCAGGTCGAAACGCTGGATGGGCAACATGACGGCCGCAGCTACCACCGGGCCTGCCCAAGCACCGCGACCTGCCTCGTCCAATCCAGCGATAAGGGCACACCCTGTGTCCCGTAATGCATACTCGTAGGTGAGATTGGGGCCGTGTACGGCAGGATCAGCGTGGGTCATACATTCCCTTTCGCCAGTTGCGTCGGATGCGGAAGAGGTCGCTGAACATTGCTACGGTATCACGAAGAAGACGCACACGGCTACCGGGATTAAAATACCATGGGATCGGAACCTCAACGATTTTATAGCCGCGTTTCTGNNCTCGGCGACTCCGGCTCGGAAGCATTTGAAACCGCATTGCGTGTCTTGGATGTCTGGAACGGTGAGAAATCTAACAAGGAAGTTGAAACCACGGCCAATGAAATGCCTGTACATCGGTTCACCGTATCGCACGGCTCCAGGCACCTCGCGTGAGGCAATGGCGATGTCGTACCCATCTAGCTGAGGTGGAAGGAAACGATTGACTTCCTCGATGGGCATGGAGAGGTCCGCATCGCAAATGAAGCGGTACTCTCCTCTGGCTTCGAGCATACCCCGGCGAACGGCCAAGCCTTTACCGGCTCGGGATTCACGTAGCAGGAATACATTCGGTCGTCGTCTGACGAACACTTCAACGATCTCCGCAGTGCGATCCTGGCTGCCATTCTCGACAACGAGCACTTCGGCATCGTATTTCTGGGAGTCTAAAAAGGAAAGAACTTTCTCCAGGCTTGTGGGTATGCGGTGTTCTTCATTATGCGCTGGGATGATAATGGATAGGAACGGGGACAAGTTTCACCTTCGAAACTCAGACTGATGGATCTTAGGTGTAGAACGTGTTCGCGACGACCATCACGACAAGTGCGATCAGAATCAGTACTTCAAAGAAGGTCATGACAGCGAGGAGGAGCCATTGGCGTCTGGATAAGCCCCAACGGGCGTACCATGGCGCACCGAGTGCAGGTGACTTCGCCTGCTCCGCTTCGGGTGCGAATAGTGAGTCTAGCTCAGACCCATCAAAGACATCCGGAGCACCTTCGAGGCCGGGGAGAGGAAATTCGGATTCCACTGCGATTTCAGGTTCGGGCTTCTTAGGGTGGATAAGTGCCTCTGTCAAGGCGCTGATATCTTCTTGGTCCATGATGGGCTCAAACTTAAGCAGGTTAGCCGCAAAGTGGTCGATGGCGTCCGTTTGCACGATGCGTATTGCCGGGTTTGCCTGGTCAACATGTGTGCGTGGATTCATAAACATGAGAACAGGTTCTACTTCCGGGAGCGCAAATCCCTGCTCCTGGATGGTTTTGAGCACTGCCTCGGCGATTTGACTTGCCTCGATCATTGGATTGGGACGGTCGCGTTTGAACTGTCGCCGACGACTATCGAATTTCTGCCACGTGTCTCCTTTGGCGCGAAATACGCCCAAGATAGTTGTTGGGGTGATCACACGAACGCCTTGTGGGCTTAGGAGTATCATGGAAACTATGAATGAGGTACCTGGGATGCGTAGGTTGCGAATTAGCGTGTGCTCATTGCCTAAGGTTTTCGACAATTGCTCACTAAGCTCGGCTTGGGCCTGCATCTCTCCATACCAACTCATCCCATAGTTGAGCATCCCTTTGATCCTGTTTGGCATGCTGATAATACCGTCCTCATCCCGTAAGTCGGACCGATCGATGACCTTCATTTTGACTCCTATACTTTAGATGAAGGGTTGCGGCTTGCAGATTCCTGCAACAATTTCACCGATGGTGTGTGGGTAAGATAACATACCGCAAATGGTTGTACGATCAATCATTGGTAGGTTCCCAAAGCTATAGTAATTACTTTCCGATCTCATTATAGGATACTCATCCCCAAGCACAAGTCGTCTTGACAGAGTGTCCTGCATTGGATTCCGGAGTCGGTCATCACACAGAAATTACGCCACCCAAAGCCGTGAAATACAAGCAGCAGTAAGTTTGACACCCAGCTTCTCTGAGATCACGAAAAGAAAATACCGANNATCAAAAACCGGGGCAGGAAGTTAGGTGATTGGCAAGATATGATTCTCCCCTACAGGGTGCCTCATTCGCGGATATAATCGGAGTAGACAGGTATGATGATGCGACGACTATATATATTCTCGTTAATATTGGTGTTGCTTTTCTCCCTGCTTTTGACCTTTCCCGGGCGGGCACAAGAGGCACGACAGGTCTTGCTGCTAACCATGCAAGGACCATTGACGCCGGCCATGGTGGAATATCTGAACCGCGGATTGTCCCGCGCGGAGAGTGAATCTTTCCATGCCTTGATCTTACAGCTGGACACTCCAGGAGGTTCGGTCGATCTCATGGACCAGATGGTGCAAGCCATCCGTGCAAGCGAAGTGCCTGTGGTGATTTATGTCGCGCCGCGGGGAGCGATAGCAGGTAGTGCGGGAACAGTCATTACACTGGCGGGGCACGCTGCGGCGATGGCACCCGAAACTGCCATCGGGGCTGCAAGCCCTGTAGGAGGTCAAGGAGAGGACCTTGGGGAGACGATAGAGGCCAAACACAAAGAAATTCTAAAAGCTCAGGTGCGTGGTCTAGCTTCCCGGCGAGGAGCCGAGGCAATCGCGCTCGCCGAGGAGACCATTGAATCAGCAAAGGCCGTATCCGCAGGCGAGGCACTCGAAGTTGGGTTGATCGATTTCATTGCGTCTGATCTGGATGACTTACTGGAACAACTCGATGGTTTCGATGTTGAATTGGCTGATGGTCGATACATGCTTAAAACAGCTGGCATTCAAGTGGTCGAGTTGCCACAGAGCTTGATCGAAGAATTGCTTCAGGTGCTCACAAATCCCAACGTCATCTTCATCTTATTGTCCGTAGGTGTGCAAGCAATCTTGATCGAAATCTCCAGTCCGGGCGGCTGGGTGGCGGGTTTCATCGGGGTCGTTTGCCTGGCGTTGGGCACGCTCGGCATAGGTGTATTGCCGGTCAATTGGTTCGGATTGATCTTCTTGGTTACTGCTTTCGTCTTGTTCCTTCTCGACATCAAAGCACCTACCCATGGTGCGTTGACCGCCGCTGGGATCGCATCTTTCATTGTCGGTGCATTGGTTTTGTTCAACTCACCCGGCACACCCTCCTTTCTGCGAGTATCGGTGCCCTTAGTGATAGGCGTAGCGCTTGTGTCTGCGGCATTCTTCATGACGGTGGTTACCTTTGCGATTCGAGCGCAGCGACGTCCGGTCGAGACAGGTGCAGAATCACTCGTCGGGCGCACGGGCGAGGCGCGCTCAGATTTGACCCCTACTGGGATGGTGCAGGTGGGAGGGGAACTGTGGTCGGCTGCCCTTGAAGAGGGGATTTCAGAGGTAAAAGCGGGGGAGCGTGTAGAGGTGGTGGATGTGGATGGGCTGCGCCTTCGGGTGCGCCCGGCCAAGAGGGAGTCGAGTTGACTAGCAGCTTGACAGGCTGTAAACTAACACCGCGGTAAGCAAAGGAGGGCGTCATGTCACCTTCTTCTTTTCGGTTGATCGTCCGAACAGGTCCGAATCCTGGCATGGTATTCGATCTCACCAAAGAAGTCATCATGGTCGGGAGGGATGTTACCAATGAAGTCGTTTTGGGTGATGCGGAGGTCTCGCGTCAACACGCGCGTCTGACACGAACACCCGGGGGGTATGTCCTGGAGGATTTAGGATCAACCAATGGAACCTTCGTCAATGGTGAACGCTTAATGGCGCCGCGCGTCTTGAACCCGGGTGACCTGGTGGGAATGGGAGAGACGGTCACCATGACCTTCGACGCGGTTTCGCCAGAAGCCGCGGCAACAGTTGCCCGAGAGGCAGCAGCGCCA
This sequence comes from Anaerolineales bacterium, assembly GCA_011772595.1. Next base: position 78,765 of record WVZH01000432.1, read on the forward strand.
GCACCCGCGGTTCAACCTGCACCAGCACCTCAGCCAGTCGCTCCACATGCTGTCGCAGCAGCACCTGCAGCTCCCCCGGTTGCTCCTGCAGTTGCTCCCGCCGAGCCTCGAAAGACCCGCGTGCCTCTTGTAGTTGCAGGAGGCGGCTGTCTGCTTTTGGTTCTCATCTGTGGGGGCATCCTATGGTTCATGCCGTTGGAATGGTGGTGTGTTCTACTGACGCCCCTGCGTTTCCTGGGATTTAACTTCCCGGGCTGTTGAAGTCTCTTATTGAAACGTCTTCCGGGGTGGTTGTTCATACCACCCCGTTTGTATTTAACTCGCTTGGTTGGCTGGCCTTGACCTAAGGATTTCGTGGGCGGAAGCACACTCATGCATTGAACAAGATCGAGCGGATATGTGTCGAATTGTAGCGAGAGGAAATGTCGCTTCCCCGCGAGGTCCCTCAAATGGACACTGGAGCGATGACTCGGAAGGCGGAATTATGTGCTGCCAGAGGGACGTCAAGCATCCATCTTGCTTTCGGGTTCATTCCAAGTCGATGCGGGGGGTTGTTGCCCGACATAAAATACCTTTAGAATTCAGGGTGGAGGTCATCATGTCTAATCGACGGACCGCCTTNNGTCGATACGCCCATCCCCGAGACGGCTGATGTCGTCAAGGCTACGGCAACTTCTCCCACGCCCCAGCACGCGCCCACTTCTGACCCCTTTCATGAGCTCCGCCAGCGCATGGTGAGAACAGGCATCGTGGGCTGGGGGATAACAGATCCGGCCGTGATCGAGGTTATGGGGAACGTGCCTCGGCATGCCTTCGTGCCTGAAGAATACCTTTCACAAGCGTATAACAACCACCCTCTGCCCATTGGATATGGTCAGACGATATCTCAACCCTACATCGTGGCTTTGATGACGGAGGCTTTGGACTTGGAGAACGGAGATCGTGTACTCGAAATCGGCACGGGGTCGGGCTATCAAGCGGCGGTCTTGGCTGAACTAGGGATAGACGTCTATACCATCGAGATTATTGGTCCCTTAGCGGAAACCGCAACAATGCGTTTGCAGGAATTGGGTTATACAAACGTGATGGTGCGCCACGGAGATGGTTACTACGGTTGGGAGGAACATGCTCGATTTGATGCCATCATCGTCACCGCAGCGCCCGATCATGTTCCCCAACCTCTTCTGGAACAACTGAAGATCGGCGGCGTAATGGTGATCCCTGTCGGTCCGGTAGGTGGCTATCAAGAGTTGTGGCACATCACACGCCAGGACGAGGAAAACTACCAGTCCGTGAGCATGGGCGGTGTGCGTTTCGTCCCACTCACACGGGAGGTGCGGGAAGAATAAAGTCATCCCTTGGTCAAGCTATTCAGCGGAAGGAGTTGCTTCTAAGGAGATCGTATTAAGACGCCCCAGCGGGCATCTCTACTTTAGAATTTGTAGGGGCGCACGGCCGTGCGCCCCTAGGTATTATGATGAGTTTGCTTTTGTAGACTTGTTCCCCAGCCTCGATGCGGTCGCCCAGGCGCCCAGGTAGGTTAGAACGCCCACGTAGAGCGTCGCAGAAAATCCAACGTCCAACGTGAGCCACGCCGACAATACGCCGCTCACACCCGAGAGGGCGCCATTGACCGCCCAGGCCCAGGGGATCGAACCAGGGTATTGCTTTTGAATTCTCTTGAGGCCGGCGGCGAATGGTACGCCCATTAAAATCCCTGGAAGTGTGAGCAGGAGCACACATAGGGCTATGCGTACAGGAATTGGCCATTGCAATCCGATCTCAATGAGCCTTGGTAGGAGAATGTTTGTGAGGATCAGTAGAGCGCTAAGCGCAGCTAAGGCGCGTCGTAATTCGATGCGTGGCGAGAGCAAGCTGCCAAGGCCGGAGGCGAGTAATACCGTGAATAGGACAGTTGCCAGGGCGATAACAGGTCTTTCCAATAGTAGTGTGAGACGTTGGATTAACGGAATTTCAACAAGTAAGTAACCGGCGCCGAGGCAGGCGAAATAGATTGTTGCGGCTCCTCCGGCTGACAACTTTACCTTTGCGCGTCTAAGAGCAATGAGGGGGAGAAGTATCATCGGCGCAGCTAGCGCGAGCATGAGAGCGAACAGTGCCAACAATACAAAATACCCACTGCCTCCGAAAGGCTGCCACGAGAGACCTAAAGTCGACAGCACTTCTGGCGTCTGTCGCCATCGGAAGAAGTGAAAGAAGAAAGGTCGGTCGTCGGTTGGTGGGCGTAAGTTGAATTCGTATTCGATGGTTGCAACTTCAAAGTTGTCGAGTAAGGCGGAATACAGGCTGTGATAGACCTCTTGCGGAAGCTGGTTGTAACGGTTCAATTCCGAGGGATCGAGATCGGGCAGGACGATGGGATCGAAACCTTTCGTGTCTAGAAAGCTGCGAACCAGATCCAATTCCGATGCGGAGAAGGGCTGCCGAGCTGCGATGATGGTCGCAGTTCGCATGCCGCGAAAAGCGATGAGATGTTTGCGGACGTCCTCCAGGTCCTGGGTATCTAGGGCTGCAAGCAATGTGGACCAAATCCGAGCGGATTCGCTTGGTGGCGTCCCCAGCCAGCGAGTAATGAGAAGCAGGCCGTCTTCGTTGAGGTGTTTGAAGGCGTCGGTGAAAGACTCGACAGTTAGATCGTAATTCTCTGAGAGGCTGAAAGCTCCTGAGGTCACCGGTCGATAACCTTCACTGAGCGCGAAGTGAATGACGTCGAAATTGCGATCTGTTTGTCGTAGCAGGCTTCTCCCAGAAGCTGAGATGACCGTCAGACGGGGATGACGGAGGATGCTTGCGCTGAATTCTTCATAGGGTCCTGTGAGAACGTCATGAACAAGGGGTTCGTCTAAAGCGACCGTCACCTGCTCGGAATCAGCCGCCAAAGCGATCAGCATGTCTAGCCCGGCCCCAGGGGTAAGGATGAGCGACTGTGCCCCAGGTCGTAGTAGATAAGGCAGTGCTGCAGGCATGTAGCTCGTCAGGGTCTTAGCTGTTGGATCGTCAGGTGCGAGATTGTTGATCGGAATGGGGCCGTCTCCATCGATGAACAAAGCGGCTTGTTGGGGTGGGCTGATAGGGGCGTTGAGGCTCAAGCCCGGCAGCACATGAACGCTGTCACTTTGCACGACGTCGATGCGAGTAGAGGCGCTCCATAGTGTCGTTGTGCTCTGCACGTCGGGTGCCAGACGCGTGATGGCGAGTGGCTTATAGGGGGAAAGACGGAGTGCGAGTGCAGAAGGAAACCGTACGACGAGGACGAAAGTCGCAGCGGTCATCCCGAGCAAAGCGAATCGAGTTGTTTGCCGAGAGGTGAAGGCTACCGCAGCGAGTAAGCCAAGCGCGACAGCTAGAGCGACTGTCCCTTCTCCTCCGACGAGGGACAGCGCAGCCAGCGCAGCCGGGCATCCAAGTGCGGAACCGATCAGACTTGCAGAGTAGGGGCGATGGGCCTCCGTCCCGGCTTCGGCCAGGCACGCCCCTACGGTCCATCCGGCAAATAAAAAGGGTGCGCCAGAGACCAAGAAGTAAAGCAGCAGAATCCATACCTGCCGCCTGTCCCAGGCGATGCTGTAGGAGTCGAACGGCAGATAGTTGATTGTGAGATAGCCCAGGATCACAAAAATGGCATAGGCAACTGCCAGCGTGGAGAGTGGTGGATGGCGGGGTTGTATTGCTAGCAGTAAGCCGCTAGCGGCAATGCCCATTACGGCCAGGCTAACGACAACAAAGGCGAAGTGGTGAAATTGCTGGATGGCGAAGAGGCGTGTCAGTGCCACTTCAAAGGCCAGGGATCCAGCGGAGATCAGAGCGAGGCCCAGCGAGGTGTGTGGAGTATAGGTTTTGCTCATGCAGTTGCTTGTCCTGCTTACCAATTCTAGCTGAAGTGTGCTTGACTACAAATTGGTTGGGGTAGAGTTTGGGCATAGAGCNNTGTGCCTGCGCCACAGGTGCAGGCAGGATATAGCTTGAGATGACATGCGCAAGTGGTTTCCTCCGCAAATGTCGTTCTGAGGATCCTTCGCCTGCGCTCAGGATAAACCCCAGTCCGAGGTTTCTCGTTCTCCCGACAAGCTTGAAATACATGAGGAACAGGATCCACCGATCATGAGGGACGCATCTTCTGGCCAGAATAGCTCGGATGTTAATAGATCTCCTATGTCTGGTCTATGATTTTCTAATGCGTGGAAGGTATGATCTGCATAAGTCTTTTGAGACGTTTGTATATCGGGAGGTAAACCGATGATGAATTACTATTTGGTTCCAAGGATACGCCGTGGCTATCGACCCGTAGGATTCAACGGTGGTCGTCGACTACCCGTGGATATTCATGCCGATTCTGAGGCCTACGTGATCACTGCCGATGTCCCAGGTTTAAAGGCTGAGGACATTCGCATCGACATTCTCGACGACGTGGTTACGCTGCGAGGGGAGTTTAAATCGGAAGTGAATGGGGACGGCAAGTACCTGTTGCGCGAGCTCCATTACGGCGAATTCACCCGTAGCCTGCGCCTTCCAGTTCCGCTCGACCCTGAGAACGCTGAGGCGAACGTGGAAGACGGTGTGTTGACGGTGCGTATCCCCAAGGCTGAAGAAGCGCGGCCTAAGGAAATCAAAGTCAACGCTCGCTAAAGGGGGAGGTACCAGCTGAGGTACAATGGGCGACAACTGTCGCCCGTTTTCTTTCTGGGATGAGTATGTTCCCGATTCGCGATGCAGTGCGACCATGGTTCCCGCCGATCGCTAGCCTTGACTTGATCGCCATCAATGTTTTCATATTTCTGGTCGAGATCTCATTGGGAACCGGGCAATTCGTCCGGTGACATTGATTGGTAGATCCGCAAGTGTGGCTTCATCCTCAGGTATGTGCTATAGCGAATGTTGGCACGACCCCGAGGCATCCGGCGCGCGTGGTATCTAGGTGAGTGCCGGCCATGGAGGTGAGTCAACTTCTGGTCGACAGAAGGGTATGACATGCATCTTTTGCGCCCTTTGGAATTTCATCATACTATTCTTTCTCCAACCGATCACCCATCCGCACGGATTGGGAGCAGTGCGCAGGTAATCATTACCACGCGATGAGACTACTAAAGGAACCGGAAGTGTCAGAAGTGGTTTGTGAGTATGGTGTTCTGTATCCGCTGATAACACGGGCACCGTCCCTCAGCACGAGTTCTCCCCACGCTCCTCGCGCTGGGATGGTCTTCTCAGCCCGGAGGTGTGTAGAAACTTTGAGGGGTTAGATGGCAAGCCCGCTGTGCCCACATGAGCACATGGTTTCGTGAGAATCCTAGCCGGGATGGAAAAGGGAAGGGAGCGATGTCTGAAGAAGACGTGATGACGGTAAACCCCAATCTCGCAGATATCGAGATGATAACCAGGCTGCCAGGCGTCGGAGAAGCTCTGGCGCGGCGCATACTCGAAGGTCGCCCATATGGCGAAGAAGCAGACCTTTTGCGCGTCTCGGGCATAGGTAAAGCGACGCTGGCGCGATTGTCTCCCCACCTGACTTTCGGTGAGGAGCCGGTGCTTGTAGACGAGATTGAAGAGCAGCCGGTGACAGAGGCAATGGTCGAACCAGAATCCGATACCCTCGAAGAAAAACTTGATGAGCAAGCCGTAATACCCGAAGAGATGAGTGAGCCGGAGTTGAAAGTTCGCCCAACACGCGTGGCAGCCAGGCGGCGGAGCGCGCGGTCTTCGCTCATCGATATCCGAGAGCCGGTATGGTTCGTGCTCGGGACGACGGTGATCGCTGTGGTCCTTTCCATTCTGTTCACCCTTGCGATCTTAGGGGGGATAAATCGGACGCTGGATGTTGGAGAACATCAAGCAGTACGCCAATTGGAAAGCGATATCGTTGATTTACGTGTCGAAGTCCAGGATATGAATTCACGCATGGAAGCCCTCGGACGTCGGATGGAGGCGGTGGAGGGATTGAGTGGCCGGGTGCAGATCGTCGAGGATGAATTCGGCGCCCTGCAAGATCGGGTCTCGAAGTCGCTTGACGAGATGGCGGCTGTGCGCGTTCTGGTACAGGATCTGGAGACAGAGGTTGAAAGGTTGTCGCAAGCCTATGGGCGGTTTGATGCGTTTCTCGAAGGCTTGCGTCAGCTTCTGGGCACGTTGACAACGGGAATCCAGCCTGAGACTCCCACACAACCGTGATGGAGGGCAGCATGGACACCGATATGGAGAATTACGAAAATGAGGATATCGAGCAGGAACCTACCGGCTGCCAACGCGTTAGTGCACTTCTTCTGCGGTTCCTGGTCGTCATAACACTGGGGGTTGTGCTCGGTGCAGGCGCTTATTACGGGGTGCCAAGATTATACAGGGACTTTATTGCGCCCACACAGGAAAACCAGCAGCGCATCGCCGATTTGGAGACAACGCTGACAAGGGAAAAAGAGACCGTTGGAAAACAAATTTCCCAAGTGGGAGATCGTCTGGCCGACATTGAAGGGCGCTTAGCAAAACAGGGTGAGGACCTTGCTGGTGTACAAGCCGTTGTGGAAGGTTTGCGCAACGTTCAATTGGAGCATGCGGACGAAATTTCCGGACTGGAGACTATGGCAGACAGTTTGGCGGGCCTGGAGACTGATTTCAAAGAGATGGAGGACCGGTTGGGAGAGTTGGAGGTCAGTCTCTCCGAGTTGGAAATTCCTGCTGGACGAATCGGGCAGCAGCTACAATTGATCCGGGCCATGACTTTGCTTGCAAGGGCTCGTGTTTCGTTGCTCCAGGATAACCTAGGCCTGGCCGCTGCAGATATCGAAGCGGCCTCGGACGTGCTGGCCGAGATGATTGATGCCGGCACGGAGGAGGATAGCTCGATCTTGAGTCCGATATTAACGCGCCTTGAACTTGCGCTAGAGGATATACGTGTTTCACCCGTAATCGCTGCAGATGACCTAGAGATCGCCTGGAAGCTCTTGGTTGAGGCCACAAGTCCTGAGACAGGGGGTGTCCAATCTGATCCAGGTGATATGATTCTTGAGGAGGGTAGTAATGAAACAGAATGACGAACAAATGCAGGAGGCGTCCGCGGAGTTCGAACGTGATATGGAAGTGGCTGACATCCTTGATCGGCCCGAGACCATGGAGGCGGAACCTATCGAGGATGTGCCTCGCCCACCAAGCAGGCTCAGCCGTTTTTTCCGTAGGGTTCTGCTGTGGTCCGTGGGATTGATTGGTGTTTTTGCCTTGGGCGTGGGCGCAACTTGGGTCACACAGGTGAGTCGCCTGCAGGACGAGCGAAGAGCGCTATTAGATCGAGTCGACGCGTTGCAGGCTGAGAGCACCGCGGCTTTAGAGGCATTACGTGCTGAACACAGCGCGGAGATTGAAGCGATCCAGAAGGACATTGACGACGCCAACCTGCACATTCAATTGGTCAACGCTCTGGTCGATGTATCTTCGGCGCGCGTGGCTCTGGGCCAAGAGGACATTGTAGGCGTTAGAGCGGCTTTGGCAGGGACGGATGAACGACTGGCGACGCTACAGAAAGAGCTGGGTCCCGATGGAACATCGGCCGTTCAGGCGCTGCGGGATCAGTTATCCTCGGTGTTGGGTGCTCTTGGGGAAGACCCTACTTTGACAGATCAGGAACTTGAGCGCTTGATCGCCAACCTGCTTGCCCTGGAACGATCTGTCTTTAGCGAGTAACAGAAGGCGATCTCCCTTCGCATGAAAAAGATCCGTTGGGCCGTTTGCTCAGCGGCTCTTTCTTTTCGAGTGGCCGGCGTTATTTCTGTGCGCGTTTCAACCGGCGGACGACCTCACGATCGGTGGGAAATATCAAATCAGGAAGAATGTCTAGTGGGTAAGGGCGCAGCTCAACGAGATCTCCTCCAGCTCGTAGATTATCGAGGTCTCTGGCGCGGCCTCTATACCAGACGCCAACGGTATGATGTTCGGGATCATGGAAGTTCGACATGACTGTAAATAGCTCAAGGGATTCAACCTTCACCCCCATTTCTTCCTCGGCTTCGCGGATCGCAGCTTGTTCGATGCTTTCGTCCCACTCAACATGCCCACATGGGATGCACCAACCCCCACTGCGCCGACGTCCGAGCCAAAGCCCTTCCTCGGTCTGTAAGATGACAGCGACCCCGACGGTTGGATTTTGGTAGTACACCCATTGGCAGGAAGGGCACCGCTTTCGGACACGCTCTCCCTGTTCATAGGGTTCCAGTTCCGTGGCACAGTGTGGACAGAAACGATAGGGCTCCAAAGATATAAGTTCCTAGCACCGCTCAGAAAGAGGGGCGATCTCCCCCCAAGTTTGGGTTCGCCAACGTGCATTTAGTAACGCAGCAAAGCGGCGATACTGCCTGCCTTTATCAGATCCGGATTGTCGTGCAGGACCTCGACTTCCCCGCCATCAGAAAGGACCTTGCGTACTGCGAGTTCGACGGCGTCCTCGATTTCTTCGATAACGCTTTCGCAGAAAGGACAATTCTCCAGTTCTTGTGCGGTGATGAAACCGCAACCTCTGCAGCGGTATCCTGGAGCGCGGTATCCCTCACTGATCACCAAGGTTTGCACATTCCCGGCATGGACAGCGCTCAACGTGTCGTCTAGCCGGATGACGCCTTCACGGCCCTTCGCAGCGGCAGTGACGACAGTATCTACGAGGCGCGATTCCCGCCGCCGCTCGAATTTACGGACGACTTCTATGGCTTTTTCGAGTACCTGGGCGTGTCCGCTGGTCATCTCTATTGGGAAGTTACCCATCACGAGGCTGCGCCACGTTTTTGGAAGTAACTCAACGAAGCGCGCTACGTTGGCTTCTGTACCGCCGATCAAGACCCGGCGCACTCGATTCTCTTTGAAGAAGTGAGCTGCAAATTTAGCCGCCTCCTTCAGGTTGCGCTCAGCAACTTCTTCAGCATAACGCGTTTGCCCGGCTGATCCGCCACGCCTCCCCGCGGCCTGTGAGCCCCCGCCGAGTTTGGTATGGCGCACAGCCTCGCCGATGGTCCCTTCTTGCTCTCTTAATTCGCCGAGGTGGAAATGGAAGAGTCTGGCGCCTTGTTTATCCACCAGTGCCACACCATAGTTGCCGAAACTGTCGAACAGATGGGCCAGCGGTTTGACGTAGGGACGATTGAGGCGACGCGCTCTACTTCGAAGTGGAAGAGAGAGCGGGAAGGTGCGGAAGAATCCTTCTTTAGCGCATGAGAAAATTGCTAAGCTTCTTCCAGACCAATCATATTCATGTTGGATAAAGCGCAGGATGGCCTCGGTATCGTCGGCAGCGTCATCTTCGAAGTCTTTGAGCATCTGCCGCAGGTGCAACCTGTAGGCGTCCGCGGATCTTGAGGAGGGGTCCACGTTCAAGTAAACACTCAAGACGGGGTGTTGAGTCTTTAAATTGATCAAGGCCTTCATGTCCCGATCCGTTAGCATGGCAACCTCCATAACTCCATGATCGGAAATCAACGCAATTGGCGACTATGGGTTTAGGGGCGCGCCCCAATCGTCAATTGAACGTCGACGTATTCCCCGTTGCGTAGCACAGACAGGGTCACGGTCTGACCAACTTCGGTATGGTTTAGTAGATAGGTCAGCAATTCGGAGAAGCGGCGTACCGCATGGTTGTCGATTGCAATTATTAGATCACCCCCACCGATAAGACCCGATTCGTTACAATCTCCTGCACCACGAAGGCCTGCCTCGTCGGCAGGGCTCCCAGGTGTCACGCATGTTACATATGCACCAAGGGCGTTGGAAGGTAGCCCCAACAACTCGATCGTCCTGAGGTTCCATTCGCTAAGGCTGGAAATTCCCAGATATGGGTATTCGTATTCGCCTACGGAGATGAGAGATGGCAAGACGCGGCGAACGATGTTGATCGGAATGGCGAAGCCGACGCCTGTGTTTGCGGCGTCGCCGCCGACCGTGAATGTCTCCGTACGAATGGCCCTATTAACACCGATGACTTCGCCTTGCATGTTGATCAAAGGTCCGCCAGAGTTGCCGGGATTGATTGCGGCGTCGGTCTGGATGATATCCCCTGCTGAGAAGAATGAGCCGCCGGGTGCGGGATTGATCGATTCCAGGGTACGGCCTTTCGCGGAGATGATCCCGATGGTCATCGTGCCCTCGAATCCGAAGGGGTTCCCGATCGCAACGACCAGTTCGCCTACCTGGACTTGATCAGAATCACCCAGCGGTAAAGGGACAAGTGACTCTTCTGGGACGTCGACCTTGAGGACTGCTAAGTCGGAGTCTGGATCAGTTCCCACTAATTCAGCCCACGCCTTCAGCCCTGAAGGGAAGTCGACTTCGATTGCTGAAGCGCCGTCGATAACGTGCTGATTGGTAACAATGTATCCGGCTTTATCCACAACAAAGCCGGAACCCTGACCACTAGGGATGGAGTCTTCTGCATCGGGACCAATGCCCGAAAAGGTCCAAATCGCTACCACTCCGGGATTCACGCGCGTGTAAAGACCCGCGAGATCTCCTTCATCGAAAATAACCTGACCGTTGATGGAGGACACCCCCGGTGGGCTGGAAAAGGTAGGCACGGATTGAATCGCGGGTCGTGATGCCTGTGTGGGCGCTGCATTCTGAATAAAAGTCGGCAATGAAGTACATGCAAGCGCAGTAAGTACTAACGCGATAACGACAGCTATTCCACTTCTATGTCTCATTGGAACTACCCTTCAAGATAAGATGAACCTGAATGCCAGGACGATTTGGTCGCGTCAGATCGTTGGCCCCGGTTCAGCCGATTTAGAAAAGTTTGATTATTGTCGGAGATTAGCCAATTGCCTAAAGAGCTCTTTCTCCTGTTCGGACAAGTCTTTCGGGACGGATATTATTACGCTCGCATATAGGTCGCCATGCTTGGAAGGTTTTCGGAGATTGGGCATCCCCTGACCTTTCAATCGGAAGGTCTGGCCTGGCTGGCTCCCCGGTGGTATGGTGAGGACGAGATCACCTTGCGGCGTGGGTACTCGGGCTTCGCCGCCCAATACGGCCGTGTATAACCCGACGGTGATTGCAACGTGCAGGTCGTCCCCAATTCGCTCGAAACGAGCATCGGGATCTACATTCACGATCAAGTACAAGTCTCCCTTCGAAAGCTGGCCGGTCTCACCCTGGCTGGAGATGCGGATCTTTGTCCCGGTTTTCGCGCCTGGCGGTATTTTTACCTCCAACCTTTGTGTGTCGCGTTGCACGACTCGTGTCGTGCCTTTGTAGGCTTCGGCCAGACTGATGCGCAAAGGGTGCTCGATGTCGCGCCCCCGGCTTGTCATCGAGGGTGAGTAAGGTCGACCTCTCGACGGCATGTCTCCGAAGATGGCGTCGAAAAAATCCGAGAAACCGCCAAACAAGTCCCCTAAATCGCCGACCTCTACCCGCACACCATCCGACGCGCCACCCATCCACTGTGACCAGTTGAATCCTCCCGGTTGGCCACCCATTCGCTCCCAGGCTTTGTAAGATGCGCCAAGCTGGTCGTACTTGATGCGCTTGGCTGGATCGCCTAACACCTCGTAAGCTTCGTTGATTTCCTTAAAGCGGTCTTCCGCCTCCTTGTTTGGGTTCCTGTCGGGGTGACATTCCAGAGCCAACTTTCTGTAGGCGCGTTTGATCTCCTCTTCCGAGGCACTACGTTCTACGCCAAGAATCTTGTAGTAATCTTTGTACTCCATCGTTCTTTCACCCTTCATCTTGGATTCTAAGGTCCGCCGAGAAAGTGAGTCAAGATGTGCTGGGTGAATCTAATGGGATTCTAACAGGCGAGAAGGGGGAAATGATGATGAAATCGTTTATTTCCGGATGCGAGAACTGAAATGGGCACCGTAAACGGATTGTCGTGGTGGGCAGTGGCTTGGATCGAGACAATGTTGTGTTCTGGTTTATCGGTAAAATCTACCCTCGCGGATCGCAGAGACGATGTATGCGACGTCTCTGATTCTATTCCAATCGTGGCTTGATTAAGGCCAGGAAAGCGACTCCCCCCGAAAATTCATCCGTGCTATCATACGAACATGGCTGCAGTTCCGAAACTCGAGAGAGTGCTGGTTGTAGATGAAGATGTGGACGTGCTGGACCTGCTTGAGCGGCAGGTTCTTGAGCCTCTCGGCTATGAGGTGGCCAGCGCGAACGATGCGGCGTCGGCAATTCAACAAGCGTTGACTTTCGCGCCGGATTTAATTATCGCTAGTCTTACGTTGCCGGGATTGAGCGGCAAGGATCTTCTGGTTGCGTTACGCTCCCAAGGTATAGACCTGCCAACCCTCGTTATGGCTCATGAAGGAATGGAAGCGGATGCCATTCAGGCTTTTCGCTTAGGCGCAAGCGACTACCTGGTGAAACCGCTTCGAGAGGCGGAAGTTGTCACGGCTGTGGAGCGGGCAATCCACGAGACACGCTTGCGACAAGAACGCGGGCGACTCGCCCAACAACTCGCAGATAGCAATCGACAACTCGAAAGGCGTGTGCGCGAATTAACCACGTTGTTCGGCATCGGTAAAACAGTGACCTCAACAACAAATCAAAGCCAACTGTTCAACAAGCTCATGGAGGGAAGCTTGTATGTCACCGAGGCCGATATGGGCTGGATATTACTTGAGGAGGAGGCGAGCGAGCAACTCCTGCTTCGCTCACACAGCAACATGCCGCCGGCGATCGCCAGCAAGCTACATCAACCCTGGGAGGATGGCGTCAGTGCGCTAGTGATGCTCTCGGGTGAGGCTTTAGCGATTGACGGTGAGGGGCTTTCGCAGTTCAAGATCGCAAAATTGGTGCAAGCCGTATTGATCGCACCCATTAAAGTGCGCGATAAACCCATCGGGGTGATCGCCGTCGCTCGTCAAAAGGGCCGACCATTTTCCGATCGCGATCAGGCAATGCTGGAAGCTGTGGCTGATTATGCATCAATCTCGCTTGTCAACGTCAGACTCTTCCAAGCGTTGGAAGCCAGGGCGTTCAAATTACAGCAGGTCGTTGGCGAGGCGGACATTGACGCACAGGCTCGTGCTGAATGGCGTTCGGAGTTGGATCGGGGATTACGCGCCGCGCGAGCACAGATCATAACTTTAATCGAAGGGACAGAAGACGAAGACACGCTCGAGGGTCTGAAGATCGTAGATGAAGTCCTGGCGGCGATCATCAAGCAGGTAGCCAGTGCAACAGACATGGATACGGGTGAGTTGGTCTCACTCAAGGAATAACCGAGCAGTGTTTGACCGCCCCAAATCGCCGAAAGTCCTATTTTGGGACGGCGGCGGGCTATGTTACGATCACGGGTAGCGTATCGAGATGAGTAAAACATTGATTCTTATCGTTGACGATAGTGAAGATATTCGTGTCGTCATTGAGGAAAACATCCTTGTGCCGGCCGGATATGAAGTGAAGACTGTCGGTGATGGTCTGTCTGCGCTCACAGTGGCTCATGAGTTGGAACCGGACTTGGTGATTACCGACAACCAGATGCCGAATCTGACGGGGATCGAGTTGATACGCCGGCTCCATCGAGATAAACCTCACATCCCTATAATCTTAATGACAAGTGAGGGTTCAGAATCTTTGGCTGTCGATGCAATGCGCGCAGGGGCGAGCGATTACTTGACGAAGCCCTTCGAAGCGGAGCAAATGTTGCAGGCCATCGAGCGAGCTTTGAACCCAGAAGAACAGTCGGAAAACGATAAGGAAAATACTCAATCCGCAGCTCAATCCGAGGAGGAGACGAAATCGGATGACGTGGAACGCCGCATCCAAGAACTCGAGGCACTGTCGATGATCGGCCGCACAGTCACCTCCATGTTGGAGCTTGATGAAGTGCTCACCACAGTTGTGGAGGCGGCGGTGCGTTTGTCTGGCGCCGAGGAGGGAAGTCTGCTGCTGCTGGAGGAAGAAACCGGCGAGCTGTATATGCGTGCTTCCAAAAACTTCGACGAAGAGTTCGCGACCGCGTTTCGGTTGCACACACAGGACTCTCTGGCTGGGAAGGTGATCGCGACAGGGGAACCAATCATGCTCGACGAATCCACGCCAAAGAAGATCAAGACCTCCTATCTCGTCCATTCTCTCATTTACGTGCCCCTACAGGTGAGAGGAAGGGTCATCGGTGTATTGGGTGTGGATAATCGTAAGGCGGGCAGGGTTTTGACAGATCATGATTTGACGGTGATGATGGCAATGGCCGACTACGCCGCAATCGCTATTGAGAACGCACGCCTGTTTATGCGTTCCGAAGTGGAGCGCATCCAACTCGACGCCATTCTCAGACAAATCGAAAACGGTGTCATCATCGTGGATCCTGAGAATCGCGTTCGCCTGATCAACCGTGCGGCGAAAGAAGCTTTTAGTATTGAGGGGGAGTTCCTTGGTAAGTCAGTGGTTGAAGCCTTCGAGGAACCTAAGCTGCTAGCGTTGTTGCGTAGCGTAGGGAAAGTCCCAAGGCAGGAGGAAATCGAGGTCACAGACGGGCGTTTTTTCAACGCGCAGCGGACTCCGATTGAGGAAGTCGGCCAGGCGATCGTGATGCACAATATCACGCACCTGAAAAGCCTCGATCGCATTAAATCTGAATTTGTAACCACCGTCTCGCATGACCTTCGTTCTCCGCTGACTGCAATCCTTGGTTATGTCGAGCTGATTGAGCGAGCTGGCACCCTGAACGATCAACAGGAAGAGTTTGTACGCCGTGTTCGCCTCAGTGTGCAACAAATCACCGATCTGGTAACCGATCTTCTGGATCTGGGACGCATCGAAGCGGGTCTGGATATCGCACGGGAGAGTACGCCCATCGGAGTTTTGGCTCGCTACGCGGTCGAGAGTTTGCGAGGGGTGGCGGAGCGCAAGGGGGTAAAACTTGAGGCCAACCTTCCTGAGGAGTTGCCGCTTGTCAATGGGGATCCCATCCGTTTGAGGCAAATGATTGGTAATTTGCTTGATAATGCCATTAAATACACACAGGAAGATGGCTTGGTGAGCATCGAAGCCGAAGCGGAGGGAGAGCAGGTCATTTTAAGGGTGAGCGATACAGGTCCAGGAATCCCTCCTGCGGATCAGCCGTATTTATTCGATAAATTCTTTCGCGCCAGCAATATCCCTGACGACATGCCCGGCACCGGATTGGGTTTATCGATCGTCAAATCGATCGTCGATAATCACGGGGGCAGAATTTGGGTCGACTCCAAGTTAGGTGAGGGTACTGTCTTTACAGTTGTTTTGCTTGCGGGTGATAATTGAAAACAAGATCGGGGAGGTGTCAGGAGATTGGAGGCCGTCGCCGCGATATATGCGGAGACCAATCTACTATCTAATTCGCGCACGCTATGGACGTCAGAAAAGAACAAGTTGCGCGCCGTCGAATCGAATTCGGCTGCGCGCCTTCTTCTTTGTAGGAAAACGATGCCTCCGCCGGGGGGGTGAGTGGGTACCCGGCGGAGGCTTTCGCCAAAGGAGGAGACAGCGATGAGCGTTGGGTTGCCCCTTCTCTCGTCTCCGAGCGTTATAATACTTTCAGTCCGATGGGTGATCAATTGTAGATGGTCATAGGCCTGAGGTGACTTTTCTCCAACGTGATTCAGACCATCGTAGTCAAAACTGGTGAAACTCGTAATGAGCGAGGAAGAACTTCGTCGTCGGCTGCAACGAATGGGTCGAGGCCGACGCAAAGCCCAAGTTCGGAAATCCATCCCGTTGATTCGCCAGGGTTTACCTCCTGGAGATGAAATCGAAACGCCCTATGGCTCGGCGTTTTTGATCGAGGATAGGTACCCTCTCGATTACCAGCACGGTGCGGACTCGCTAGCACGCCTACTCGAATTCGAGGGTGCGCTAGCTGCGGAAGTCGTTCGTCAACCTGGTCTGGAAGGGGTGCCGCTACATCGCATGGCGTTTCTGGACACCGAAACTACGGGCTTGGTCGGAGGGGCGGGTACGATTGTATTCCTTGTGGGTGTGGGAGCTTTCACCGAGGGTACGTTTCGTCTCAGGCAGTACTTTCTACGTGACCCGGGCGAGGAGAGTAGCCTGCTGCATGCCCTTCAGGAAGACCTTGAAACAGCTGCCGGNNTATATGCTTGGATTGCGGCGCCATTGGCCGCTGACATCGTTACCTCAGTTGGATCTCCTTCATCCAGCGAGGAGACTTTGGCGGCACAGTCTGCCAGATTGCAGGCTAGGGACACTCGAACGCACACTCTTGGGTGTCCGTCGAACGGCAGACGACGTGCCTGGGGAGTTGATTCCGGGGATGTACCTGGACTATTTGCGAACCGGTGATGCCAGCGATATGGGGCGCGTGGTCTATCACAACGCGGTGGATATTCTCAGCCTCGTGGGGCTCACGGTGCAAGTTCTCGGCCGGCATCGTGAGGAAGATATAGACTCGCTTTCCAGTGCGGAAGCCCTGGCCGTGGCCCGTTGGCATCAGGATGCCGGGAGGATTAAGTCTGCTGAAGCGGCATTTTTAACGGCGCTAAACAGTGATGAGATTGAGGTAAAGGTTGAGGCACTTCGCCGTTACGCGGTGCATCTGAAACAAGAAGGGCGGCGCGGGGAAGCGGTTAAGCATTGGCAAGCCTGGCACAGTTTGTCGCCCGACGATCCTCTCCCTTGTATTGAATTGGCGAAGTATTACGAATGGCATGTGCACGATCTCGGTGAAGCAAAATCCTGGGCGGAGAATGCTTTACTTTGTCTCTCATATTGGCCAAAAGATTGGCGCAGAGAGCAACTTTGGTCGCAGATCGAGCATCGACTGGCGCGATTAGCAAGAAAGATTGGGACCTGATCACCACCTGAAATCGGCACTGTGTCGCCATGTCCTTCGTCGGCATATGGTGTGGCCGTTACGCACTTGCGAATCCCCAACGAAAGATTAAAAAGCAGCCTGCTTGACCTAGGAGTTTGGTTGTGTGAGGTTGTTTCTCGCGTCGTGGAACTTATCCGCTGGTCCCGTTGATTTCCTGCCTTACCGTTCGGTAGAGGTGATCGGCTTTTAGCTCGTGAAGTGTGTAGCACGGCCCCCCGAGGTGCTCAGCCAAGGCATTCGCCAACCCTTGATCGAAGGCGGCATGCTCCATGTTAATCACGACAGATCGGATACCCGCTTCCCGTATTCTTTCAGCCACACGATGTGCCTCTGTCTGAGGTGGGAGGTTGCTCATGGAGACATTTCCCGCTCCGTCGGTAAGCAAAATCATGAGAGGTAGTATGTCCTTGTGGAGGGCTTTCTCTTTCTGGAAGGTATCGTGCGCCAGCATGAGTCCGGCGGAGAGCGGGGTTTTGCCGCCGACAGGAATATCTGCCAGGGCTTTCTGCGCCAGTTGAACCGAATTGGTCGGTGGGAGGACCGTAAGGGCACGGTCTTTCTGGAAGACAACGAGGCCTACCCGATCTCTACGCTGATACGCGTCGGTGAGCAAAGATAGGATCGCTCCTTTCGTCGCCGACATGCGTTCGGCCACTGCCATCGACCAAGATGCGTCGACGACAAAGAGGATCAGATTCGCGGCTTTGCGAACGCGCACCTTGCGCTGCAAATCGCTGGGCTCGATAGAGAGAGCTAAGTCTCGATGTTCTTGCTTGCGACGTCTTTGGAAGGGGGCTGCGGCGCGCAAGGTCGCGTCGAAGGCGATGTCCGAATTTTTTTTGGTTGCGGGTCGAGCCATAATATAGCGACCGCGCTTGCGTTCCGTTCGGGTGCGCGTACGGCGTCCACCCTGGCGACGAGTGAGACGATCGAGATTCCCTTCGAGTTTGCGAGGGACGAAAGATTCACCGATTCGAACCTCGTCGCCGCCTTCCCACCAGCGAGCGTGCAACGAATCGACTGTTGATTGGCGTGTCGGCTCTGTCTGGCCGCGATGTTCCCCCTCTTCCCCGTTTTCAGCGGCTACTTTTTGCTGTCTTTTTTTTTTCGCTGAGGGGTCTTCCTCGATTAGGGCGGGCTCCACATCTTCACCCCCTGTCTGTGATTGGATGTGGTCGATGTGGGATTGCAGTTCGTCGATTGAGATTTCAACTTGCTGGAACGGACCGCGACGTAAACGATGAGGCAACGCAAGTTCAGCAGCGAGAGCGATATCGCGCTCTGTGATCGAAGTACGACCTTCGAATGCTGCGTGGGCACGTGCTGCTTTTAGGATCACTAGGTCGGCCCGATGTCCGTCTACCTGCAACTCCGAAGTGAGCTTCGCGATGAGAAGGAGGTCTCTTTTGGTATATGAAACCGTGTCGACGAGTTCGCGGGCGCTCTCGATGTTCTTCGATAGCTCGAGTTCCTTGCGCATCCATTTCTCGCGGAAAGCTTCTGGGTCTTGCTCGAAAGCAAGGTTGTACTCCATGATTGCGACTCGGTCCTGGGGGTTCGAGAGACCGCGAATCTCCACGGAAAGTGCAAAGCGATCCAGCAATTGCGGCCGCAGGTCGCCCTCCTCTGGGTTCATGGTCCCAACCAGGATGTATCGAGCGGGGTGGCTGAAAGAAATCCCTTCACGCTCGACGATATTCATGCCCAAAGCGGCGGAATCGAGTAACACGTCAACCACGTGGTCGTCGAGCAAATTTACCTCATCGATGTAGAGCAAACCGCGATTGGCGGCTGCGAGCACACCCGGTTCAAAGTGGCGTTCGCCTTCTTTAATCGCTCGTTCGATGTCCAACGTTCCCACCACACGGTCCTCGGTGGCGGAGACAGGCAGATCGACAAAAGAGGTCTTTCGCATCTTCACCGGTAGCTGCTCACCAGAAGCTACCCTCTCTTTGCAGTCCGTGCACCATGTTATCGGTCGGTCAGGATCGCAACCAAAACGACAATCGGCCACCACACGCACGTCGGGGAGTAAGGCGGCCAAGGCGCGGGCGGCCGTGGATTTCCCCGTGCCACGCTCCCCGCGAATCAAGACCCCCCCAATGCGTGGATTTACGGCATTGAGAACAAGCGCACGGCGCATTCGATCTTGACCGACGACGGCTGTGAAGGGGTAGACAGTGGCCATGGATGGTGTCTCCGGCGGGATTATACCGCATCCGAGCTTCGCGAGACATCAAAGGTTGTCAAGAGCACGCTTCACCTTTATAATGCCCTCATCTCAGGGAAACGGAGAAAGTGTTATTCATGAGTCAAGATCAGGAGATCATCGGCGCAGACCCAGATTCTTCAGGGGAGGCTGAAGGATCGGTAGAAGAGCTGATGAACGCCCCCCGGGAAGCTGAAACCGAGCTGGCGATGGAGGCGAAGAAAGAAATCTCAGAAACGTCGGTGGAAGAAACAGAGAGGGAGCGGCCTGCTCCTTCTTCAGAGAAAGCCTTCAGAGAGGTTTCACCAGGGACGAATGGAGATGATGAGTCACATCCGATGGATGCTCTTCTTGAGGGGGAATCATATGAATTGGAGATGCCTCGTCGCGGTGAGATTCGCATCGGGACTGTGGCACGCGTCACCGAGACGGACGTGCTCGTTGATGTCGGCGCCAAATCTGAGGGTGTGATCCCCGCACGAGAGCTGGAGCGAATCCCTGAGGAACAACGTACTGAGTTGGTCGTTGGCAAAGAGGTTGAGGTTTACGTCCTGCGTTCGGGTGCGCGGGACGGTAACTTGATTCTATCTGTGAGTAGAGCTCAAGAGGAGCAGGACTGGCGACAGGCCGAGGCCTTGCTTGAAAGTCGCGATCTATTTGAAGGCATCGTCTCTGGGTTTAACAAAGGGGGATTGATCATCAAAATGGGTCGCCTGCGCGGCTTTGTCCCCGCATCGCAAGTTAGCCTTTCACGACGTCGCAGAGCTCATGGGAGTACACCGGATCAACGCTGGGGGAAGATGGTCGACGAGCCGATCATCGCCAAAGTCATCGAGGTTGATCGGCGGCGGAATCGTCTGATCCTTTCTGAACGTGCGGCCACACGAGAAGCACGCGACGCACTCAAGGAACGGTTGATAACCGAACTTGAACCAGGTGAAATCCGTCAGGGGCATGTAATCAGTTTGGCCGATTTCGGCGCGTTTGTGGATATCGGTGGTGCGGACGGATTGGTGCATATGTCGGAGATTTCATGGAAGCGGATCTCCCATCCTCGCGACGTTTTGAAGGTTGGCCAGAAAGTCGAGGTGAAGGTCCTCAGTGTTGATCCGGAGAGGAAACGCATCAGTCTTTCTATGCGGGAGCTCGAAAGCAACCCTTGGGACAAAATCGTTGATCAATATCAGGAGGGTCAATTAGTCGAGGGTACCATCACAAAGCTTACAAAGTTTGGTGCTTTTGCATCACTGGCCGGGACGGAAGAATTTGATATTGAGGGATTGATACACATCTCGGAGCTAGCGGATCGGCGCGTCGAGCACCCCCGTGAGGTGGTTCAGGAGGGGCAGGCTCTGGCACTGCGGGTGATAAAGATCGACCGTGAGCGGAAGAGAATCGGGCTTAGTCTCAAACGTGTCTCCTCTGCAGAGTATGCGGAGCAGGATTGGCAAGCCGCGATGAAAGACATTGATGAGATGGAAGAAGACGGAATAGGAGTGGCAATTTCCGAGGAGGTAGAAGATTTTGATGCCGCCCTCGAGGCAGAGGTTGGCGAGGTTCCTGATACCGTTGATGAGGTCGAGGAACTCGCTACTGCCGAGCAGCCTGAGCAGCAAGTGGATGAAGTCGTCCCTGATGAGCCGGTGGATGTGGACGTGTCTGATGAGCCGGTGGATGTGGACGTGTCTGATGAGCCGGTGGATGTGGACGTGTCTGATGAGCCGGTGGATGTGGACGTGTCTGATGAGCCGGTGGATGTGGACGTGCCTGATGAGCCGGTGGATGAAGTCGTCCCTGATGAGCCGGTGGATGAAGTCGTCCCTGATGAACCGGTGGATGTGGACGTGTCTGATGAGCCGGTGGATGCAGAGATAGAGCAGCCGATCGAGGAGGTCGAGACGGTTGACGAGCAAGTCTCAACACTCGAGGAAGAGATGGGTGAGGACGTATCCTTGTCCGCAGCGCCCGTGAAAGAAGAGCGAGAGGAAGAACCGCCCGTAAGTGAGGATGTCGAGGCGGATATCGAACCCAACGATCCCGGCGGTGGCACCGATGCAGCCATGTAGCTCATCGGCCGGGCGTCGAGAAAGGATACGCTCGGCCGATAGTTTTTCCTGGGGGAAATAATTCCTATTTGGAAGGGGGTCTATGGAATTTTTGGTAAAATGAGAGACGTGAGGTTTGATTTCATGGGTTTGCTCGGAGGAGTGTGTCTTGGCCGATAAAATGGAACGCTTTACAC
The DNA here is from genome assembly GCA_011772595.1 of Anaerolineales bacterium. Next base: position 100,020 of record WVZH01000432.1, read on the forward strand.
AGCGAGCCCGCCGTGTGCTGAGTTTGGCACATGAAGAAGCGGAGAGGATGCATCACAATTACATTGGCACGGAGCATCTTCTCCTGGGATTGATTCGAGAAGAAGGTGGTGTGGCAGGTCGTGTGTTGCGCGAGCTCGGCCTTGAACCGGCGCGTGTGAAGGAGGTCGTTGAACGCCTGACGGGCATCGGCCGTCACAAGGGGGGGCGCATTGAGTTGGCTCCCGGGACCGAAGAGGTCTTACAGATCGCCATCGACGAAGCCCGTAAAATGGGCCACCACTATATCGGCACCGAGCATCTCTTACTTGGTTTGGTGCGCCAAAATGAGGGTGTGGGAATTGACGTGCTCCGTCGTTTGGGTATTACGCCGGAACAGATCCGCCGTCAAACCAGACGCATCCTGCAGGAGAGCCCAACCCGACGGATGGCAAAAGCCACGCAATCGAGTCGAAAACAGAAAAAAGAGAAGACACCCTTGGTGGATCAGTTGGCCACAGATTTAACGGCTATGGCCGAGGTGGACAAGCTCGATCCGGTGATCGGCCGCGAACAAGAGATCGAACGCGTTATCCAGATCCTGGCGCGGAGGACGAAGAACAATCCAGCCTTGATTGGTGAACCTGGCGTTGGCAAGACAGCCATCGTAGAGGGGCTGGCGCAGCGCATCATCGCCGGTGAAACCCCAGGCCCGCTGCTCGGAAAGCGAGTGCTACAACTGGATGTGGGATCATTGGTAGCTGGCACGATGTATCGCGGTCAATTTGAAGAGCGGCTCAAGCGGGTGATCGACGAATTGAAATCATCCGAATCGATCCTTTTTATCGATGAGGTCCACATGTTAGTAGGAGCCGGCTCGGCTGGCTCGTCGGTCGATGCGGCGAACATCCTCAAGCCTGCGTTGGCGCGCGGCGAGTTGCAGGTCATCGGGGCAACCACTCTTGACGAGTATCGCAAGCATATCGAGAATGACGCGGCGCTGGAACGACGTTTCCAGCCTGTCATGATCGAGGAACCCACGGTCGATGAGACGATCAATATTCTAAAAGGCGTTCGGCGCCCTTATGAAGAGCATCACAAACTGGTGATCTCTGACGAAGCGATTGAGGCGGCAGCGCATCTCTCTTCCCGCTACGTCACCGACCGTTACTTGCCCGACAAGGCGATCGATCTGATCGACGAAGCGGCCTCGCGCGTTCGTATGTATAAGAGCCCGGAAGCTCTATCGCTCAAGGAAATCATCACCAAGCTACGCGATACGCGACATTCACATTCGCAGGCGATCGAAGAGGCGCGCTTTGATGATGCCCAGGAGCTTGTGGCACGTGAGGCCGAGTTGGAGGTCAGGCTGCGCGAATTGCGTGATGCTTGGGACCAGGCCAAGGATGGCCCTCAGGTCTCCGCGCACGATATCGCTGAAGTGGTTTCAATGTGGACGGGTGTGCCGGTGATGCAGATGGCCGAAGAAGAGTCCGAACATCTTCTCCATATGGAAGATGCGCTCCACCAACGCATTGTCGGTCAGGACGAGGCAATTGAAGCTATTTCGAAAGCGGTGCGACGCGCGCGGGCGGGGTTGAAGGATCCGAAGCGTCCGATCGGGTCATTTGTCTTCCTGGGCCCGACGGGTGTGGGTAAAACCGAGCTCACCAAGGCTTTGGCCGAGTTCATCTTCGGCAGTGAAGATGCATTGATTCAGATCGACATGTCGGAGTTCATGGAACGGCACAGCGTCAGCCGATTGGTGGGCGCCCCACCGGGATACGTGGGCTACGAAGATGCAGGCCAGTTAACGGAAGCCATCCGACGTCGCCCGTATTCCATTGTTGTCTTCGACGAAGTCGAGAAGGCGCATTCTGAAGCCCATAACATGCTGTTACAAATCATGGAGGAAGGACACCTCTCGGATGCGCGCGGGCACAAGGTCGACTTCCGTAATACCATCATCGTCATGACCTCCAACGTGGGTGCAGAGATGATCCGGCGTCAAACAAGCCTTGGCTTCGATTTGCCCCAGGATGAAGAGGTGGAAGAACGACTGGCTTACGAAGAGATGCGCAAGAAACTTTTGGAGGCGCTAAAGAAGGTATTCCGACCCGAGTTTATCAATCGTGTGGATGCCATTATCGTGTTCCATGCGCTGACCAAGGAGCAGATCGTTCAGATCGTCGATCTCGAGCTCGCCAAAGTAGCCACACGTCTGATCGAACACGAGATGACGTTGGAGGCCTCGGAAACCGGCCGCATGTTGTTGGCGGAGCTGGGTTACGATCCCGAGATGGGCGCACGGCCCCTTCGCAGGGTCATCCAGAATCAAGTCGAAGACCAACTGTCGGATGCACTGCTGGCAGGGCGTTTCAAACAGGGTGACGAAATCATTATCGAGGCGCAGGATGATGAGGTTGTCCTGCGTGCTAAACGTGCCGAACCAAAGGACGAAACTCAGGAAGCGATCCCGGCCGGATGAGGTTCAGACGATAGGGAATTGCTGAAAGCTCTCGTTAAAAGCTCAGGGCGGATTACAAATCCGCCCTGTTTTTGTATTGCGTGCACATCGCTGAATGGCGGGGGAGTTGTTCGTAGGATAAGCCTGCGAGCGTTATAATCCATGCAGGAGGAGCGGTGGCTAAATCGCGTACACAATATGTATGCCAGCAGTGTGGGCGGACGGCCGCGAAGTCGCTTGGGCGCTGCCCACAATGTGGTTCTTGGAACAGCATGATTCCAGAACTGGTCGCGCCCAGGGAGTCGCGCAGGGCTCGTAGGCCAGCAGGGTCGCCCTCCCAACCGCAACGGCTAGCAGATATTGAAGGTGAAAGTGCAGAGTGCTGGCTCCTTGCGATCGACGAATTTGCGCGCGTTTTGGGTGGAGGAGTGATACCAGGTTCCGTGGTATTGGTCGGCGGGGATCCGGGGATTGGTAAGTCAACCCTATTGCTTCAAATGGCTTTGAGCATGGCGGATGGTCATGCTGTTCTTTACGTCTCGGGTGAGGAATCTGAGCGCCAGATCAAAGCACGTGCACTGAGGCTGCTCCAGGAGGCGAGTATTCCCGGCAATCTCTTCCTGCTGACAGAGACGAACCTAGAAGCCATTGTGGGTCATATTGAGACATTGAGCCCGCGGCTAGTCGTGATCGACTCCATCCAGACACTCTATCTATCCGAGCTCACATCAAGCGCAGGCTCTGTTTCGCAGGTTCGGGAGTGCGCCTCTCGTCTGCATGCACTCGCCAAGTCGAAGAACGTGGCCATGTTCCTTATCGGACACGTAACCAAGGACGGCGCCATCGCAGGCCCCAGGGTGCTTGAACACATCGTGGATACTGTACTCTACCTGGAGGGTGATTCGTTCCAGGTATATCGCTTGTTGCGTTCTGTCAAGAACCGCTTTGGCGCAACGACAGAGGTGGGCGTTTTTGAAATGCGGCCGCAGGGGATGGTAGAGGTCCTCAATCCATCTGAAGTATTTCTTGCCGAGCGTATGGTCAACGCTCCCGGTTCGGCCATCGCGGTCACGATGGAAGGCACACGCCCACTGTTGGTGGAGGTGCAAGGTCTAACCAGTACGACATCCTTCGGCCACGCCCGTCGGACCGCGAATGGGGTAGACATTAACCGCCTGTTATTGACTACAGCTGTACTGTCGCGAAGGGTTGGGCTGCGACTCGCAGACCAAGACATTTTCGTTAACGTCGTCGGCGGTCTGCGCGTTTATGAGCCGGCGGCGGATCTCGCCGTGGCGGCGGCGATCGCATCGTCCGTTCGCGATCTTCCGATCGCGGCCGACATGGCGCTGATAGGCGAGATCGGTCTTTCGGGGGAACTGCGCGCTGTGTCGCAGTTGGAATCACGTCTCCGCGAGGCGGCGAAGCTCGGCTTTCAACGTGTGCTCGTCCCCAAACGTGTCCGCGAGGGTGAGAAGGCTCCAAAAGGGATGAGGCTCCTTCCTGTTCGATCGGTGCGCGAGGCGCTAGAGACGGTTTTCGACGAGTAGCAGGTGCCAAACGGAGGTGATTTGTCCATTCCGAATTGTGAGAGGTCCGATTTTTGCCATTGGCGAGCCGAAAATGCCTTCGCAAAATCAAACGAAACCGCGATTTTGAGTGTTGCTCAGAATGTGAATCTTCGTTCCCGCCTCGAGCTTTCTTTAAGATTTTACAAACCTTAACGCAATTATTTACAATGGCAGAATTTTTGCCATAGATATGGGGGCATATTTTTTAACTGGCCCATAGTTTGGGGATGTAAAGTTGCTTGGATGAGTGCTTCGAACTTCCGTTAAGGTTGATGCGCGCGGTTTTCTTTAACATTATGCGATCTTAAAACTTTGAATCTTTTTACGAAGTAGCAGGTTTAACATATTGAACCCCACTCATTGTTTTGCTAGAATGCTTGCACCGTGAGAGGTGTGCTGTATTGAGGAGGAAAGCGTCCCGAGTGTCCGCTTCTGGCGGGACACAGCCGCATCCTCGGCGGCTGAACACCAACACGCGTCGGATTTACAGTAAAGTTTAAAATCTACTCTTCATACCTGCTCAGACGGCGGCACTTTAGCTTTTTGTTGTCAGGATGTGCGGGGGTGTGTATGAACGCTGAGCGACTCTGGCAAGCTGCACTTGGTGAATTGCAATTGGAAATGCCTAGAGCGACGTTCGACACCTGGGTGCGCGACGCCGAGTTGCTTGCTTACGAAGATGGTTCCTTTATCATTGGTGTCCAAAATGCTTTCGCACGCGATTGGTTGCAGGAACGCTTGCTTTCCACAGTTAAGCGCGTACTTTCCCGGATTGTTGGATCGACAGTAGAGGTGCGCTTTGTTGTGTGGCAGGAAGAGGTTGTGGAGATACAGCCGGCATCCGCCTGGCAAACATCGCTGTTTGAAAGTGCTCAGGAAGGTGTGACTAGTCATCTGAACAGCCGCTACGCGTTTGAGACCTTCGTCGTCGGTACAAGCAACCGTCTCGCGCACGCCGCCGCTCAGGCTGTCGCTGAAAGCCCGGCCCGAGCTTATAACCCGCTCTTTCTCTACGGGGGTGTTGGCCTGGGAAAGACCCATCTGCTCCATGCGGTCGGTAATGCCTGCCTCGCTTCAGGTTTGAACGTGCTCTACGTTTCCTCGGAAGAATTTACCAACGACCTGATAAACGCAATCCGAAGCCATACAACCGATACTTTTCGCGATCGATATCGCCGCATCGATGTCTTGCTAGTGGACGACATCCAGTTCATCGCCGGCAAAGAGTCCACACAGGAGGAGTTCTTCCATACGTTCAACGCCTTGCATGGACAAGATAAACAAATCGTGATCTCGTCCGATCGGCCCCCAAAAGCGCTCATTACCCTCGAGGAGCGCCTACGCTCACGGTTTGAATGGGGTTTAACAGCAGATATCCAGCCTCCTGATTTTGAGACTCGGCTGGCAATCCTGCGCTTCAACGCCGAACGGGCGAAGCGAACGATCGATCCGACTCTCTTGGAGATCATCGCGCGTCGGGTGCAAAGCAACATTCGCGAACTCGAGGGCGCACTAACGCGGGTTCTGGCGTTTTCCGACCTGAGCGGTGTACCTTTAGATCACGAAATGGTGGAAACAGCGCTGGCTGACATGCTTCCGCAGGGAGGTGGATTGACCACGGAGCAGATCATCAGCGCTGTCGCAAGCCAGTTCAACGTCGAAGAAAATCGACTTCTCAGCCGTGAGCGTTCGCGAGAAGTGGCATTACCACGCCAAGTGGCTATGTATTTGCTTCGTGAGGAGACCTCGTCGTCCCTTCCCGCAATTGGCGAAGCGCTTGGCGGTCGCGACCACACGACAGTGATGTATGGTTGCGATAAAATCGCCGATTTGATGGAAACTGACGACACCCTACGGCGCCAAGTCTTCGCCGTACGGGAATATCTCTATCACGAGATCGGCGCGGTTTCATAACCCGCACTTCTCTTCCCGATTTGTGCTCGCCAACCTCGAAGGGATTCGACATGGGGCTGATTTGTGGTTTATGCAGAACTATGATAATCTTAAATTGCGAGCCGCCACGGATCGCATGGCGTCGGTGAACAACAGCATCATTATGTGGTGAGTGTCTTGGGTACGGCGCCCGCGCGGTGGCCGAACAGCACTCCAAAAATGTTTACGGTTCCCCGAACGCCCGTTCGTGGCGGCCTGTTCGTAGAAGAGTTGGCTTTCATACCCCCTGTTGTTGTCATCGTTCCGACTTTTTAGATTTGCTTCGAGTTGAAGTCCGTTTGGGATTCATGGCATAGGTCCCACAGCTCATGTCGCCACGCTCAAGGAAATATTCCACATCTATGAAAAATCAAGGGGCTGTCTAATCTATCGGACAAAAAGGTAGGGAGCCGAGGATAGGCTCCCTACCTTTCGTGTGTTGTCGCTTTGTACGAGGAGGCGATTCGGGTCGTATCAAGCCTCAATTTTAAAAATCGGTTCTAGTGTTGATAGGCAATCATCATGAGTATACCGGGTCCGCCGTGAACCGCGAGTGAAGCGACCAGGTCGGCGAACAAGACCTCTTTGATGTTGAGCCTGGCCTTCGCCTGTTCTAGAAGGCGACGCCCTTCCTCCTCCGCTCTGGCGTGGACCACGCCCAGATGGATCGGAGCGGATGTACCCACGTTCTCTTCAGTGAGCTCAAGGATCCGTGTAGTGGCTTTCCCACGTGTGCGCACTCTCTCTCGAGTCGCCAACTTCCCTTCCTCCAGTCCGATGATCGGTTTGATATCCAGCAAGGAACCGTAGACGCCTGCCAGCTTGCCCACACGACCACTCATCTGCAGATATTTCAGGGTCGAGGGCGTGAAGAAAAGGCTTGCACGCCCTCGAATTTCATGGAGTCGGTTGAGGATGTCCGGTAATTCCTGACCGGCTTCGATGGCCCGGGCTGCCTCCAGTGCCATAAACCCAGTCCCCAATGAGATGTTCAAAGAGTCGAATACTTCCACCTCGGCTTCAGGGACCATCGATTTGGCCAAGACGGCCGAATCGTACGTGCCGCTGTGCTTACTGGTAATGGTGATCACGAGGATCTTATGACCTTGCTCGGATAACTCACGATAATATTTCTCATACCAAGCTGGGGTCGGTTGCGCGGTGGTGGGGATGATCCCCATTTCGTCGATTTTGCGATAAAAGAGGTCGCGATCGATGTCGATTTCTTCTTCGTAACTTTCTGCGCCGAATTGGATCGATATGGGGGCAACGCGGATGTCAAATTGCTTGAGAACATCGTCAGATAAGTTGCAAGTGCTGTCGACTACGAGCTTGATCATTTCGGATCTCCTCCGTTGTATGAAGAGCATGCATCCTCAGGTTACGTTCTGGGGAAATTCTTGCTATGCCGTTCGCTTCAATATGGTTAACACCCAAGCGTGTGTTATAGCCTCTATGTTGTTGGTTGGAAGGGCGCGCCCCAACTGGGTGATTTGTGGACGTGGACCACTTTCCATTCGCCCTCAATGCGTGCGAGTACCCTGCTCTCGTTGTAGCTGATCACTTTGACGCCCTCCGAAGTTCCCTTGGAAATCAACATCGTGTAGGAACAGACACCCGTGTCACCATAACGTTGCTCAAAGTAGTTGGCAAGATCGAAGCGCAGGCGCGCCTTATCTTCCGGGCGGCCGCCTTCGGGTTTTGGATCGAGCGCCATGCCGGAGGTGTCTTCGCGAGCGGACTCGGTCATCATAAAATCATGGAATGGCAACCCGTCGATGCGATGAGGGGTCACATACCACTCATAGAGTGTCAGGTCGCCCACCGTAGTGGCGTGGTACGTATCGAGGTCGTTGTTGAAGATGCTCTTCAAGTGGCGATCGAGAAAGCTGCGAATCTCAGACATTGGTTGCCTCCCTATGGTATGAACTCTTCAAAGCCAAACTATTCGATCGCTAGGGCGCCGTGGCACTTAGGCACCCAGGCGCCAAGATGCCCTGCTGCCACGGTGCCTAGGTGCCCAGGTGCCTTCATCGGGCGGATGTAATCCTTGGATGTTTATATAACGAACAATGGGGTGCCTCCTTCATAGAAGTGAGACTGGATCGACGTCTACGGTCCACCCCTCAGGTAGTTTTTCTGGGATGAGTGGCAGGGGATCGGCGGCACGGACAACGATGTGCCAGCGGTACAGTCCGCGCACTTTTCGGAAGAAGCATGGGGCGGGCCCGATCAAGTCGGCCAGTGCTTGCTTGGAGGCGATATTGCCTTTGAGGGTGCCTGCCAAGCGTTGGGCGGCTGCTTCGGCCGTCGATGCAGAGGCGCTGCGTAGGACGAGGCGAACCAAACGTTTGAATGGTGGATAGCCTAAGTCTTTGCGATGCTCTAATTCTGCTTTGAAAAACGTTGAATAGTCGTGTTGGGCTGCGGCGCGAATGGCGTAATGTTCGGGCTGATAGGTCTGCAGGACAACATGGCCTCCGAGCAAGCCTCGGCCTGCTCTACCGGCGACTTGTGTGAGGATCTGGAATGTACGTTCGGCGGCTCGAAAGTCAGGCATATTGAGCCCAACGTCGGCGGAGACTACACCAACCAGGGTGACCAAAGGAAAATCGAGTCCTTTAGCAATCATTTGGGTGCCGACGAGCACGTCTGCTTTGTGATTGGCAAAGTTGGCTAGGATGATTTCGTGGGCTCCTTTCTTGCGCGTGGCGTCCCAATCCCAGCGCAGGGTACGCACCCTAGGGAGCAGGGCCTCAAGCTCGCCTTGTACACGCTGTGTTCCGGCGCCGAAATGTTTGATACGGTCACTTTCACAATTAGGACATTGCTTTGGATGTTGACGGTTATATCCACAGTGATGGCACATTAAGTCTTCGCGTGCGCTGTGGTAGGTGAGATGGGCCTCGCAACGCGGACAACTCAGCACCCAACCACAATCCCTGCAGAACACGTACGTGGATGTACCACGGCGGTTGAGGAAGAGGATCGCTTGCTGACCGGCCTCGAAGGTATGAGTGAGCGAGGTCTGTAGAGCGCGGCTGAAGATTGACCGGTTGCCAGCCCGCAGTTCCTGTCGCATGTCGATGACCCTAACGGGTGGGAGCTCGATGTATTGAGCTTCGCTCTCGGCTTTGCGGTAGCGTGAAGTCACACCGAGACGTGATGCCTGTCGGGTGAGGCGCTCGCGGTGACCGAGTATTCGATTCGGCAAAGAAAGCCGCTGCAATTCGCTGCGGTCTGCGCGGAACGAATTCACGATGTCTGGGGTGGCGCTGCCGAGAACACAGGTAGCGTTGAGGATGGTGGAATAGGCCAGCGCGGCTTCGCGGGCATGATAGCGTGGTCCTCGTCCGTGTTGTTTGTAGGATTCGTCGTGGGATTCGTCAACCACGATGAGGCCAACGTCAGAGAAGGGCGTGAAGAGTGCGCTGCGAGCGCCGACGATAACATGAAGCGACCCGTCGCGACAGCGACGCCAAGTATCGAAGCGTTCGCCGTCGGAAAGCTGTGAGTGGATCAAGCCAACCTGGCCTGGGAAGCGCGCTAAGAAGCGGCGCACGGTTTGTGGCGTAAGAGCAATTTCGGGGACGAGCACGATGGCACGGCGACCCTGCTCGAGAGTCTCTGCGACGGCTCGCAGGTAGATTTCTGTCTTGCCGGAGCCGGTGACACCATGGAGTAAGAATTGGGATGGGGCGGTATCGGGTTTATCGGTGAGCGCCGCGCGGATCTGCTTCCATACGATCATCTGATCGGCTGTCAGGACGGGTGGGCGACTGGGCACGTAGTCGATCGATTCCAAGGGATCACGCCATATCTCCGCTTCGCCCAATGCGATGAGACCTCGTCGTTCCAGATAGCGTAAATCGGTGAGCTTGGCTCCATGTTCTGCGTAGAGCCACGTGACCTCGAGAGGTTCCCCCTCTTTGATGAGTATTTCTAAGACGTTCTTTCGCCGTTGCGCGGCCTCGCTGCCCGTACGCCCCAGATCTTGGAAATTCTCCTCCGCAATTTGTGGAGAGACAGCCAGCCGGGCAGTACGGACACGTCGGGCGCGTGAGCGTGGTGGTTCGAGGACGGAGTTTGACTCCAGCGCACCACGGCGGGCGAGATCCTCCACTGCTCGACGCCATTGTCGTCGTGGCATGGCACGCGCGATTTGCCTCCCTCGAAGGGCTCCGCGGCGCTTCAGAAGATTTATGAGTTGCTGTTGAGTAGGCGTCTCAGCTTCCACCTTCTGGTCGAGGAGCGTGTAGAGGGTGTCGGCCTTTTGGCTGAGACCGGGTGGGAGCATCATTGTGAGACAGTCGATCAGTGGGGCCAGGGTTTGCGTGTGGATCCAGCGGGCTAATTCGAGTTGATGTTCTGTAAGGACAGGTNNCCTTGGACTCGACGCTTGCCGAAAGGCGCCGTCACGAGGTGACCGGGTATCACACGCCCTCGCAGCGAGGGGGGGAGATGATAGTCGAAGGTTCCTTGGACGGGGGGAAGGTTGACAGCCACCTCGACGAACATGGTGGCTATTCGTCGCTCGGATGACTGGGACTTGGCCGGTCGTGATCATCGGATAGGCTGCGAATCGAGAGACGTGCGATCCGTAGGCCGTCCATGGCTTCTACTTGCAGTTGGATGCCATCAGTAGTGACCTTGTCGCCAACCTGAGCCAACCTGCCCAGTCGACCAAGGACATAGCCGGCCACGGTATTGTAGTCGGGATCATAAAGCTCCAGACTGAAATGCTCGTTGAAATCTTCAATCGGCATCAGGCCGTCAACCAGTGTCGATCCGTCCGGTAGAGATAGTATCTCCGGTTCGTGGTCGAAGGGGTCACCGACCTCCCCGATGATCTCCTCCAGGAGGTCTTCCAATGTGACCATGCCCGCAGTGCCTCCGTATTCGTCAAGGACAATGGCGATATGTTGTTGACGATCTCGGAACAGTTTGAGCAATCCGTTTACCTTCGCATTCTCTGGAATGAAGATGGCCTCGCGCATCAGGTCTTGAGCGGCATGAACATCGTGCTGTTTTCGGTAGAAGGCGGACAACAAATCGTTCAGGTGGACGATGCCTAGAACCTGGTCCAGGTCTCTCCCATAGACGGGTAATTTGGTGAAGGGGTGGTCGATGGCGACTTGGATCAAACCGTCTAGGGTGGAGTCGGCGGGAACCGCGACCATCTCGGTGCGGGGGACCATCACCGATCGCACTAGAGTTTCGCCGAGATCGAAAACGGCATGCAGGATTTCCTCGGCTTCGTCTTCGACAACACCGCTACCGGCACTGGCGGAGACCAGCATCTTTAACTCCCCGATGGAGTGGACTCGCTCGTGGCCCGAGGCTGGACGAATGTTGAGTACTCGTAGGAGGCCATTTCCGGCACCATTGAGCAGCCATATTGCGGGGCGGAAGATTCGTTCCGCCCAAAGTGTTGGACGGGCGATAGTCAACGAGGTCCGTTCGGGATCTTGGAGCGCAATCGACTTGGGTGCCAGCTCGCCGATAACGACATGTAAAAATGTGATCAGACCGAACGCAAAGCCGGCTGATAGGCTGTGAGAAACCCCAGATTCCATGGAGGCGGGAAAAAGCTCGATGATCGGCCTGAGCAGGTTGCTCAAAGCCGGCTCTCCAATCCATCCCAAACCCAAACTAGCAAGCGTGATGCCGAGCTGGGTGGCGGCGATAAAGCGGTCGGGGTCTTCGATGGCCTTCTGCACCCAATGTGCACTGACGTTGCCTCTCTCGGCTAATTCAGCGATGCGCGTGCGACGGACGCCGACAAGGGCGAACTCGGCGGCGACAAAGAAGCCGTTTGCTAGCACGAGCAATACGACCGCCGCGAGTTTTAAGATTTCAATCCAGATTTCGTTCACCATGATTTGTCTACTTTATAGGAAATGATTCATGAGACCGAGAAGTCATTCATCTCTCGTGGTGGGACATTAGTGATCATCCTTGCGATAGATCACAGCAGCAGCATAGCCCACGACTGATTGAAAATCACCTGTGACATCTCCTGAGGTGGCGTACTTGAGCACCCTTACGCTGTCGGCGCCAAGGTTTTTAGCTGCCCACAACGATGCGGCCATCGCCCCTCGGCCACAGGCGAATCCAATCCCTTGCTCTTCAGCGGCCAGGATGCCGGATGGATCGAATGCCTGGAGACGTTGCAGAATCTCCTTGTCGAACTTTTCGGCAACTTCCTGGGGGTAGAAATGGGACAAGTCGGTGCTCCCGATAATCAGGATCGCATGATCCGCAAGCACGCTCGCCAAAGATTTTCCTACCGCTTCTGCGGTGGCTTTGGATTGATCGCGCATCATTATTGGCAGGAGCTTGAAAGGTTGGGTAATGCTGCGTTGTAAGAAGGGCAATTCGATCTCCAAGGAGTGCTCGTTGTCATTCCGCAAGCGACTGATCTTAATGCCCCAATTTTCTGTTAACTCGGTCTCAAGATGCTGCAGGAGTTCATCATCGACTGTGACCGTTCCCAATGGTGTTGCGTAAGCTTCGTGCGCTGTGGTGAGAACCTTCGCAGGGTGGGGGGAATGAAGGGGAGAGAGCACGCTGACGATCTTGGGCTCGCTTTCTTGCAGGCAGTGGAACGCATGCGCGGCGACATGACCGGAATATCGGTGGCCAGCGTGTGGTGTGATGAGGCCGATCACTTCGCCGTCGATCTGTAGTGGTTCTGCCGCTTGCAGGTAGTGATCAATGGACTGAGATAATGCCTCAGGTTGACCGGGGTACCACGTCCCGGCAATTGAAGATGGTCGGATATCAGTCATTCCTCGTGGGCCTTGTTCTTACTTATATGATTGTAGCACAGGTGTCTCTGACTTGTCGGAAAGGTGACCGACGCTTTGGGTCACTTGAATCCCCTCAACCTCACAGTTCATTGCGAGGCCCCCTTCGTCAAGCTCTGGGTGAACTCCGGGCCGTGGCAATCCCCATCTCGCAGTTTGGCATCGCTTCGCCCCCACGTACCTCGCAGTGTCGGGTGGGGTCGAGGGAATTGCTTCACCTGCGGCGTACAGAATTGGGGCTTGACAAGAGAACATATGTTCTGGTAGGATAACGGAGCAGAACATACGTTCTATTCCTGGCATGAAGGAGGTATGCGATGGGGAAATCGTTCTTGAATCGCACCTATCTAAACCGTCAAGCCGACAGCATTGAGCGTGCCTTGAATTCGATGTCCATACCTGCGAAGGTTCAGGGGGGTGAAGTAGGAAACCAGTGGGTGCGGTACCACCTGGCACCAGTCTCCGGCACCCACGCCAATCAGGTGGTGGAGGCCGCGGAGGCCGTCGCCGATGCGATCGGCGTGATGGAAGTACGCGTGGCGGAGGAGAGGAAAGGATTTGCGATCGATGTCCCGCTTCAGGAGGGCAACGAACTTAGGCTCCTCCCCCTACTCCATTCATTACAGGATTTGTCGGCGATGACAGCGGTAGCCGGTATGCAGAGCGCGGGTAAGCCTTTGCTGATCGACCTCGATCGGCGGTCGACTTGGCATCTGCTCGCCTCCGGTCCGGAAGGATGCGGAAAGTCTGAGCTCATGCGGACGCTGCTTGTATCTTTAGCGTTGACGAGTCGGCGTTCGCAACTCAACGTTCTGGGGATAGATATCGGAGGGCGTGAGTTGGCGTTGATCGAGGCTTTGCCGCATGCGCTCACGGATTTGGCGACCGATGTGGAATTTGCCAAGGAGCTTCTGATGTGGCTGGCTGGCGAGGTATTTCGGCGCCTGCAAAACGGCATCACACACCCGCATCTCTTGTTGGTGGTGGACGATTTTGAAAGATTAACGCTCATGCGCGATGCTGAAATCCTGTCGGCACTGAACGAGATCATGTTGAAAGGGCTTGAGAGCGGTGTCCACATTCTGGGCGCATCTCGGGATCCCATTTTATTGCCACAACATAGCGCCGATCAACGCGGCGGGATGGTCACCGCAATCGCTTTGCAACATGAAGCAAAAACCGAATCCGTGGCGCCTGGCAAGTTTCGCTTCAATGCGGGCACCGATACCAGCATCGTGGACGTTGCCTGGTTAAGTGTGCGCGATCTCGATACAGCTGTCCGGCTTGCAAGCGCAGGCTGGCGGGTGTCGAGGATGTCCCCAAGGTATGGTTAAGAGGGAATATCATGATGCGGCGTATCATCCGACTTACGACCGTGATTCTCATATCGGGATTGAGCCTCTATCTCTCCTTTAGCATACTTCGCTGGCAGACAGGGAGCGATCATCCCACCAATGTCTCTAGTAACGCCTTGTGGCTCGGGGGCACCTTGTCTGTCTTGTCCTTTTTGTTGAGTTCAGCCGTCAGGTCCCTTCTACGAGGGTTTATGGATTCCACACGCATTGAAGACTTGATCGCAATCTACCCACAATCCATGGAAGGGGCGGATGACGCACTATTAGAGCGACTTTCCGCATTGAACATTCACCAGAATCTCGCGCCTCTTGGCGTGCCACCGATAGAGATAACAGGCTCCACCGAGAGGGCATTTCTATGGGCGGATTCTACGACTCAAGTAGACACGTTTGAGGAAGCAGAGACATGATTCGCTTCGGGAGTGGTGAACTCGTGGTGGTTTGTTCTACATCAAAGGATGTGATGCCTTCAGAGTTTACCTGGCGTGGCCAGCGCCATCGCGTTCGCAGCATCGACCGCTATCAAACCAATACGTATCGGCAGCGAAATGGTGTGGAGCAGCTTCGACTTTTTCGATTGCGCACAACCCGTGGGATGCGCTGCCTGCTCTCGCAGGATGTTTCTCGCGGGATATGGCGTATGGAGCGCATATTAGACGGGAAGGGAGGTCTAGGATGAAGATCGGCATGTTGTGGTTTGACGGTGATCGTAGTGTCGATTTGTCCACGCGTATCGAGCGAGCAGCTGTATATTATCGTGAGAAATACGGGTGCATGCCTAATCTTTGCCTCCTCCATCCCAAAACGTCCGGAGAAAGCACGCCAAGACTGGTTTCAGGAGTAAAGATTCTGACCAATTTCTCCGTTTTACCTGATCACTTCTGGTTGGGGATAGAAGAACAGACACAACCCGCAAAAGTCGACTCGCGGATTTCGGCACAAGTCACTTGAAGAACGTGAGGATCGTAACGGAAGGTTTATGAGCAAAGGTCGGCGATAAAGCTATCGAGGGCGACAACCTTGTCTAATCTGCTTGTCTTCTCCGCCAGGTCTATTTCAAGAAGCTTGTGATAAATTGAATCCAACTCTGATGATGTAAAGTTGCGTGCCTGTGCGCTGATTTTGCGCACGACAAAGTCAGGTGTTTTTGCTGGCAGAGCTTCTTTAGGCATTTTCCCTATGTTCAGGGCTTCTCGGGCGAGGATAAGTAACCTGAATTGCCGTACGACCATCGCGAAGACATAGCGAACCTCTTCGTCTTCAAGAAGTTTATGCAGCCGCTCCTGTGCCTGCTGACTTTCTCTTTGACCGAGAGCGTCGACCATGGCGAAAATGTTCTCTTGGCCTCGGTACGGCGTCAGGCCCTCCACGTCCTGTCTTTGAATTGGACGCTGGCGATCGACGTAATCGAGAAGCTTTGCAAGCTCCTGGATGCTGAGCAAGGGGTCTTCTGCAACCCAATCAGCAAGTAGTTGCGCGGCTGGTAGGTCGATCTCCCCACCTAGGGACTGACAGCGTTCCTGAAGCCATTTTACAAATGCTCCGCTGCGAGGAACATAGTGCGCCTGAATAAAGCTGATTTCGGGGTGTTCTTGTGCCCATTGATAAAGGTCGGAAGATGTTATGTAATCCTGCTTTTTTTCCCGGTAGTACGTTGTGTCTTCGATCAACACTAAGGCCGCAGACGCGGGTAGAGATTCGAGGAATTCGTGGAAGCGCGCTCTCCATTCGGGGTCAACAGAAAGACGTTCTGCGTTTTCTATGATCGTGAGTCTCCGATGTGAGAGAAAAGGTATTGCCTTGCAACTCTCCTCCAGGAGCCCCAGGTCGATCTCGTTTGCTGAGAAGCGACGTGTATTCAGATCGGCAGTAGTGGGATCACCAAGTTTCTCGCGCATGGTTTGGATAATGTCATCGATGGCGAGTTCGTCATCACCATAGAAGAGATATACCGTTGGTGCTGGACGATTCATATCATTCCCGTGTGATTACGCGATGGATGCGCACACGTCCGCGTTGAATACGCAGGATTTTGGCAATCTCCATCGAACCAGGATCGGCGATTGTGGTGAGGCGTTGTTGCGCAAGACGGCCAAGCGGTTGAGCTGCGATCAAGGCGAGGACTGTTGCGGCAACTGCAAGTGGCAAGCGTTCCATGCGTTCGCGCCAACTCTCGTCCTTACTACCTAGAAGCGAGAGAAAGGATGCTGTACCCGCAAGAGCCGCGGATGTAACAAGGTTCGTACCGCAGTTGGGGTGAATCGCGAGTTGATGCTCACCACGCCGAAGGCGGTCCAGGGCTTCTTCCACCGCCTCGCGCAGCGTTTCTAATGTGAGATCCCCAAATAAGTAGAAACCCTTGGTATCCGATCGTCCAATGAAGGTCTTCTTCGGGAATCGCTGGCTGAGGATGTGGATTGTAGCGTGTTCCAGTCCATGATTCTTTCGTATGCGTATGAACGGGGAATTTCCTCTGCTCCGTCTACGACCAACGGTCATAAATCACCTCGGGAGGAAGCTAGAGGGATTATACCCTGATCGGGTGCCTCTCCGCTCTTGGAGCAGCGAGCATCCGAAATACCTTGTGGTTCTCTACCTTGCTCGACTACAATGAGACTATGAGCTGGGACATCATTGGGCATGAGTGGGCGGCTCGTCTCTTACAGCAGCACTTAGCGAATAAACAAGTGCGGCATGCCTACCTCTTTACCGGACCGGACTCGATTGGAAAACGAACGCTGGCATTGCGTTTTGCGCAGGCGTTGAACTGTGAGACAGTGAAGGCTTCTGCAGATCCTTGCGGTGAGTGCCGCGCGTGCCGATTAACCTTACAGCAATCCTTTCCTGACCTACATATCGTTCAAGCCGACGAGACCGGCAGTGTTTTGAGGGTTGGTCAGATTCGGGTACTCCAGCGGCAATTGGCACTCACGCCTTATGAAGGCACCTGGCGCATTGCCATGTTATTACGCTTTCATGAGGCAAATGACAGTGCTGCAAACGCATTGTTAAAGACGCTAGAAGAGCCGGCAGCTCAGGTTGTGTTGTTGCTCACTGCACGTTCAGCAGAGTCATTGTTGCCCACGATCGTGTCACGCTGCGAAGTGATCCCATTGCGTCCGCTTTCCACGAGGGCACTCAGCAAGGCGCTTGAATTGAGGGGCGAATCGCCTGATCGTGCGCAATTGATAGCAGGGATAAGCGCAGGTTGTCCTGGTCGGGCTCTCAGAATGGTGAGCGATCCGGAATTGTTGGAAATGCGCAATGATCTGATCGACGACTTTGTGGGGCTACTCAGCTCAAACCGTGCGGCTCGCTTCGTGTACGTGGAGCGGCTTACCCGGGCTCGGGAACCAGCAGGGCGGCGAGGGAAAGCGGAGGAAGCATTGCTGACATGGTTAAGCCTTTGGCGGGACGTATTGATCGTGATTACCAGCGCGCAGGCAAACGCCCACAATCCCGACCGCAACGTGGAAATGGAGCGCCTGGCATCAAGGTTGAACAGGAATCAGGTATTTGAAGCACTGCAGGCGACGATGCGGACACTCGAAGTTATCCACAAATATGGTAACGTGAGGGTGGCGCTTGAAACGCTCATGCTCGATCTTCCCCAAATCGCATAGTCGTGTGTTCTGGGTATAGGACCACAAATCATTTGCTTACGCTCTTGAATTTGATGCTGCGGTAGAAGGAGCGACCTTGATTTCTTCCTGCAGACTCTATTGAGGATGACCTGCGATTCAAAATCCAAGGCTGNNGGGACCCTTCGTATGGTGTCTTAAGATTTGGAATTAGCGAAAGAAGTAGGGGGATATGGCACAAGTGTGCAAGTGTTCAGCGAGTCTCAATAATGAGTCGAATCGCCGTACGCTCTTTGCCATCAATATCAACTGAAGCGAACTCCGGGATACAAATTACGTCAATGCCGTCTTCTTGAAGATAACCTCTGGCTATTGCAACAGCTTTTATGGCTTGATTAACAGCACCAGCGCCGATAGCTTGAGCTTCCGCTCGGCGATGCTCTCGAACGACCCCGGCAATTGCACCAGCTACGGCCGAGGTTCGTGACGAGGATGACACCTTGATGATGTTCATCGGGCTCTCTCCCTTGACGGTGGAAATGCATTTGCCCGATTCCAAGTTCGGTTTAATAGACATTGTACAGGATTCACATTCGTGAAGCAAGGCGGGTGTGACCATATGTGAACATTTTTGGCATTTCGTGGCCTAGAATAGGGTGGAAATAGGAGGATCTAGAAGAGGTTCATTGAATATTGGGCGTATGTTATGTGGAGAGCCACGTGGAGAAAGCGTGATCGTTTCCTAACTTAAAGCGGCGAATACATTGTTTATAGGTATTTTACCCTCTTCTGCCGCGCTAGCCGTTGACGCGCGCTACTTCTTCTGCCTCGAACACGACTTCTTCTTTCCCTGCAAGCTTGTCCTTGATTTTAGAGACGATCAAATCGAGGTGGCTGTTGTGGGCAACGTAATCGAGGTCATCGGCGGGCACAGTCAAGATTGGACAGAGCGAAAAACTCCCGGTCCAGGAGTTATAAAGGTCGTTCAAGCGCGAGAGATACTCGGGCCGAATCTGCTGTTCGTAATCCCGTCCGCGGTTGGAGATTCTAGATTTGAGGGTCTTGACAGTCGCGCGCAAGTAGACAACCAAGTCGGGTGGTGGGAGAAATTCGGAGAGCACCTGATAAAGCTCCTGATAGGTCTGATAGTCTCGATCGGTCATGTTTCCCTGAAGATAAAGGTTGTGGGCGAAGATTTCTGCGTCTTCATAGACGGTGCGGTCCTGAATTGCGGACGTCGGGTGCTCTAATAGTTGACGATGAGCCCGTAATCGGCGTGTGAGGAAGAAGATTTGGGAGGGAAAGGACCAGGCACGCATGTCGCGGTAGAAGTCTGCGAGGTAGGGATTTTCGCCCACAGGCTCATAGAAGGGTTCCCAGCCGAGGCGCTCGGAGAGTAGTTCCACCAGCGTGGATTTACCTACGCCGATATTTCCTGCAACGGCCACGAATTTTTTCATGGAAAACTCCTTCCTGCCGAGATCAGACTCCGTTTTGCACTGCCCATGTATCCAATAACCCCTCGATGGTATCTAAGTGACGCTCGAGCTCTTCCGCACGAGAGTCCTTGGAGGCTAGGCTGAGGCGCAAACGCTTGAGAACCGCTTCCCACGGGGGCTGATGGCGACCGGCACTTTCATTATGGTCCAGTGCATGCATGGCGCCCTCCCATGTGGTAAGCATCGTCCACAGCGCCGCTTCAGGACGACCCGATTCCGCCAAAGCTTGGAAGCCACGAAGATAATACATGCGGCGACATTCCGATAAGTCGGGCTCCCCTGAAAGAGCAGATGCCTCGTCGAATGCTAGCCCCCATGCTGACAACCATTCGGGTAGATGGGCGGCATTGAATTGATCTTCACCTAATAATCGTAAGAAGGATGAATAGACATCGGCATGGCCAGAAGTACGCGCGCATCGTTCGAGGTCAAGCATCACGCGGCGGCCTGCGGCCGGGGCACTTGTCAGTGAGATTAAGGCGTTGGTAGCTTCGAGTGCGGCGCGCAAATAGGTCTTCAGCCACCGTCCCGAAATGGGAAGTATGGATTTCGCTTGACGGGCGCGTTTGAGGAAGGCATACGCCCGTGCATATACATGATCAGATCGGAAGAACTGCCCTCGGGCGCCCGCTTGCGCCCATTCAAAGAAATGCTGTGGATCGTAGAGGAAGATCGGTGCGCTCATCGCCGGACCGAGCCAGGGGTGAATGCGTAAATCCCGTGGACGACTATAGAGATCACGCCAATGGTGGAAGATATCTAGGTGAATTTGATCGGAAAGTCGTATGATTTCGCGTTGAGTGTCAGGAGCATTTTCATGAATCAAAATCAAGTCGATGTCCAAAGTGTCGCCTAGATTGGGGTTTCCAGCAGCTACTGACCCGATAAGGTATCCTGAGATTACGTCGTTCTGAGCGGCGCGCCGTTCCGTCTCTCGGAATGCCAATTCAATGAGCTTCTGGCGTTTAATCTTCACGCTTACGCATCTCCGTCGAGAGGCAGTTCGGGTTGGTAAGGGGGGATACCCAATGTGGCACGGATGCGACGCGTGATGTGGGTGAGGTGCTCCGATCTGGCGACGAAATCAAGCGGGTTCGTATCGATGGACAGTACCAGTCCGGATGGATAATCGGTAAAGAACGCCTCGTATGCTTGGTTGAGCGCCTCGATATAGCCTCGTTCCATTTGTCGTTCATATGATCGATCTCGCATAGCAATGCGCTGCATGGCGACATCGGTACTAGCCTTTAGGTAAACAATCAGGTCAGGAGCCACGATCCTCTCTGCTAAGGCGTTGTGGAGAAGGTGGTAGGTTTCGAGTTCGTCACCACTCAAATTCAACTTGGCAAATAGTGCGTCTTTTTCAAAGGTGTAGTCTGTAATCAGGTTGCTCTTGGCCAGTGCTTTTGGGACGGTCTCGCTCTGTTGTCGGTACCGACTGAGAAGAAAGAAGATCTGGGTCTGGAATGCATAACGATCACGGTCGGCATAGAAATCGGCGAGGAACGGGTTTTCTTCGAATACTTCTAGGAGCAATTCGGCGTCGAAGACTGGTTGAAGTAGACGCGCCAAGGAAGTTTTGCCTACGCCAATGACACCTTCGATCGCAATATACATCATGAAATCCAATTCTTCGGGGTAGGAGCGAGTTCGAAGGTAAGGATACTCGGGAACGGGAATAGACGCAACTGTGGGGGCAAAGGAAAAACTAACCCCTATCCCTGGCGTATCCGTTCGATGAGTTCCTTCATCGGCCGTAGCTGTTGAATTGACATAGATCGATTTACGGTTTGAATGCGATGGGAGTAGCGCGTGTGTGTGCCGGCGGGTAATAAACGTGAACGGTGGAGGAAGGACCTTTTCGTACACCACCCTGTGAGGATGACTTCCATGCCATAGATCCAGAGATTAATCCATGCGTGAGGCTCGATGACCCATTTTTCCTCGAGTTCTGGGCTTCGTAAGCACATCGCGCGGTTTGGGAGACAATCTGAATGTAGATAATGCAATGCCGCTCGTTCCAATGCCGATGTGGTTGAACCTGAGGACAACGTCAACTGTTCGGTGTGATTTCTCTGAGGTTTAAGCTGACCGACGAGTTCAAGCTTAATCGGCTGTGGATCATCACACAAGATGGTCAACTTCCCGAGTGAGCCCGTGGGTTTGTACCAGTTTCTGTGGGGCGGGATGGCGAGCAGGTATGTATGTTGACCCGTAGAGATCACTTTACGGATGGCGGCTTGCGTGTGCGCTTGGAGGCCGAGGAAAAGCACGAAGAGGAGAAGATCGCCTTCTTCAAGTTTTTCAGCTATGAGGGTTTTTATTGGGACGAGGGCTTCAGCATCAAGAAACCAAGCGGGTTTCCGACGAAGCTGTCGGATCCTATGTCGGGAAGAAAGAAGGGTGCAGCACACCTCAACGCGGTGACCGCCAAGCAGGAGTGTGGGATGGTCGCGCAGTGTGAAAGGTTCTTCATAGCGCAAACTGTAGGGTATTCTTTCTTTCTCTAACCAGCGGTGAATCGCGAGTTCGGACGCGATCCGGGCGACGATTGCGCGGAGTCGACGAGGGGAGCGCCAATCCTTGCGGTATATCATATGTTGCAGTGTTCGACAGGCGAAGGCAACACCTGCCATCGTCAGACTTTCGTCGTGCGAAATACGAATCCAATCTCGTACGCGGACGCTCAAGAATAAGCCCCTCGTCTAAACTTGTTTTATCATCCTTCAGCCGCTGGCAGGTTCTGTGAGTGACAACCCTCTTTCTACCTCCAAGGATTGGTTTCGTAGCTATCGTGCAGGATCATAACAATAATGAGAAAAGTTTAAGTGAGGTGGTCCTTGTTTGCCAAGTTGTTGGGAATGTTCCATCGTCAGAACGGAGATATTGTGTCTCATCTCCATCTCATATCTTCTGTAATCTCCTGAAGTTAAATTACAACCCACTATGCTGAGAATTCATATGCGGAACTTTTATACCTACATTTCAAGTTATTGGCTGGTTCTTTTTGTCTGTGATTCGAGAATTTATCGAATTTGCAGGGGAATTGGGCTAAGAATATTCTATCCTCAGGCACATGACCTGAAGGCCCTCGGACGTTCGTCCTGTGATCGCATAGAGCCAGGATTCGCGATCGAACCACACTAACTGAAACGAAGGCGCCCGAAAAGACGCTTTCTATGTAGCTTGTGGCTTATCTAATTGAACGTTTCAGGTTTTAGATTAGAGGCAAATGGTGATTGGCTGGATGGTGGGGCGAAGAATTAGGAACTATGTCCAAGATCAAACTTCAATCTTCATTCTCTCGTGCCTGCTCCGCCATCAGTCGCTGGCATAGTTCTACACCTGTCACGGCGTCAGTGGTCCAATGGTCAGCACCCACGTATTGACATACCTCCTCGCTGAGCTGTCCTCCACCGATGATGATGGGCTTTTGATACTCTTGGGCTCGTAACCGGGAGATTGTTTCACGCATGGCATCATAGGAACTGGTAAGCAAGCCTGAGAGACCCACGATGTGGGGCTGTAGCTCAGCGGCTTGTTCTGCGAAGGTGGCCGCTGCTACGTCTACGCCAAGATCGTGAACGACGAAATTATGACAGCTCAACAGTATGTTGACGATGTTTTTGCCTAGATCGTGGATGTCGCTTTCAACTGTGCCAAGCAGGATGCGTCCTGAGGCCTGACCCGAAATTTGACTCTCCACAACGGGTTGGAGCAGCTCCATTACCTGGCTAAAGATCTCACCAGCCATGATAAGCCCAGCAAGATAGTATTCATTTCGCTCGTAGCGTAAACCCACTTGGCGCATGCCTTCCTGGCAGTCTTCGATAATCAGTAAGGAGTCATCGTCGGCGGCTAATCGTTGACGGACGAGTGTTAGAGCACGCTCTTCTTGGAGATCGGCGATGGCGTCGACCAATGTTGTGCTTATGTCGGTGTTAATCATGTATGGCTTATCTCCTTCAGGTGACACCAATGGTGGCGGTGAAGCGAAGACGGTCACCAGAGCAGATGAACCAACCCCAGCTGACGGGTTGGTTATTAAAATCGTAGAAAATGTGCTCCAAGCGAAAGGAGGGAACGCCAACTTGCAGTTGGAGCAAGTCGGCCTCCTCTTCGGTCAGTGTGGTCGCTTCGATGGTGAGATCTCCTCGCTTAAGATCTGATTCGCCCCCCCCATTGAGTAAGCCACGCAGGGCGGTGACTTCCATCTCGGATTCAACGATAGGGCGGATGGGGTCGTAAATCACGTGTTCGCGGTGTAATAAGATGGGTTCCTCACCTTGGAAGATCAGACGTCGGATAAAGACGGTCCGATCCCCAGCTTTGATAGCTAACTTGCGCGCCGTGCGATCATTGGCCGAATTGATGCGCACCTCCAAGAGTTTGACTGTGGACTGGCCTTCGCGGAAGAGCTGTTGCAGTTTGTCAAGATCGAAGGTGGCCGTGCCCAATTCTAGCGGCTTGACAAAGGTGCCACGCCCTTGTTCAGTTGTTACAACGCCTTGGTCAGCGAGGATATTGATGACGCGGCGCACAGTCATGGGACTGACACCATAGCGCTCGCAAAGCTGAGCTTCGGAGGGTAAGCGGTCGCCAGGGCGGAACACCCCGGCGGCGATCTGTCCTAGAAGGATACGTACCAATTGAGCGTACGCCGGTTCGTATGAGTCACGGTCAATGGCAATGATTGGTTCGTCAGCCACGTGCTCACCTCGTGCTACTTGTCTATATAAATATATATAACTCGATCTATATTGTCAAATGGGACGAGTTTTCCCCGATTTGACTACTTCCCTATATAAGTGTATAATTTGTGAGGTATGCACCTCGGGCCACCGGATGGTGTTTGATAGGCCGCGCTCAAAACAGGCAAGGAAAACCAAGGTCATCGCCTGCGCGACAGTGATAGAGGAGATGTTGTCACATCTGCCGCCGGGCGTAGAGTACTGTGTTCTAGACTTTGGCCTGCACGTCAACCCCGAAGCCTTGAGGGGTGCTCTCCAAGAAACCATCGACGCCTCGGACACTTCCTTCGGGACGATTCTCTTGGGATACGGCCTCTGTTCCCAGGCTGTCGTCGGATTAAGTGCCAACGGCTGTACATTGGTGGTGCCCAAAGTTGATGACTGCATCGCGATTTTTTTAGGCTCGGAACAGGCTTATAAGGCACAGTTCCGCGCCGAGCCGGGCACGTACTACATGACCAAGGGCTGGATCGAAGCCGGAGATAGCCCCTTCGGTGAGTATGAAGACATGGTGGCGCAATACGGCGAGGAAAAGGCCCGCTATCTGATGGGCAAGCTTCTCAAGAACTATACCCGCTTGGCGCTCATCAACACCGGCGAATATGATTTAGAGCGCTATCGTGATTACTGCCGACATACGGCGGAGAACTTTGCTTTACGCTATGAAGAGATCCCTGGTTCCAACACCCTGATCAAGAAACTATTGCGCGGTCCCTGGGATGATGAGTTCGTCGTCGCCCACCCCGGTGAGACCATTACATACCTGGATTTTAAAAGAAATATAAGAAGAGATGAGAATCATCGGTGAGAAGATCAACGGTACGCGCCGGCGCGTGGCTCAAGCAATTGAGGAGCGTGACTCTGTATTGATCCAAGACTTGGCTGCCAAGCAAGCTGAAGCTGGTGTAACTTGGTTGGATGTTAATGCCGGTACGCGTCGGAGTAAGGAGCCAGATGATCTGATGTGGCTGGTTGAAACAGTCCAGTCTGTTGTAGATGTACCACTCTGTCTGGATAGTGCCAACCCTCAAGCTCTGGCGGCGGCCATCCAGGCTGTCGAGCGGACACCGATGATCAACTCGATCAGCGGAGAAACGCAGCGATTGGAATGTATCCTGCCGTTGGTGGCCGAGCATGGTTGTCCGACCATCGCCCTGGCTATGGACGACTCAGGGATCCCCGAGACCTGTGAACGGCGTGTCGAGGTCGTCCGTAAGATTATGGAGACAGCCCGCACCTATGGTGTGCCAGATGATGACATGTACATCGACCCNNCACCATGTATGCTATCCGCCAGGCATTTCCTGAAGCGCATTTGATCATGGGGTTGAGCAACATCTCCTTTGGACTACCCGCCCGATCGTACATCAACCGGGCGTTTTTAATCTTGGCGCTGGCTGCCGGTCTGGACAGCGCCATTCTCGACCCTCTTGATCGCGAGTTGAGAGCTGTACTGGTCACTGCTAGATTGATCCTGGGACAGGACCGTCATTGTCTCGACTACACTCGCGCGTATCGTGCGGGGTTGTTCAATGGAATTGAGCGCAAAGGTCCTTTATCCGTAAACGACGGTTCATTGGAGTGATGAGTCTCCTGGCTGGGTCACAAACGTGGATTGCCGTCTTTGAGAGTAGGGAACGATCGATTGAATTGTTCTCATGTTCCAGGGCAAGGACCTCAAATCACATCCTTGAGAGGAGGATACTATGTCAAAAAAGCTTGTCAATGCCATCGCTGACATGAAAGAGGAAGAAGCCCTCAATATCGTCAAGAAGATGGTAGAAGACGGACCGGAGCCCACGGCGATCCTGGATGCAGCCAGGGAAGCCATGGACATCGTTGGCCAGCGCTACGAGAA
This sequence comes from Anaerolineales bacterium, assembly GCA_011772595.1. Next base: position 125,820 of record WVZH01000432.1, read on the forward strand.
GGGTGACTACTTTTTACCCGAACTGATGCTGGCTGGGGAGATGATGGCCCAGATCACGGAAACGATAAGACCTGAATTAGCCAAGATGCCAGAGGTGAAGCGTTTGGGAAAGGTACTCATCGGTACCGTGGAAGGCGACATACACGACATTGGAAAGAACATCGTCACCTTTATGCTCGATGTCAACGGCTTCGAGGTCCAGGATTTGGGTGTTGATGTCTCCCCCCAGAAGTTTGTAGAAGCAATCAAGAAATTCAAGCCCCAGGTTGTTGCTTTGAGTGGTTTCCTGACTCTGGCATTCGATGCTATGAAGGAAACAACCGCGGCCATTGCAGAAGCAGGACTGCGGGACGACGTCCATATCATGGTTGGCGGTGGTCAGGTGAACGAAGAGATAGGCAAATTTGCAGGCGCAGATGCCTATGGCAGGGATGCCATGGCTGGAGTAACTCTCGCCAAAAAATGGACCGGCGCCAAGTAAGGAACCCCTGCAGAGAAGATGGAGGTCGTAAAAATGGATAAAGAACTAACACCAGTAGAAGTACAAGAGGAGTTGTGGGAAGGGGTGTTGACGCCAAAAGGTCCTGACGGGAACCCCCTTCCTTTCCAGAGCCCAGAAGCCGAGAATAGATTCAAGGAAAGAATACTTCGGTTTAAAGATGCCATCCAGATGAAGAAGCCCCCGGACAGGGTGCCGGTCACGATATTCCCTAACATGTTCCCTTGGACAAATGCCGGGATGACGATTCAAGATGCCATGTATGACTACGGAAAATGCGCTGAGGCCTTTAAGAAATTCGTCAAAGACTTTGATCCTGATGTGCATTGGGGTGCCGCTGGACCGGGCCCAGGGAAGTTCTTTGAGATCATGGACTACAAGCTTTACTCCTGGCCAGGGCATGGCGTCGCGCCTGAACACAGCTACCAGTGTAATGAAGGCGAATATATGAAGCCGGAAGAATATGATGCCTTGATTGATGACCCATCGGGTTACTTCAGCAATGTCTACCTGCCGCGCGTGTTCGGATCGTTGGAAGGCTTCGCGATGCTCCCATTTCTACCAGGCATTCTCGAAATGTACGGGGTCGCTTTTAACTTCATCCCCTTTGGCCTACCTCCAGTTCAGAATACCTATAAGGCACTTTTTGAAGCAGGAGGAGAGGCGCTGAAATGGGCAGGTGCAATTGGTGGTGCCGACGGCGAACTAGCCACTTTAGGATACCCAAATATCCTTGGCGGATTCACCAAAGCTCCCTTTGATGTCGTCGGTGACACATTGCGAGGCACTAAGGGGGTCATGCTGGATATCTACCGGCACCCTGACAAGCTCCTCGAAGCCATGGATGTTATCACACCGCTCATGATTAATATGGGGGTAGGTGCGTCGAAAATGACCGGAAACCCGCTCATATTCGTCCCCCTGCACAAAGGCGCTGACGGTTTCCTCTCCGATGAGCAGTTCAAGAAGTTCTACTGGCCTACGCTTGAGAGGGTCTTACTCGGCCTGATCGAGGGAGGATGCGTGCCCCTACCTGCTGCTGAGGGTGGCTATAGCACACGCCTCGAAGTGGTCCAAGATCTACCGAAGGGGAAGACCCTCTGGATGATCGATCTGACGGATATGGCGGATGTCAAGGCAACACTGGGGAAGAATGCCTGTCTCCTTGGAAACGTGCCCTCCGCATTGTTGAATTTGGGCACTCCCCAAGATGTGGAGAACTATGTCAAGAAGGTGATAGATCAAGCAGGCGAAGATGGTGGCTTGATCATATGTAATGGGGCATTCTTTGATCATGCTAAGCCGGAAAATGTTAAAGCGATGGTCGATACCACAAAGGAGTATGGTGCATACAAATAGATATAAAAATTAGGCAGGGTTGTGTCAACTTAAGCGAGTAATTTAACTGCTTTCATAGACCAAGAGGAAGGAGGCCAAGCGGAAACAGAGCGGACGGGTTATCCTGATAACCAGGGGAACAGCTCGCGATTATAAACCAATAGGCTATAAGAACTCGAGAGTCACATTTCTTGATGATCAGTAGACGTGGTTCAGAATGGCACGTCATACCTCGCGAGTGGCGGCATTCTCAGCGATGCAACCCTTAGAAATCTATCCTCCAAGGTTGATCGTGCAAGGGATGGAAAGCCGCACCTCTTGGAGAAAATCGTCTCCGATCGAGCCAGAGGAGGGAAGGAATGGGAGCAAGAGATCCAACCCGTTATCAAAAGCTTGAGGACAAGCAGGAGGAGAAGATGAAAGACAAGCGAATTACACGTCGTGATTTCATACGCGGCGCAGCGGTCACCGGCGCTGGATTGGTTGCAGCGTCATGCGCCCCAAAGGCCACAGAGACTCCCGAAGTCCCTGTCGAAGTTCCCACTGAAGCACCTGAAGAAGTGCCAACCGAAGCACCAACAGAGATGCCCACCAAAGACAAAATCGTTGTTGGCATGTCGAGACCTCTCTCGGGTCCATTGGCCATCATTGGGGACTCAGCCTTTGGACCTATTTATAACAGATGGGTTCAAGAGGTTAATGCCGATGGCGGAGTGTATGTGGAGGAATACGGCAAGAAACTGCCCATCGAATTGAAGATCTACGATGATACGAGTGATGTTGGCACGATGACCAGGTTGACGGAAAAGCTGATCGTGGAGGACAAAGTTGACTTTCTGTGGCCCGCCTGCGGCACCGCTTTCATCTATGCCCAGGCTCCGATTGCCAACAAGTACGGCTACGTCCTCATCACGGCGGAGGGCGGTGGCACGACGATCACGCCCATGCTTCCCAGTCTACCCTATGTGTTCATTTCCCTGAGTTTTTCCGACTGGTACGAGCTACCTGTACTGGCCGATATCCTTGCCGAGAAGGGTGCAAAGTCGGCCTTCGTATCCTACATCGCTGACCTCCACGGCATAGAGTATTCCGGTGTGGCGGGTATTGAATTCCCGAAGAAGGGAATTGAGATCCTTGGTCTCAAGAGCATGCCTCCGGACATCAAAGACCTGGCACCGGTGATCAACCTGGCGAAAGCGTCTGAAGCGGATGTATTCTGCTGCTTTGCCTACCCCGATCAAGTCATGCCTGCCACTGGGACGTCCATGGCGCTTGGTTATAACCCCAAGGCGTGGGTTGGTGGTCCTGGGGTTAATTTCGGCTTTTTCCAGGCGGCGTTTGGTCCAGCGGCGGAGGGAATGGTCGGGTTTACCACCTTTGCCCGCGGTTCCTCGCCTGAACTCGCTGCATTTGCGGACATGCTGTATGCTGACCTGCCATTAGAAGCCGAAGATTGGTGGGGGCACCCGCTCTACTGGGCAGCTTTAGAAACTTGGAAGGCGGCCATTGAGAAGGCAGGAACGCTCAATCAGGACGCGATAAGGGATGTGCTTGCCACGGAGACCTTCGATACGATCCTGGGCCCGACGTGGTACGAGAACGGGCTCCTGGCCAAGGATGCCCATCCCGGCGAGATTGGTCAGTGGATAAACGGCGTGTTTGAGGTCGTCGGACCGAAGGACAAGGCTACCGCAGAGTTTGTCTACCCCAAGCCGGAGTGGCCACCTCCACCAGGGTAGACATTGCGTTCATCGACATCACGATGAGCAGCTAGGCAGGCTGCCTAAAATGCCGGACAACTCGGTGGGTGTTGATACCCTTGAAAGTTGTGATTGCTGTATCCTTTAGGCAGCCTGCACCTTTGGTCGTCGTGACCTGAAAGCGAATGCCATGCTCGTAACCATTCTAGAGATCGTTATCTTAGGTTTATTACTAGGTGGTCTTTATGCCTTGATCGCCATGGGGCTTAGTCTACAGTACGGTGTTACCAGAATACTTAACATCTCTCATGGTGAATTTATAATGCTCGGCGCATTAACCACCTGGACACTACAGGGCACCTTAGGCATTAACCCATTGTTGGCCCTCGCCATTTGTGGTCCCCTTGCATTCATTTTAGGTTTCATCCTCCACCGCACGTTGTTCAGGTACCTTTTATCATCATCAACATCATCTGATATTTTTGAAGCTAACTCCATGTTGGCTTCATTCGGTCTCTTCTTCGTCATTCAGAATTTGGCTTTGATCGTGTGGGGGCCTGAAATCAGGGGATATTCCTACTTGGCATTTCCAGTAGAGATTGCTGGTGCCCTCTTTGGCGCCAATCGCCTCGTGACCGCCGGTTTTGCCATTGTCATTGGGACTGCTTTCTACCTCTTCTTAGCACGCACTCGCATGGGCAAGGCCATCAGATCAGCAGCCCAAGATCCGACCACAGCGGGGCTCATGGGTGTAAATATCGACCAGGTACTGGCTTTATGCTTCGGTTTTGGTGGCGCCATGGCAGGCATCGCCGGCATGCTGATCAGCATGGTCTACCCCGTCCATGGGGTAATGGGGCTTGAGTATACCGTCATCGCCATCATTGTGGTAGTCCTGGGTGGTTTGGGCAGCATACCGGGCAGTTTCATTGGGGGCTTCCTGCTGGGGATCATTGGCAGCATCGTAACCTATATAGACCCTGGCTTATCGCTGGTGGCCTACTACCTGATTTTCACAATTCTCCTCTTGGTTAGACCAACTGGAATTATGGGGAAGTAGACAATGAAAATTGCTAATCTTGATGTTAGAAAATGGTGGGTCCCAGGCTTACTTCTTGTCATCTTGGGTCTACTGTCTACTTTAACCCTCTATGCATCAATATATACTGTCATTCTCATTATCAGCATCTTTATGTACATCATCCTGACTGTGAGTTGGACAATTTTTTCCGCTCCGACCAGGTATATTTCATTAGCACCCGCAGCCTTCTTTGGAATTGGTATTTACACTTCAGCGACCTTGGGGACAGAATTACCCTTAGTGCTTGTCATCCTCATCGGTGCTTTATTAAGCTCTTTCCTTGCCCTTCTCATCGGGGCATTAACGCTTAGGTTGAGGGGCATCTATTTCACCGTATTCACATTCGGGCTGGTTGAGCTCATCAAGAATCTTCTCCTCTGGTACGAGATTAAATTTACGGGCACACGGGGACGTTTTGTTATCCTCGTTGACAACAATACGATTTACCACACCATGCTCATTATTCTCGTGGTATTGCTGATTACCGCTTACTTGATTCGGCGTTCTAAATATGGATTAGCACTCTGGAGCATCGGCGAATTTGAGGATGCGGCTGCGCACTCAGGCGTGAATGTTAATGCCTTGAAAACCATTACCTTTGCTATTAGCGCCTCCTTCATGGGGGCAACAGGGGCGATTATGGCCACACGATGGACGTATGTTGATCCATACATCGCTTTTAATGCGCTCTATTCTTTCATGGTCGTTTTGATGGCCGCATTTGGTGGTATGGGACAGCTTTATGGTCCTGTTGTTGGTGCTGCGATCTTCGCCTACTTGGAGGAAGTCTTAATCACCAAGTTTCCCTACCACTACATGCTTGCCTTCGGTCTCATCTTGTTGATCGTAATCCTCTTCATCCCTGACGGGCTCGTAGGGGTGATAGAAAATTGGCAAGAGAAACGCAAAGGACAACAACATGCCAATCCTTGAAGGTGAAGGTGTCACGAAATATTTTGGTGGGTTAGCCGCGGTTTCTAATGTGGATTTCTGTGTGGATCGTGGCGAGCTCATCGGATTGATTGGGCCCAACGGTGCCGGTAAAACGACCTTATTTAATTTGATTTCCGGGGCGTTGGTCCCTGATTCCGGAACGATCAAATTTAATACGCAGATGATCACAGGCTTAAAACCACATCGAATTTGCAAGATGGGTGTAGGGAGGACGTTTCAATCGGTCAAAGTATTTCCCGAAATGCCGGTTTTCGCGAATGTCCTTTTAGGCTCGACGTTTGGGAGATCCACCGCTCCGTCAGCTACAGATGCAGAGGGAGAATCTGCAGGGCTCTGTGCGTTCGTGGGCTTGTTAGATGTGATTGAAGAACCTGCCAAGCGTTTGACACTAGCCAACAGAAAGCGACTCGAACTGGCCCGGGCATTAGCGACCAAACCACAGCTCCTTCTATTGGATGAGATGATGGCCGGTTTAAATCCCACTGAGGTATCTGAGGTGATGGAATTGGTCGTTATGATACGTTTTATGGGAATAACCATTTTTATGATCGAGCATGTTATGAAAGCCATCATGAACGTTTGCGACCGAATTATGGTTCTCCATCATGGCGAGAAGCTCGCTGAAGGAACGCCACAGGAGATTGCCAACAGCAAGGCAGTGATTGAGGCCTATTTAGGAGAATAGACTCGTGCTGGAAGTATGTGATGTATCCACGCCTTATGATATGACACAAGCTTTGTGGGATGTATGTATGGAAGTCAATGAATCAGAGATCGTCGCCTTGATTGGGTCAAACGGCGCCGGTAAGACTGCGCTGCTTAACGCCATATCGGGCGTGCACCCTCCGGTTTCGGGCACAGTCGAGTTCCTTGGAAAGCGGATCGACGGCTTGCCGCCCCACGCCATTGTGGAATTGGGCATCTCTCATGTCCCCGAAGGTGGAAAAGTCTTTCCCGAGATGTCGGTATATGAAAATCTGGAAATGGGTGCCTATCCTCTTCAAGCCTGGAAGCAGAAGGAAGAAATGCTGGAGCAAGTCTATGATATCTTCCCCATACTGAAGGAAAGAGCAGGGCAATTGGCTCGAACACTGAGTGGTGGTGAACGTCAAATGTTGGCCATCGGTCGGGGATTAATGTCCAAGCCCAAGCTGTGTCTATTAGATGAGCCTTCCTACGGATTAGCACCGCTCTTGGTTTCAGAAATCTTCCGTATCATCAAGGAACTCCCCGACCAGGGCATTACGGTTTTGTTGATCGAACAAAATGTTCGCCATTCTCTTGAGACAGCCGATCGAGCATACGTGTTGGAGAATGGTCGCATCTGCTTGGAAGGGACATCCGACGAGCTCCTCCAAAGTGATTTTGTGAAAAAGGCCTATTTGGGGCTCTAGGGAAACCACTTCGTTTTTTGCCACGGGGTCTGGGGGGCGTAATCTAAAGCAGAAAATGAAAATGATTTGCGACTTTCTGAATTTTGTCGCCGATATTTGATGTTGACTCCATGGCTGAGAGAGTTCTGGTATGTGATAAGGGAACCAGGCATGACCTAGCGAATGGGGTTGCACGGTTTATCGAAACAGGATGATGCCAAATTTTCAACTCGCCAATTGTTTGAATGAGTCATACCCTCATTTATAGCCAGTTGCGTGAGATCACCCATGTAGGGGAGGTGAAACATGGAAATCAAAGCCGCTGTTGTTTGGGAACCATCGGGGGAATTCAGCATAGAACAACTAGAACTTAGTGATCCCAACGATGATGAGGTGTTAGTCCGGATCGTCGGCGTTGGCATTTGCCATACGGATCTGGCTGGTCGGGATATGCATTTACCGATCCCACCCCCCCCGAGTGTCTTCGGACATGAAGGGGCAGGTGTGGTTGAGAGTGTTGGCGACAGAGTTACCAAAGTAAAACCAGGCGATCATGTCGTATTGGCATGGGACTTCTGCGGGGTATGTACTTCATGCAAGTTAGGCAAAGAACTCTGCTGTATGAATTTCTTCCTACACAATTTCCATGGTGCTCGTCCGGATGATACGCCGACCATGAGAAAAGGTGATCAGGTCATCCACGGTTCCTTTTTCAGTCAATCTTCCTTTTCCAATTACGCGTTGGCCTGCGAGCGGAATGTGGTCAAGGTTCGGGATGACGTTCCACTCGAGGTCCTAGCCCCCATGGGATGTGGTGTCATGACAGGTGCCGGTGCGGTCATGAATTCGTTTCGTGCCGAACCTGGGTCTTCCATCGCCATATTCGGTGTCGGCAACGTGGGGATGAGCGCTGTTCTCGCTGCGGTCGTGTGTGGTTGTACAACCATTATCGGCGTGGATCCCAACCCAGATCGTCTAAAAGTGGCAGAGGAATTGGGCGCCACCCATACCATCAACCCAGAAAAGACCGATCCAGTCGAAGCGATCCGAGAACTTACCGGCGGGGGTGCTCAATATAGCCTGGAGTGTGTCGGGAATCCCCAGGTCTTTCGACAGGCTGTCGATGTTCTGCCCCGCCTCGGAGTATGTGGACTGACTGGGGTTGTTCCTCCCGGCACGGAGGTCAGCCTGGATATGGACCTGATCATGAACGCTCGAACGGTTATGGGGATCCTCGGAGGTGATGCAATCGCAGATCTGTTTATCCCCAAGCTTATTGAATTGTATAGCCAAGGGAAGTTCCCCTTTGACCGAATGATCACCTTCTATCCGTTTGAGGAAATAAACCAGGCGGTGGAAGCTATGGAGCAGGGGCAGGTGATGAAGCCGGTTTTGAAATTCTAAACTGAGCCATGCCGTTCTCTAGAAAGGAGCTGCGATGAAAACCTACCAAATGCTTATCAATGGGGAGTGGGTGGATGCCGTATCTGGTGAAACCTTTGATGATCTGAACCCATATAGCGGTGAAGTTTATGCTCGGGTACAAAAAGGTGACGAAAAAGATGCGGATCGGGCGATGGCAGCAGCCTATGCAGCCCGGAAACCCTGGTCCTCGACATCGTCGTTCGACCGGGCATTGATCATTGCCAAGGCTGGTCAACTTCTCGAAGAGAGTCGAATGGAGTTTTCCGAAGTGCTCACCGGCGAAGGAGGGGGCACCTTTGGTAAGACCATGTTCGAGATTTCTCAGACGGTAGACCTGCTGGCAACGGCAGCAGCCGATGGAAAACGCATTCTCGGCGAGACCTTTCACACCGATCCGACCAAGCTCTCCATGAGCCTTCGGTCACCATATGGCACAATTGTGGCCATCTCACCTTGGAACTTCCCACTTATCCTGTCTATGTACAAGGTGGCCTATGGTTTGGCGACGGGGAATACGGTCGTCTTCAAACCGGCGAGCGACACACCAGTCATCGGCCTCAAGATCGGCGAGCTTTTCGAAAGGGCGGGCTTGCTGCCTGGAGCCCTCAATGTGGTGACAGGCCCTGGGGGTGTGCTTGGAAATGCGCTCATCGATGATGACCGCTGTTCTTTTGTGACCCTCACGGGTGAGACCAAGACCGGTCGTCATGTAGCCCAAAGGGCTGCTGCAAAGTTGAAACCGTATGTCCTCGAGTTGGGCGGGAAGAACCCGTTGATCATCCTTGCCGATGCGGATATCGACTACGCGGTCGACGCGGCTGCCTTTGGCGCCTTCATGCATCAAGGGCAGATCTGCATGTCTGTCGGTCGGGTGATTGTAGAGCAGCCAATTGTCGATGAGTTTGCGGCGAAATTGGCGGAAAAGGCTGCATCGCTGCCATCGGGAGACCCAAGCATTCCGGAGACGGTCATCGGTCCACTCATCAACGACGGAGCGGTCCAGAAGGTCGATTCCCATGTGAAAGATGCTGTTTCCAAAGGCGCTGAGCTCCTTGCTGGAGGCACATACGAAGGGCGAGTTTACGAGGCCACAGTGCTCAAGAACATCACCAAAGACATGCTGGTCTATAGTGATGAGACCTTTGGACCTGTCGCCCCGATTATCGCCGTTAAGGATGAAAACGAAGCCTTGGAAATCGCCAACGATACCTCGTATGGCCTCTCTTCAGGGGTCGTCACCCGGGATCTGCAAAAGGCCATCTTCCTCGCGGAAGGTCTCGAAGCCGGGATGGTGCATGTGGGCAACGCTTCCATAGACGCGGAGGCCTCTGTCCCCTTCGGTGGCTTCAAAGAAAGCGGCCAGGGTCGGGAAGGAGGTTTCTATTCCGTCGCGGCACTGACTCAGGTCAAGTGGGTCACGATCGAGAAATCGGAACACCATTTCCCATTCTAATTGGCGGAGGGCTACTAGACCTTCTTTATTAACTGCCATTCGCTGTGTGGTGGAATCAGTGGGACGGGAACTCGAAGGAGGCGACCAAGCTATGGCAGACTATGAGGCATTAAAGGCAAGGGTGCAGGAACTGGCAGAAAGAGACTGGGATGTGCCGGCTCTTGAAGCCAGAGTTAAACAACTGTATGAGCAAGGGATTCCCAAGAAGAAACTTGACTCAAAAGAGATGTTGGATAATAAGGATGAGATCCTCGATCGAGTTCAGCGGCGTGGTGAGGAATACAATTTTATTGCACGAAATTGTGCTCGTGGCACAGCGCTTGCCGTGATGGAAGAGTTCGGCATGGGTAATATGGAGATTATCAAAGCCATGTCCCCATTTCCAGGATTCGGGGGGACCGGCTGGATGTGTGGAGGTGTAACTGGGGGACTGGTTGCCCTTGGACTCTATTTCGGTAGTGAGGACATCCTAGACTATGACACTGTTGGCGCAACCATCATGGCTGCCAGGAAATTTATGCCCCGTTTTGAAGAGCAGGTGGGTTCAGTTATCTGCCCCAAATTACAGGAAGACGTAGTATTCGGACGTTACATGGATCCTGCGGCCAGCCCAGAGAATATGGAAGCCTTCGCGCTGGCGAAAGGATTTGAAAAATGTGGTCTCCTTCCGGGGATAGGCGCGAGGTTGGCTAGCGAGATCATTATTGAAAGTATGGAGTGAAATATTATCAGTCATAAATCTCGAACGCCTAAATCATGGGAAAACCAGTCTATGGGCGTACGGATTTCTCCATACAAAAGGTCCATGTATGAAAAAGGTCAGGATACTCCATCCAAGAGGTGGGGATGAATGACCTTTTTCAATGAAGAGCGTTGCGTCGGATATTAATGTAAATTTGAACTTCTTCTGACAGTTTATGTTCCTTGGGGTGCATAAACGGGCTCGGGGGTGATTCCTATGACAACGAGATACGTGTTGCGGGAACTAAGTCGTTACCCTTTAGGAACCTTTGCCGACATTGTCTACAGAAATGCCATCCTCTATCCGGATAGTGAAGCCTTCGTCTATGGGTCTGAGAAGGTAAGCTTCAATGATTTTAATGAGAGGGTGAACAGACTCATCCATGGGCTACACGCCTTAGGGCTTCAAAAGGGGGACGTCATCGGGATCCTCTCGTGGAACCAACTTGAGTACCCTGAGGTCTTTGGGGCGGCTATGAAGGGGGGATTTGTGCTCGCCCACTTCAACCCCCGTCTGCATGCGGAAGAGCTAATTCATGTTATCAATGATTCCGAGCCAAGGGTTCTGTTTCTCGGACTCGAATTGGTCGAAACGATCGATGGAATCTTGGAACAGCTACCTAGGACAGAATACTTCCTGTCCTTTGGTGATGCGGGGCGGCGGGTCAAGGCGTATAAGGAGATGGTGGAGGGTCAACCGATAAAAGAACCCGAATCCGTGGTCACGGAAGAGGATCCCCTGACGATCTTCTATACCAGCGGGACGACCGGGATACCGCGTGGGGCTATCTACAAACATAGACAGAAGATGGAAAACACATGTATGAAGGCGCTGGATATCGGGGTGGAATTTGGCAATCGGCACCTCGTCGTTCTGCCAATGTTCCACATTGGAGGAGATAGCCACATTTGGCCCTTTTTCCTGAAGGGTGGATGCAACGTGATCATGCCCGTTCCTTTCGACTTGGCGGACGCTTTAAAGGCCATCCAGGAGGAGCGGATTACGGACATTCATATCGTCCCGACGCAACTTGTTGCCCTGCTGAACCTTCCGGATATTAACAAATATGATTATCGATGCCTGAAAAGGATCTGGTATGCGGCATCTCCCATGCCGACGGAAATCCTAAAACAAGGTCTTTCAGTTTTTGGACCCAAATTTATCCAAGGTTATGGGCTTACCGAATCTGGCCCCGACGTGACAGTTCTTGGTAAAGAAAACCACCACCATGTAGAAGAATCCACAGAGGCACAGAGTGTGCTTGCATCCTGCGGGCGACCATGTATCGGGGTTCATGTGCGCATCGTGGATGATAGCGGTCGTGATGTCGAGGTGGGGAAGATCGGGGAGATCGTTGTGCAGAGCAAACGCACGATGACAGGATACTATCAAAGACCCGCGGAGACAAAAGAAGCGATTCGGGATGGATGGCTGTATACGGGGGATTTGGGGTACTACGACGAGAAGGGGTACATCTACATCGCCGACAGAAAGAAGGACATGATTATCACGGGAGGCGAAAACGTCTATCCCATCGAGGTGGAGAACGTCCTCTACAGACATCCAGCTGTCAAAGAAGTTGCCGTCATAGGCGTTCCGGATCCCTATTGGATAGAGCGGGTCCACGCTTTGGTGGTCCTCAAAGAAGATGTTCAGATATCAGAGGAGGACATCATTGACTTTTGCAAAGAACACATCGCAAAGTACAAAACGCCTAAAACAGTCGAGTTCGTGGATGATCTGCCGAAAAATCCTCAAGGAAAGATATTAAAAAGGGAGATCCGATCGAAATACCAGGAATAACGGATTTTGGATGTTTAGGAAGCGTGCTCGATTAGCTGAATGCTTCTTTGGGTGCATAGCAAATTCACACGAGTGTTGTCGATGGAGATACGTAATTCCGGGAGGGATCGATGGAAGAGGTTAAGAAAGTAAAGACAGTCTGTCGAAGCTGTCATGGGGGATGTGGTGTCATCGCCTTTGTGAAAGATGACAAGGTTATTAAGGTGGAAGGTGATCCCGACTCGCCGATCAGCCATGGCACCATGTGCACGAAAGGGCTTTCCATCACACAACTCGCCTATCATCCGGACAGGGTACTGTATCCGATGAAGAAATCTAATGGTGCCTGGGAGAGGATTTCCTGGGATGAGGCGCTGGAAACCTGCGTCGAGAAATTCAATCACGTGATTGAGAAGTATGGTCCAGAAGGAATCGTTGTCGGTCAGGGGACCGGTCGGGATTACGAGAGCCATTTCTCCCGCTTTAGCAACCTGCTGGGAACGCCGAACATCATCACGGCGGGGCATATGTGCTACCTCTCACGCATAGGTGCATCACTGATCACCTGTGGGAGTTTACCGGCATGTGACTATGAGAATGGTCCCAGATGCATCGTGATGTGGGGATGCAATCCGCTGTGGACCAACCCGGACGAATACAAGGGGATGAAATTCTGGCAAGCCTTTGATCGAGGCGCCAAATTGATCACCATCGATCCTCGAAGATCTTTCTACGCCGAGAAAGCGGATGTTTGGCTGCAGATAAGACCAGGTGCCGATGCCGCCATGGCGATGGGTTTCCACCGCGTGATCATTGAGGAGGAACTTTATGACAAGGAATTCGTCGATCATCACCTTAATGGTTGGGATGCATTTGTTGAGAGGGTGATGAAGGATTATCCCCTCGACCGCGTGGCCGAAATCACCTGGGTTGACCAAGAACTTATTCGAGAGGCGGCCAGGTTGTATGCCACCACTAAGCCAGCCGGCATCCACTGGGGTGTGACGACGGAGCAGAACCTCAATGCTACCGACTATACCCGTTCTGTGATCGGCCTGATGGCCGTCACCGGAAACCTCGACGCACCAGGCGGGAATGTCTTACACGTGCCGCCTCCTGTCAGAAAGGTCTCTGAATTCTCGGCTCACAAAGAACTGCCGCCCGAGCAGTGGAAGAAGCGCCTTGGAGGAGACCAATACAGACTTGCGGCCAGAATGACCATCTGCACGCCCAAGCCCGTCTGGGATGCCGTTCTGACGGGCAAACCCTATCCGGTCAAGGCGGGACTACTGGTAGGGACCAACCCGGTGGTCACGAGAGCCAATGCCAGGGAGGTTTACAAAGCTCTGAGCAGCCTTGACTTTCTCGCCGTGGCTGATTTCTTCATGACGCCGACCGCCGAGTTAGCCCACATCTTTCTTCCCTCCGGTACCTGGCTGGAGCAGAATCATGTGGCGGATAATTGGAAGTTCCACGGGTACGTGCTTGCCAGAGTAAAGGCCGTCGAGATCGGCGAGTGTTGGCAGGACCACAAGATCTTCATGGAGCTGGGCAAGCGGTTGGGACAGCAATGGTGGGACACCGTGGAGGATGCGCTTGATTGGACATTAGATCCGTCTGGCCTGACCTGGGAGGAATTCAAGAAGGTAGGCTATCTCCACGGAGAACAGAAATATCACAAATACAAGGAAGAGGGCTTCAAGACCCCCACGGGAAAAGTGGAATTGTATTCCACCGTTCTTGAGAAATGGGGTCGCGATCCATTACCCAAGTACACAGAGATCACAGAAAGTCCCTTCTCTACACCTGAGCTTGCCAAAAAGTACCCCTACATCCTGAACTCAGGGCTCAGGAACGCCACCTTCTTCCACTCTGCGAACCGACAAATCCCCTGGCTCAGGGAGATCAGGCCCGATCCCCTTATGGAACTCCACCCCGAGACGGCAAAGAAACACGGCATCCAGGAAGGAGATTGGGTTTGGATCGAATCGCCTCGGGGACGTGTTAGACAACGTGCGAAACTCAACGATGGAATCGATCCCCGCGTGATCGCCGCCGAGCATGCCTGGTGGTATCCAGAAATAAAGTCTCCGGATCACGGTTGGGAACTATCCAACATCAATATCCTGACAGATAACTCCCCGGAGTCGACGGATCCGGTGATGGGGTCGACCAGTCTGAGGGTCTTGTTATGCAACATATCGCGCTGTGAAGATGAGTAAGGGATGGTTGAGATGACAAGGGCAACTTTACTGTTCAATGAAGTAAATTGCAGCGGCTGCCACGCGTGTGAAATAGCCTGTAAACAGGAGCATGGGTTGGGTGTTGGCCCAAGGTTGGTGAGGGTCATCGAGAGGGCGCCATTCTTCCTACCGCTGTATTGCCATCATTGTGAAGACGCCCCGTGTGTCGTGGCCTGCTGGGAAGATGCCATTACCATCGATCCAGATACTGGGATCGTCTTACACCACAATGAGNNACACGTCTCCTTGCATGGTGGGTTGTCCGACTCACAACAATGTCCAGGGATTTGTGAGCCTTGCAGCCAAAGGCAAATTTCAAAGGGCGATGCAGGTCATCAAGGAAACAAGCCCCTTTCCATCGATCTGTGGAAGGGTTTGCCCTCATCCCTGTGAGGCTGATTGTAATCGCGATCAAATCGATGAGCCGGTATCCATTCGTTCCATAGAACGCTTTGTGGCTGATCACGATCGGTCCAGTGAGGATCGTTATCTCCCGAAAGTCGAAGAGGCGAGAGGCGAAAAAGTAGCCATCATCGGGTCAGGTCCAGCTGGCCTGACAGCTGCTTATTTCCTGGCAAGAAAAGGATACCAGGTAACTGTCTTTGAAAAATTGCCTGTTGCCGGTGGCATGATGGCCGTAGGCATTCCGGCGTATCGCCTGCCAAAAGATATTGTGTCGGATGAAATTCAGTCCATTCAGGACTTAGGAGTAGAAATTCGAACCGGTGTGACATTTGGGAGTGATATCACCTTCGAGGATCTGAAGCAAGACGGGTACCGAGCCACCTTCTTGGCAACAGGGCTCCATGACAATCTCCGTTTGAACATCGAGGAGGAGGACAGCCAGGGTGTTCTTCGGGGGATCGATTTCCTCAGGGATGTGGCGCTTGGCAATCCAGCATCTGTCGGCAAGAGGGTCATCGTCGTTGGGGGTGGCAATGTAGCCATGGATGTGGCTATGACCGCTCTTCGAGTAGGTGCGGAGGAGGTCTCTCTGGTGTGCCTAGAATGCCGAGAGGAAATGCCAGCCTGGGAAAGCGAAATCCAGATGGCCTTGGAGGAAGGGGTTGAGATCGTTAACTGCCTGGGCCCTAAGCGATTATTGGTGCAGGATGGGAAATTTACCGGCATTGAATTCATGCGCTGCACAAGTGTCTTCGATGAGGACGGGACCTTCAATCCTCAATATGATGAAACGAATCTGATCACGCTTGAGGCCGATAATGTCGTCGTGGCTATTGGTCAGGTAGCGGAACTTTCGTTTGCTGAGAAGCAAGGGATTATTCTCAATTCAGATAGAGGCCTCGAGGTCGATCCAGTGACTTTGAAAACACCGATGGAGGGTGTCTTCGCTGGTGGGGATGTCGTTCATGGACCAGCATCCATTGCACAGGCGATCGGTTCCGGCAGGGAAGCGGCGAGGTCCATAGACCGATATCTCAACGGTCGCGATCTTCGATTGGGTCGATTAGGGCGAGACAAGTTCTTGAAAGCGATCAAGGAGGTTCGGAAGGAGAAATTTGATCATGCTGCTCGCGCTCAAATGCCTCATTTGGAACCAGGCGCGCGCATCCAATCCTTTGATGAAATTCAAACTGGCTTTTCAGGAGACATGACCATGCAGGAGGGCAATAGATGCATCATGTGTGGGGCCAGTTGCGTTCAATCCTGTCCATATGAAGTCATGCAGTTCAACCATGAAATTTCAAAGGCGGTGAAGTGCGACCTGTGCGTTGAAAAACGGACCAGGGGGGAGGCTCCGGCGTGTACCACGGTCTGTCCTACAAGGTGTATCTTCTGGGGGGATCCAGAGACCTTCCCCAATGGTTCTAAGAAGATGCTCTAACGAAACACCATGTAAAAAATTCTTTCAATTGCGGTAGGGCTTCCGTGAAGATTTTCGTTTGGAGATAACTCCAGGCTTTAACGAGGGAGTTTCTCGAGTTAGAACCATGGCGATTCCAAAATTTCTCCATTATCGGGACGCATCCAGATAGACCAAAGTGTTTACAAGGCGTTACTTTTAATGGTATAATGTATCACTATATGAGAAGTATATCACAATGCGAGACACCATTTTCGGTGGTGGAGAATGCATTTGTTCCACTCAATGATTAAGGTTGCGAGTTGGAGATCCATCAGCGATATCTTTGTTAGCATACCAATCAATCATACTGAAGAAAGCACATCTTTTTACGCCCGCATCGATTCTTCAAGAATGCGGGCGTATGTATTTAACGACAACATCTCTCATCATCGATGTGTTAGATAAGCTACGCGAGAAAAGATTACAACCGAGAGGACTGCATCATGAAACGACCCATTATCGTGCATTTATCTGAAGTTGAGGGGGATTATCGAGAACCACCTCGGGTTTCACGCTTGCTGCTTTCAGGGCACAGCGTTGGTGCCCAAAACGCCTCCATGGGCGTAAATGTGACCGAGGTGGGAAGCATGATCCCAAATCACAAACACGAGGATTGTGAGGAATTGATGTTCCTCGTAAGCGGGCGCGCCCGTCTGGTGATTGAAGATGGGCAAGAGGTTTATGAAATCGGTCCCGACACGGCGATTTATTCGCCGCGCGGCGTGACACACCGTTTGGAGAACATCGGCGACACGGAGTTTAAGCTGGTCTGGGTATATTCGCCACCATTGCCACATCATCGTGCTGATACAACTTCAAAATAGGAGGTCGATAGGATATGTTCGAAGCCACACGTAGTTACCTTGAAAAGATGGGTTTGCCAGGCAGTGACTTATGGGATCTTCCCACATCAGGGGCGACCTTTCCGGATGGTGCCCATTTCCGGATCGAGATTCCCACGATCAATACTGCCACGGCGGCGGCTGCACTGGTAAAGCGAGCCGAAGAGTTGGGCATTCAGATCAACCGCATTACCGAAACGTATGGAATGTTCCGGCACACGAAAGAAGAGATCAAGGATTACATAGATATCGCCCGCCAACATGGTGCAGAGCTGGTTATGGCCACTGGTCCGCGCGCCCCATATGATACCAGTGCAACGGTTCTCTCTCCGCAAGGGATGCGTATCAGCTACCGGTTGCGCGGCGTGGAACAGCTTGTACGAGCCATTGAGGACATCAAGCGGGGTGTGGAACTCGGGGTGCGAGGCTTCTTAATCTATGATGAGGGCATGTTATGGGTGGTCACACAAATGCGCAAGGACGGTGAGCTCCCCAGCGATGTGTTCTTCAAAGTGTCTGCCCACTGTGGCCACTCCAATCCTGCCGCTTTCCGCGTTCTGGCGGACATGGGGGCAGACAGCATCAATCCGGTCCGCGATTTGCAGTTGCCGATGATCGCCGCGCTGCGAGCCGCCATTTCTACTCCTATAGACTGCCATACAGATAACCCGCCGGCGTCTGGTGGATTTATCCGGACGTACGAAGCGCCGGAAATTGCACGCCTGGCCTCACCGGTTCATCTTAAGACAGGCAATTCCGTCTTGGCCGGTCATGGGCAGATGCTAACCGCAGACAACGCACGCCGTATGGCCGAGCAAGCCAGCCTGGTGCTGGAGATGGTTAACCGTTACTACCCTGAAGCCAAGCAATCCGGACGGCAATAGACCGTATGGCTTCGATATTTTGAAAGAAGGTACATGATGGGCAAGTGGAATTTCCCTGCAAAGGGCGCACATTTGGATCGCGTCGACGGTGTGTATTTCCAAAACATGACAGGACATGAGGTCGAGGAAAGGCTGCAAAAAAACGACCTTCTTATCATCCCGGTTGGCAGTACCGAATCCCATGGGGCAGCACAGCCGTATGGTGAGGATGTCTTTCTCGTAACGCGCTTGGCAGAATTGGTGGCCGTAGAGACCGGTTGCACTATAGCTCAGCCAGTATGGTATGGATCGCATCCACAGAATCAATTAGGAGCACCAGGAAATATCATCATCCCTGAAGAGACTTTTGTGGATTATCTGCGTGCCATCATCGCCGGCTTCTGGAATGCTGGTTTCCGCAAGCAGATTTTGATCAATGGCCACGGTCAGGAAGAGGTTATTCCGCTCGCCCTTCACGGTTTTGCTAAGCGCTACCAGGTTCCTGCGGTCCTGGTTTCTCTGCATTGGTGGACGCCGATCCATACACATCTCTTTGATAAAGAGCATGGGGGGCCATTCGAAACGCCCTTCCGGCATGCCGACGAAGCCGAGTGCTCCTATTCCTTGGCACTCTTTCCGGAAATGATCCAAATGGAGCATGTGGTTGACAACAAACCGGAGGGATTCATCCCGGGTGATCATGTGGACAAGGGCGGGGATGTATATCATAGACCTCTGCGGGGCCACGAAGCGGTCGGTTTCGGTGGCATCGCCCCGATCACCTATCCGGAGGGTGTCTTGGGGAAGCCATCGTTGGCGGATCCCGAGAAGGCACGACCAGGCGTCGAGGCTTTTCTGGATTACTTAACCCAATTGGTCAACGATATTATGACCACCTTTCCGGTCGGAAAGCTGCCCCCGGTGGACAAGGTCACCCAGCGTTCAGCGGATGAGATTGAGCGGGTAGTGAAGGGACCACTACGAGGTGGGCAGCATATCTATACCCTTGCCTATCCCCCATAGAGATGAGGTGTTCTGGTCGAGGTCGTACTCGAAAAGCAATCCAGTGAAACCGTGGATCACCCAATACTGTTGTCAGGTTTGGTCATGTTGGTGTTCGTATCGAACCTGCTCGATGGGGGATTCATATTGAAAGAGAGGTTACGGTGGGTATTATCCTTCGGATCGATTTGAGCTCGCAATCTATTCAAACACAGTCCGTTCCAAAGGCGTACGCCCAATATGGGGGACGGGCTTTCATTGCTCGTCTGCTGCTGGACGAGATGGATCCCGGATGTGATCCGATAGGTCCAAAGAATCTGTTAGTTTTTGCGCCGGGTTTGCTTTCCGGGCTCCCCCTATCCTCTGCTGGTCGGCTGTCGGTGGGTGGAAAGAGCCCTCTTACAGGGGGCATCAAGGAATCCAACGTAGGAGGGAATGTGGGGGACAAGCTTGGTCGACTGGGGATCAAAGCCATCATCATGGAGGGCCGTTCATCCCGTGATGAACCCCATCTACTTTGCATATCTTCGGAGGGTGCGGAACTGCACCCTGCTGGAGAGCTTTGTGGTCTAGGAACTTACGACACCGTGGCTTCACTAAAGGCGCGCTTTAGTCCTGATATCGGCATCCTCACCGTCGGACCTGCTGGAGAGATGGGCATGCATGCAGCCGGTATCGCGGTTACAGATGATCTCCTGGAGCAGCCAGGGCGCTTAGCCGCGCGCGGTGGTTTGGGTGCTGTGATGGGGATCAAGGGACTCAAAGCAATTGTGATCGATGACACCGGCGCCAAAGCTCCAGAGGTGCACGATGTGGAAGGATTTAAGCAGGCCTCCCGGCGCTTTGCGAGCGAATTGATCGAAAGCCCAAAAACGGGTCGTCAGGGTTCGATGCATCGCTACGGTACCGCGGCCATCTTGAGCGTCGTCCAAGAGATCGGCGCGCTTCCTACACGCAACTTCAGTCGAGGGGAGTTCGAGGGGGCTGAGCGTATTGGACCCGAGCAGTTGCGCGAGGTGATCCTCGAACGCGGCGGTAAGATCGGTGAACGTTGTATGGCGGGTTGCGTCATTCAATGCAGCAACGTGTTTGTGGACGCGGAAGGCAAACCAATTGTATCCACGCTGCAATTCGAGACCTTGGCCTTGATGGGATCCAATCTCGAGATCGACGACCTGGATCAAATTGCGCGCCTGAACCGCATGTGCAACGACCTGGGTCTCGACACGATCGAGATGGGAGCCACGTTGGGAGTTGCTATGGAAGCTGGCTTGGCGCCCTTTGGGGACGGTCAGGCCGCCGCACAGCTGATACAGGAAGTCGCTGAAGGAACGCCTATTGGCCGCATCCTGGGTAACGGTGCTCAGATCGCCGGGCAGATTCTCGGCGTGGAGCGTGTACCGGTCGCTCGAGGACAAGCGATACCCGGCTACGATCCTCGAACGCTCAAAGGCAACGGCGTGACATATGCCACCTCCGCGATGGGCGCCGACCACACAGCCGGGAATACCATCGGTGCGAGGCAGGCGTCCAACCCTCTCTCACAGGAAGGTAAAGGAGAATTATCCCGAAACTTGCAGCGTATTGCAGTGATGCTGGACATGACCGGGTTGTGTCTGTTCGCGCGACCACCGGTGGTCGCCGATCCCGGATTGATGGTTACCTTACTCAATACTCGCTTCGGTTGGAAGTGGGCTGAAGAGGATTTAACCCGCATGGAGGACGAAGTATTGCGTATGGAACGCGAGTTCAATCGGAGGGAGGGTTTCACACCCGTACACGACCGGCTACCCGAANNCAGATGAACTGGCAAGAGCAGTTGAGGATCTTTAGCCTGCACATGTCCTTATACCGAAGGTGGCGAGTGTAAGTGAATTCGATGTGGGTCGAAGTGGAACTGTCGACGGGTTTAGCAGATGGAAAGAAGAAGACTTTGCGATTCCCGATCGAGGAAGGATGTACTCCGGCCTTCATTGCCGATCGCCTTCAACTGGATCGTGAACGCGTTGGGCTGATTACCGTAGATGGCCGGGTGGTGGAGTGGAATGAGCCCCTCTCTTCCGGACAAAGGGTGTGCTTCTTCCCTTTTATCAATGGAGGGTGATCTTGGAGATAAAAACACCCGCTGGGGTACTAGGGGATAGACCAGGAGCTTGTAAAACGACGAATGAGATGCTGGAACCAGCTCCGGAGGAGGTTGTGAGATGTCTGAGAAGTACAGCATAGCTGAAGCCGCGATGAAAATCATCCAGGATCGCCGAAGCATCCGCGACTATTCGGACGAGCCCGTCTCGGAAGAGGACATGAGGTTGATCCTGGAAGC
>WVZH01000432.1:147368-156961 GCA_011772595.1 Anaerolineales bacterium
GCCGAGTATGTGACCAAGAAGATGCACGAGCGTTTCTCCACCATGGAAGACGAGGAGAAGAAGAAGGCCATCTTTGAGAAGCTCACATCGGGATCTGTGTCGGCCTTTCTTTCTACGGCACCAGTGAACATCGTGGTCTGCGGTAGAAAGAACGTATGGGATCTGCCTTACGATACTGCGGCAGCCATCGAGAACATGTTGCTCATGGTGACAGCACTGGGGCTTGGCGCTTGCTGGGTGATTGCACCTTGCATCGATATCCGCGATGAGGAGCGTTTGAAAGCCATGTTGGATGTCCCTGAGGAGTTCAAGGTGATAAGCATTGTCGCCGTTGGCCATTCAACCCGCTATCCCAAGCCCCGTCCACGGCTCCCGTTGCATCAATTGGTGTACTTGGAAACATGGGATCAGAAGTATTACGGGGAGGAAGAATGACTGGCCAGAGGGTTTCGACAGAATACGCAAACAGCATCATTTTCGATTTGCAGAAAGCATTTTGGGACGAGCGGGGAAAGGGAGCGCGCTTCCGCGTGACCAACGTTGGGCGTGCGTATTTCATGGACAAGTGCTTGCAGCAGATCGAGAAAGACGAGCTTGAGGAGATTGCCGGGACGATCGGAAGGATACTGCAGGAAGAAGGAATCGTGGAGCAGGTTAACCACGAGCAGGAAGAGCAGCTTCTTCGTTTAAGCGTGCAAGGTTGCATGCATCATTCCGTCGAAATGAGGATGCTTGCGCACGGCGTTGAACCCTTCACCTGCATTCCAGCCAATCTCATGGCTTTAGCAATCGAGGATAAGCTGAAACGTCAAGTAGAACTGGCGGAAGTCAGTATCAAGAACGGGACGTGTGAGGTGCTTCTCGTGGTTTTTGAGAAACGCCCGGGCGAATAACGAGTGGGAGGCGCTCATGGGGAAGGTAGTCTCAATCGCCGAAGCTGTGGCATCCATTCCTGAGGGAGCGCATGTCGCCTTGTCGGGTTTCGCCATCGCTCGATCCGCGATGGCCTTCGCGCATGAAGTCATCCGTCAAGGGATCAAGGGATTGACGGTTTCACAATGCGTTGCGGCCATGGATGCAGACATTTTAGTTGGCGGTGGGGCTGTGGAACGGATCATCTATGGGGGTGGCTCACGCGGCCGCTTCGGTCAGCACCACTGCATTAATAGGGGCATCGAGTCAGGGTCACTGATTGCGGAAGAATACAGCAGCCTCTCGATGGCGTTCCGCTACCTGGCCGGTTCCCTTGGTTTGCCATTCATTCCAATACGATCTCTGCGAGGCTCCGATATCCTTCGACGATTGCAGGAGACGTCGCCATCGGAAGTCAGCACCATGGACGACCCCTTCACGGGAGAGAATTGGCTCGTGCTGAAGCCGCTTGTGCCTGACGTTGCGGTTATCCAGGTCCAGTTGGCAGATTCGGAGGGCAACGCCGTTATCTTTGGTGCTCGTTGGGACAATGAAGAGCAGGCGAAGGCCAGCAAGCGAGTCATGATCATCACTGAGCGCCTGGTTGACACGGAGACGATTCGTCGAAGCCCAGAGCAAGTAGTCATTCCTGGGTTCAGGGTCTCCCACGTGGTGCACTTGCCTTTCGCGGCTCATCCCACCGCCGTATATCACGCTTACGATTACGATGAAGACCACATCAGGCAGTATGCAGAGGCTTCCAAAACACCAGAGGGCTGTCAAAGGTACCTCGATGAGTATGTCTATGGCGTCGAAGACCACTGGGGTTACTTGGAGCTGATCGGTGGTGTAAAGCACCTGAACGACCTGACCGCCGATCCGAATCTGGGTTATTGATCCGAGAGGATGGGAACAATGACAAAGGAGCTCGAATACACTCCTTTTGAGTTGATGGCTGTTGCAGGAGCTCGTGAATTGAAAGATGGTGAGATCGTTGCGGTAGGGCTTGGCCTGCCGATGATCGCATCCTTCCTTGCCAAGAAAACCCATGCGCCGAATATCTCGATCCTTTTTGAGCTTGGTGTGGTCGATCCAGAGCCCGTTCATACCGGGATAGGTCTCGCCGACCCTCGAGTCTGGTATCGTGCCAAAGTCCTCAGTAGTTTTGTAGACATGCTGGGCACAGTCTTGCATAAGGGCTTGGTCGATGTGGGGTTCCTGGGTGGTCTCGAAACTGACGCCTATGGCAACCTAAACACGACGTTGATTGGAGACCCGCAGGATAAATTTCGCCATTTCACCGGCAGCGGCGGTGCGAACGACCTCGCGTCGAACGCCAACCGTACGATCATCATCATTCGCCATGAGGTGCGCAAGATCAGCGAGGCTGTGTCCTTTATAACGAGCCCGGGGTATCTTCGAGGAGTGGGGGAGCGTGAGGCTGCGGGGCTTCGGGGAGGGCCCAGCCGTGTGATCACAGACAAGGCAATCTTAAACTTTGATCCAACGAGTAAGCGCATGAAACTGGAATCCATTCATCCAGGCACCACATTGGAGGATGTGCTGGCTGCTACTGGTTTCACGCCAATCGTGCCTGAGCAAATCCCAACAACGGCGCCCCCAACTCCAGAGCAGGTCAGGGTGATTCGCGAGGAGATCGATCCGGAAGGAATGTACGCGGGATAAGGCAGGTTTATTTGAACGTATGCCGGCAAAGGTAAAGGACAGAGGTCAAAATGCCATATGTGGTTACTGATGATTGTATTCTTTGTGGAGTTTGTGTTATTGGATGCCCGTCGGAGGCGGTCAGCGAAGATGAAACCAAATGTTTCATCGATGTGAGTCTATGCATCGAATGCGGGACTTGCGCTGAGAACTGCGTATCAGAGGCAATCATATTTGTAGAAGAGGAAATTACCGAGACACACGAGTGAATTTCGCGGGGCGTAATTATCTAGCTTGTTCCTTGGACGACGTTAGGGGGAGATATTCGACTCTCATTATGCCAGTGTCGTACACATTGTCATGAGGTATGTGTAGGACAGGATATGGGTTTTGTGCTTCAAGAATCAAGGGCAAATGGACGGGAATGCTGCATGTAATGCGGCTCGCCTCTGCCGGATGGAAAGCCGAGCGCCTACAGGCTTCTGAATCGATGCAATCGTGCTATGAGGAAGCAGCTGTGTCTGATCAAGAAAGCCGCTCGACCTGTCTGTGTCCGCTAGAGTAGGCCAGGCTGATCGCCCAGGGGGAGGAGCGTCATGGACATCCTGATAAACCGAACCCGCGGCTATTTGTTGAATTCGGGTTTTCTTTTTTCCAAGAATGCGGTAACCCCTTCTCTACAATCTTTGGCACAGGAGATATCGCCGGCTCCCAAATAGGCAATCTCCAGAGCCTCCGCCAGCGTCTTGGCCGCTGCGGCCTTGTTGATGACCCCCCCGATGATTCCCAGGATATCCTTGCTGAGTGTAAGATCCCCAGCCATGGGCGCTTCAGGAACAACGAACGGGGGAATCTCAACCGGCCCCTGGCCGATCCTGGGTATATTCCCCTGGAGCCTATTAACCTCAGCGATGGCTGCATCCATCAGATCGGGGAATCTCGACGCAGTTTCTTTCACGATTCCGATTTCCAAGGCCTCTTTAACTGTCATTTTTTCGGCTTTGCCGATCATTGCGTGGAATTTCTCCGCTGCCTGGGGCCATTTGCGATACGGGATAACGACACCTCCCATGCCGGGTATCATGCCCAAGGTGATCTCCGGAAGCTGCAGAAATGCCTTTTCCATTGCCACCACGCTGTGGCACCGGATGGCCAGTTCGGTGCCGCCCCCCATGGCAAGCCCGTTGAGAGCCGCAACGACCGGTTTTGTCATCTGGTCGATGTACTCCAGGACTTTCGAATTTCCGCGCGACAACGCAACACCGGCCGCATGGTTGTCGAAGGTAGCGACAAATCCGCCGATATCGGCGCCGGCGCAAAAGGCCCTGGGGCCGTAACCGGTGATCACGAATCCTTTCACGGATGGATCTTCTTCACCTTTTTTGAGCTCGGCGAGTATTTCATTGCAGGTGTGGTCGCTCAGTGCATTGGCCACCTGAGGCCTGCGGATTGTGAGGATGGTTACTCCATCCATCTGGTCGACCAGGATGTCCCGCGGGAAATCGAGATACTCTTCGATGGGTTTTGTGGGTTGCGGAAAACCGGGGCGCTCGGCATTGAACTTCTGAATAATATTGTTAACCTTTTTAGCGCCAAGATCGGTCATAAGGTCAAGTACGCCTTTTTTATAGGAGAGGGCGATAATGCTGCCGAAATTAAGATCGGAGCGGGTACCGATATTCCTGTCCACGATGTCGAAGCATTGGGAGAAGACAGATCCTAGAAAGCGCATCCTGATCCACTCCGCAAGAGCAGGGGGCACTTCGACCTTGGTACCGGGCTTATTGAAAGCCCATTGTTCTATGGACAATAGTATCCGGCTTGGGGCATAGGCCTCTCTTTCAGCCATTCTGCGGGTTTGGGAGGCGAATGTCAGCGGATTACCACCGCCCACACCCGTCACAAAAAAAGGTCCGGCGCCGAGAAACTCTTCGCAAACGTAATCGATCTCCTTACTCGTAGCCCGTTCCAGCATCCATACGGCCTCACTCACCCAAGTCTCAAATAAACGGTTCAGAAGAAAGGAAAAGACACTCCGGGCAACCACCGGCACTTTTCCGGCCTGAGCCAAAAACCAGAGAAGAAAATCGATGACGCTCTTATCCGCACCTTCCCAGCTGATTACCTCGACTCCCATGCTACGCCACGCCGGTGCGAAAAAATGGGTAATGGTGGTCCTCTCGGGGTGGCTCAAATGGCTGAAGATCATATCCGCCGTCATGCCACTGGTGTTGGAAGTTATGATCGTATCCTTTCCGACGATTGATTCGACGTTTGTAAGGATTTTCTTTTTCAGCTCCAGGTTTTCCGTCGCCGCTTCTATCACCAGGCCACAGTTTTTAAGGCTATCGTAATCCGTGGTGTATACGATATTACCCAGGATGGGTTCCACCTGCTCGGGGCGCAGCTTTTTTTTCTCTACCCCTTTTTTTGCATATCCTTCAAACCGTTCCTTTGCTTTCTTGAGAGGTTCTTCAATCACATCCACAAGGTACAGTTTCTTATCCGGGAGGCCGGTCCGTAAAGAATAGGCGATATCGGGGCCGATATTCCCGGCACCGATCACTGCCATCTCTTCGGGTATCGGCCGGGTGGGACGAATGAGGAAGGGATTATAAAAGCTTGGGTAGAGGTTGTTTTTCGTCATTGGATGTCTCCTGCAAATATCATCTGCTCTTAATTCACCTTGAAAACCAGGGCGGCTCCTGAATCGCCTGCCGCGCAACCGGCCACCAGTCCATAACCGCCGCCTTTGAGAACCAGCTCCTCGATCAGTTCAATGGACAACCTCATGACGGTGGGCCCTTGAGGGTGTCCGAAAATCAAAGAGCTTCCGTAATTGTTGAATATCTTCTCGTCGATCCCCATCTCTTTTCCCATGACGATATCGTTTACGGAAAACGGATTATGGGTTTTAACCGCCGCAAGATCGGATACCGCTATGCCCGCCTTTTCCAATGCTCGCGCCGATGCCGGGACTGGCGCCTCGGGCATGTGTGCCTTTTCGGCACGCGCAAATCCATAGGAAAGAATTTGGACGGTCACGGACTTGTCGGCGGAAATCTCATCCGCTTTCTCCTTTGTGGTGACGATCATACCGGCATTTCCATCGGCCGCGTGGGTCTGGGCACCGACGGTCAGGATGGAATCCGGGGAGACCGTTCGCAGCCCTGCTAGGCCCTCGGCGGTACAGGGGATAATCCCTTCATCCTCTTCCACAAGAATGGTCTCTTTCTTGGAAAGCCTGACTTCCAGGGGAAGCATATAGCGTTTCTGAAATTTGCGGTCCTCTGCCGTCGACATCGTGTACTTCATATATCGATCGAGAACCAGGGCATCGGAATCTTCCCGGGTGATACCGTGCTTCTTAGCGACATTGTTGGCCGTACCCAAGGGGCCGGTCTCGGCAATGGGATCCCAGTTGAAACCGTCAATCATCCAGCTCTCGTTATGCGGCTTTCCGCCGGGGCCTGAAGGGTTCGGCCAGAGGATGTTCGGGCAATTCGATGTTCGGTCAGCAGTGGCCACCAATACATTGGTGTTGCTTCCCGCCTCGATGGAAGATGCGGCATAATGGAGAGAAACCGTGGAGGTGAGGCACGCCTGGGCGACTCGGGGACCGCTAATATTTGGATTGCCCATCAGCGTGGCAAAATGGGGGACATCAAAAAACCACAGCGGTTGGGGAACGGTCGCGCCGTAGACGATACCATCGAAGATATCAGGCGTGATCCCGCGCAATTCAAAGAACCGTTTCGCCGCGGCAGCTGCCAGCTCCGTGGAATTCTGATTTTGTAGCGACCCCTGCCAACGGCAAAAAGGCGAGCACCAGTATCCTTTGTAGGGAACATAGGCGTTCTTGAACATTTCCAGCTCCATTCGAAGATATTCTTCGCGATTCTCTATTTAAATAACTTACCTTGAGGACTTCCAGGTATTGCAGATATGAATGCAAAACTTCTGGGGCTTTAATATGGGCCGTACGCTTTCTCTGAAAACGATTTTGGAACTATATTTTAGTAGATGAAACCAGTGGACGAAAATGTGTTTTGACACCAAAATAAACATGATGATACGGTAATTTACCCGTGTGTTTTCACATTAAGGAAATGCTCAAGAGACGGAAAGTACTGTAATGAAGGATTGACAGAAGCGGGAGAGACGTATGGGAACGATTTCTGCGTTAGACGCATTCTTTAAACCGAAAAGTGTGGCCGTTGTCGGAGCGTCCTCTGATCCCAAGAAGCCGGGGCATACTGCGCTCAAAAACCTTGTGTCCATGGGCTACCAGGGGAAGGTCTTCCCTGTCAATCCGCGCGAGGATTCCATCCTCGGATTCCCCTGCTACAAGAATGTGCTGGATATCCCTGAACCGGTGGAAGTTTGCGTTATGCTTGTATCTGCGGATCTCACGATGCAGGTCGCTGTTGAACTCGTTCAAAGGAAGCGCCAATTTGACGATGTAACCGCAGCCGTGTGCATGTCCGCAGGATTCGGAGAACTGAACACAAGGGAGGGAAAGCATCGTGAGCGGGAGCTTGTCCGGACTCTGAGATCAGCCTCGATCAGGCTTATCGGGCCAAACTGCGTTGGAGTGATCGATGCTTACAGTGGATTCAACACGAATTTCGATATTCCGGCTTACCCGAAAGGCGGGGTGAGCATCCTCACACAAAGCGGCGCATTCGCCACTTCCTTTCTGTTCTGGGCAGAGAGACTGCGCCTGATCGGTATCAGTAAGTTCGCTTCGGTCGGAAACATGGCTGATGTGAGCATGAGTGAACTGCTGAGCTTCCTCAAAGACGATGGGTCAACATGCGTTATTGCCATTTATTTGGAGGGAATTAAGAACCCAAGAGAATTTTTTGAGGTCGCCCGCGAAGTCAGTGCCGTAAAGCCCATTGTGGTCATGAAAACCGGTAAAAGTGAAATCGGCTCGACAGCCGCATTGTCACACACCGGTTCTGTTGCCGGATCCGACGCGATCTATGACGGCGCTTTTAAACAGGCGGGCATCATTCGTGCCAGAACCATACTTGAATTCTACGACACCTTGAGAGCTTTCGAGAAGCAGCCGGTTCCGGAAGGAAATCGCGTATCCGTGCTCACACATATGGGTGGACCTGGGACAATCTGTATTGATGAGATTTCCTCGATACCTGAGCTACAGCTGGCAAAATTTTCACCCGAGACGCAAAAGGCCCTCAAGGGCATTTGTGCTCCGATGGCGAATATTGGGCATCCTGACGGATATGTCGATTTGACAGCCGCTCATTACGAAAAACTTCACAATCAGGTCCTGCAGATTTTATTCCAGGAAGAGAACATTGATATTGTTTTGCAGATCCTGGCTCCGAGCGCATTCCTTGATCAGAAGCTTCTCGTGAATGAAATTGTGCAGGCCTGCCAATCGCAGCAAGGTGGGAAGACATTTCTGAATTCGGTGACTTTCGGAGAATTTGCGCACGAAGCCAGACAGGGTCTCGAGGACGCGGGCATGCCTACATTCGAATATCCCGATTTGCTCGCCAGGGTTGCAGGGAATATGGCGACCTATGCGGCTTTCCGCAAATCCCATTCTGGGCAAGCCGCAATCCCTAAATTCAAACCAAATCCGAAAAGTCGGTCCGCAGAGGTAATTTCGAGCGCATCAAAACGAGGGCGAGTCAGTCTTCTGGAACCCGAGGCATACGAGGTATGCACCGAATATGGAATCAGCGTGCCTCCTTTCCGGGTTGTGGAATCCATCGAGAGTGCAATTACTTCAGCGAATGAAATTGGGTATCCAGTTGCATTGAAGGTGGTCTCCGAAGAAATCCTGCACAAGACAGATGCCGGCGGCGTGATGCTTGGAATAACTTCGGATAGCGATGTAAAGGGATCGTATGAACAACTCGCTGCAAATGTAAAGAAAGCTGCGCCCAACTTACGCAAGCCAAGGGTGTTGGTCCAGAAGATGATACCTTCAAATACCGAGCTTGTGATGGGGGCGCTCAGAGATAAATCCTTTGGGCCCACGGTTATGTTCGGAATTGGCGGGATTTATGTGGAAGCGCTGAAGATTGTAGGCTTTCGCCTCTCGCCAATCTCCCTTGATGAGGCGAAAAAGCTGATCCATGAGACGCTCCCGCCTGCTTTGATCAAGGGAGTGCGAGGAAGGGGACCCATGAACGTGGATTCTATTGCCGGCGTCCTCGTCTCGCTTGGGCAACTGCTCGAAGAACAACCGCAAATCGAGGAAGTGGATTTCAATCCCGTTCTTCCATACCAGGACGGCTGCATAGCTGTTGATGCAAGAATTATCATTTCAAGGTCTATGTAAGCTGCGAAGAGCAGCCCTTATGTTTCAGGAGTTCGGCGATTTGCTCGCGCAGTTGTCTTTTGCCAAAATCCGATACAGCTGGATTGCAGCATTTGTGATAATAACGAAAGTAGTGCGTCAGTATTCGTCGAAGGTGATCTTCTCCAACCACGATCACATGGATCGGTTAGATTTGGATTTGAACGCCCAATTCTTCAGCTAATTCATGTAATGCTTTCAGGGTTGCCGTTCCGATCGGGATGCCGTTCTGACGCCGCTCCCGTTCACATTCCCATTCAATCTCCCCCGGGATATAGATCCGCTCCACACCACGGGCTCGAGGACTGTTTCGGATCGCTGTCAATTGAGCTTCCAGGCGCTCGAAGAAGTCGTGTGGCGAACTGAATGCTTCAATCTGTAGGACCTGAAAGAAGAATCCAACCGGCGATGGATGCTCAAGATCATGAATGGAAAACACATCAATTCCAGATGGCGATCCTGTGAGAATCCCGGCCAAGATATCGTTCACCAAGGCGATGCCATATCCTTTGGGTCCACCAATGGGAAGCAGCGTTCCTTCAATGGCAGCCTGAGGATCTGTGGTCGGTTGACCCTCGCTGTCCAGCGCCCAACCCTGGGGAATGGGGCGACTCTCACGATTTGCCAATCGGATCTTTCCTCGCGCTACCACACTGGCTGCCATATCCAATACCAA
>WVZH01000432.1:157096-158312 GCA_011772595.1 Anaerolineales bacterium
GGGCCCAATCCCATGCCGGCATCATAGAGCGCTGTTGTTGGGGTTTCTCTGAGACAGGTCCAAGGTGTGTCTGGCTTCAACAATCCAGCTTGGATTTTGTGTACATAGGCCGGCAGTCTCAGCACGCCGTGCGAAGCGGTTCCGCGCAAATCCGCGCGAACCAAGACATCCGCGACCACACTCGCCTGATCCTCAGGAACGCCTACTGCACGTAAGAGGGTCAAACAGGCCGTGTGCAGCGATTCTGGCATGAGTAGCGTTGTTGACGACATGGAACTTCCTTTTTTTATTCCGATCAGTGGGATGATTTAGGATCAGGTTTGTGTTCTATCCGATGAGAAGAACGATTTGCACGTGCCATGGTGGATCATCAAAATGGGTGCTTTACCGGCAAAATGTCTACAACATCCCGGACAAGAAATGATTACAAAGCATCTTCGAGAACAACGCCTGAGATCCCTCGCAAGCGAGCGGTCAGAGTGCGGGCAGCAGCACAAACCGCCTCACCTAGTACAGTGATGCGCTCATCGGGGATCCGATAGGAGGGTCCGGGAATGGCGATAACTGCCTCGACCTTGCCTTTTCGGTTGAAGACCGGCGCTGCAACGGCCGTAATTCCAACCTCAAATTCCTGCCTGCTGGTCGCGTATCCTTTTCTCTGGATTTCTTCAAACTCCATGCGGATCAGATCCGGATCCGTGATGGTCTGTGGTGTATAGCGATTTAGGTTGCGAGAGAGAATTTTGTCGACCTGTTCTGGTTCTGCAAAGGCAAGGAAAGCTTTTCCAGTCGCNNACTCCGGCTTGATAAATGGCCAAATCAACAGTTTCTTGGTGTTCTTCCAGCAACGCATGCATTAGATCACTTGCTAATCGACGTAGATCAAAGTGCTGCAAAGCTAATGTTCCCAATGGGATCAGCTGCCAACCTAAATGGTATTTGCTATTGTCACTATTTTGCTGGATGAAACCGCCTTTTTCCAGTGTGCGCAGTATGCGATGGACCGTGGCCTTGTGCAGACCCAATCGATCTGCCAGCTCCGTCACACCCATCTCCTGATGGTCTTCATCGAAAGCTGCCAGCAGCTTCATGGCACGCTCTAAAACCTGTATGCTTTTACTCACATGCTGCCTCTTTCCTGGATTGTCTTGAATTGAGGGTGGTTACCGAGCGAACGATGCTTGCCTCATATTATTATAGATGGTGCAGTCTTTTG
>WVZH01000432.1:158417-161165 GCA_011772595.1 Anaerolineales bacterium
GAAATCCTACAAATCAGACTCATTTCGAAACTGCAGGCAGTAGTGGTGGAAGGTGTTGCTCACCCAAGCGTTCCCCAGTCCGTACGGGGCAAGGCGGATATCGTCCTGACACCACACCTTCTCATCTTTGAGTGTGTAGATTTCTCTTAGACGTTGCGCCAGGTCCCAGGCGAGTGGATAAATACGCCCCCCCTTTTTCACGTTTTTCACAATGATGGTCATGTAGGCTCGCGGCCGCAGGTAAGGTTTCAACTTGGAATATATCGACACCAGAGCATCCAGAAATTCGTCGTAATCCTCGATGTTGCCTACATCCGCCGGGTCGTCTGAGTATACAATATCGAGTTTTTGTGAGGCGCGTCGTTTTCGCTGGGTCTCCGCACCCCGTGTATGGAGCATATTCCAATAAGGCGGCGAGGTGATGATGTAATCAAAAGATGGTAAATCGAATTCTTCCAAACGGTCGGCGTCACCGTTAATGACCTCACACCGTAATTCATCGGCCGCTTCACCCAGCGCTGTTCGCTCTTCTGTCACCAACTGGCGGGCGATTTCAGCGTAAGTCGGATTCAACTCAATGCCAACAGAATTTCTGCCTGCTCTCAGACAGGCTATGAGCGTGGATCCGGTACCGACCATGGGATCCAGGACCAACTGCCTCCGTTTGGTAAAAAATTCTACAAATTCTTGTACAAGAGTCTCAGGAAATTTGGCAGGATGTCTCAAGACATCTTTCTTCCGTGGAGGTGGGTTGTGGATGAACCACGATTTCTGAAATTGAAGCCATTTCTTGGGAGTTAGATCGTTCAGACGATTTTTAAAAGGACGTTTCTTAGTCATGGATTCCCTATCCAGGCGACGGGGTAACGGTGGGCGTGGCGGTTGGCAACAAAGCTCGCACGGTGAAGTAGTCGAAGGAAACGGTAGTCAGGCCACTACGTCGTGTGCGGACAAAAAGGCCAAGACCGCCGGAAGTCAACTCGTCGTCGCGTGCTGAGAAGACCTGCACATCATTGATGAAGAATTGGAAGGTTCCTCCGCTAACCCATATGCCGATGGTGTTGCTGACTTTTAATCCAGGAATAACGGCATAGGTTTGTGTTGTGGGGACCAGCGCGACTTCGCCGTCCTGAAGGATGCGTGAGACGCGAGCGTTCCCCTCACACGTAAGCGTGAAGCGGTAGTGCTCGTAAAAGTTGTTGAGTCGAAACAATATGCCGTACTCATCACCTTCACTACAAACTTCGACGCGGGCGCTGACCTCGAGGAAGAAATCGGGTGCTTCTGACGACGGACTGCGAACAGAGTAGAAGGAGTGTGGTTCCCGAACGGCCAGGTTTAAGTGACTGTTGAATATACTTGAGCCGCCGATGTCCGATTGTTTAAGCTCCCAGCCTTTATTTGTGTTGAATTCATCACTGAAGATGACATTCCCAAGCCCGACGAGGAGATCTGGTGTGGGGGTGGAGGTCGGTTCGGGAGAGAAGGTGGCAGTGGGTATGGGGGAGGGGAAGACAAACGTTTGCGTTGAAGTGGGGAGGGTTGCGCTGGGCGTAGGTGGAAGCACGGGTCGAACGCTGAGGCAACTGGTGAAAACGATGGTTACGAATCCCAAAAACATCAAACGCAACAACCTAAATGTGTTTATGCTACGGCGATCTCGCGCGCATGTGAACGCCGTGACAAGCCGTGCGCCGATGGAATTTAACATGCATGATCCTGGTGGCTCGTACTTAGGATGTTGTCGGGTAAGTCTCCCTGATTCCTCAGCTTGATCTCTCGGACCTTACTCCGGACTGAGGAACCAGAGGGTGAAATCGTCGAAATATACGGTCACCCCGGTTGTCTCGATCGCGCTGGCAAACAGGCCGTAGGTACCTTGGGTGAACTCGTTGTCTTGGACTGGAGTAAATACTTCTCCATTTACTATGCCATGGAGAATACTGCCTTTTGCCAGGATCCCCATTCGGTTCGTACTGTTCGGCCCCTTCTGGATGGCTTCGGAGGGCGTCCATTCGACTAAGATTTTAACGGAACCAGAAACGAACTTACGCATACGGTAATGACCGTCGCAGGAGAGTTCGATCGTATAGCCACTGTTTCGTTGATCACCGCTGACGCGGACGGCAAATCCGTAACTGTCTTTCCCTCTACACTCACCGATATCAGCCGTGATCTCGGCGTATAGATAGCCGGCATCGATCTCGCGCACCGTTGTGCTCCACCAGATGTTGTGATCAGCGAGATTGTCGGTGGCGCGCATACGACCGTTGTCCCAGATGTTGATCGCCCCTTCGAAATTGGGGCCGAACCACGTGAGTTGAGAGCTGAAGTCGTCGACGTAGTGGGGCGCGGCAAGGTTGATACCAAATCGTGGATCGTCGGCAGAAAGCTCTGGCGGCGGTGGAGTAGGACTTGGACCTGCGGTGGGTGACGCTATGGGCGTAGTGCTGGGTGTGAGGACCGGTGTGGCGCTTGGTGGCGGCGTGACGCTCGCGGGTAACGTCGGCGCTGCGGTGAGGGTGGCGGCAACGTAGGTTGCAATTTTATCGGGAGGTGGTTCTTCCGCGGGTCGATTACACGCCGCAAGGAACATGCCGATTGCGAGAAATTGCATTGCCGTCCGAGCAGCAAGCGATTTATTTACATGCTTCATGGGAAGCTTCTTGGCATTAAAAATTAGAAATCGTGCGCCATCAAACTCTTGTCAACAAGGATACAACAATTTCGATGGCTTGGGAGGAGAGA
>WVZH01000432.1:161203-190573 GCA_011772595.1 Anaerolineales bacterium
GCTGTCAGATCAAATGTGTTCGAGGCCCGCACATAGACGCCGAAGTAGCCGTATGTGTGTTTGATGAAAGGATCGTAGAATTCGGCGACCTGTTGTCCGTTGATGAATAGGTGGAACTTTGCTTTGTAGCCCCAAAGTCCGATGCGGTTCGTGGCGTTGGCGCCGGTGTTAATTACGTCAGACGGAGTCCATGGGATCAATTCATCCGCCGCTTTACTACCATGATGGTTGCGGAAACGGTACGATCCGTCACAGGAAATCTCTAATGCGTAGCCACTAGGTGTTTCATCGGCTTGTACGCGGATGACAAAGCCAACGGAATCCTTCGCAACACAATCGCCGTTTGTTGCTGAGACCTCAGCATAAGGATCTGCAGGTGCATACTCGGTATACAAAGACCAATAAATAAATCTCTCCTCTGGCTCGTGGTCGATCCCAAGAAGATGGCCATCCTCGAGATCATATGTCGCATTGGCATGATCATGTTCGCCCCACGTCTTCCCGTCAAAGGAATCAGAGGCGTACGGTATATTGAGATTGAGGATCGACCTCGGATCATCTTCGTCAAGCAGTTCGATCGCGGTGGGGGATGGATGCACTTCCAGACGTCTTGGCGTGGGTGTGGCTTCCTCTCCCGGACTGAGTTGTTCGCCAACACCTTCTTCACCCTCAACGGGTCCTGCAACAGAGGGACCCTCGTCCCTGCTCTTGCCGAGGCTGGAAATGGCGATAACCGCAACGACGATTATGAGAGCGACCGTGACGACGATGAGCATGATACGCTCGAAGTTGAGCTTCTTCAATCTCTTACTCAGTTTCTTTTTCTTCTTTTTCTCTTTTTTCTTGGCCATCTTACCTCTCCCTTTTGTGAATTGTTGCGGTTTGATTGGCAGGCACGATCACGGAGATGTCAAAACAGGTGTTGTAGGCAGAGCATTTTTACCTGGGGCTCAGAAATTTATTGTCCTTGATCCTTGCAAACCCTATTCCGTGGATGCATAAAAAGGGTGTTAAATCGACTTGCATCTGGAATATTGATTTTATGAGTTCGAAATTCGAGAAATGAATGCCTCCCGAGACTACACGCGCGTTCCACTTTCTGGCGGGAACGCGTTTCTTAAATTAAAAATAGCTCGACATCGAATCGAGTATAGCATGAAGACAAACCTCGGGCTCTTGGAAGGTCATAATCCTTAAGTACTAAGTCCAATAAGTTGGCATACTCACGTGTCAATGTCGAGTGACGTGGTGAATTATCGAATAAGGGGGAATACAAGTCCCGAACTTGGGGAGGTATCGACTGGAGCCTGGCCTCTCTTTAGCGGCTATGCAGATAAATCAAAATCACCCTTGGGGAAAAATGGAAGGCTTTTGGACGCCAGTGGAAGCGTCTTCTCGTTACCAACCTTCCGTGGTCTTGAGTTCCAGGCCGTCAGGATCGCTGAAATCGATTTTGTCAGCAAAGGCGCGTCCGATTTCTTCTAACAAGTCCACGGCCCACACAGCGTCCATCCCGATGTCCGTCACATCCACGCCAGGGGGGATGATCACACCGAGATCTTTCAACACGTCGGGAGCGAGATCGAGCTGATAACGCCTAAAGTCAATGCGGGCGCTGAGATCGTATTCCAGTTTTGTAATATAAGCCTGCCAATCGCCCGAGTCCTCCAAGATCTCTGCCAATACCCATAGCCCCCATTGTAGGAAATTGGCCTTATCAACTTGGATCGCATGTGGTCTGCGTCCGGTGCCGAAAGAAAGCATGCGCGTCTCGCCTGGTGGATATTTCCCAGCGCTATAATGGATTGCCTCGACGGCGGCTTGATAACAAGGATTTCCTGCCACACCAACACCGCCGTCTACCCATGTGTAACTCTGATCTTGATAGAAAGCCTGATGTGCAGGGAAGAAAGTGGGTGCCGCGGTGCTCGCCAGTACGGCGTCCTTCAATAGAAGCTCTCCCCAGAGGTTGGCGTTTCCTGGATTGTCTCGTACGAAGAAATCTGTACAAGAGGTATGGATATTCTTTGCGGTGATCATGATGTCGATGGGGACATCGTTCAGGGGGATATCGGCGCCGAGTTCGGTTAGGGTCTTCTCGATAAATGCGTTGCTGTAGCGATGGTTGCCGAGGTTGAGGAGAACCTTCCACCAGGGCAGGCGCTGAAAGGCATCCCGTGCCAGTTCGCGGTATAGCACAAGCAGGCCGCGTGCGCTGATTCCTAAGGCGATTCCAGCGGCGATGACTGCTCCTGTCGAAGTGCCAACGACCATATCAAAAAGCTCGCAACTGGGCTTGTTTTCTCGTGCTTCGAGGCGGACCAGACAAGAGAGGGGAATAATTCCGCGGACCCCTCCGCCGTCGATGCTGAGAATGGTTTTCATCTTTGCGCCCCTTTCAGTATGCAATTTGTTTTTACTGGCGATAGATGAGCGTTGCAGACTTCGTGCCCAGCTCTGGACTGTTGTCGCACTTTGTAGTTTGTTTCGAATCCGGAACTTGATCCGGTTGTTACATCGA
The DNA here is from genome assembly GCA_011772595.1 of Anaerolineales bacterium. The sequence goes on from WVZH01000432.1 coordinate 163,725, forward strand.
GGCCGCCTGGCGACGCATCTCACATCCGAAGACTTCACCGAAGGTTTCGATTACGGCATCCTGGACACTTGCCATAGAGGGAATGGGATCGAGCAGATCGGCGAGTGCTATGGAGGGGTGATCCACCAATCCGCAGGCTACAATGCCCTCCCAATAAGACATGTCAGGATCGACGTTGAGGGCGAAGCCATGACGGCTGACACCCAGGGCATCGACTTTGACACCAATGGCGGCGATTTTCGATGGTGTCTTTCTCGCTGCGGGTGGACAACGCGGTGAGCGCGAGGCCACATCGGGTTGCACCCAGACACCCGGAAGGTCGGCTATCTGGGTACTCGCTAATTCCAGCTTGGCTAAAGATTGGATCAACACTTCCTCTAGGCGACGAACGTAGCCGACATAATCTGCCTGGGGGAGGCGGCCGCTCGAGTTGAGTTTACCAAGAGGAAGCAAAGGGTATCCTACAAGCTGGCCCGGTCCGTGATAGGTCACATCACCACCGCGATCGATCCAATGGATTTCAATGTTGCGTGCCGCAAGCTCCTCCCTGTTCCAGAGCAGGTTCTCCTCCTGTCCGCGACGGCCGAATGTGAAGGTGTGGGGATGCTCGAGTAGAAGTAGGGTCGGTGGCTGAATACCGTCTGCAATCTTAGCGGCCAAGGATTCCTGGAACGTACGCGCGTCGGCGAAAGGGATTTCCCCAAGTGTTATTACGTAGCAGAAGGTGAAATTCCCTTGTTTCATTCACTTGCTTCCGCTTCGGATAGGGGAAAAGCGATGGTCTGCCGAGCCTCGAGGCGAGCCAGTTGCTGAAATCCAACTTTGCGTATCATGGCAACGATGTCATCGAGACCATACCCGATGTTTTCCGGTTCATGGGCGTCTGAACCAATTGTCAACCAGCGCCCTCCTTCTTCCTGATACCACGAGAGGATGGGTTCGGTGGGCGTTGGTTCTCCAACGCTGCGGCGAAGGGTGGCGGTATTGATCTCTAGCGCGATTTCGCGATCGACGCACTCACGGAGCACAGCCCTGATCTCCTTCTCCCAGGCATATGGGTCGTAAAGACCGTAGACATCGAAGCCGTATCGCTTTACGACGTCCAGATGTCCTAAAATGTCGAAGTCACCACGTTCCACCATCTCTCGAAGCTCTTGAAAATATCGTCTGTAGGCTCCGTCAGAGGGCTGTTCAAAATATTCACGGAAGAAGACGCAGCCTTCACCCACCCAATGAAGAGACCCCAGACAGTAATCCCATGGATGCTGGTCGATGATAGGCTGGACCGATTCCCCAAAGAGATGGGGTTCCCCGATCTCGATCCCGGCGCGGATTATGAGCGTCTCGTTGAATCTTTCTCGACAGCGGCGAATTTCTTCCCACCATGCATCGATCCTCAGAAATCCCGAGCAAGGGTCTTGCGGTATGAAGTCGAGATGATCGGTGAAGCCGATCTCGAAGATCCCCAGCTCGATCGCTGCCTCGCACATCTCCATCATCGTCGCTTCTGAATCACAGGAGAAGTTGGTGTGGATGTGGTAATCGTAAGGTATCATGAACACCTCATTGGTGATTGGAATGAACGGACGGGCGGGCGGGATGATGGGTTGTGATCCTCAAACTCTCCACCAAAGTTTCTAATGCCCCAGATTCACCAGAACGTGCAGCCTCACTTCCCCATGAATGAAACACAGCTGAAGGGCTGTAACGATCGTGTAAAGTCACTGCTCACTGACCACTTTCTATGGCACATCATTCTGGATTGCATGCCGGAGGGGGCACAGGACTTGCATCATTATAGCCTGACACTCGGAAGCGAGTAGAATCTTCTTATGCGTTCAGCAACGGATATCGTCCGATTACGACGGCGGGCACGTGCAAGTCGCACCATGTGGCCGGGGGTAGTTGCTGCTGGGTTGACTACGCTCTTGGTGCTGACAGCCGGCGTGGTGATGCTATCCATCGCCATGGTTTATGCGGAACTGACGGCTGGTTTTCCGCCTATTGAAGAGATTGAACTCGCATTTGGGACTCCTGGTGGCGAGTCCTTGCAGACCGTGCAGATCTACGATCGTAGTGGCGAGTTCCTGCTCTATGATGTGGCACACCCTGCAACTTCGAATCGAAAATGGTTGCGCATCCGACCAGGAGGGGTCTCGACGATACCTCGGCATGCCATCCAGGCGACGATCGCAGCTCAGGATGAGACATACTGGACGAATCCTGGGTACATTCCTTCGGCGGTTTTTGAAGGGATGGTCATGACTGCGCTTAGACGACCGTCGAATGACCACGAGCCGACGATCACCCAGCGGCTTGCTCAAGCCCATCTCCTGCCTCTCGACGAGGTGAGAACCGAACCGTGGGTGGACGAGTTGAGAAGCGCCTTGTTGGCGGCAGAACTCACCCGATCCTATCCGAAGGAGCAGATCCTGGAGTGGTACTTAAACAGTGCCTACTATGGCAACCTGGTTTACGGCATCGATGCTGCTTCGTTGTTTTATTTCGGTAAACATGCCGGTGATCTCAACCTGGCGGAGAGCGCGATGCTGGCCGCTGTTTCCTACAATCCATCCTCAAATCCTGTTGATGCGCCAGAGGCGGCCAGGGAACAACAGGCTGAGGTTCTGCGGAAGATGGTGAAGCTGGGAATGATTGAAAAGTCGGAAGGTGATGAAGCCCTGGATTTCGAGCTTCAGATCAATAAGGTGCAAGGTGGAGTGACATCCTACGCTTCAGAGTTTGCCCTTTTTGCATGGCAGCGTGTGGGGGAGATCTTGGGTCCGAACGCGCTCCATCGCGGTGGGTTGCGGGTGATTACCACCTTGGATCGCGATCTGCAATTGCAGAACCATTGTGCCGCGAGGACGCAGTTGGAAAGGTTGTCCGGAGGTCAGCTGGGCGCCAGTATCGCCGCGGCAGATGACTCTGCTTGTATCGCTGCCGGGCTCCTGCCAACACTTCGCCCCAGTGATGTTGGTGTCGACCACCGTGTCAGTGATGTCGCCTTGGTCGTACTGGATACGACCACGGGTGAGATATTAAGTATGGTGGGGCCTGCGCAGCGAATGCGCCCTACAGGAACGGCGTATTTTCCTTTCATATATGTCACGGCATTCGCCCAGGGTTATTCGCCTGGGACCATGGTGCTAGATATCCCTCCGGAAGCTCCGCTATCGGAGGATACCTCCCAAAGCCTGTACGAGCGAGTGGATGATTTCCAAGGGCCCGTACGGATGCGCACGGCTTTAGCCAACGCAGATATGGCGGCAGCAATTCAGAGCCTCAAATTGGTCGGAGTGGAAAGCGTAATGCGCACTGCGGATACCATGGGGCTTCTCGCGCCAGATGAGGTCGAGCGGGATTATGGGTCCTTAATCGCATCCGGCATGTTGGAGTCTTCCTTAGTCGATCTGACCTTTGCATATAGCCTCATGGCTAATCATGGCCGGATGACCGGAGTGGAGATAACACAATCTCAGCAAGGGACGGAACAAGGTTCTCTTGAGCCTGTAGCGGTTCTGAGGGTGGAAGATGCGGTGGGTCGATGGATTTACACCGTAGACCAGGAGATGCGTGCTGTGCTAAGCCCTCAATTGGCCTTTTTAATGGCCGATATTCTCAGCGACGAGGCAACTCGATGGCCGATCTATGGTCAGGCAAGCGTGTTGGAGATCGGTAAGCCGGCGGGTGTTCAGATAGGAACAATCCCTGGGGGTAGCGATAATTGGACCATCGGCTTCACACCCTCAAAAGTTGTAGGAGTTTGGATTGGGAATCTTGAGGGCAGGCCGATGCAACGTGTTCACGCTTTAAACGGTGCGGCGCCCATATGGCATGCTGCCATTCGTTACTCTACCCGTGATGCTCCGAGGGATGGTTGGTCGATTCCACCGGGAATCAACAGTCTGGAGGTCTGTGATCCGTCGGGGCTATTGCCAACGAGGTATTGTCCTAACATCGTGCGCGAGATGTTCATCAGCGGCACCGAGCCGACGATGGGTGACAATCTGTTCCAGCCGTTCTTGGTAAACAAGGAGACAGGGAAGCTCGCCACGCTATCGACGCCATTGGAGGTCGTCGAGGAGCGTGTCTACATGATTCCCCCGCCCGGGGCGGAGGCGTGGGCCGATCTAGAGGGAATTGAAAAACCTCCCACGGAGTATGACACGTTATTTGGAACGGAGACGGTGAATCCTGAGGTCAACATCATCTCCCCCGAGTCATTCGAGGTTCTGCGAGGTGAGGTGATCGTTCGTGGAAATGCAAGACCGGAAGGCCTTTCATTTTATCGATTGCAGTTTGGACAAGGATTGAACCCGCTTCAATGGACACAAATTGGAGCGGATGTCGATACGACCGTGAGAGGTACGGTGTTGGGTCGATGGCACTCGGAAGGCCTGAACGGGCTTTACACTCTCCAACTTCAGGTCGTTTTGGATAATGGCCGAATTCTGACTTCGGCCGTTCATGTCACGATCGATAACTCACCACCAGAGATCCGTGTGCTTTCACCTAGCCCAGGGTCAATCACGGATCTTAGTTGGCGCAAGGAAGTCGTACTCGAAGCGGATATACGCGATGAAATGCAGGTAGACCGAGCGATCTTTTATGTCAATGGTCGCGCTGTGGCGACCGTGACGGACCCCCCGTATTCGACGCGTTGGTATCCGGATAAAGAAGGCAATTACGTCGTATATATTCGTGCATATGATGTCGCTGGGAATGAGACGGAAAGCGAACGCATCATCTTTAGTGTGACGCGTTAATCAGGATCACCGGCGGGGCGGTGAAAACCGCCGTGCATACCAACACCCCCAGATGTTCAAGGCGAGTAGCCGCATAGGTTGGGCATGTTTCGACGGGGCAAAATGCCCTGAATCCATCGGCATGTGCTGTCGACTTGGGCCAATGCTTTGAGCGGATAGTTCTGGCTTGTTGATCTCGGGGAACCGGCTTCAGCGAATGTTAGATGGTCGTTGTACTCGAACCGATCTGGATGGTATTCATCGCCAAACGCCCAGGCTCCCCAGATTAAGGTTTTATCTTTTCCGATCAGCGTATGTTTAAATGCGAGTTGAACTATGACAGTTGGATTGGTCACCAGGCGTGCGAAGGCTGCATCGGGGTCGTATCCATAGCCCTGATCGTAAATCAGACTCTCGTATCCGTCCCCTTCCGGTGGGGAGATCTCCGACTTGGCTGGCGTTTCACCTCCGACATCGCGGTTTGAGTCCAGATGGGCACGAACGCCGCTCGCGGACCACTCGGATGAGAGTGGCGTGGAAGCCGTGATGAGCCAATCACCGCGTCCGTCGAGGTTGAGGTCAAGCTCGACCCCGTAGATAGCATTTGTATCAGCAGGCGGCGCATCGACGAGAAAAATCGAAACATATACCCAAGGCGGGGCTAAGCTGAGTTCGGCGCCGGGCGCGATGTCCAGGTGACCTTGATAGAGCATCTCTTCAGCAGTAAATGGGCGCTCGAAGACGTTACGGTCGAAACTGTCTCCGATTGCCCGTTTCTCGTCTGCGATTGGCGCTGAGGAACGATCCGTCAACTCGCTGGTATGCTCAGGGGGTTCCTTCGGCACATCGATGTGGACGAAGCCGGGAGTAGGAGTGTCGGCGAGAGTTATTGTGGGAGCCGGGGTGACGATATTCGGCATGGAAATCGTAGCCGAAGGGGGGGGCTGCTCAATTCTGGCGATCAGACTTGCTGCCGCGCGCATTGTTTGTGTGGCCACCTGGGGTGCCAAGGTCTCAGGTGGTGAGATCTTGGAGCTGCATGCGTAAAGAAACCCCCCAAGGAATACAATGGGTAGGGTTAGTACTGTACGGCGATACATACTTTTCAACGAAATCTCCCGAGCGCGTATCGACGTCTCGGATTTAGATCGAGAGACAGGCGGCTTTAGGACTCTTCTGTATGCAGATTATAGTCAAAACCTCTTCGCAAGCATGCTTTGATCTCGACGCCTCGTTGAGCAAACCAGCGAACGGTGCCAAAAGTGTCCTGCGCAGGATGTTGGTGTTAGGTAGAGGCGGAGCACCTCCAGGCCGCAAATACGAGAGGGCTTCCCCACCGCGTCGGTCCCAAGACTGGCCAGTATGGATTACTCAGGCGAAACGCACTTCAACTACGAGCCATTGAGAACCTTGCTGGCGAACGTATTATGAGATCGTGGTTCTGGACCCGGCAGAGATAAGTACCTTCCTCGTGAACGATGGAAGAATGTCTGAGGAAGTTACACGCCTGCGTCCCACGGCGTCGTGTCCCCTCCCACCCCGGAAAGCGCTGCCTGTATCGCTGGGGACAAAGTTGGGATGTGATCCGCCACGGCAACCAGCAGACCGAAACATCCGGTGAGCATCATGTCTCCAAAAGGAACGGCGAAGTAAGGTCGTAAGCGAGAATCCCGCATCATCGATCGTCGAGGACCTGTGACGGCTACGCCAAACTCCGAGCCAGTGAGCGGAAGTGGTTCAGGATGAAGGATCAAAGCACCGTGCCCTTGATCGTCGAAAACATCTTTGTGGGAAAGACTTCCGTCTGCGAGTGCCTCGAGCAATGTCTCGAGACGCGCTAAGTCGATTTCGCCCGTGTGATGCTCGAAAACCCCTTCGATGCCACTTGGACCAAGGCGAAAGGCGAGGGTGTGGAAATTGCCGACATTTGTGATGACCACTCGCGACCGGAGCGTAACCTTGGGATCCAACAAGGTGCCAAGCACTGCTGCAGGAGCGGTGTCCATGACGAGCAAAGGACAATCAAGTCCGGGTACATTTTTCGTCACTGCTTTCATGCGCGTCATGCTGGGAGGAATTTGATCGGCGAGGAAGGCGAAAGCAGACAGCCGGTTCTCGGCCTCGATACGTGCCCGCAAGTAATCAAAGCGGAATTGACGATCGGAGACATCTGGGGGCGCTGCCCCGTGGTCGAAGACGGCGACAGCCACCGCTTGTGGATCGAGATCGACACCGAATGTTCTTAATGTAGTGGTGATGGTCGCGTAATCAAAATCGCGCAGTTCGATCTCCCGCACCCCCTTAAGTCTGGCAGCTTCGTCCTCACTGACAACTTCGACACCCATTTCGTTTCTAACCCAAATCAGATCGTCGTTGAAGGTTTGCGCCGCTTCGGCGGTGGCAAAAAGGCGGTGTCCGGCGCGAACATGTGCCTGCGCGGCCCATTGAGATGGTCCACCGCCCATGGTCACACCTGTGAGCAAGAGCGCTTCTTGTCGTTTGGTGGCTTCTTGGATTTGCTTTCGAATTTGCATAGTCGGAGATGGCAACACCAGCTTGAAGCCATTTTCGATGGCGATTCCGCTGTGGAAAAGGTAGATGTCTTGTGTTCCCGTCCCGACATCGATCGTGAGAACCTGCATACAAAACCTTCCCGGAAGAGATCCTTAACATCATACCAAGACTTCGGAAGTCCGTAGGACTTCCGAAGTCCGATGTGTGTTTGATCACGTGATCCTTTTACTCTGTGGCTGGCTGCCAATCTGGTTGCATATCGCGGCCGGGGTGCTTGGTGAGGTTCTCTTGCCCCGTGCCATTGGCGATCATGACATAGACTTCTGGGTTTTGGTCCCGCGTGCTGGTGAAGACGATCCATTTGCCATCGGGAGAGAACGACGGCTCTTTGTTGCCATTGCTTGTTGTCAGGCGAGTCCAGTTGGCGCCGCGATCAGAAATCGGTGCAACGTAGACCTCGTTGGTCCCCCGGTCGATATGCCAGGTAAAGGCGAGCAAGTTGCCATCGGGGGACCACGTCAGGTGGTCTACACCTACAATCCTGTTGCTAAGATCAAAGCTTTTCGGTATGACCTCAGACGGGGGGCGGAGGAAAATCTTTGCGGGGGCTTGATTGATTGAAACGGCAACGGCTAAGTTGTGGCTTGCTGGCAACCAATCAGGATAGGTGATTCCCTCGGGCGCCCAGGCGGGGGAGAACTCCACGGCGCAGAATTCCGAGTGACATGAAACTCTGTTCGCCTCCGCTTCCAGACAACCCTCGGTCACTTGCAGGCAAGAGGCGTCGATGATGTAGACTTGGCGCAGATCGCTGGTGCGCGTGGAAGCGAATGCGATGAAGCGCCCATCGGGAGACCAAGCTGGATCGGTATCGTCTCCTTGCTCATGGACCACCCAATCGATCCCAGTCCCATCCGCGTTGATCACCTTGATGTCCATGCCCAGATCGTTACCGTAAGCATCCTGGCCACCGTAGGTGACATAGAGTAACTGTGAGCCGTCGGGAGACCAACTTGGTTGTGTCTTGTCCCCGGGACCAAAGGTGAGTTGGCGAGGGTCACTCCCATCGGGGTTCATAGTCCATATTTGCAAGATGTTGTCGGCTCTATCACTGATGAATGCAATGCGCCCTCCACCACCCATGGGAACCGGTGTGAGCGATGGTGGGACAGTCGCGGTCGGCGACACGCTTGGTTCGTGTGTCGGAGTGGCCGTGGGCGGTGGTGCCGTGGAAGAAGGCGCGCTGGTGGGCGAAGGCGTGGACGTGGCGGCGATTGCCGCAATAGGTGGTTGGGTGAGTGTAGGTGAAGCTTGCCGTCCGACACCAGGGATTATTCCAGAGGCAAGCGCCACACCGACGATTATCACNNGCTCGATAAGCGGCGTCAGTGTAGGGGCTTGAATCGTTTCGGCGCCCAATAATCCTTTCAAGGCGGTACGGAAACTGTCGACATCGGGAAAGCGTTCCTCGGGATCGAGGGAAAGGGCACGCTGGATAGCCAAGTCGACGTGTTCCGGCACGGCAGGGTTTATCTCGCGAACCGGCTTAAGGACGGCTTTCTTCATGATGCGCTCGATGCTGTCGACAGGACGTTGCTGGGTCAGCAGGTTGTATAGGGTCGCTGCGAGTGCAAACTGGTCACTGCGAGAGTCGGTCCGTTGGGTTCCGTACTGTTCCGGTGGGGAGTATCCGGGGGTCAGACCGCGTGCCCCTGTGGCAGTCACCGCCTGATCGAATGTCTTGGCAAGGCCGAAGTCGACCAGCACAACACTACCGTCAGGTTGCAGTTTCAGATTGGGGGGTTTGATGTCGCGATGGATGACGGGAGGTGATTGTCTGTGCAAATAACTCAGTGCTGAACACACTTGGTCTGCCCAGCCAAGTACCTCTTCAACTGAAGGGGGCTGCCTTTGAACGCGGGTGTGTAGATCCTCTCCGGCGATGAAGTCCATCACCAGGTATTGGCGTCCTTCGAGGACAAAGTGATCCGTCACCCGCGGTAGATTGGGGTGTCGAAGTTCGGCCAGAATCCTGGCTTCGCGTAGGAATTGTCGCTCGGCATCGGGATTCTCACTAAGGTTCTCTTTGACCGCTACGAGTAGGTCCAGTGTGAGGTCGTGCGCCGTATAGACGGCACCCATCCCTCCCTTCCCAAGCTGATCTTCAATTCGATATCGATCACGAAGAATTGAACCGGGCTGTAGCGACATGCGGGGATTCTACGACAGGGTATTGATGCAGGCAAATCTCGTGGGGTTATAATGTAGACAGTTGGCTTAATATAGAAGAGGTGAGTGCTTAGAGGAATTCGATCGTCCGTTGACCAGCCGGAGAATTTTTAGAAGGCTGTCGATAAAGGAGCAGACATGGCACTTGTGGAGCCTCTCGACCTTCTCCCGCTGCAACCGATTTTGCAACGATACGCCTCGGATGGGCGCAAGCAGCTTCTGCCTGCCCTGTTCGAGGCGCAGCGCGTATATGGCTTTCTGCCTGAGGCGGTGATCGAAGCCGTCGGTCAGGGGTTGCGCGTTCCTTTGGTTGAGATTCATGGAGTTATTGAGTTCTACGCTATGCTTTATCGGCGTCCCACCGCTCGCACCATCGTGCGAGTCTGTACCAGCCCGGTATGTGCGCAGGCCGGCGGAGAGGATGCCCTTGCAGCTGCATGTCATCACCTCGGGTCAGATGTAAATGAGCCCACGGAAAATGGTGCCTTCATGGTCGAAGAAGCGCCGTGTTTGGGACTTTGCGATCACGCCCCAGCAGCGCTTGTGGGGGATGTACCTGTTGCGGTTCCGGATCCCGAAGAAGCTTCCGATTGGATCGTGAGCCCCAAAGAGGCCTCATTGGGTATTATCGGAGGTGAACCGCGCTGGCTCACAGAACGCTGCGGGGTCATCGATCCTGTCGATTTAAAAGCATATGAAGCGCACGGTGGTACTACCTCGCTCAAACGTGCGTTGGAGAAAATGAGTCCCGAGGAGGTAGTAGAGGAGATCAAGAAGTCGGGATTGGTTGGCCGAGGAGGTGCCGCATTCCCGACTGGGTTAAAGTGGGAGTACTCTGCTGCGACAGTGAATGAGCCGCGATACGTCGTCTGCAATGGCGACGAATCCGAGCCGGGTACTTTTAAAGATCGCGTGTTGATGGAGGGGGATCCCTTCATGGTCATTGAAGGGATGGTTCTCTGTGGTTATGCCATCGGCTCGCACAAGGGCTACATCTATGTGCGGGGTGAGTATCCGCGCGCACAGCGTACTCTAGAAGAAGCGATCAAACTTGCACGAAATGCCGGGTATCTCGGCGAGAACATCCTGGAAAGCGGTTTTAGCTTCGATGTTGAAATACGCTCCGGGGCTGGAGCGTATATCTGTGGTGAGGAAACGGCATTGTTTGAATCGATCGAAGGTAAGCGCGGCTACCCGCGTCTCAAGCCACCTTTCCCGACCACCCACGGCCTGTTCGGTCAACCCACCGTCATTAACAATGTTGAGACATTGTGTGCGGCAGTTTGGATTATAGGTCATGGCGCGCAGGCTTACCGGGCTGTCGGGACAGAGAAATCGCCGGGCTCAAAGCTGTTTTGTCTCTCGGGAGATATTGGAAAGCCGGGTGTCTATGAGGTTCCTTTTGGCGTGCAGTTGCGTGATTTGCTGGAATTGGCAGGAGGTGTGCAGGGCAAACTTCAGGCCGTGTTAATCGGTGGTGCTGCGGGAGCCTTTGCCAAACCGAGTCAGTTGGATGTCCAGATGAGCTTTGAAGGTCTGCAATCCGCAGGACTGTCACTTGGGTCTGGCGTCGTAATGGCCATCAACCAAGGGCGCGATCTTCGGCAGACCATGCTCAGCCTCGCTCACTTCTTTGCACACGAATCTTGTGGCAAGTGTTTCCCTTGTCAACTGGGGACTCAGCGTCAACTTGAGATCGTCGCAAAGATCGCCCGAGGAGAAGCAACCACAGGCGACATCGCTGCGTTACACGACGTGGGTTTTGCGATGGCCCACGCCTCCATATGTGGACTAGGGATGACCGCTGCGATGGCGATCCTATCTGCAGTGGAGCGTTGGCCGGAATTAATCTTAGAAGATTGGGATCAATGAGGGTTGATGCAGGGGAGGTAACGATGGGCTCGGGGGTGATCCTGACAGAGTGGTATGAATACCGCCGTGGTTGGGGACGCGCCAGTGGAGAGGTGATCGGAGAATCGTTGCTCACGATTTTCATCAACGGTAGCGAGTTGGCCACGATCATGTGCTCTCCTCGAGAACAAGATCTCCTGGCGTTGGGGCTTATCAAGAACGAAGAGTTTATCATCGATACGAACGAGGTCGATCACATTTACATCAGTAAAGACGGTTGTTGTGTCGATGTCTGGCTAAATCACGCCGTGGAAATTCCCGAGCGCAAGATTATCACCTCCGGTTGCGGCGGTGGTGTGACTTTCGAGGAGCCGGCGGTCGTTCTAAAACCGCTCGAGGACTCACCATCGATTTCACCACAGGCCCTGGTTGATTTGTTCGGTCAATTGCACTTCCCGGGCAGCCTCCATGCGCGGGCACGCGGTGTGCACGCCGCGGGTCTCTCGGACGGTAAGAAAATGTTGGTCGTCACCGAAGATGTTGGACGGCACAATGCGATAGACAAATTACTCGGCGCATGCATGGTGAAGGGGATTGAGACTCACAAGCGCGTCCTATTAACGACCGGACGCGTGTCATCAGAAATGATGCTCAAGGGAGCACGGATGGGATGTCCGATTGTCGCATCGCGCAACTCACCGACCTCCATGTCCATTGCCTTGGCGAAGGCGTGGAACATCACCTTAGTTGGTTACGTACGTAAAACGTCTATGCGCGTCTACACACACCCGGAACGGTTGGGTTACTCCGAACCTGTTGTCTTTCCCAGCGCTGGGGATTGATCAAAGACTTTGCAAGTCTTGGAAAGGAAAGAAGGGAATCGTGTCGGAAACCATCATGCTCACGATCGACGGTCAAGAGGTGCATGTGCCACATGGAACCACGATTTTGGATGCGGCCAGGCATGCGGAAGTAGAAATCCCTGCATTGTGTTACTTCGCGCACACCAAGGCCAATGCCTTGTGTCGCTTATGTGTGGTCGAAATTGAAGGCGACCGGGGATTGCAGGCAGCCTGTGTCACCAAGTCTCGTCCAGGTATGGTGGTCCATACGAGGACGTCCAATGTTGAACGTGTCCGTCGCACCATCCTCGAAATGCTGGCTTCTGCGGTGGATCTCTCCGAAAGTCCCGAGCTCATCGGATACCTGCAAGAATATGAAGCGCAGCCAGAGCGTTTCCAGGGAGCCACGCATCGCGAGTCGCAGATGATCGATGACAATCCTGTGTACATTCGCGACTACGCGAAGTGTGTATTGTGTTGGCGCTGTGTTCAGGTTTGTGCGGAGGATGCACAATACACGTATGCTATCAACTTCAGCGGCCGCGGCTTTCATACGTCGATCGCGACCTACTTTGATAAACCACTACCTCAGACGACATGTGTGTTTTGTGGGCAGTGTGTGGGTGTATGCCCCACAGGCGCCTTGAAAGCAAAGCGAGAACATCTCCTCGAGCAGGGGGTGTCTCCAGACGATATCTTTTCCATCACGCGCACGCAAGGAATAGAAAAGCATTCACGACGCGGCCCGCACCTGGATGGCGGAGGCACCTATGCTGAAAGCTGATCGAATCATTCACAGCACGTGTCCGTATTGTGGGGTGGGATGTCAGATCGACATGCACATTAAAGATGACCTGTTATTTCGCATCGAGGGCCGCTTCGATAATAAGGTCAACTTCGGAAATCTGTGCGTTAAGGGTCGATTTGGCTATGATTACGTCCATGCACCCGATCGTCTGACACAACCACTTATGAGGGACGGACGAGACAAGGATTTCCAATCCGCGTCGTGGGATGAGGCGTTAATGACTGTTGCCACACGTCTCATGAGTATACGTGATCAGCATGGACCAGATAGCGTTGCCATCCTGGCATCGGCGAAGTGCACGAATGAGGAGAACTACCTGCTGCAGAAATTCGCCCGTGCTGTGATTGGCACCAATAACGTCGATCATTGCGCAAGGCTTTGACACTCCAGTAGTGTGGCCGGTCTGGCCACGACATTGGGGTCTGGCGCGATGACCAACTCGATTCGTGACATTGTCGAAGCCGAAGTACTTTTGGTAACCGGCAGCAACACGACGGAGGCGCATCCAGTCTTGAGCTTACAGATGAAGAAGGCGGTGCGCGAACGTGGCACCAAATTAGTCCTGATCGATCCACGCCGCATCGAGTTGGTTCAATTTGCGCACATGCACTTAAGACAAAGACCGGGTACGGATGTGGCCGTGATCAACGCCATGGCGCACGTCATCCTCCGTGAGGGACTGGAGAACCGATCCTTCATCGAAGGGCGCACCGAGAATTTCGAAGCATTCGAGGAGGCAGTACGAGATTGGACGCCAGAAAGAGCGGAAAAGATCTCCTCGGTCCCTGCGGACCAGATCGTTAGGGCGGCGAGGTTGTACGCAACTTCGAAAGCGTCAGCGATCTTTTGGGCAATGGGTATAACGCAGCACACTACGGGCACGGATAACGTCAAGTCGCTCGCCAATCTTGCCATGCTGTGTGGGCACGTCGGTCGACCAGGTACAGGCCTCAATCCATTACGGGGTCAGAATAACGTTCAGGGTGCCTGCGATATGGGAGGCTTAGTGAATGTGTTCCCAGGCTATCAGCGGGTGACCGACGAGGATGCGAGACGTAAGTTCGCACAGGGGTGGGGCATTGCGTACGAGAATCTCAACCCGACGCCAGGTCTAACCGTCACCGAGATCATGGATGCGGCGATCGATGGCAAAGTTCGGGCGATCTACATCATGGGTGAAAACCCCATGCTTTCCGATCCCAATCTTCACCACGTCGAAGAGGCGCTGCGGGCTGTCGATTTCCTTGTCGTCCAGGATATTTTCCTTAATGAAACAGGAGAAATGGCGGACGTCGTATTCGCTGGAGTGAGTTTCGCCGAGCGCTCAGGCACCTTCACCAACACAGAGCGCCGCGTCCAGCTTATCCGACCGGCGCTGGAGCCGTTGGAGAAGGCGCGTCCGGATTGGGGAATCATCACAGAGTTGGCCCGTCGCATGGGCGCTGAATGGTCATACGAGAGTCCGAAACATATCTTTGACGAAATGGCAAGCCTCACACCACAATATGGGGGCATGTCCCATGAGCGCTTGGAAAGGGAGGGTGGTTTCCAATGGCCATGCCCAACAGTGGATCATCCTGGGACGCAAATCCTGCATGTTGGGAAATTCGCGCGCGGAAAAGGTTTGTTTAGTGCAGTTGACTATCAAGAGCCGGCCGAGTTACCGGACAAGGACTATCCATTCGTCCTTTCCACAGGGCGTGTGCTCTTCCATTGGCACGGTGGGACCTTGTCACGTCGTTCACCCGGACTCGAGAGCTTGGCTCCGCAAGCTGAGGTGGAAATCCACCCAGAAGATGCTGAGAAGCTAGGTGTCGTCGACGACCAGCGTGTCAAGGTCAGCTCCCGGCGGGGCCAATTGGTGGCAAACGCACGGCTCACCCGCCGCTCACCACCTGGTGTGGTATTCATGACTTTCCATTACGCAGAGGCTGCTGCTAATCTGCTCACGTCCGACCACATCGACCCGGTAGCGAAAATCCCTGAATATAAGGTGTCCGCAGTGCGTCTCGAGCCCCTGCCGGTGGCCGCGGAGCGATAAAGTCGACGTTTTATCCTATCCGATTACTTCGTGTTGGCAAGGGTGGGGCTGATATTCCTTCTGAGGGTTGAGCGGGCCGGGCGTGCGTTGACAGGCGTGCATCGGGCGTGATATGATAATTTCATCGAGGGAGATTATCTTCCATATTATCAATCCTTCGACCCGGTTTCATTATGATCATCCTGTTCTGACAACTTAATCTACACCTTTTTTTCGCGTGTCTTTGGCACGTAATCGACGGAAGTTAGAAGAGGATGCGGCTCTCCGGAGGGTGAGCGCCGAAACCGGGCGTTCGCCCTCTTTCTTATTCGCGAAGGCGGTTATTTATGAGCGTCGAATTCTTTGTTCGCATCATCGGCATGGTAGTGCTTGCTGTTGGCGGCATTTACTTAGGAACACATCTTAGCAAGCTTGCTGGTGATGAACCCATATTATGGGCAAGCGTGTTCGCATTGGTAGGGGCGCTTATGGGGTTGATCGTCACTCCCTTCGTTACGACAAGACCGATCCGATCAATCCGTGCACAGATTGCACAGGTTTCTGCGCGCACCATGCTCTCAGCACTCTTTGGCTTGATCGCCGGATTACTTGTTGCTGCCCTGGTCTCCTTTCCGTTATCGTTATTACCTGCACCCTTCAGCCAATTGCTGCCGTTTATCGGTGCACTTGTATTCGGTTACCTTGGTGTAACAATTTTCGTCGTCCGCCAGAATGATATTCTCAACATACTGGGAAGCCGATTTTCACTGGGAGGCGGAAGAAGCGAGGAGGGTACACTGACTGGGCGTAATATCCTGCTAGATACGAGCGTGATCATCGACGGTCGCGTGGCAGATATCGCGCGCACTGGATTTCTGTTCGGATCGATGCTCGTCCCTTCCTTTGTGCTCAACGAGCTTCAACACATCGCCGATTCGGCTGACAGTTTGCGTCGGCAACGGGGTCGGCGCGGTCTCGACATTCTTAACCACTTGCAGAAAGACCCCAACATTTCATTCCGAATTTCCGATTTGGACGTCGAAGGTGTGCGTGCTGTTGACGATAAACTAATCATCCTAGCCAAACAACTGCGTAGTCCAATCCTGACGAATGACTACAACTTGAATCGTGTCGCCGAACTTCAGGGTGTGACTGTGTTGAATATCAATGAACTCGCCAATGCGGTGAAAGCAGTCTTTCTTCCCGGCGAAAGGCTCGACGTGCGGGTGATACAGGAAGGGAAGGAAGCCGGACAGGGGGTGGGCTATCTGGATGATGGCACCATGGTCGTCGTGGAGGGTGGAAAGGGGCAGATTGATTCCACTGTGCCTGTGGTTGTGACGAAGGTTCTGCAAACTGCGGCAGGTCGGATGATATTCGCGAGACCAGAATCGGAGCCGGGGCGAGAGGACGTCCTGGAGTAAACCGCCATGGGATTGATGATCTACAATACACTGAGCCGTGCAAAAGAACCCTTCGAAACGCTCGAATCCGACGTTGTGCGCATGTACGTTTGTGGCCCGACTGTGTACGATAAAGCGCACGTCGGTCATGCCATGTCTTCCATCGTTTTCGACGTGATTCGTCGCTATTTGGAATACAGGGGTTATCAAGTTCACCACGTGATGAACTATACCGACGTTGAGGATAAGGTCATCTTGCGTGCAAATGAGTTGGGTGTGGAACCCATGGCGCTGGCCGAAAAGTACTTGCGTGAATATGATCAACACTTGGAAGATCTGAACGTGTTGCCGGCGCTCGTCAACCCGCGGGCCTCAACAGAGATCGATACCATCATTCAAATGGTGAAGGGCTTGACCGAGCGGGGTTACGCTTATGAGGTCAACGGCGATGTCTACTTTCGCGTTGCAAAAGATGAGGACTACGGCAAACTTTCAAGACGCAAAGTGGAAGATATGCGCGCGGGAGCCCGTTTGGAGGTAGACAAGCGGAAAGAGGATGCGGCGGATTTTGCCCTGTGGAAGGCTGCCAAGCCGGGCGAGCCCCAGTGGGAGAGCCCTTGGGGACCCGGTCGGCCTGGTTGGCATATTGAATGCTCGGCGATGACACACCAACACCTCGGAGATCAAATAGACATTCACGGCGGTGGCAACGACCTGATTTTCCCACATCACGAGAACGAAATCGCTCAATCGGAAGCCTTCACGGGGAAGCCGTTCGCGCGCTATTGGGTCCACAATGGGATGATGCAATTCATCGGGGAGAAGATGTCGAAATCCATCGGCAACGTTGTGACTGTGGAGGCTTTCCTCGAAGAGCATCCGGGCGACGTGCTGCGCATGATGGTCCTCAACGCCGGGTATCGAAAACCTCTGACCTACACGGACGACGTCGTCGAGCAGGCCGCAAGTGCTATCGAGCGATTGCAAAGCGCCCTGCGACCGGCGAATCCAACGTCCGATTCGCCGCCTGATGTAGCAGCCGCGCTGCAGAATCAAATCGATGAGACCATCGCCGGTTTCGAATCGGCGATGGATGATGATTTTAATACTTCTGCTGCGATGAGCCATCTTTTTGAGCTCGTGCGAGCGATCAATCAGGCCAGAGATGCAGGTATCAGCGTTGCGTTGTTGACAGGTGCGCAGGACGAGCTTCGCAGACTGGCCGGCGTGCTCGGACTTCGCTTGGAAGAAATAGCTGATGTACAACAAGAGGCAGCTGCGTTCATCGACTTGCTAATCGATGTGCGCTTGGCTCTACGTAACGCGAAACAATATGAGCTCGCGGACATGATTCGCGATCGGTTGAGCGCACTGGGAATTACCCTCGAAGACGGAAAAGAAGGGACGACTTGGCGGTCGAGGTGACACACCGTCAAATTGCAGTTTCCCCGACGAACTCAGAATTTACCCGCAATGTTCGAGCTGGTGACGTGAGTTTATGAAGGATGATTGCGGATATGAGCGAATGGGTCATCGGCCGTAACCCGATTCTTGAACTACTGCGGGCAGATCGTCGCCGCGTACACAAGATTCATGTCGCTCGGGGTTCCGAGGAACGGGGAGCGCTAGCTCGATTGCTAGCGCTTGCTCATGAAAGAAAGATCCCGGTTTCTCGTGTTGCCCATGAAGACTTCAATACAGTGCAGGGTAACCATCAGGGGGTTATGGCTGAGGTTACACCATACCCATATATGACGGTTGAAGACATCCTTGATATCGCACAGACAAAGGGGGAGCTTCCGTGGATCTTGATCCTGGACGGGATACAAGATCCTCAAAACCTCGGCGCGCTGTTGCGATCTGCAGAAGCCGTTGGTGTGCATGGCGTTGTGGTTCCATATCGTGGGAGCTCGGGAATCACACCTGCGGTGGTCCGAGCATCTGCAGGCGCGAGTGAGTATCTGTTCGTCACTCGAGCAAATCTGGCGCAGGCGATCGACAAGCTCAAGAAGGCTGACGTCTGGGTTGCCGGCCTAGAAAACAGTGCGCAAGCCGTATTACTTGAGGAGGTGGACCTTCCCGACAGCTTGGCGCTGGTCGTGGGAAGTGAAGGGCAGGGAATGCGCAGACTAGTGCGAGAGTCGTGTGATTATCTCATTCGCATCCCCATGCGCGGCTGGGTGGAGAGTCTGAATGCCTCCGTCGCCGGGGCAATCGCACTGTATGCTATTTGGCGACAGCATGGATACGTAGGAGCGCACACGCCGGGCGCCGAAAGGAGGGGTTGAGGTGGTGCACATTGACGCTGATGTGGTTTCTTGGTAGACTCGGTGCGCATTGTCGGCAGAGATTGGCTTTGGTAAAATAGGAGTTGCGCCGAGCAGGATAGGCGCGCTTCTGTTGTCATGCCGACGTAGCTCAATGGCAGAGCAACCGCCTTGTAAGCGGTAGGCTACGGGTTCGACTCCCGTCGTCGGCTTTAGGGTCGACAAACCCGAGACACGGGCAAGTTCGTGTGTGAGATGAGCCGTTAACCGACTGCTTGGCAAGGTGTGGTGAATTGGGCGGTGGACGTGAAGGCCCCCTGCGTGCTGGGAATCAGGGGTCACAGCCACTGCCAATGGATACCTGGGCGGTTACCCAAGTGGCCAAAGGGGGCTGACTGTAAATCAGCTGGCATACGCCTTCGGAGGTTCGAATCCTTCACCGCCCACACATAAGTGTAAGAGCCTCTCGAGCTCGTGGTGCAAACCATGGAAGAGGAGATGGATGGCAACTGCCCTCATAGCTCAGACGGTAGAGCACGTTCTTGGTAAGAACGGGGTCAGGGGTTCAAGTCCCCTTGAGGGCTCTCAATTGTTGCGGAGATAACGCTGACAATCCAACTTAGGAGATTACGATCATGGCGAAAGGGAAATTTGAACGAACGAAGCCGCACATGAACGTGGGCACCATCGGACACATCGACCACGGGAAGACGACGCTGACGGCGGCGATCACGAAGTGGTGTTCGTTCCAAGGGTTGGCGGATTTCAGGCCGTTCGATTCGATCGACAATGCGCCGGAGGAGAAAGAACGGGGCATCACGATCGCCATCGCGCATGTGGAGTACGAGACGGATAAGCGCCACTATGCGCACGTGGACATGCCTGGTCACCGGGACTACATCAAGAACATGATCACGGGTGCGGCGCAGGTGGACGGGGCGATCCTGGTGGTGGCGGCGCCGGACGGGCCGATGCCGCAGACGCGGGAGCACGTGCTGCTGGCGCGGCAGGTGGAAGTGCCGTCGATGGTGGTGTACCTGAACAAGGTCGACATGATGGACGACGAGGAGCTGCTGGAGCTGGTGGAGTTGGAGCTGCGGGAGCTGTTGAACGAGTACGAATTTCCTGGGGATGAGACGCCGATCGTGCGCGGGAGTGCGCTGCAGGCGTTGGAGAGCAAGAGCGAAGATCCGGAGGCGCCGGAGTATGAGAGCATCAAGGAATTGCTGCGGGTGATCGACGAGTACATTCCGGAGCCGAAGCGCGAGGTCGACAAACCGTTCATGATGCCGGTGGAGGACGTGTTCTCGATCAAGGGACGCGGGACGGTGGTGACGGGGCGGATCGAGCGCGGGGTGATCAAAACGGGCGATGCGGTCGACATCGTCGGGCTGCGGGATAAGAGCATGAGCTCGGTGGTGACCGGGGTGGAGATGTTCCACAAGACGCTGGACGACGGGCAGGCGGGGGACAACGTGGGCCTGCTGCTGCGGGGGATCGACCGGGACGAGGTGGAGCGAGGGATGGTGATCGCCAAGCCGGGGTCGATCACGCCACACACGAAGTTCATGAGCGAAGTGTACGTGCTGACGAAGGATGAAGGGGGTCGGCACAAGGCGTTCTTCAGTGGGTATCGACCGCAGTTCTACATCCGGACGATGGATGTGACGGGGACGATCCAGCTGCCGGAAGGTGTGGAGATGGTGATGCCGGGAGACAGCGTGAATCTTGAGGTGGAGTTGATCACGCCGGTGGCGTTGGAGAAAGGTTCGAAGTTCGCCATCCGTGAGGGTGGCCTGACGGTCGGTGCGGGTGTGATCACCGATATCCTGGAATAGGTGAAAGGAAGACGCGCCTCTCGAAAGGGTCGCGAGTTGGTATCCAATGGCAAAGAAAGATATTCGACCGGTTGTCACCTTGGAGTGTACGGAGTGCCAAGAACGAAATTACACGACGGAAAAAAACCGTCGCAATGATCCTGGACGTCTGGAGTTGAACAAGTATTGTCCGCGATGCCGCAAGCATAGACTGCATCGCGAGACAAAATGAGGGGCGCATTGCGAGCCCCCACAGGCCAGTAGCTCAATTTGGCAGAGCACCGGTCTCCAAAACCGGGGGTTGTGGGTTCGAGTCCTACCTGGCCTGCCTACACGGAACGCGACGCCGGGAACGGTCGGCGTCGCTTGATTGAGGAGAACTCGCGTGGCGAAATCGAAAGCTACTCCGAGGAAGCGTCAGAACCGATTGGTACGATACTCTCGGGAAACTGTGGCTGAATTGAGAAAAGTGAATTGGCCTACACGCCAAGAAGCCATACAACTCACCATGATCGTTCTTGTTGTGATCCTCCTGATGAGCTCGCTATTGGGTATGTTGGATTTCCTGTTTTCGCGCTTATTCGGATTCATCGTTGGCCTTGGATGAAGCATGGTTCGTTCCATTGCACGATAACACAGGACAGGCGATTCTTACGGCACAGACGGTGTGAAGACGGGTTGGATTGAAAACCATGAGTGATATTGAGAACGAAACCCCAAAAGAGATGAGTTCCGCTGAAACAGATGCGGAAGATCTTTCCGTCCGATCAGAGTTGGAATCCACTGCGGTGGAAGAATATACGGGTGAGGACGCCGCGCACGCTTTAGCGGAGGGCGATGCGGAGATCGAAATACCGCCCTCTGAAGAAGAACGTGGCGCATCCATTTCCTCGGATGAGGTAGAACCCAGCGATTCCGATGAGATCGGGGTGGCTGAGGTGACGCTTGAGGATGAGGAGGAAGGGGAAGAACCTCCAGCTGTCACAGATGAGATAGAAACTGTTGCCGATGAAGAGGTGGACGAGGCCCAAGCCGAGCAGCTTTCGGAGGGAGAGGATCCTTCTGTTACGATGGAAGATGTCGTTGAAGAGGATGTTTCCGAGATCGCAGAAGATGAAGAAGATGAATTCCTAGAGATCGCGGAACAAGTGCCTGTAGTAGAACCGGATGACGGTCGTCTGTGGTATGTGGTTCATTGTTATTCGGGTTACGAGAACAAGGTGCGTCACAACCTTGAGCAACGCATCGAAACGATGGGAATGAAGGATAAGATCTTCGACGTCGTCGTCCCCACCGAAGAAGAGATAGAGATCAAGGACGGTAAGCGCAGGACGATCGAACGGCGCGTATTCCCTGGCTACATCCTTGTTCAGATGATCATGGATGAAGATTCTTGGTACGTGGTTCGCAACACGCCTGGTGTGACGGGATTTGTTGGCATGGGCAACGAACCCACGCCATTGCGACCGGAAGAGGTTACCCAGATTGTACGTCGCATGGAGGCCGAGGCACCGCGGATTAAGGTCACCTACAAAACTGGTCAGAAAGTGCGCATTATCGATGGACCATTCAACGATTTTATTGGAACGGTATCAGACATCGACATGAATCGGGCGAAAGTGCGCGTGATGGTCTCGTTCTTTGGTCGTGAAACGCCAGTGGAATTAGATTTCCTACAAGTTGAGAAGGCATGACAGCGCCCTATTCATCAGTGGGAGGGTGAACTCCTCACCCGCTACGACCACCAAGGGAGTGAAAACGTGGCAAAACGATTAAAAGCAGTTGTGAAGTTACAAATTGAAGCCGGTAAGGCGAATCCTGCGCCGCCAATTGGTCCGGCATTGGCGCCCCATGGGATCAATCTGATGGCTTTTTGCAAGGAGTACAACGCGCGTACGGCGAGTAAGACCGGCGAGATCATTCCGGCGGAAATCACGATTTATACCGACGGCTCCTTTAACTTTATTTTAAAGACCCCGCCGACGGCGGTTTTGTTACGCAAGGCAGCCGGTGTCGAAAAAGGTTCGCCGGAGCCCAACCGAGAAAAAGTCGGTAAGGTGACCCGCGATCAGGTCCGGGAAATTGCGGAGATCAAGATGAAGGATCTGAATGCCATCGATATTGAAGGCGCGATGCGGCAGATCGAAGGCACAGCACGCAATATGGGGATTCTCATAGAAGAGTGAGCTTGTGTGGGAGGGCCGGCTACACTCGGCCCGTTCGCACCACTAGGAGTTGAGATGCCGAAACATGGAAAGAAGTATCGAGAAGCAGTCGAGAAAATAGATCGGGAAAAATTGTATCCACCGAAGGAGGCGCTCCAACTTGCAAAGGAGACGTCCTTCACTCGCTTTGACGGCACGATAGAAGTCCACGTACGCTTGGGCGTAGACCCGCGCCACGCAGATCAGCAAGTACGTGAGACGGTGATGTTGCCACACGGCTTAGGAAAGACCGTCCGCGTACTGGCGTTTGCTGAAGGCGATGGGGCAAGAACGGCGAAGGAAGCCGGCGCGGATTTCATAGCAGATGACGAAATTATTGAACGTATTCGGGGCGGTTGGATGGAATTCGACGCCACGGTTGCGACGCCAGATATGATGGGAAAAGTTGGCCGGCTGGGAAAAGTCCTGGGTCCGCGGGGTCTGATGCCTAATCCGAGAGCCGGAACGGTGGTTCAGGAGGACGATCTGCCGCGGGTGATTGACGAGTTGAAGGCAGGACGCGTTGAGTTCCGCGTGGATCGAACCGCCAACCTACATGTCCCGATCGGCAGGGCGTCCTTCGAAGTCGACAAACTTCTCGATAATTTTATGGCCTTGATGGATTCTGTAAAAAGCGCACGACCTGCGTCGGCGAAAGGGACGTATATTCGCAAAGTCACGGTCACGAGCACCATGGGTCCAGGAGTGCGCGTCGAACTCAGTACGCTTGACGCGGTATAGGAAGGACGATATCATCGTTTATCGACTCTAAGTCATAATCCTATGCATGCTTCGCCAAAGACAGCAGGCGTCTCAGGTTCCCTGAGGCTTAATCTCCTGCCGAGGTGAAGACTAGAGGACCGTGTGTCCTGCGGGCCAATGGCCTGTGGAAGTCTTTGCTGAGGCACCTGCGCGAAGCAAAGACTTTTTTCATCAAAGGAGGTGAGCCGATTGGCTATCACAAAGGAACGCAAACAGGCCTTGGTGACGCAGTACAAGGAGTTGGCCAAGGACAATGCGGCATTAATCCTAACGACCTATTCTGGATTGAGTGTGAAAGAGCTAGAAAGCTTGCGCCAACAAATTCGGGAGGTGGGCGGAGAGTTCCACATCATTAAGAACAAGTTGGCCGATCTTGCCTTTAAGGAAGCAAATGTGACTCTGCCAGACGATGCTCTTGCAGGACCAACGGCGATAGGCTTCGCCGCAGAAGATGTCGTTGGGGTGGCCAAGGCCATCGTCGATCTCTCCAAAGAGACGGAGTTCATGGCTGTCAAGGGCGCGGTCATTGATGGCGCAATCTTCGACGGGCAGCAAGTCAGACGCATGGCAGAACTTCCACCCTTACCGGTGGTTCGAGCACAATTCTTAAGCATGTTACAGGCTCCTGCGAATCGCTTTGCTGCTATCATGACTAGTTCCGTACGGCAAGTAGTCGACGTCGTGAAGGCCTACGCCGATTCGGAAGCGACAGCGTAGCGAGATAATCGTCCCTGGTGAATTATCGTGGGATGTTAAATTCGTTTTATCAAGATTAGTCCAAGTTGAATAAAGGAGATTCTTACAGATGGCAGACTTGAAAAAGCTAGTGAAGGAATTAGGTAGTCTCTCGATACTTGAGGCAGCGGAACTCACGAAGATGCTCGAGGAAGAGTGGGGTGTATCGGCGGCCGCGCCGGTTGCGGTCGCTGCCGCGACAATGCCGACGGTGGTCGAAGAAGTTGAGGAGAAAACCGAATTTGATGTTATCCTCAAGGATGTCGGACCGAAGAAGATCGACGTGATCAAGGCAATCCGACAGATCACCACCCTGGGTCTTAAAGACGCGAAGGATCTTGCGGAGAGTGCCGGCGCCAAGGTGTTAGAACAGATCGGCAAGGAGGCTGCCCAGGATGCCAAGAGCAAGCTTGAGGCAGCGGGCGCGACCGTTGATCTCGTTTAGAACGACGAGGGAGCGCATTCGGAGCCGCCCGAGATTGGCGGCTCCAATACTACTTGTTCGCTGTGAATTATTCACATGACGAGGGTGTCATGCGTAAGCGGATTCTCATAATCGAGGATGAAGAGCGGATACTGAATTTCCTCGAGCGGGGTCTCACGTACGAAGGGTATCGTGTCGACAGTGCCATAGATGGGACGCGGGGCTTGGCTTTGGCTCGCGATTACCCTCCCGATCTTGTGATCATCGATTGGATGCTCCCCGAAGTTGAACCGGGATTGGATGGACTCGAAGTGTGTCGAAGACTTCGTGAGGGCAGCGATGTTCCTGTCATTATGCTCACCGCGAAGGACGCCGTCGAGGACCGAGTGCGAGGATTGGACGCAGGCGCAGACGATTACATCGTCAAACCTTTTGCCCTCAATGAGCTGTTAGCCAGGGTTCGGGCGTTACTTCGAAGGGCCAAGCGGGAAAGTCCAGAAATTATGACCTTTTCCGACCTCTCACTGGATACAGGCACGCATCAGGCCTTTCGGAGCGAGCGACCCATCGAGCTCACGGCAAAGGAATATGAGCTACTGGAATTGTTTTTACGCAACCCACGCCAGGTTCTCACCAGAGATGTGATATACGATCGTGTGTGGGGATATGATTTCGGTGGTGAGAGCAATATCATTGAGGTCTATGTCCGCTATCTTCGCCAGAAGTTGGAAGCGGAGGGGGAAGCACGCCTGCTACATACTGTCCGTGGGGTGGGTTACGTTCTTAGGGAACCTACATGACGCTTCGGGCTAGACTGACTCTATGGTACACGGCTGTCTTAGCAGCGGTTCTAGTCATCTTTGGCGCCATCGTCTTTCTCACGCTCACTTATAGCCTGATCACTCAAATCGACGATACGCTCGATCGAACAGCAGATGATATCCTGCGCGCTAGTCAGATGCCTGAATTGGAGATCACCCTAAGGGCCTTGGACCTGACGACGAATGTATACGTTCAGTTTTGGCAAGGCAACGACCAATTGGTATGGCAGTCCGCAAACACTCCCGGCATCGAAGGACCGTTCGATCCAGATTCGTTGCATGTTGAGGAAAACACATTTAGCAGCCGCGAAACGAATACTTTAAACCTTAGGGTATTGACCGTGCCTCTCGTTCTTCGTCCAGAGGGTACCATTGTGGGTTATCTTCAATTGGCCAGGTCGTTAGATACGATCGATACCGTGCGGGAGATACTGCTGATCGTTTTAGTAGGTGGTGGTTTCGTCGCAGTCGTATTGGCTGGGGCCGTCGGTTACATGACGGCGCGGACAGCATTACGACCGATCGATCAGGTCACTGAGACTGCCTTGCAAATCACTCGGGCGGACGATCTTTCTCGAAGGATCCCCGTCTCAGCCCCTCCTACAAGTGAAGACGGTCGCCTGATCCTCGCTTTCAACGAGACTCTGGAACGCTTGGAGGCGCTCTTTGAGACGCAACGTCGCTTCTTGGCAGACGTGTCTCATGAGCTACGAACTCCCCTGACGGCGATTCGCGGGAACATCGACCTCATGCGTCACATCGGGGAAGCAGATCCCGAATCCTTAAATGCGATCACCGGTGAGGTCGACCGTATGACCCGCTTAGTAGGTGATCTCTTACTCTTGGCACGTGCCGAATCAGGGAAACTCCCGCTCGCGGAAGGGATCGTAGAACTCGACACCTTGATGCTCGACGTATATCAGCAGGCGAAGGTAATTGCCCAGGGACGTGTGGAGGTTCGCATTGGGCATGAGGATCAAGCGCGTGTCCTTGGGGATCGCGATCGGTTGAAACAGGTCTTGCTAAATCTGGTAACCAATGCCCTTGATTACACACCTGCTGGTGGAATGGTCAATCTGAGTTTGCAATGTGTGGACGATTGGGCTCGTTTGAGTGTGTCGGATAATGGTCAAGGAATACCTGAAGATGAGCTCCCTCACATCTTCGAACGATTTTACCGGGTTGATCGCTCGCGGAAGCGGAAGGCGAGTGGGGGAGTGGGATTAGGTTTGTCGATCGCAAACTGGATTGTGCTCAGTCATGGGGGGCGAATTGAGGTCACTTCTGAGCGAGGAGAAGGATCGACGTTCTCGGTTTGGCTTCCCCGAGTAGAGGAAGATTGTGGTGATCACTCCGGGGAGTGAGTGATTGAAGTTTGGTAGGGGGTCACCCTTGTTGCGCTTG
>WVZH01000432.1:190586-190758 GCA_011772595.1 Anaerolineales bacterium
GCTTGATTTCCCCAAAGATACCTGCCCCCCATGAGACATATCGCCTGGTTTCATCATGCCATTGTGTTGGGTTCCAGGTGATCGCTCGATGTCCCCCGTTGTATCCCGCCAAGGCGAGGTCGACCTGTCCGTCGGCAAGTTGAAGCGCCTGGGAAAGGTAAGCCAATCCTTT
>WVZH01000432.1:190792-204678 GCA_011772595.1 Anaerolineales bacterium
CGGATGCCCGCATGATTCGATTTGAATCACCGTGGCGACGAGGTTGGGATTGAGCTCATATTCGGCTGCCCAGGTGAGGATATCCGCAGACCAGTACAGCACCTCGGGGGTGAAAGCCTTAGATAGCTTCAGGATAGCTCCGTCATGAGCTTCATCTACGAGGTTGACATTGGGATTCGTGATTGTCGATTGCTTCCCTGGTGGGCTATTTACCTCTCGTTGTAATCGCTCACCCAAGCCGGCGCGCAGCACGGTCCATGACCAAGCAGAAACCAATACGAGCACGGTGCCTAGGGCGACCGGTATCAACGAGACAGGAAAGGGAGGGGCGGTCGTCTGGACGGTAGGCCAGTTTACCGTTGGGGCTAGACGACCGCCGTAGGAGGAGATTGAGGGGTCCTCGCACTGCCCGTGCATTGTCTATCTTCGCCTCGGAGGGCGCGCGGCCAAGGGGTGGTTAGCGTAAGCGCCATCAGGGGGAAGGACGGAAGCGGAGCGTGGCTTGGGAAAAGGTCGGGAGCGCCTCCGCGAGATGGATTCCCCATCAGGTTTCGAGAAACTTGCGTCAGGAGAGACGGAACGCGGCTGACGCACCAGGAGTGGTGCAAACACATTTTTGCGCAGAAATAGTTGTTCTCCCTTGATGGTAAACGTCCCAATTATGAGTACCCGAATCAGCCACACAAAAATGGCGACGAAAATCGGAACGCTGTTGAGCAGTGTCTCGCGCCCGATGATCTCGTTGCCTAATCCTTGGTGTCCTATAAGAGCCAGTGATATAGCCCACCACGTCAACATGGCGTTCATTGTCGCCGCGAGAAACCATGCTCCGAGAAGGTACCAAACCGCTGTCGTATCCTGATCACCCTCATTTGGGGTGAACAACCTGGCGATCCCTGCGAAATCCATGCCACAAAAAGCCAACGCAAGAATCGTCGACCAGCGAAGCCCTGCGAAACGCAAATCCCCAAGCAAGTCATGCATAGCAAATTCAGTCGTGCTGTAATTAAAGATTTCGAAGGCCAGGAGTGCGCCTACGATAACCAGCCCGAATGATTTCCTTGTGTCGATGCGCAATTGGCCTCGGAAGCTTTGGAACAACGCCCTTACGCCGCCATGCGGCGTGTCTTTCTTTGTGCGGTGAGCATAGGTTGACATGGGAGACCTCCTACTAGAACATACGGTCTATTCCACGGAAGTATAGAACACATGTTCTGTTTTGTCAAGCATGATTCCCCAAAAGATCAATCCCCATGAGAAGCTGTGCGTGTTCACTGTAGCAAGAAAGGTCTAGAGACGGAGCCAAACTGTAGGCATATGAGAGGAACTTCCAACCTCAAACATGAATTCGGCTTGACCAGGTAAGCAAGCTTACGGCAGTTTCAGGGCTGGTGTGTGAGATTCATGCTATGAATAATCAAGGACGAAGGCTTCTATTCGTGAGCCCGTTTTTTCTTCTATTGCTCTCCGCATGTGGGTCTGGGATCAACACGGTGAGCCGCACCTCTGAGGATACTGGCGAGGTGACGACGTACGAGATCGTCACGCTACTTCCGGCCGACGCCATTCGGTCGATCGACGATCCCCAGTTTTACGACGTTGAGGCGGCAGACCAAGATTACGACCCGGAAGAATTGGTATTGGGCGTGGATTTTAATGGCGATGTGAGAGCCTATTCCATTGCGGTTTTATCAAGCAGCGAGATCGTCAATGATGTTGTTGACGGCGAACCGATTGCTGTGACATGGTGACCGCTTTGTTTCACGGGAATCGTGTATTCCCGCAGAGTTGATGGTCAGGTGCTTGAGTTTGGCGTTAGCGGAAAGTTGATTATGAACGTCTTGGTCATGTACGATCGACAGACGGATACACTTTGGAGTCAACTTTTGGGTGAGGCCGTGGAAGGTGAGCTGGCCGGCAAGACGCTAGAGTACCTCCCGGCTTGGCAGACCACTTGGTCGGACTGGAAAACTCGCCATCCCGACACACTGGCGTTGGTCAAATGGAGCGGGGGAAACCGGGATCCGTATTCAAGCTATTACCGCTCCAGTGCGCCCGGGGTGATCGGGGAGACGGTCCAGGATGATCGCCTCAGCACCAAGCAGTATGTCATCGGAGTTTCCCTCGCTGACGACGCAGTCGCCTATCCATTCCGTGTCATGAGTAGAGAAACGATCGCTAACGATGGGATCGCTGGCAGACCGATTCTCGTTGTCTTTAACGCCGAAAGCGGGAGTGGCGTGGTCTTTCATCGGGAGGTTGATGACAAAATTCTTACCTTTGCAATCCATGAGGGTTTGACCCTAATCGATGAAGAGACGCAAACGCTTTGGGACGGCATGACGGGGGTTGCCACGTCTGGCGAACTTGAAGGGCGATCCCTTGAGCGTGTGAAAAGCACGAGCTCCTTCTGGTTTGGGTGGAAGGATTTCTATCCGGATACCCGGGTTTATGACGTGGACGAATAATAAAATCTCCTTTTCCACCTCTCGATAAGAAGGGCGACTAGCAAAAGGCTGGTTGCCCTTCTTCAATTGTCAATAAAATGCTTTCTGGACGTTTCAACGCTCGGTGGCGGTGGTCGGCTTCACTCTGTTGCTCGTGTACATTCGTATCAGGAAGGCACCGAGCAGCATTGCAGGGAGAAGCACCAGACCCGCTTCGGGCCCAAACTCCCCACCTGTAATCAGGATGGGGCCATCGACCGTATGTTGGAGAAGACTGAAAGATTGCATGCCGCTCACCGGAAAACCGAAGACTGGTCCTTCGAAAAAGTTCCACCCGATATGCAACCCGATGGAGAGCCATAATTTCTTCGTTCGGATCCAACCGTACGCAAGGAAATAGCCGGATACGGTTATGCCGACGACGGACACCCATGTGGCGTTTGGATTGGTGATATGGAGGACACCAAAGATGAACGAAGAGAGAAACAAGGCCCACGACAGATTGATCCCTTCTATGAGGTTTTGTAGATGATATCCCCTGCTGAGCAACTCCTCGGAGTATCCGACGGCGATGAACAAGATGAAAAGACCGATCGTCTGTAGAACGACAAGTTCGAGATCTGCGGTCGCCCAGGCGAACGAGTCGAAGTGCAGCCAACCCATCGCTGTTTCAATGCCGTATATCAGGCTGAACATGAGGACGGGTAGGAAGAAGCCCACGGCCAGGTCGGATAGGGTGTGTCGATCGAAGGTGAAACCCAAGGAGAGGAATGTACGCTTGTCTAAGAACCGCCGGGCGATCCAAGTTGCACAGGTGAAGACCAACACATCGAGCGTGGCCAAGCTGAGAGCGTCGGGTGGAATTAAGAGCAAAATCCACGAGAGTGAGAATGCCAATAATAAAACCAGTAAGGAGTGGAGCATGAGCCGCCAACCTGCCCGCAAGCGCGGTTCATCATCGGATAGCAAGATTTGACGAAGTCGCGATGGATGAGGTGAGGAGGTCATGGCTTCAAACCCCTTGGTCTCACGTCCCCAAACATTGGTGAATCAGTACGGCTAGATGGTTTTCCAACGTGCGGAAAGAGTAGTGACGGCGCCCGATTTCATAGTTATGCGCTGCCATCTCTTCCCCTAGAGAGGGATCGTCCAGCACTGCGCGCGCTTCTTTTACGGTCGAATCCTCGATGAACTCGTCGAAGCCGATCACCTTGAATCCTTTGGGGCGAATATCGGTTTTGAAGATCTCGTAGCTGCTGATCACAATCGGGCGACAGTAGTAGATGGTCTCCAAGAAGGCGTTACCGAAGCCCTCAATGGTGGAGGGGTAGGTTACGAGGTTGGCGTGATGATAGGCATCCGCGAGGGAATACACTTTGCGGCCGTTGGTCAATGTGTGACGGGAATGATTGATGATCTTGGATCCGAAGGTCACTCGTACGCGCAGGATTTCCGCGTAATCTTTTAGATAGTTCTCATACGCGCTCCCTTCGTCCCCGGAGGCATGGGTGATCACTAAGACACAATCGGGGTCCAACCGGCGGGTGAGTTCGATGGCGAGCTCGATCCTCTTGCGGGGCACGATGCGCGTTGGTTGGAGCAAGAAACTCTGTTCAGGAAATATGCCCAGCGCCTGACGCAGATCCTCCGCGTAATCATCTGGTGGGGCGGGGGGATTGTCGAAGTCCATCACGTTGGGGATGAGCGTGGAGCTGGCCCCGGTACGCAGGGCCAGTTGGCGGGCTGCAAAAGAGTTGATGACGACATGACGGATTGAATGCAGGCTCGGAGGAAATGCGGCGCTCAAGTAGTCTTGGGCCGCACTGACAACGAATCGGGATCGTTCCCAGGAGAAATCGTGGTGATGGGCGATGGTGGGGATGCTTGTCTCGGCGATGAATTCACTCAAAGCCAGGCCCAGCGGGATGTTCATCGGTATGGAAAGTGCATTTTCGACGATCAGCAAGTCGATATCGAAAGACTGCACGAATTTATAAAGCTCTTTCTTCAAGTGGAAGCGTAGTGTTTGAATCGCCTCTGTGGACTTGGAGGAGCGTACGTAATCGTCGAAAAGATCGGCCGTGAGCGCCACGATCTCCTCGTGTTGGAAATGGGCTTCCGGGACCAGTTGGGTATGTGATTCCGGCCTGTCGGATTCCCCTGCGAAGTAAAAGCATTCGTGTCCGAGATTCTCGAGTGTTTGAGCCCACTTCTCGGTCTCCAAGGAGACCCCATCGGTGCCTGAGAAGCGAGTGGATATGAATCCGATGTGGTTGTTATTCTTAATCATAATTTTTCCACCATGAACCATTCGGGATGTGCATTTGAGGGGATATAGTCCCACACTTTTTCAATGGGTACGCTGGCGATGTGTGCGCGAATGATTGCCAAGGACAAGCCGTGTGAGACGACGGCAACGGTGCCCTGGGGATGAGCTTGAAGGATATCACGAATAGCTGCGAGAACGCGTTGCCGTAGTTTACCCACGGTTTCGCCACCGGGTGGGGCTACGGATAGTGGGTCGTTTTTGCGTGTCTTCCAAGCCTCAGCATAACGAGCCTGGATTTCTGCAAATAGCATGCCCTCCCAATCGCCCTGGTGGATCTCTCGGAGGCGTGGATCTAGATAGAGGGGGACGCTTCGATTTCTTATCAGGGTTTCGGCGGTTTGCCGAGCTCGCATCAGGTCACTGCTATAGATTGCGTCGATGGTTTCTCCTTCTAGGCGCGTGGAAACCGCTAGTGCTTGCTCCCGACCTTGTGTATTGAGGGGAACATCGGACTGGCCCGAGTAACGGCCTTCAAGATTCCAATCAGTTACGCCGTGTCGAATGAGAATCAGGGTAGTCATGCTTGAATGTTTTTAGCTCGCTTCTTTGAAACGTGCCTGATATTCAGGAAGGTTGAGCATCGGTTGGCGTTCTCGCTCAGCAATTTCTTCGACTTCAAGGAAGAAACGTCGTTGTTGGCGACGAATGAGTTTCATCGCCAGGTTGACGTCGTCGAGTAATTGTAATCGATAACGACGGTCAAGTTTGCGAATTACAGTTTGAATAATCGAAAAAGACATTTTACTCAATGCTGCCAACGGCTGATTGTGGTGGATACGTTTGATCAGATCCACCTGACCGAGCGCCGACAGACCGAAACGATCGAGAACGTCGATAAGCAGACCGATTTCAACGCCATAGCCCGATGAAAAAGGTAACTGCTCCAAAGCTTCTCGTCGTCCGCCATATTCTCCCGAGAGCGGCTGGATGAAGCCGGATAACGGAGGGTAAAAGAGGTTAAGAAGTGGACGAGCAGTGAGTTCAGTCACCCGACCCCCTCCGCCTGCTTGGATGGTTCTTCCTACGCGCATTGGGCGCAGGTAGAAGCCTTTGATGAACATCAAGTTAGGTCGGTGGAGCAAGGGACCGATAAGGCCGTAAACGAAGCGCGGGTGGATGTTGACGATGTCCGTATCGATCCACAAGATGATATCGCCGCTTGTGACGTAGAGGCTTTTCCACAGCGCCTCTCCTTTACCTTGTCGTGCGCCATACTGTGGAAGAATTTCTTGATGGATGTAAACAGGGACGCCTAGGCTGTTTGCGATCTCTCTTGTTCGATCTGTCGAGTTTGAATCAATCAGGACAATTTCATCCAGTAAAGGAATCTCCTTCATCAAGGTTCGTTTGACCGTGCTGATGACATTCCCGACGGTTTCCTCTTCGTTAAGCGCCGGCAAAGCCAAGCTGATTGTGACACCTTGTTCCTGCTTGCGTCTCAGGAGATATTGGAAGTTCTCAAATTCGGAGGCGCGAAATGTGTTCTCGGCAAACCACTTGTCGACAAGGACGGAGATCGCCTCCATCCCGGCTAGTTCGACTGTGGGTTGAAATGAAGGATGCGATTGGGCACATGCGATCAACACAGGGCAAGGTGCCCTGTCAATCACGTGTTGGACGAACTCGTCAAAGTTCTGTCCGTTGTCATCCATAGGTTCGCAAGCACCAAGAATCACCAAATCATGTTTTTCCGCCTGTTCCAGAACAGCTTGAAGGGGGTCGTCCGCCAGCAGGAGGGCATCTTGTACCTGAGGCAGATGCTCAAGCACTTGTTCTATTCCTGATTGAGCGTAACGTTGTGTCTCTTTTTCCGTGACGGGGGACAGGCGTAATGTGGTGAGCGTGAAGTCCCCTGAGCGAGTGAGTGTAAGCCCTAGCCGTAATGCAAGTATGCTATCCGGGCTACCTCTTAGTACGATCAAAATCGACCCATTCGATACAGGCACATTGCCGTGCGCGATGGCAATCGGACATGGCGCAAGTTCGATTAAAGGTTTAATCAAACTCCGACACGCGGCAGGTTCGCGCAGCCAAGGTAAAACCATTAAAGTCACATTCTGCTCTGTGACGAAAGCGGTAATCTCGTGAAGTGGATGGTGTGAGGCGATAATCTTGGGCCATAAACGTCCCCCCACATCGCGAACGACTCGCCGTAGGCGTGTACGCAATTCCTGTGTCTGGTCCGTGGCCTTGCTCAGAGACTGCTTCGCTTCGACAGAAACAAGCCCAAGAACTTGGATAATGTGTTCCTCGCTTAACGCCTTCGCGAATGGGATTAAGGGGGTGTTGGGATCGCAGTAGAAGGCTGGCAAGAGGATTCTACGCTTCCGTCGCCGGTTGGGTTTGCTCATCTTACGATTAACTTGGATCTGACTCATCATCCGTGCTTTCTAGCAGAGGTAGGATCTTTCTGGTGATGATCCCCTCCCATGTATACCAGCGTCGCACCTTGCGCTGCAAGAGGAAGTGCGGTTTTTGGAATAGGTTATTTCCAATCAATGCCGCGACCTGGAGTGGGCTATCTTCGAGTGAGAAGTAATGAGCTTGAGCGCCAGCGCTCTCGTGAAAGGGAGGGATGTCCGTGCAGAAGATAGGCAATCGTGCAAATCCCGCCTCAAGGAGTGGGATCCCGAATCCTTCTTCTCTGCTGGGGAAGAAAAGCGCATCGGAAAGGGCATAGAGGTTCGCCATCGTTTGGTCATCCACCTGTAATGGCTTGGTGGGATCGAGTTGGTAAAGAAAGTGAACGGATTCTTTAAGACCGAGCTCTGCCTGTAGAGAGAGCAAATTCTGGAGATATGCGATGTTCGCTGGGTTGTGCGGACCGGGAGGTCCCGTGATTAGAAGGCGGATGTCCTCACCGGTTTGCGTTCGTATCTCTGCTAGAACTTGTATGGCTAATTCAATATTCTTGCGGGGTGTGATGCGGGCGGGCAGCAACAAGATGCCGTCAGATTGGAGAAGCTTCAATTCCTTGGCGAGCCAGCGCGTTGTTTCGGTCCAATTCCCGGAGATGGCTGGATCGATCCCTGGTGGGATGACGTGAATGGATTCTAACGTAGTTCCGTATAGACGCGCGATTTTTTTCTGTTGGGATGCGGAGACAACGACGTTTGCAACCCCTGGCCAAGCTTGCTTCAGCAGATCCCACGGAGGGCCATCGTGAAGTTCGTCGCGGTATTGTTCTCGTGCCCAGGCGAAATCATGATGCCAACCGATGAGAAATGGTTGATCGCGTTCTTGGCGGAGACGCCAGAGGGCGGCGCTCAGTGCCAGGTTTTTGTGTAGGGTCAGGGCGTTATGTACGATAAGGATCTCGATCTCATCCAGAATAGGGTTCAGATGAGCGCTCAGTTCATCGCGCAGGTTGTTGAAACGATCACTGATGTGACCGCTATCCAATTCGGATTTGACGGTCAAAACGTCAGGGTGTTTCGAGTAAAGAGTTGGGATGAGTGTGACCGGTATTCGTGCGTTAAAGGATTGGCCCGTACCCACGATCAACTGCGGCTTGTATCCCAGATCGGCGAGAATCCTGGCGTGGTGATAAAGTGTTTGCTCTACGCCACCTACGGTGGGTGGACCACTATAGTGAAGTAGTGCGATTCTCATTTTTGATACCTTTGTCTAGATTTATCCAACGAACTTGGTATGGTGTAAGCTGGCATGCGTCCAGGGACACGGTTTCACCAGTGAGTAAATCTATGGGCTTATACTGTGACCCGATGGGTAAGTGAACATCCAGGCGTTGTCGGCGACCGGAAACCTCATGGACACACAACACGCGTCGACCCTGGTTGGGTGAAAGCCTCAGCACGGTAAAGACGTAGGGACCGAGATCAAGGATTTGTTGCTCGCCATGTGGATGGAAGGCAGGTTGACTTGCACGCGTAGAGAGCATCCGCGAGTATCCCTCGAAGACTCGTGCACGGAGCGAATCAGGTTGGGCCAAGTCGGCTTCCAATGCTTGTAAAGTCAACTTTTCCCGGTTGATGGCGCGCAGATGACCGCTGCGTTCCACCCCTTCGGGGTAATTGCGTGAGCCAAAGAGGCTGTGAAAGTATATCCCTGGAACACCGACTAAGGAAAGCATGATTGCCTGGGAGGCGAGAAAACGTGCGATCGATCGCGTGACGGCCTTGTTGCCGGTTTTTGGCTCGGCGAGTGCGTCAAAGTAGTTGATGTTGAGCTCGTAGGGTGAGCGGTCACCCTCGCCTACACGTCGATAGGAAATACCTCCGCCTCCGGCCTCAGTTCGCTGGACCAACATGGTGATCTCTTCCTCGGAGAGAATCCCTTGCGCAGGACGAAGACCGACGCCATCGTGCGAGGCAAGAAAGTTGAAAAAAGTGACCTGATCTGAAGGAAGACGAAGATCTGATGCCCAGGCGGACAGGTGTGAAGCATCGCCGCTTTGAAGCGTGTGCAGGACGAGAGGAGGAAGGGCGAATTGATACACGAGGTGAGCCTGGTCGGTTCCGTCACCGAAGTAGGAGAGGTTTTCTTCGTGCGGAACATTGGTCTCGGTGATGATGAGGACCCAGGGCGCAACGGCATCAAACAGCTCACGCATTAACTTGACGGCGTGGTGAGTTTTGGGGAGATGAATACAAGAAGTACCGATCTCCTTCCAGAGGAAGGCGATGGCGTCCAGACGAATGAGTTTTGCACCTTGACGCACATAGAAGAGCAGCAGGTCGAGGATTTCGAGCATCACGTCTGGGTTGGCGAAGTTGAGGTCGATCTGGT
The DNA here is from genome assembly GCA_011772595.1 of Anaerolineales bacterium. The sequence continues at coordinate 200,318 of WVZH01000432.1, forward strand.
CAGCGCTGAAGGTGGTCCATACATATCGTCGTCCCTCAGAGGTTTGCACGGGCGTTAGCAGGGGTAAATCGCGCGGCCGGACGACAGAGGAAAGATCGGTCTGGGGATCGACAGAGATGAAGTAATCGGCAAACCTGGGATCGCCTGAGAGGAACCCTTTAAACCAATCACTCTCGGAGGATATGTGATTGATCACGGCGTCAAACATCAAATTGAAGTGTTGGTTGATGCGTGCAATGTCCTCCCATGTACCAAATTCCGGATTCACTTTTCGATAGTCAATCACGGAGAACCCATCGTCTGAAGAATAAGGGAAAAAAGGAAGGATGTGTAAGGTGCTAATGAGGCCTTTTAAGTGCTTCTCCGCGAACCTTGCGAGTGTCTGGAGGGGAGGTATTCCCTCCTGCTTCACCATGTCTCCGTAGGTGATTAAGATGGTGTCGCGTTCACTGAGTTGTTGTTCGGAGACTCTTGGATGCGTAATAGCATCGTCCGCTTGAAAGCGGTGGACCACTTCAAGCAGGCGCGGAAGGATCGTTCGAGCTCGTTCGCTACCATATAGGATCTCTAATCTATCAAGAAAAGTTCGTTCGAGGTCCTTCACGGCCGCTATCTTCCCCGGTGGAATCCTGTGCGAGAAAAACGGTACTCCGTACTGCGTGCTTGTGTGAATCGTCTGATTTTCTTCACGAGTCACTTCTCGTTTTCTTTGGCAATTGTGGGGTTAAACGCAGGGTGACGATTTGGTAGGGTTTCACGACGAGTTGCACACGGTTGTCTTCCACATCCAGACGTTCTTCGTTCTCTTCAAGAAGGTTTGTGCGCCATGCAGCTGCTAGAGGGAACTTGGTGGTTAGCTCAAGTTTGCATTGTCGACGCTGGTATTCATAGAAGCGCAGGATCAAATCTTCCCTATCCTCGGCTTGCTTTATCGTTTCGACAATGATGTTGGTGGGAGAAAAATGGAAGGGGGTCCATGGTTCTTGCGATCGGATCCCTGTGTGATCAGCTGTGCTTTGCGCCCCGCGTATTCGGTCGGTCTTCCATACAATGAGAGGGTCATTTATGGCGTAAGCCTCGGCCGCGGTGCGTTCCCCCCATCTCTCGGCGTGGGGTAGAAGGCTGTACAAGAACTGGTGCTCGCCAAGGTCTGTTTGAGGGTCGGGGTACGTTGGGCTGCGTAGTAATGTGAGTCGAATGACGTTGTCATGAATATCATGACCATACTTACAATCATTCAGCAAGCTAACCCCGTATCCACCATCACTGAGATCGACCCACTTCTGCGCACAAGTTTCAAAGCGCGCCCAATCCCAACTGGTATTTCGATGGGTGGGGCGTTCAATGTTTCCCCATTGAATCTCGTATGTGGCTTGGGGTGAGAGTACGTCAACTGGAAAAGCGACTTTTAGCAAGATGTGCCTTTCCTGCCAGTCAATGGAGGTGCTAAAGTCTACACGCGGACTATTGTGCGTTAGGGAGATGCGTTGTACGATCTCGCTCTCCATGATTCGGCGCCGCACCTCGATTGTCGCTCTTAGGGGACCTTTCTCAACGACCTCGACAGATTCCGCAACTTCGGCAAGCCACACGCGATCGTCATAATAAATATCGATTTCCCAGGCATCCGGGGTTCTGGGACGGTCTTCGAAGGCTTGGAATTGATTGGCGATTCCGCCTGGGGGGATCGTCTCCCGCTGGTTGAGTTTGTCGTAAAGGCGTGTAATGTCTCCGTCAGCGTTCAACTCGACGCGAATAAAATCGTTTTCAAGTGTGTTTGGGTCGACGTGCAGTGGACGGACATTCGGGTTCGACGTTTCACTAGAATGAGGGTGCGTGGAATGCTTCAGGGGAACGATTCCGTAGGGCGGTGACTCTCCCGCATCGAGCAACCAACCTCCCTCCACATTCTGAATCCCGACCGCTGAGTTATCAGGACGAAGAATGGTGGGGAGCACTTCGGCGTCACTAGACCAGAATGCCATATCGTGGCGAGTGAAGGAACTCGGATTGACGATTAGTAGGTCTGCGTCGAAATGTTCGCAGATTATAGACAGGCTTGCACTTCGCAGCCGATCTCCTATCTCTTGAACGTCGGCGTATTGTTTTAGGGCTTCGTCATACACCTCGTGGATACTCGTTCCTGGTAGGATGTCATGGAATTGATTGAGACAAAGCAATTTCCAGGCCTGTTGCAGTTGCTCGTGCGGATAATCGTTTGAGGGTTCCAAGATGGAGGCTGCTGAGCTAAGGTATTCAACATCATGCAGGAGAAACTCGCTCCGGCGGTTCAATCGTTTATTCATTGCTTGGGTAGTGTAGGTGCCGCGGTGGTACTCTAGGTACAGTTCGCTGTTCCAGGTGGGTAGACGGTCGCCGACATCCGCTTCCAGCTTACGGTAGAAGTTCAAAACCTTGTCAAATTTTACTCGTGGCGTGGCTGGGAACGACGCCATCACGCGAACGTTTTCGAGCATCTCGGTAGTCGGACCGCCGCCACCGTTCCCATGCCCAAAGGACATGAGCAGCGGTGGCGGATTGCCAATGGGTCCCAAATCTTTTTGCAGAAAATTCCTCCACGTGTGCAAGATTTCTGCAGGCGTGGCCTCTGCGTTGTACGTGCTTACGTTGACGTGATCGGGTTTATGTGTGGTGCTAAAGTGTGTCAGGACGCGCGTCCCGTCCAGCCCTTGCCACCAGAATGAATCGTAGGGAAGCCGGTTGTACTCACTCCACCCGAGCTTGATCGTGAAGAAGTATTTCAGTCCGGCCTGCTTGATGAGCTGTGGCAGGCTCCAGGGAAAGCCGAAAATATCAGGCAGCCACAGAACGGGCGATTCAGCGTGTTCACCGAAATGGTGTTGGTAGAAAGCTCGGCCGAGTATAAGCTGCCGCACCAACGCTTCTCCTCCGGAGAGGTTGCAATCCGCTTCCACCCACATCCCACCGATAGGCTCCCATTGACCCTCTTTCACGCGCTTTTGAATGGCCTTGAATAGATCAGGGTAGTCATTGCGCACATATTCGTACAGTTGAGGTTGGCTCTGGGCAAAGCGGAACGTCGGATACTGCTCCATGAGGCGAATGACATTGTGAAACGTGCGTCCGGCTTTGAGTCTCGTTTGGTCGAGCGTCCATAACCAGGCCACGTCGATGTGTGCGTGACCGATAGCAGTGATTTCCACGTCCAGTGGAGGTCCGGATTGTGTGATTCCTTCCTGGAGTTTTTGGTGAGCCAGAGGGACACTTGCGTAAAAGCGGTCGCCGAAGGGCTCACGGGTGTCGAGGAGCTTGAAGGCTTCGTCTAGGGCGTTGTAGAGATGCGCACGTACGGGTTCGTTCTCGTTCATCTGTTCGGCTACGCCGAGAGCGTTATGTGCCAGGGTGTAAAAATCGCGAGTACCTGGATCGATCTTTACGAGGGCACATTCGCGCATCAACAACTTGATTTGCGGGTCGTCCCCCATCAGGCCCGTCCATCCATTTAACAATAGTTCGTGGGGAGATGCATCCTTGAATGCTGCCGAAAGTTGGATTTCCTGGTGGTGACGGTCACAAGTGGCGTATGGTCGACCATCGAGGTAGACCAAAGCTTCCGGGTGGCTGAAATCGCCGGCTGCGCCGATGGGGAGGTAAAGGGCGATGGGACCTTCTTTCCGCCAGTCCTTTTGAATTTGAAAACTGGTTTGGAGCAGGAAGTTGGCGTTCCGTTCACCCCAATAAGTGCCCCACGGAATGGTGAGCCAACTGGTATTGGTTTCCTCGGCGGCTTTCAGAGCGTCGACACGTGGACGATCCAACTTGCGATATTGAAAGGGTGGCAGTGGATCGATTTGACGGTAGATGAGGGAGGCAACAAGTTTCAAGCGTTGGCGAAGTTTTTCGTGGGTCCAGCGAAGATCGTGATACACGACTATGCAAATCTCAATTCGTCTATGGCGATCGCGGCAACACCGATGACTGTGTCCGCCGCACCGTAGTAAACGAGGAGGACGTCGTCAAGGATTGCGTGTCCACAGCTAAAAACGACGTTGGGAACATGACCTTCGATTTCCCAATCCAATTCCGGCTCCAGAATGGGTGTTGCTTGCCGGGCGATGACTTCTGTCGGATCGTCCAAGGCTAACAGCGCGGCGCCCAAGCTGTAGCGCATTCCTGTACCTACACCGTGGTAAATCAGAACCCAGCCTGCTGAAGTTTTAATTGGGGGGCCGGCAGCGCCGATCTTGACGTTCTCCCACGCTGAGTCTGGCACGGGCTCCATGATTTTGGTGTGATCCGACCAAACATCAAGGTCGGGAGAGGAGGCCAGCCAAATATCGGGCGGTCTTCGATGGAGCATGATGTATGTATCGTTGATC
>WVZH01000432.1:204784-231188 GCA_011772595.1 Anaerolineales bacterium
TGTAGGGGCCATCACGCCCGTTGGAAGCGATGTCCGTGGCCCGATAGATCAAGTGTACGAGTTCGTTCTCATAGATCGCCGCGCAGTTAAAGACGGCTCCTGCCTCCCATGCGTTTTGCGCTTTGGGACACAAGACAGGTTGATCTGAGAGCCGGCGGAGTTTGATCATGTGTTGTGGGGTATCTATTGAATTCTTATTTCGGTTTCCGGATCGTAAAACCGCAAGGCATCTGGTTTGAATGCCAAGTGGATGGGTTGCCCTGGCTCGATGATAGGTTGTGCTGGTGCGACGATTTTGACAATCTCGTCGTCGAGCTCTACGGCCACGATTTGGTGGGATCCCTGAGGTTCTGAGACCAGGCATTCTGTAGAAATGATGGCGTCCTTCTCGCTTACAAGGAGGATATTCTCGGGCCGAACGCCTAAGATGATGTTTCTCTGACCGTGCCTTTTCAGCGTGTCTGTCGTCACCTCGTCCAAGGGGAGTGTGAAGTTAGGGTTGGCTAGTTGATAACCACCATTCACCGCGATCAACTCGGTATTGAAGAAGTTTGTGGGTGGCGTGCCGATGAAATCAGCAACGAAAATGCTTCCACTTTCATGGTAGACCTCATCCGGCGTGCCGATCTGCACGATTTCGCCGTTTTTCATGATCACGATACGGTCAGCCATGCTCATGGCCTCGGATTGGTCGTGGGTCACGAAGACAGAGGTGGCGCCCGTGCCAGCGTGAATGGCTTTCAATTCTGTGCGCATCGAGACGCGTAATTTGGCATCCAGGTTGGAGAGCGGCTCGTCCATGAGGAAGATTTGCGGTTTCACCGCGATCGCACGGGCCACGGCCACTCGTTGTTGTTGGCCGCCTGACAATTGAGCCGGATAACGTTCGAGAAGTTCGGGGATTTTCACCATGCCGGCCACGTCTTTGACGATGCTCTCGATCTCGTCCTTTTTCATTTTTCTCAGACGCAGCGCATAGGCGATGTTTTCGTAGACCGTCATGTGCGGCCATACGGCGTAGTTCTGAAAGATCATGCTCACCTGGCGTTTTCTTGGAGGCAGTTCTGTAACATCCGTTTCGCCAATATAAATTCTTCCCTTGGTCACCTCTTCGAGTCCGGCGACCATACGCATGCAGGTTGTCTTCCCGCATCCCGAAGGACCCAGTAATACCAAAAATTCGCCGTCTTCCACACGTAGGCTAAAGTCTTTGACAGCCACGACCTTGCGCCCGAAGCGTTTGGTTACATTTTCAAAAGTCAGGGTCGCCATAGATTCCTCCTTAGAGCGTGATACCGCCCCACATCTGTTGAATGTACCGGCGAATGAAGTAGGTGAAGGTCACCGTGGGGATGGCCATGACGATACCGCCTGCGGCAGAAAGGTTGACCTGTCCTGTAGCTCCCACAAGGGATTTATATACCACCACAGAAAACGTGGGATTGAGTTCTGTCAGAACAAGAGCCGAAACCACTTCATTCCATGCACCCAGGAAGGCGTACATGGCGGCAGCGGCCAACCCGGGCAGGGCTAGGGGCAGCGTGATGCGTAGAAAAGCTTGTGCTCGCGTCCCCCCAAATACCTGAGCGGCTTCTTCTAGCGATACGGGGATTCCCATGAAAATGCTCGCGGTGATCCAGACAGTCAGAGCGATGTTGCCGAGGGAATATACAAGTGAGAGACCGATCGGGCGATCATAAAAACCCATATTGGCCAGGATGATCACCATCGGTAGGGCGATGGCAATAGCAGGGAACATCCTCACAAACAGGACGCTGAATTTCAGCATCTCGCGTCCGACAAACACATACCTGGCGAACGCGTATCCGGCCATGCCTCCGATAGACAATGAGATCAAGATCGTAAGCCCACATATTTGCAGGCTCCTAATCAGCGAAGGAATGGCATCACGGGTGATCTGAAAGAATACCTTGTAATTATGAAAGACGTCAGCATTTTTAGTGAAATATACAGGGTCTTCACGATCTAACCTGGCGACTTGTTCCTCAATTTCACCGATGGACACCGGGGTTCCCAACCTCGCTTTCATGTAGACCGACATCTTTTCCAGGTCCAAGGTGTCGATGACGGTGATGTACTCCTTGTTGACACGGTCATAGACACTTAGCAAATAGCCTCTCTCCCCGTGAGTCATATGGAATTGCGTTGATAAGGCGGGTAGAAGCGGGAGCGGATAATCGTATGCTTCTCGCGTGGAGAGAAAAGAGAGCGACACGACAAAGAACACGGGTCCGATGATGGACAGTGTGATCGTGGCGACAAAGATATAGAACACCGTCGTTTTAATGTTTTTGTAGATGTTCCTCCAAGGTGCGCGAGAACTCATCTTCAGTCCTCCCCTCCGCGCCGTTCAAAAGCGCCTGTGAACCTCAAATAAAGCAAGGCCGCAAGAGAAACAATAGCGGTGACGATCATGGTGTATCCTGCCTTCATTTGGGGACTGATGGCTAATCGGGGGACTTCTTCATGATAGTAAACGATTCGCTCGACAAGCACCGGCAGCCGTGAGAACCCGACCATAACGATCACGATCAGCCAGATCTGGATAGCGGCGATCAACCTCAGGATGACCGCAGTCTGGATGGTGGGGCGTAGCAACGGAAGGGTGATCTTGCGAAGAACAGTAAGATAGTTGCCTCCAAATACATACCCGGCTTCCTCGGTTTCTTGAGGGATGTTCTGAAGGCCGGCAAGCAGGATGATCATCACGGAGGGAATGACTTGCCAGGCGTCGATGAGGATAATGAGCCCCAGCATCTTCCATTCCGTACCCGCCAACCAGTAGATCTTGTCGCCCTGCTCCAGCAGCCCTACGTAGGTCAACAAACTGTTGATCCATCCATTCGTCGTCAGGCCTGTTTTCCACATGGCGCCGACGGCAACCGCGGGCAATGCCATGGGAAGCATCGCCAAAAAGAGGAAGATGCCGGAACCACGGAACCTGCGATTGATCAGGAGGGCCAGGAAAAGGGCGAGAATGAATTCAAGTGAGACAGATATTACGACAAGGATAGCAGTGTTTCTTAGTGCGGGGATAAATTCGGGGTCAGAGAAAACCAGCCTGAAGTTATCAAACGTGAAACGCCCATTCACGTCTAAAAAACTTGTTGCGAGTTGCTGGAGAACGGGTCGCACCCAGAAGGCAACATAGTAGATCAGCACGGGGAATACCAGCAAGTAAGGTGTTAGACTTTTACTGATGTTCCTTATGGACTTGGGTCTCTCCAGAGCGAGATCAGCCATGGCCGGTTCCTTTCGGGAAAGGAGGGGATAGAGCCGGGAAATGGCTCGTACTCCCCGGCTCTATCAGCAACGTCCAGATCACGTCTTCCCGATGGCTTATTTCCTTAACGCGTCGAGCCTTGTTTGCGCTTCGTTCAACAAATCTTGATCGACAGTGCCATCGCCTCCGAGGACCATCTCCTCGAAGACGTCATCGAAGACCTTCTTCACCGCGCCCCAGTCTTCGAAGTCTGCGATCGGCAAGAAGGATGGGATACCTTTCTCGAGCACTATCAGCGCCTTGCGGACGATCTCGTCGGCGGGATCGTCACCAAGGAAATCGAGTGCTTCGCCCACAACGGGGATGAAGCCCCCAGCTCCCTTGTTGAGCTTCACCTGGATCTCCGGGCGGGTCAGGTACTCGAGCAACAGCACGGCCGCGTCGTAGTTGGGTGAGCCCTTGACGATGCCCAAACCGTGTGCGCCGGCGATCGTGCCGATACCTGCGGAACCGAGCGGTGCGGGCCCGACCGTGTACAGGGTTTCATTGGAAGCGTACACCTGGCCCACGCGGGCGTTGTGGGTGACGCTCAACCAGGCTTCCTCACGCATGAGGAAATCGGTGCAGTTGTCAACACTCAGAATCGTGGGCATGAAGCCGTCTGCCGCGCCGATCTTGGCCCACTGCTCCCAGGCGGTCGTGGACGCCGTGGAATTGACGTTCGGAAACGCGGGTTCATTGAGTCCGGCAGGATTGAGCCCGTAGGCGAGCGCAGAGGTGCCGAACTGATAGATCCACATTTTCTGTGGAACGCCAGTCATACAGACTTTTCCTTCACCCTCGCCCTCTGTGATAGCGACAGCCCAATCCGCGTATTGCTCGTAGGTCAGGCTGTCCATATCTGCGCCTGATGGCATATACGGCAGGGCGTCATTGTGGGCGATGGTGAGGTACACGTCGGCGCTGATCGGCACAAAGTATCTAGAGCCACCGACGACGGCGTTACCATCAAATGCCGGTAGGATCGTGCGCCCTGTGAATTGGTCCACTGCTAAATCGAGCGCTTCGACGTAGCCGGCATCCGTCCACCAGGCAAAGCGACCGTTGAACGCTAGGATGACATCTGTGGTTACGTGGTCGGTTGCCTGCTGCACGGTAACCTTGTCGAACAGGTCTGCCCCTTCGATGACCTGGAAGTTGACCGTCACGCCGGTCTCTTCCTCGAAGGGTTTGAGGATCTCATTGATGAAGAATTCCTGCTCCGCAGGTGGCGCAAACATTTCGGAGCCCATCATCAAAGTCTTGGCCGGCACTTCGACCTCCACCTCGACCTGCTTCTCCACCTCGACTGTTTCAACAACCTTCTCGCCCGGAACCTCTACGGTCCTGATCACCTCCGTCGGTGCACACCCGGTAAGGATAGCTGCACCAAAGAGGGCGACGAGAAGTAGTAACGAAAATGACTTTCTCTCCTTCACGATATCCTCCATCCTATCCAGATCATGGATTCTCAACACTGATCGTTATCTGTGTGTCTTTCTCAATAGTCCCTCCTCCTTTTTCGTAAGTGGTTGGAAAGCGGCACCACAGGACTGCCGCACAACGAGTGTTGGCTTCAAGAGGACCTGCTCCTGTTCCAGGGGATCCCTCTGAATGCGTCTGATGAGCATCTCGGAGACCATGCCGCCAATTTCATAGACCGGTTGATGCACGGTGGTGAGTGGCGGGTGGGTATGTTCGCCTGCCTCGATTCCATCGAAGCCGGCGATGGCGATGTCGCGGCCCACGGTGAGTTGCCTTTCTTGTGCGGCGCGAATTGCGCCCAACGCCGTCAGGTCGTTGGCGCCGATGATGGCGCTCGGCCGGGGAGTGTATTGAAGCAGCGTTAAGGCAGCCCGATAACCTCCTGTGCGTGTCAGGTTTTCCTCGATCACAAGCGTGGGATCGAATGGCAACTCTGCTGCTTGAAGGCCTCGACGATAGCCATTCAAGCGGTCTTGGGCGAGGGTTAAAGCGGAAGGTGCGCCGATGAATGCGATACGATGGTGCCCTAAGGTAACGAGATGTTCAACAAGGGCGCACATTCCATACCCGCCATCCACGCCAATATGTGGGAACGAGTCACTTGTCCGGCTGCGTCCGAAGGCGACAAAGGGGACCTGCGCTTCTGTGAGGTATTGGATGCGCCAATCATGAACGCGCATACGCACGAGCACGAATCCGTCCACGCGGCGGGAATTTACCCACCGCTTATATGTCGTTTCTTCCTCCTCACCCGGAGGCGCGACAGACACGAGTAGATCGTGGTTGCAACGGCTTGCTTCGTCACCGATGCCGGCCATGAACTCACTGAAGAATGGGTCCGAGAACCGAGAGCCGAGGGTTGGAAAGATGAGACCGATCGTCTCGGTGCGCTGACGACGAAGTTGACGAGCGGCGTGAGAGGGGACGTAGCCCATCTCTCGGGCCGTCTCGACCACTCGCTGTCGTGTCGCCTCGGCGACGTCGTCGTGACCAGCCAGAGCGCGCGACACCGTCGTCACGGAGAGATTAAGAGTCCTGGCGACATCCCGAATGGTGACTGGCACGGGTTTTCCTTTTCAAAACTGTGGATTGCGGCTATTTCAGGTAGGTACGGATCCAAAACGTTTTCCCCAATCGTTTTGGAAGGTAAATTCATCTTAGCGCAGCTTGACGCATTATGTCAAGAGGTAGCTCTTATCGCTCCTCCGTCCCGGCATTTTGAAGATTGCCCCAGCGTTGGTTAGGCGTTCGCACGCCGGAGCGGTCACCGAAAGTGAACCTCAAATAATATCGGCCGGGCATGGGAGCCTGGCCTGTTAATTTGGCGTATTAGAAGCCAACCTGTTTGAGGCACAGAGGTGGTTAGCGTTCCGCTCAGGATGATGGGAGTTGAGTGCCCGCTTCAATCGTCCTGAGCGGCGTGCTGCCCGTAGGGCAGCACGCAGTCGAAGGACGGCATTTGGACGTCTGTGAGGTGTATTGTGCGACCATCCTTCGAATACGCGCCTCTCATCGAGAAAGATTTAAGATGTGTGCTTGTCTTGGCAGATCCACTAAGCGGCGTCAGGCGCTGAGGGGATCTGCGCTCCGCTCAGGGTGACGAGTACTGCTTGCCCTAAGGAATCGTCTCAATCAAAGGATGGTCAGCCGAAGGAAAAATCCACCTGATAATGGATGGTGTCAGCTGCCTTGTTGAGTGGCGCGCATCAGCCTTCTGGCTAGGCCCGCTCCCAGCAAGGCTAACCCGTCTGTGGTCATGTAATGATAGGAAGCGGCGTCGAAGAGCACGGATGCGCGGGAAGGAAAATCTTCATCCCCGGGCCACAAGGCTGCCGCCAGGCGGATGCGAGGTAAAGGGAGGAAAGCATAGGCTTGGGGAGCAAGTGCCGTGAGCCGCCATCCATCGCAGGCTTGTGCGGCACGATCGAACAACTTCGGGTCTTCACCTATGGTGCGCGCCAACAAGTCACCACTGTATCCCTGAAAGGCTTTGTGGTAGAAACCGCCGCTGGGCAGTTCCCGAAAGGCAATCCAGCGATCGGCCAGTGGAGCACCATCGGATGTATTCAGATAGTAAATCAACATGGCGGTATCAAAGACAGAGCATGGTTTCTTGTCTTCGAGATCGAAGGCTTCAAAACTATTCCAGGCGATCGCAATCGGTCTTCCCCAGTATTGCAATCGCAATCGATCATCGTCATAGGTCGCCCCGCACATATCGGCAACCTCATGGGGTGAGCGTCCTCGCAGATCCGAACGCAGTGTCTCCAATCGGCGTAGCATGCTCTCTTTCCAGGCTGAACGCGCCTGGTCGATCGCCTGGCTACCCGCTTGTTGGGCGCCACCTGCCTCATCGGTTAGACCTGCCATGACATCTAATCCTTGAAGCTGTCGATGTAAGCGTTTATGGAAGGCAAGGCAGTCAAACGCTCGTAAAAGAAGTTGTTGACAACATTGATCACCTCCGCGCGCGCAGTCTCAACCTGGCTTCCCCAGGTTTTGGGCTCAAGCTCGCGCGCAAGACTATCACGGAGGTTCAAGAGCTGACGGACGATCTCCGTTTCTTGCGCACCTTCCAACACTTCGACCACGGAGAGGATCAGTTGGTCGGCTTGGGCCAAAAGGGTGTCCCGGGAGATCTCTAGTACCTCGCCAACGCAATCATCGATCGTGCGAATCAAAGACCACACCTGATAAAGCACCGTCGCGGGTTCGTCAAAGAGTTCCCGCACGAAGGCCGCCTCTTCGTACCGTCCTGTGAAGCGAAAGATGTTGTACATACGCTTGGCGGCTTTTCCGTAGTTCACCTCTCCCGTGAGGTATTTGTTCACTTCTTTCTCGAGCTGGGCGACGTAATCATCAAGGGCATTTGCAGAAACATGCTTCGCAAGTTTCGAGAAGATGGGAATGGAATCCGCTTCTAGATAGACCTCCTGAAAATATGGGTCGAGATAGCCGTCGAGCGGTGTGATCGCCCCGTCGGGAGCCTCCCAGGTGATATCGAGCATATTGCTGGCGTTAGAGAGCTGCTTGCGGACGGGGTCGGCGACGACCCAATCCAGTTTGCACCAACCGGGATCGTTTGCCGCATCTTCCCACAAGATGGACGCTGCGGTGCCGTCGGGTTTGAAGAGATCAATGCGGCCTTGGCGGATTTCTTCCGTCCGCCATTGAACCGACGAGCCGGAGGCGATCGGGATTCCATCTTTGACGACGTCAAAGGGATAAGAGCCAAAGCGGACTTCGATCAACTGGTATGTGGGGCCTTCTGCAGTGTTGAGCGCTTTATCTCGGATCAAATCAGCCAATATTCGGGAGCATTGCTCGCGTGTTTCAGCGATGATGTTCACACGCTCGAAGTAATCGCAGTCTCCTGGGAAGGACTGTATTTTGGATTGAGCGGCCGAACCGGAGAGAGCAAGAGCGGTTTCGACCACACCAGATCGATCCTCGAACTCCACCAGTCGGCCGATCTCACGGAAGTAGTTCAAATCCTCAGTGCTGAAATCAAGGAGCGTAATCTTGTGACCGAAAACTCCACTGCGCATATCTACCGCGACTTCATCGCTGGTCTGCGCGGCGCTAATAGCTGTGAGCCATTGCAGCGCCTCGGATTCATCGAGCTCGACGCCAAGACGGTTGGCAGAGTCAAGGATGCGTTGCAGGTCTGCGGAGGGAGAGGGCAACTCGCTCATTCGCTATCCTCCAAAGCGTTAAATCGTGATCCCATTAGTGATGCTCACACTCGGGACTCGTATAAGAGTTGCTTGAAGATGCGTGCTTGGTCTTGTGCATCGTGCAAGGCCTGATGGCTTAACGCGTGTGCTTCCCAGGTGTGTGAACTGATGCGATGATATGTGGTCTCTGACCAGGAAGAGCCCGTCAGCCCCATAAAAAAGGCCTTGATATCCAAGGCTGTATGTCCGAATGGGTTGTGTCCGAGAAAGCGGTGGAAATAGTCGTTGACGAACATCCAATCAAAGGGGGCGTTAAAGCCAACAAAGACAGGTCGTCCGTTTCTTGGGATTTTGGTTTTTAGCCACGTCTCGAACTGCAACATGGCGTCCATAGGAGGCGCCCCGGTCTCGACGAGTTCTTCAAGTGACAACCGGCTGACCGCAAGTGCCTCCTCGGTTACCTCAAGACTGGTAGGTTGGATTTCGACGTAAAAGCTGAGCTCTGGGTCGTCGACCAGACAGGCGCCGATGGCGAGCAACGCATAGTGGGAAGGGTTCGGCCCAGCCGTCTCCACGTCGACGGAGACGTAGATTTCTTGTTTCTCCTCCAGACTCATGCTCCCTCGATCACGATCTGGCGTCTAACACTATCCCATCGATGGCTCATATGTCTCGCGAGACGGGTAGAGGGGCTGTGGGAATTCGGTCATGAGACCCGTATAGGGGACTCACATGCAGACGTCCACCCCGGAATTCCTATCGCCCGCTTATGATATCACCCAGGATCTGGCCGCCTAGTCCGGCGACGCCTTTGCGTTCTCCGGTCTGGAACCGGGCTGCGGCCAAGACACGATCGGCAATGCGCGAGAAAGGGAGGCTCTGCAGGAAGACCTTTCCAGGTCCGGTTATGTGTGCCAAAAAGAGCCCCTCGCCTCCAAAGAGCGCGTTTTGGAAGCCGCCAATGAATTGGATGTCGTAATTCACCGTCGTGGCGAAAGCCACAAGACAGCCCGTGTCGACACGGAGCGTTTCCCCGGCAACCAGGTCTTTTTCGATGATCGTGCCACCCGCATGGACAAATGCCAGGCCGTCGCCTTCGAGGCGTTGCAGGATGAAGCCCTCACCGCCAAAGATTCCAGCGCCGATACGCTTCGTGAAAGCAACCTCGATCTCGATCCCTTGGGCAGCACACAGGAAGGAATCCTTCTGGCATATGATGCTGCCACCGAAGTCTCGCATTTCGATGGCCATGATTTTCCCAGGGTAAGGAGCTGCGAAGGCCGTACGGGTTTTTCCAGTACCGCTGTTGGTGAAGGAAGTGATGAAAAAGCTTTCACCCGTGACCGCTCTCTTCAAGCCTCTGAGCAATCCACCCCCGGTGGAGGTCTGCATTTCGATGCCGTCTTCCATGTACGTCATTGTTCCGGCCTCGGCGCGGACACCCTCACCAGGATCCAGCTCGATTTCAACGAGCTGCATATCATCGCCAAAGATCTTGTAATCAATAATGTCGGCCATGCTAATCCTCCATTGAAGAAAGATGATCGAGCTTGCGTAGTCTACCAGAATTTGTGAGGTCTGTCGCCTGAGGTATCGATGTTGAGTGCGCTCTCTTCTATTGATTCACAGCTTCAGTGCCGAACCATGTGGGCAGGTGCACTTTCTGTAGTGTGGAGGCAGGGATCATAGGATCGGAGTGTCGTGGTTTCTATGGTCCTGCGGGCACTTGTAAAGATTGCCCCGAGTCAGGATCGATCATCAGAGACGACGTGTCAACGGCTTCGAAATCCGAGCCTTGCACAAGGCGTAGTTCGTGAAGCACATCGTTGTCCCAACGTTCATCGGGCACACCGGAGATAAACCAGGGAGCACCATGATCCGCCAGGATGATGCCGTAACGTTGCAGAGCACGAAGGATGACTTGGACCTCGAGTGAATAACCGGTGATGTCGAAATCTGCACGCAGACGGAAGCGTTGTCCCATCGGAGGCAGGTTCGGATCGGAGTGGTCCGAAGCGAAGTGACGGGCTGGCCATACGTATGCGCGCTGCGTTTGTGGAGCGGTGAATCGAATCGCATGGAGGATTGCTCCCTCGGAGACTTCTTCGTAACGGACCAGGCCCGGCAGTATCGGAAGCCCTGCGGCGTCCGCGGAAGTCCATCCTTCCGGGCGCAATCTGTTGGAATTCAGGTCGAAGACAGCGCCAGAACCTGCATGCCAAATCCCAGCGGACAGAGGGTGGGCATCATACATCTCGTACAGGAGACAGGTGTGTCTGTCCAGGATCAACACATGCCGGTCGCCATCTGAATTGGGACCTCCTTCGATAGGCGGATTTTGTGGGATTGGATAGGGACCAGGATCGCTCTCGTCTGTGTACTCGAAGGAAACCTGCACTTTGGGCTGTCCTTCTGCGACAACAACATAGGGAATACCGATTGGTTCTCCCTCCCAAAGCCCCGAGCCAAAGTCGGGATGCAGTGGGCGATCGAGTCCGATTGCGGCGATGTATGCATCCGAGTTGGGATGTGAAGGGAGCGTGTCGACGGGTGCTCTCCATATATTATCCGTTGGGAAGATCGTACAACCAGCAAGCTGAGGTGCGGGGGCACTGGTCTTGAGAGACGTGTGTGTTTCTTCTAACTGCTGTGAAGATGGCGAGAGTGCGTGAGCGTGTGTTTCGGTAGGAAACATCGCGTGCTTATCGTTGGGGGCGCAAGCATGACAAAGAAATATCAAGCCGAGAAGTATGGGTGCAGGAAGTGTATTTACAGAGAGGCAGACACCTCCTCGTTGGCGAGTTCTCATACCTCTCCAATTTCCTCCTCTTCTGCACCTTGGAAGCGTCGAAGGAGTTGAAAGCGAGATGCCCGTCTCTCTGCGCGTGTGGATTTTCGGCGCAACCATAATCCGATGATGCAAAGGATGGCGCCGGCGAGGAGTGTGATCATGTCCCCCTGCTGATTCGAGGCACTGATGACAAATACCAACATGACGAGCACGCCAATGAGGATGAACGCCAGTCCAAGACGATTGGTCATATTCTTACTCGATGCGTCCACCTTGATTTCTGGACTGGACCGCCACTGCTTTCGCGGTTCCTGCCATGCTTTGAACGATAGGTGGCTTTGAGCTTTTCCCTGTGTGGTTTATGAAAGCCCATGCGTCCGAGGTTGCAAGAGATCGGACATCGGGTTTTAGGTTATCGGATCAGGGTCCTGCTTTGTTCGTGCATGTAAAGCGGTAGATAATAATGCCCACCTGCGCTTTTACCGGATGATCCGGAGCCTTTCCACCCACCGAACGGTTGAAAACCGGGCCATGCACCCGTAGTCGACCCTTGGGGTCGATTCGCATAAGCGACACCGACTTCGATGTTCTCGAAGAACCAGCGGGCTTCTTTTTCGGAGCCGTAGAAACCTGCCGTTAGACCATATTGACTCTCGTTGGCAAGGCTCATCGCTTCCTGAAGATCCTGGACGGGATGAACCATCGTGATGGGGAGGAACATCTCATGCTTCCATAAGCGATGGTCTGGCGGGACATCGGCGACAAGCGTGGGTTGGCAGAATAAGCCCTTCCCCAGATCGCCATCGGTGATGATATTTCCCCCAGTCAGGATGCTTCCCGCCTGTGAGAGCTCCTTGGTATAAGACTTAAAATTCTCAAATGCGTCCTTATTGATCACCGGTCCAAAGAACACGGATCGATTGGTAGGATCGCCGATGGTGATCTTCTCGGTGAGCGTTACCAATTGTTGGACGAGATTCTGATAAACGGGTTCTTCCACGTAGATGCGCGAATTTGCCGAGCATTTTTGTCCTTGTAGGCCGAAGGCTGAACGGATGATGCCGGCCGCGGCGCGATCGAGGTCCGCCTTACGAGAGACGATCGAGGCGTTCTTGCCGCCCATTTCGAGAACAATAGGTCGGGGGTAGGCGCTTTGTGCGAAACGCTTGTAGATCGACATGCCGACGTCGTATGATCCTGTGAAAGTGACGCCGTCTACCTGCGCATTTGTGATCAACTCCTTGCCGATTGTGCTGCCGGGTCCGGTGACAAAGTTGCACACGCCCATCGGCAGACCGGCGTCTCGGAAGCATTCCGCCAACAGGCGAACGGTCCAAGGTGTGTCGGAAGCTGATTTCATGACGACGGTGTTACCGGCGACCAGCGCCGCTCCCACAGGTCCACCGGTCAATGCGGCGGGAAAATTGAAGGGGCTGATGACGACCCAAACACCGTATGGGCGTAAGACAGAGAAGTTTTCCGGTTTGAAGCCCTTTAAGGGATCTTTCCCCATTTGTATAGTGTAACCCCGGTTGGCTTTCATCTGATCGCACGCATAACGGATAAGATCGGCAGCTTCGGCAATATCGCCCAGTGCTTCCATACGATTCTTACCGACTTCGAGCGAGATAACGGCTGCGATCTCGTAAATCCGCTCATCGATCAACTTAGCGACTTTACGAAGATAGCGTACGCGTTTCTTCCACGGCGTGCGCGACCAGGATGGATAGGCTTCGCGTGCAGCAGTTATGGCGTCCTCAGCGTACTTAGGGGTACCCTTCTGGAAAGTGCCGAGAAGCCATTCTTGATTGATGGGCGATCGATCCTCGAATTTACCCCTCGTCTTAACATCCTCTCCACCAATCATCATCGCGTGTTCGTCTCCCATCCGGGCTTTTACTTCTTTAAGTGCGCGCTCGTATTGTTCATGGAGTGCACTTGGCGGGGAGAACATCGTTGCATAGGTCAGTTTGAATGCCTCCTCTTTCTTGCCGCCTTTCTTTTTTGGGGTTTTCTTTTTAGCCATCCAAGCCTCCTCTGGAGGTGATTTCCCTGACTGTTTTCAAAGTATATCAGCTGCGTCTCTCGTGCTTCGGTCCTCTCCCAGTGCTATGTAGGGAGTGGGGATTGTGTGGCGCTGATGTCAGCGCGTCAGCTTGATGCTCGCATTTTCTCTTGATCGTGTGAAAAACTTTCCCAAGTATAGCTGTTGGGCTTCTCGTCGTCAAAAGTGCGATGTATACTGAGTATCCACAGATATTGGCCTTTAGGATTGAGATGACCTGGGTGCATGAAAAGATATTTGCCGCTGGGGGAGAACATATCCCGGCGACTTGGGGGGAGTTTGCGTGCCAGACCGGGGTGTCGGCGATTTTACATCTCAATGCTTTGCAGCCGTCGAAATTCCTGGGACCACCACCAGAGATGTTCCTATGGTTGGACGTGGTGGATGAATCGCATGCCGGGCTCGATGAGCGGCACCTTGTGGCCCGTTTCCTTCGTGAGTGTTTAATCGCCGGTCACAGCGTCCTGTTGCATAGTGGTGCAGGTCGGCACCGCACCCGGTGGGTGTTCGTATCCTATTGGATCGCTGAAGGTCGTTCCGTACGTGCAGCCTTGCGTATGGCGGCTGAACGACCATGGCTTGCGCCCTATCATACAGAGGAGGAGAGCTGGCGTGCTTTTGCCGCCGTTTGCCTGGCTGATAGGCCCGGATAAATTCACCTGTTCTTGCCCGCCGTACACTTTGGAGAGGAAACCATGCAGTTTGAGGACATCGTTTATGTAGGAATTGATCCGAAAGCAGGAGCACGTCCTATTGAGTTTGCTGCAATGGATAAGCAGAAGCGTGTTATTGTGCTTGATCGGAACAATGTGGAGACCGTGTTGGCATACATCACAGGGTTGGGCGCGGCAATGGTCGCGATCGCTGCGCCCCAATCCCCGAACCAAGGGTTAATGCGAAAATCTGCGATTCGACGTCGCTATAAACTGCGCTCAGATGGGCATACGTGGACAAAGTGGAGGGTCTGTGAGTATGAGTTACGCCGACGCAATATCCGCCTTCACAACACGCCGGACACATTGGAGGCGGCGCCTCGGTGGGTCCAGAACGGTTTCCTTTTTTATCGTCGCTTGAGCGAGATGGGCTTCCAGGCTTATTCCCATGGGAAAGAATTTGATAGGCAAACTTATTTCGAGGTAAGCCCACACGCTTGCTACTCGGTATTGTTAGAGCGGCGTCCGTTATTAAAACGCACACTTGAAGGTCGCATGCAACGTCAGCTGTTTCTCTACCTTGAAGGTCTTGATGTTGCCAATCCGCTCTATGTATTGGAAGAGATTACGAGATATCATTTGCTCACGGGTAATTTGCCGTTAGAGGGTTTGTATGAGTCTGATCCCTTGGATGCGTTGGTCGCGGCATACACGGCCTTTCTTGCTGGCGAAGAGCCTGAGCGAGTTTGCCAGGTGGGAGAAAAAGTCGAGGGATTGATCACCGTTCCAGTGGGGGAATTATTGGATTTCTACCCTTGAGCCGACGAGGCGAGAAAGAAATGGTTTTCTAGGTTTGGCGGTCGATTGCAGATGGCGCACCATGATGTCTGAGTGGGGCCGCCCATAGGGTGATCCACCATCGAATGCCGCGAGGATACCTGAAACCCCATAAAGTTTTCGCAGCTGCAGATCCTACAGATAGGAGAAGAGGATGAAGACCCCAACACTGCGCATGATTGAAGCCGTGTCGGTATTGTTATTTTTCCTGCAGGGCTTGCGCGTGATCTTTTCGGTGTTGTTCGGCATCATCTACGATCAGATATTTGAAGGTCCGATGGATGCCTGGTTGATCGTGAGTAATGTATTGGTGGTTGTCGTGCTGATCCTTCCAGGAATCACACCGCGGAGAAGAAATATCCGCTGGCTGGCGATCTTTGCGATTCTGGCGGCTCTAAGTCGAGTGTTTTTGTCGGTTAATGACGCTGAGATACGCTATTGGGGGAGTCTGTCCACGCTGGTTTTTGCTGGCTTGTATCTTGCCGGGCTGCTGCGATCAGAAAAACGCCTGTTCTTACAAGCGATGGTATGGTCACTGGTAGGAGATCAACTGCTGCGAGTAGCAGGAGATACATATGATCTGAGCTTGCGTTCCGCATGGCTGCCTGCCCAAATCGTGTGGGCCTTGATGGTCGTTGTGCTGGCGATTTGGCTCTCGAAGCGATCAGAAAAGGGAGATGAAGCCTCAGGCGGAATTGGTTGGATTGATGGTTTGGCATTGGGTGGGTTGCTTTTTCTAGAGACGTCTCTGCTATCCATGCCGAATGGAGTGGCTCGCTGGAGCTATACTCCCTACGCCCTCGTGGCTCCCATACTCTTAGGAGTGACACTCGCCTTCGCCTTACCTGGAATTCGCGATCTCTTTTTTCGCGTTTTCCAAACACCACTTGCAAATCTCGGTTTAGCCATACTTCTCCTTTTAGGTCTTCTCGTTGGGTACTTCACGCAAGGCGTTCTTTCTTTTGTAGCCCTAACCCTCGTTCAATTTACAGCGTTGGCTGCATTCACTTCCATCTTTCAACCCTCAGATGATAGACCACGGCCTGCCGGTGGCCGAGTAGCTCTCGGATTGTTTGTCTTCTTGTTACTTAATTTTCTCAATGCGTTCGCATTCACCTACGCGTATACAATCCCGATAATGCGTGCAAAAGGGTGGCTGGTTTACCTGGTGGCCGGAATCTTTGTAGGCATCGCGGCTTCGATGCCCCGCAAGAGGTTTGAGGGTAGTGTCTCACAGGGAGCTCGTCTCTTGCCGTACGGGCTTTTCGCAGCCGGCGCGATCGTTATCGCGATCATCTTCAGCTGGCCTAGAAAGGCGCGCCCTCTTCCTGAGACAGGTTTGATCCGTATCGCAACCTACAACATTCACTATGGATATGATGATGCTTGGCATTTCACTCTCGAAGAAATGGCACAAGCCATCGAAGAGGCGGGCGTCGACGTCATCGCCATGCAGGAGGTGGACACGGGACGCCTCACCAGTTACGCTGTCGATGACGCGCACTATCTCGCGCGCCGCTTGCGGATGAACGAGGCCTACCTCCCCACTGTGGAGTCTCTGACGGGAATCGCGCTCCTATATCGCGGCCCTTCAGTACCCGCAGAGAGTCGCTGGGTGACCAGTCTACAAGAACAAACCGGCATCGTTCGCACCCCGATCGAGTTCGATAGCGCACAGCTCAATGCCTTCGGTATCTGGATGGGTTTGAGCAACGAAGATACCGATACCCAGATCAAGGAGGCGCTGACCTTTATAGGCGACAGCCCCAACGCTGTTTTCGGCGGCGATTTCAACGCCGAGCCGGATGAAGCGGTCGTACAAGCCGTCTTAGCGGCGGGCTTCGTCGATCCTTTCATCGAGTTGGGAATCGATCCTGCCCCTCCTACCAGCCCGGCGATAGACCCAGACTCACGTATAGATTATGTTTTTGTGCGTGGGTTGACGCCGACCAGGGCATGGGTTTCCGAATCTTTGGCATCTGATCATCGCTTGGTCGTCGTAGAGGTGGCACTACCAACCCCTTGATCGACCCAAGAAGTTGAATCCAGCGTTCTCTACCTTTCTGCGTGCTATCCGGTTACGTCCTTTTGCCTGACATCTTCCCCCTGGCTAACATGCATTACTCGTTGCTCGGACATCTGTATGGGGTTCCAAGTACCTAATTCAACCGGTCCGATTCTCATGAGATCAAGGTTAGCTGTGGATTGCTTACGTGTTGTGGGCGGGGGTAGGGATCGATGCCCACCTCGTCAGACCAAATAGACACAGTTGTGCAAGGAATCCCAACTGGAGTCCATTCGTGAGTGAGCCGTAGGCGCTCAAAATGATAAGTACCTAACTCCTATTTGTCCTCCGGAGTCGGCCGGGTGAAGACCCTCCCTATCTGTAGGGTTTACGTAAGGTTTGCAGGGGTATAAGTTCTTGTACGATTGGGGTAGATTGCGGCAGTGTGAGCATGCTGTATGCGCGCTTGTTGCCATGAGACCGGTTAGTGGAGAGTTGTATGGATTTTGAGAACTTGGAGCTCGAAATTGCGTGCCAGTTGAGGTTTCATTTGCGGTGGATGGTGTGTCCGTATGAGGGTTAGCGTGATGAAGAAAGATGATGAGATTAACGTCCTTCTCGTCGAAAACAATCCGGGCGACGCCAGATTGGTTCAGAAGGATCTTGATAACGCCGCGCCGGGTGGTTTCTCCTTACACCATGTGGAGCGCTTTGAAGAGGCCATTCGGAGACTCAGAGAGAAGTCCTATGATGTCGTCTTGATCGACCTATCTTTGGCAGACGCACAGGGGATGGGGACTGTCGCGAGGGTGAGTTCCGAATTTCCCAACACCCCCATTGTCGTTCTGAGTGGACAGTATGACGAAAAGCTCGCAGTACAGGCTGTTCAGGTCGGGGCGCAAGATTATTTGGTGAAGGGTCAAGGGGACGGAAACCTGCTTACACGCTCTCTACGTTATGCCATTGAGCGTAAGCAGGTAGAGGAGCGGCTTGCGTATCTTGCCCAGTATGACCATCTCACAGGCTTAGCGAATCGCTCCCTGTTCAAGGATCGCTTGTCGCAGGCATTGGCACGTGCCGATCGCAGTCAACAACTTGTCGCTCTCATGTTCCTCGACTTGGATAACTTTAAGGTGATCAACGACACTTTAGGCCATGACGCCGGCGATGTTCTCCTTCAAGCGGTGGCCGAGAGGCTAAGGCAGTGTGTGCGAAAGACCGATACTGTTGCGCGCCTAGGAGGGGACGAGTTTACCGTCATACTCGAGGGATTGACGAGCACTGACTCTCCCGTTACGGTGGCGCAAAAAATCATTAACTGCCTCGCGCCACCCTTTCACGTTGGGGGTCGCGAAGTGTTTATCACCACGAGTATCGGCGTCACGATCTACCCGTTAGATACGGATAACGCCAAGGATCTGCTTAAATTTGCAGATCGATCCATGTATCAAGCCAAAGAGCAAGGTTGCAACAATTATCAGTTCTATGCTGCCGAGATGAACGTGCGGGCGACCGAGCGTTTGACTTTCCGGAGCAGCCTGCACCATGCTCTAGACCGCAAGGAGTTTGTAATACATTATCAGCCGCTCGTGAACCTGAGAAGCGGGAAGATCATCGGCTTGGAGGCGTTGCTGCGTTGGCGTCTTCCCAACTATGGTTTGTTGTATCCGGCACGTTTCTTAGATCTTGCCGAAGAGACGGAACTCATCATTCCAATTGGGGAGTGGGTATTGAGGACCGCGTGTAAACAAACTCAGTC
Organism: Anaerolineales bacterium; assembly: GCA_011772595.1. Next base: position 223,340 of record WVZH01000432.1, read on the forward strand.
GTGGTTCGATCAAGGATTGCCCCCAATTCGAATCTCCGTGAACCTCTCCGCGCGTCAGTTCCGACAAAAGAACCTGGTTGGTGTAATCGAGCAAACATTGCTCGAGGCGGATCTCACCCCGGACCGTTTAGAGTTAGAGCTCACCGAGGGGACATTGATGGAGCATTCCGAAACCAGTAGCACGACACTCATGCGTCTGAAAGACATGGGAGTCCGCATTTCGATCGATGATTTCGGTACCGGATATTCTTCGCTCAGCTACCTGCGCAAGTTTCCGATCGACACACTGAAAATTGACCGAACCTTCGTTCAAGACCTCACGAACAATCCTGATGACGCCGCGATATCGAAAGCCATCATTGCAATGGCTCACAGCCTGCGTTTGGAGGTCATCGCTGAAGGTGTGGAGACCTTGGAACAGCTTGCTATCTTATATGCACAAGGTTGCGATGCTGCGCAGGGATATTACCTCGGGGAACCCCTTTATCAAACCAAGGTGCCGGGAATCCTCGAAAAAGGCTACTTGATGGAAGGACAGGATTTCCGGGAGGATCCAACCAAACCGAGGAAAAAGAACGGGTGACACCTTCTTGCGAGTGAGGTTCGCCTTCGCACCTCATGCGATTCGATATTTGCACGTCCAGGTGTGATTAAAACTCATCGCCGAAGTCTCCTGGACTTCGGCGATTGTAGCAATAAGCGTGATGGTGAGGAATGCAGGGGGTTCTTATAATTCCAGTTCGCCCTTAACGATTCTGATAAATTCTGAAAGCGGTTGTGCGCCTATCACCGGTAGGCCATTGATGAAGAAGGTCGGTGTGCCGTTTGCGCCGAGGCTCATAGCGTAGCGAGCATCGTCCTCGACTTCGGAGGCGTATCGTCCCTCGTTAACGCACTCAATTAGCGCATCAGCATCGAGACCCAGTTGATTGGCATAATCCCTATAGGCGGCCTCATCCAAGCCGAGCCCTCCATCGAAGAGCAGATTGTGAAACTCCCAGAACTCGCCTTGCTCGTCGGCGCATTCGGCTGCCTGAGCGGCTTCGAAGCCGCCAACGACAGGAAAATCGCGGTACACGAATCGAATTTGATCGGGAAATTCATCCAGTAACGGGCGAAGCGTTTGCTGATAGAAGCGGCGGCAAAATCCGCAAGCGAAATCACTGAACTCCACGATGGTGACTGGCGCTCCTTCTGGGCCGAGTGCGGGATCGTCATCGACGCTGACGTCAAGGCGTACCGGTGTGTTGGGATCTCCGATATCAGGTTGAGGAATTGGTGCTGGGAGATTCTCGGGTATGTTCTCACCAGATGCGATCACGAAAGGTTCACGCGCTACTTGTCGTCCCCATACCAGAAAACCTGCAGCGAGTCCTGTGACAAAGGCCAGTGGTAGAAGAGCGGCGTAGACAAGGCTGCGTTTGAAGCGCAGAAATTGCTCCTCACCGTAGGGGGAATCGGAATCATTTTTTGTAGGAGGATACGTCTCTATAGGCATGGCGAGATTATAGCATAGTGGACAAGTTTTATCTTGCTTGACAACTAGTAAAAGCGATCTATACTGATGTAGACCGACCGGTCAGTCTATTATGCCGGGAAACTCCGACCTCACCGCTTCACGACGAGAGCAGATTCTCGACGCCGCTGAGAAGGTCTTCAGCCGAATGGGATTCAACCAAGCCAGAATGGACGACATCGTGGCCGAATCGAGCCTCTCGAAGGGCGCTCTCTATTGGTATTTCAAGNNGGCAAGCGAACGAATAGAGGTCTTGATCCAAACGGCGATCCAAGACATCAAACGCTTAAGTCGGATGATGCCACTAGCTTACGAGTTTATAGCCCTGGCTGCTCGACGCCAGCTCGTCCGCAGCGCGATCAGAAGATACTACGCACACTATCAGGCGATCCTCTCGGAAATTATCCGACAAGGCATGGAGGCGGGCGAATTTGAGCCGGGTGACCCCGATGATGTGGCGGTAGCCGCCATCGGCTTCGTCGAGGGGATGGCGCTGATGTGGTTCCTCGGTCCCGGGAGGGTGGATTGGGATCGTATGGGTGACTTGCCGAACAAGATCCTCTTGCAGGGCATACGAAAAAAAGAGGTCTAGATGGCGACTGTCTTTATGAAGTGGCTCGAAACGCGGCCTGAGGATTACGATCGCGGTATCCGCTTGCTCACGTTGGGCAGACTTAAAGAGTTGCAGGGTCAGATCGTCTCACGGATGATCCAGGAGGGTGTGCAGGTCTTGGAGATCGGCTGCGGTACCGGCGCCCTCACGGTTTCTATGGCGCAAGCAGGAGCGACGGTGGTCGGCATCGACATCGCTGCGGGCATGCTGGCGCAAGCCGAGCGCCGTGTGCAAGCGTTGGGGTTGGAGAACCGGGTTACTCTGACGTTGATGGACGCAGCAATAGTCGCAGAGCGATTCGAACCAGCGAGCTTTGATCTCATCGTTAGCAGCCTGGCATTCAGTGAGATGACACCCCAGGCACAGGCTTTCGTGCTCGAATCTTGTTTGCATCTCTTGACAACCGGTGGCCGCTTGGTCGTCCTAGATGAAGTTTCGCCCGACGGTATCCTCGAGCGACTAGTCGTGAGCTCCGTGCGCCTACCGCTACGGTTGGTCACATGGTTATTGACGCGTGCGACAACGCATCCACTGCGTGACTTCAGGTCGACGCTCTCACGAACGGGATTTGTAGCTCAAATTGTTGCTTCTCGTCTTTCAGGAAGTTTACAGCTAATCGTGGCGACGCCTGCACACGACTTCGAGGTGGGGAAGATTCCGGCTATAGTTCATGGTCGGCTTCGCCATCGAGTGACACTGCGCACACGGATCATCGATCTCTGGGCGACGTTTTTCCGCATTCTCCCACCTTATCCTAAGGTGGTGCCAGGATTGTATTCCGTTGGTGAGGTAAGTGTGGATTCGCCGGTCTTGGTGACCGGCAATTTCGACTTGACTGTACGGGCGTTGCTCAAGGCGATCGATGGCAGATTGGACGCTTGGGTACTCGTCGTAGATTCGGCCGGAATCAACGTGTGGTGTGCTGCTGGAGGAGGTTTTCTCACGGCTGAAAAGATTATTGGGGCGTTACGCATCAGTCGTTTGGATGAGATTGTCCGTCATCGTATCTTAATCTTGCCTCAATTAGCTGCAAACGGCGTCGACGGGTGGCGTATTCGTGAGCAAACGAATTGGGGGGTGCACTGGGGGCCGATACGAGCAGCGGATCTGCCCGCGTACTTAGAAGCTGGACGTAAAAAGACGGAGGCAATGCGTCACGTGCGCTTTCCCTTGAGAGATCGTCTGGAGATGATGGCTGCCACGCTGGGCTTTTATGGTCTGATGATTTTAGTCCCTGTGGCTATATTCTGGCGTACGATGTTTTGGCCGGTGGCAGTCAGTATGATCGGTCTTTCAGCGTTTTACACCGTGGTGCTTCCGTGGCTTCCCGGTCGAGATGGCTTGGCGAAGAGCTTTCCCCTCGCGTTGATCGCTCTGATAGGGATGTTTATCTACTCGAAATTATGGGCGCCGGTGCCTGTCTCGGGATTGTTTGACCGTGCGATCGGGTTGACGGCCTTGTCAGTGTTTGTGGGTGCTGAGTTGCAAGGAATGTCCCCCCTCATGCGCGGTGAGCAAGCTAATTGGGGATGGGAGGCATTCATTGGTGTGCTGCTGGGGCTGACATATTGGTTGCTGCCGATGGCGTTAGGTTGGAGATGAAACGATGGCAGAGTCACCATCCATACGTTCGCTGATTGCGGAACATTGGCGCCTTGCACGAACCTTGCGTGCGTTGAAAATCCACTTCTATCCGCAGCGATGTAAAGGTGTCTGGCAGTGCTTTGAAGTTTGTCCGATTGGATGTTGGCAACCAAACTACGAACAACGTGTAGCTGTCTTCGACCACGCAGAACGGTGTATTGCTTGTGGCGCGTGCGTGCTTCAATGCCCAGAAGGGGCGATCGAGTTGAGGGTACTTCATGGCAGAGTTGATTAAAGAGCCTCGTCCACCGCGCGGCATCATGCGTATCATTTTCAGATTCCCAATTACGCTCTACCGTGCAGGCCTGGGATGGGTGTTTGGTGATCGCGCCTTGATGCTCACCCACATTGGCAGGATCAGCGATCTTCCACGCCAAGCTGTAATCGAGGTGATGCGCTACGACAAAGAGAGCGATACCTACTTCATCGCCTCAGGTTGGGGTGAGAAGTCCGATTGGTTCCTGAATATTCAAAAGAATCCTCACGTCCAAGTGATTGTTGGGCGAAGGCGGTTTAAGGCTGTCGCAAAGCTTCTCCCGATTGAACAGGCCGCAGACGAGATCTTGCGTTACGCGAGGCGTTACCCACTAGCATTTCGAATATTGACGCGCTTCATCGGATATCGCGTGAGGGACACGGAGGAGGACATCCGTGCGTGTGCGCAGGTGTTGCCTCTCTTCGCTCTGCATCCTGACGAGAGTGTTGATGGTTGAACATGTGTGGGGAAGGCATCCGACACTTGGATCGTGAAGACGAGTTTAAAATCGGTTTGATTCCAAGTGCGGCTGACAGAGAAGGAAGGGCGAGATGTTAGCGCTCGTGATGAGTGGCGCAGCGAACTACGGCTCTATGCAGGCAGGCGCATTGGAAATCCTTTTTGATGCGGGTTTTCGCCCCGAGATGGTGGTGGGCACATCCGCGGGAGCCTTGAACGCCATCTACATGGCGATGAACCCTTCGCCAGAGGGTGTCTTACGCTTGCAGGACATCTGGCGTGCGACGAGCCAGAAGGAGGTCGGTACACCAACCCCGATCGGTGTAATGCGGCGGTTGGTCAGACGGCGTGAAAGTCTGGTGACCAATGATCCGTTGGCGGCGTTTCTGAATGCAAACCTCCCAGAAGGGTTAGCTACTTTTGAACAGCTCAAGGCGCATGCGGGGATCCTGGCGTATGCAGTCGCGGTTTGTGTGGAAACGGGGGATTTGCGTGTTTTCGGTGACCATGCGACGGACCGCCTGGAAGACGGTGCGATGGCGAGCACCGCCGTTCCACCTTACTTCCCACCGTGGGAAGTGGGCGCCTACAGATATCTGGATGGAGGCGTGTACACCAAGCTCCCCATGCGTGTGGCTATCGAGAGGGGCGCCACGCAGATCCTGGCGTTGGATGTCACACATTTGATGGGGTCCAAGGAGACCGCGCAAGGGATTTTGGGGCTCAGCGCCTACGCGGTTTCCTTGATGTTGGAAGCACAAGTGGCGAGGGAAATTGCGTGGTCCAAAGCCACGCGGGCATCTGTGCGGGTGATCCGCTTGAACGCTCCTGTAGACATCGCTTTTTGGGACTACACACAAGCGGAAAGGTTGATTCACATCGGACGTGAAATCGCGACAGAGCAACTCAAAGCTGATCCGATACGTTTTTCTCCGCAATCGCTGATACGCATTCGTCGCCGTCTGATGAATTTGGTCTTGAAGGTCGATCAGCTATATCCCTTCCGGTGAGAGTGCAGCTTGGATCGAGATCAAACCGGCGTATTGCGTGCTGTGTTTACCATGAAAAATATTAGAAAGCGGTATCTACGTATGTCGAGATTGCATAGGCGACTTGACACGGACAATAATATATGCGACGATGATAGTCGACTGACCGGTCAGTATAGTACGGGGTGAAACGATGGCTCCACGTCCTGATGTCAGCCAGCAGAGAAAAAGTGAGATCCTGGATGCTGCCGCGGTGGTGTTTTCCCGGGCAGGCTTTCACGAAACGCGAATGGATGACGTCGCCGAGCAAGCTGGCGTAAGCAAGGGTACCCTTTACTGGTATTTCGAAAGTAAAGAAGACCTCATCTTCAAGCTACTCGACAGAATGTTTGAACGTGAATTTCAGAAAGCGAGTGAATTGCTGCAGGTCGAGATTCCTGTCAGGGAGAAGCTGGAATTGATTCTGGATTCGACCACGCAGGAGATCGCGGAGTTGGAACCACTGATGCCGATACTGTTCGAATTCTGGGGAATGGTGCAGCGCCGCGACGAGGTGAGGCGAGTCATGGGTCGCTACTACCTGGACTATCTAGACGTTGTTGTACCACTTCTTCAACAAGGCATCGAGCAGGGGGAGTTCCGCCAACTCGACCCGAGGGACGTGGCAGTGGCGATGGGTGCGATTATCGAGGGCACCATTATCTTATGGGCCGCTATTCCTGAAAGGATCGATTTGAAGGAGGACATTCGAAAGGGAGCGAGTTTCATTCTCGATGTTTTGATAGCCGACTGATACCCTGTGTGGGGCGCTATCATCGGCTTGTATATCCTCGATATCGTATTTGTTTGACTCATCAAATAGGAGGCAATGGCATGGATATCCTTATTATGGTCGTTGTCATGATTGTTGTAGGGCTTGTCGTTGGGGCGCTCGCAGGCGTGATTTGGAAGGACAATCGCCCCATCGGGGCTCAGGGGGACTACATTGTCGCGGTGATCACGACCGTCGCCGTTGGCCTGATCGATTGGTTTGTCATCCCGGCGATGGGGTTTAGCGATATCTGGAAGTACTTAGGCGTCGCACTTGAGCCGCCACTGCTGGCGTTGTTCATTCTCTGGCTTATCCGCCGTGCTAAGCGTTGAAACCAAATCAATGGAAGAGCTTGCTGCCATCATTAAGACTCAGGCGCTAACCCGTGACTTTGGGAAGACGCGGGCGGTAGATTCCCTTGATCTGTCCATCCCGCCCGGTGAGCTTTTCGGGATCGTGGGTCCGGATGGAGCCGGCAAAACCACCACGTTGCGACTTTTAGCGGGCTTGCTGAGCATTACCTCCGGTTCTGCCACCGTATCCGGCTACGATCTGGCGCGTCAGTCGGAAGCGATCAAACACAAGATCGGCTACATGGCGCAGCAGTTTAGCCTCTATGGCGAACTCACGGTGTTGGAGAATCTGCGTTTCTTCTCAAAACTCTACGACGTGGATGAGGCACAATTGCCCTCCCGCATGGAGAATCTACTCTCCTTCGCCGGACTGACGGAATTCAAGGATCGTCGCGGAGCGCATCTATCGGGGGGTATGCAGAAGAAGCTTGCGTTGGCTTGTACGTTGATTCACCATCCGGAAATCCTATTGCTCGACGAACCGACGACCGGCGTGGATCCGGTTTCGCGACGTGAGTTTTGGAATATTCTGACGGATCTTCATCTGGAGGGGACTACGGTTGTGGTGAGTACACCCTATATGGACGAAGCGGACCGCTGTGCGAGGGTCGGGTTGATGTACGCCGGGCGTATGATGATGTGTGACACGCCGCAACGCATTCGTACGGAAGTCCGGGGCGACGTCGTTGAATTGCGACCTGAGGAATGGCGCAAAGCAAAAGCCATCGTGGAGTCGCTGCCGGGAGTACTTGAAGTGCAGACCTACGGGGAGCGCCTCCACCTGGTGGTGGATTCAGCTGCGAGGCAGATTCCTAATATCGAGAAGATTTTGAGGAAGGAAAAAATACGCCACACTGGGCTCAGGCGAGCACCAGCTCGTATGGAAGAGGCCTTCATTTCGCTGATTCGCAAGTTGGAGGCCCTCGAAGGAAACTCGTTGGAGGAGTGAGGTGTCATTTCGTCGGCTGTGGGCTGTAGCGGTTAAAGAGTTCAACCACATCATGCGTGATCCGATCACGTTGTTCCTAGTCATCCTCGCGCCCACTGTCGTGCTCTTCGTGATGGCTTTCGCTGTGGCGGTCGACATCCGGCATGTGCCTATCGCCGTTCTAGACTATGATCGCAGCCCGACCTCACGTGCCTTCGTCCAGCAGATCACGGCGGGTGAGGACCTTGATTTATTCAGCCAGGTGAATGCGTTTGATGAG
>WVZH01000432.1:231220-233581 GCA_011772595.1 Anaerolineales bacterium
GGGGCTCACGCGTTGGACCACATCGCCTTGCGAACGGAGGAGTTCATCAACGAGCTGCTGGCTCATGATCTGGAGGCGATGGGAGTGGCTGGAGGCGCACTGCAGCCCTTGGATTTGAGGGTGCGTACCTGGTTCAACCCGACATTGGAGTCGAAAAATGACGTTGTGCCCGGCTTGATCTCGATGGTATTGGGATTTCCGGCGCTTTCGGTGGCGCTTACGCTCGCGCGCGAGCGGGAACACGGCACACTGGAGCAACTCATCGCCACACCGGTGGGGCGCGGGGAGTTGATCCTGGGCAAGATGTTACCTTACATCTTCGTCGGGCTGATTAACGTGATCCTTATCCCTGCAGTCGCCATCGTTACGTTTCGGATCCCCTTCAATGGTAATTTCCTCTTGTTCTTCCTGCTCTCAGCGATCTTTCTGTTCGCGATATTAAGCATGGGAACCGTTATTGGTGTGTTCATTCGGACTCAACCCGCAGCTCTAGCGCTTTCTTTTCTGGTGATCTTTTTCCCGGGCTTTTTTCTCACTGGCATTTTTTTCCCCATTGCTTCGATGCCGGAGATCATGCGAATGGAATCCCTATTGCTGCCGGGTACGCATTACGCCATCATCACGCGCGGCGTGTTCCTCATGGACATTGGACTGGATGTGCTTTGGCCTTATGCGATCATGTTGGTTGGTCTCGGGACTCTGTTTTCTGCTGTGGCTGCGCTTTTTTTCCGAAAGAAGCTAGGTTGAGAGGGACATGCTTAGGCGTATCAGGTCACTGGCTGTAAAAGAATTCTTCCATCTGCGCTACGACTGGTGGCTGCCAGCTTTCATGTTGATCGGTGGTGTGCTTGAGTTGGTTTTGGTGGGCTGGGCGACTTCGCGTCCTATCACCAACCTGCCGCTCGTGGTGTTGGACAACGATCGTAGCACGGCCAGTCAGGAGGTCATCAGCGCGCTCGAAAACACGGGCACTTTTTCACTGGAAGCGCTCGTTCCAGATTGGGAGGCGATCCAGGACGCTATGGAACGGGGTGAGATCTATGCAGCCGTGATCATTCCACCTGATTTCGCTGAAGAAATGGCCTCCTCTGTGGGAAACCCGACTCTGGCGGTCGTGCTCAATGGCTCGGAGAGTGTCCCGGCCACGACTGCTCTGCGTGCAGTCGAAGGCCTTGCCAGGGAGATGGGGCAGGAGATCATCGTCCGGCGGCTGGGGATCGATCCCCAGGACTTCGCCGGCTTTGATTTTAGTGTTCGGACGTGGTTCAACGAATCGCTCAGCGAGGCTTACTACACGACACCGGCCGAGCTTGCCTTGATGTTGGAATTTACCGTTATGCTCTTCGCGGCACTTTCCTTCTCGCGCGAGCGGGAGTTGGGCACGCTGGAACAGCTGCTCGTGATGCCTTTTTCATCCCTCGAAATCATTGTGGGGAAGGCTATTCCTGTCATCCTGATCGGTTTCGTGGATTTTTCACTGATGTTGATCATGGTGCATCTCGTCTTTGGCGTGCCTGTGCGCGGTTCACTGTCTCTCCTCCTCGCACTCGCATTTGGCTACCTGCTGGTGGAACTAAGTAAGGGAATGGCCGTCTCGGTCTTCTCACGCAGCCAACATCAGGCTTTCCTTCTGGTGATGATCATTGGATTTATCGATATTATGTTCACTGGGTATGCAGCGCCTGTAGAATCGATGCCGCTCGTTTTACAGTATGTGGCCAATATCATTCCAGCCCATCACTGGCTGGCGATCCTACGCGGGATCATGCTCAAAGGGGCGGACTTGCAGGTGCTGTGGCCCAATGTGCTCGCTTTAGCGTTGCTGGGACTGGTAATTGGCACGGTCTCGTTGCGCTATGTGCGCCGCGCATTGAGTTGAGTGAGTCGAGCGATGGAAACGAACGGTGTCGCCATAATTGCTCAAGGCTTGACGAAACGCTTCGGAGACTTCACTGCCGTGGATGGAATCGATTTCGAAGTACGGCGCGGGGAGATCTTTGGCTTCTTGGGTCCCAATGGCTCAGGAAAGACGACCACGATCCGTATGATGCTCGGTCTGCTCCAGCCCACGGATGGAACGGTAGAAGTCTTGGGTGTGCCGGTGATCCAACATCCAGGAAAAATACGCCCTAGAGTAGGGTATATGTCCCAGCGTTTCAGCCTGTACAACGACCTGACGGTCCGCCACAATCTCGAGTTTTACGGCAAGGTGTACGGTTTGAACAACACGTTGTTGGCTGAACGCATGCAATTGGCGCTGGAGATGGCGGGGTTGAAGGGTCTTGAGCGGGTGCGCACGCGCGACTTGTCTGGCGGATGGCGGCAACGCCTGGCCCTGAGTGCCGCTATTCTGCATAGGCC
>WVZH01000432.1:233662-238400 GCA_011772595.1 Anaerolineales bacterium
CAGCGTGGAGAGCTGATCGCGCGCGGTTCTCCCAAAGAAATCAAACAGGATATGATGCACGGCCAAGTATTAGAAATCACGCCCTCAGATGCAGAAAGAGCTATGAAGGTCTTGCATGCGGCACAGGAAGCTGGGAAGCTGTCTCTCGAAAGTGTGGAGATGTACGGCGCGCTGATCCATGTGACCAGCCTCGATGTGAAGGCATCCCAGCGGGTCATAAAAAGAGAGCTTCGAGAGGCAAACATCGATCCTGGCTCGATGACCGTCGTAGAACCATCCCTGGAGGATGTCTTTATTGCTTGCATGCGGTGAGCTACGAGATCGCTCTGTCGGGAATCCTTCTCTTACGGAGCGGTGCACGGGAGGTTGAGATGCGTGTGTTGCAAACAGCTTTACTGCTGGTTGTCTTGGCGTTTCTAAGTATTGCGATGGTTGCCTGCGACACCCTGGTGCAGAACGGGGAAGACAACCTAAAGGCTTCTGGGGTTGTGGAGGTGGTCGAAGTGATTGTCGCCCCGGAGATCGGTGGGCGAGTCGTTGAGGTGTTTGTAGTTGAGGGAGATCCAGTCCAGAAGGGAGAGGCGCTATTCGAGTTGGACGATGAACTGCTAAATGCGCAGAGAGAGCAAGCAGTCGCCGCGCATTCTGCAGCCAAGGCAAATTTCGAGGCAGCGAAGTCATTAACGGGTTTTGCCAGGGCTGCGGTGGAATCGGCGCACGTCGGTGTTGAGGTCGCCGGTATTCAGTATGAGTTGGAGCTAAGGCTCGCCCGCTTGGAAGAACGACCGACTCGAACCGAAGCCTGGGAGCGGGACGTTCCGAATGAGTTCGATCTCCCTGTCTGGTATTTTGAAAAGGCAGAACGTCTCAGTGCCGCCGAGGCTGAACTTGTAGATGCGTGGGAGGTGCTCGAAATTGAGCGCGCGAACTTTGAGAAGGTGCTCGATGAAGCGAGCCGTGCCGATCTTCGGGCGGCTGAGATCCGTCTTTCAGAGGCGCGGGCGGCATTCTTGGTGGTGGACGAATTGTCGGAGCGAGGCATCGATTCACAAGACAGGAAGTTCGTGGATGATTTCATTGATACCCTATACGACGCCGCGGAAACGGAATTAGAAGACGCGCAAGAGGACTACGAGAAGCTGCTCACGGAAGATGCCTCTGATGATGTCCTCGAAGTTCGCGCACGGCTTATTGTGGCTCAAGAGCGTTATGAGACCGCCTTGGATCAACGCGACCAATTGTTGACAGGCGAGGAGGCGCTTCCGGTGAGGGCTGCGGAAGCCGCCCTCAGACAAGCTGAAGCGGCCCTGGTCCAGGCGGAGGCTCAACTAGCACAATCGCGAGCGAGCGTCGCGCAGGCTGAGGAGGCAGTTGCCCAGACGCAGGCCGCTCTGGATGCTATTGACGTTCAGATTGACAGACTCACCGTTAGATCTGCAGTATCCGGCGTCGTGATGACGCGCAGTGTGGAACCCGGAGAGGTGATATTGTCCGGTATGACCGCGATGACGATTGGTCAGCTTGATAGGGTGACAATCACAGTCTACCTTCCGGAGGATCGCTACGGACAGATCGATCTTGGCGAGCACGCTCAGGTCAGCGTAGATTCCTTCCCCGATAGAGCTTTCGATGCGATTGTGATCAGGATCTCGGACCGGGCAGAATACACGCCACGCAACGTGCAGACGGAAGAAGATCGCCGAACCACGGTCTATGCCGTGGAATTGTCGGTCGAGGATCCCCAAGGAAAGCTCAAACCCGGTATGCCGGCGGATGTGGTCTTTGGAGATTGATAGCGTGTAGATCCTGTCCTGAGGACCTTCGAAACGATTCCCGTAGGGGCGCACGAACGTGCGCCCCTTTATGTTCGGCTAAGGTTTGATCCAGACGAGTGAGATGGAGACCGATGCCGTTGAACTTTCACCGTCCGCATCGGTCACCGTATAGGTGAAACTGTCTGTTTCGCTCACGCCTCCGAATGGTGTGTAGTGAATCTGATTGCCCACCACCTCAGCTGTGCCTTCCCCAGGTAATGTCTCTAGAGTGATCGTCACTGGTTGGTCACCCAAACCTGAATCGTTCGCCAGAACGGGGATGTCGATTGGTGTATCCCCTTCTGTAGAGGCACTGTCGTCTACCGCCTGCGGAGTGTCGTTCATCGGATCGACCGTGAGGGTGACTATCGCTAGATTCGAATCTAACTGTCCGTCGTTTGCGGTGTATGAGAAGCTGTCGAGTCCATGAAAATCTGGTTGTGGTGTGTATTGAAAAGCTCCGTCAGAGCTAAGCACGATCCGACCATTGCTCGGCGAATCAACGAGCAACGCTACGAGTGTCTGCCCTTCCGGGTCGTTGTCGTTGGTCAAGACCCCAGGTGCACCGATGTTTAGGATTTCGTCTTCGTTCACGCTGTATGCATCGCCTGCAGCTATTGGCGGCTCATTTGTCGCTGCCACAGCGATGGTCACGGTGGCTGTGTTCGAGTTCGAGCTGCCGTCGTTGGCGATGTACTGGAATGAGTCCGTTCCACTGAAGCCAGTTTGTGGCTGATATGTGAAGGAACCATCCGCGTTCAAAACCACATCACCAAAGCTCGCTGGGCTTTCAAGGACTGCCTGCAGTGGGTCGTTCTCTGCATCCGTATCATTGATCAAGACGCCAGGTTCGAGCACGTTGAGAATTTGATCAACGATCGTCTCGTATGTGTCGTCAGCAGCGGATGGTGGCGTGTTTGCCTTGATGACTGTGATTGTGACATCGGCGAGGTTTGAGTTGACGATACCATCGCTCACAAAGTACGTGAAGGCATCCGTCCCGCTGAAACCCGCCTCGGGTGTGTATGTAAAAGCGCCATCGAGTTGCAAGGTAACGGTTCCATGATCAGGTTCTGTCTCTAGCAATGGCGTTATTTCGTCGCCATCTGGGTCACTGTCGTTAGAAAGAAGACCGGGTGCGGGAACCACCAATTCGCCCTCCGCGGGCGTGCTGTACACGTCATCGGCGGCGATGGGAGCCTGATTGGGTTCGCTCAGGAACTCCCACCAGAATTTGATCTCAGCGTTTCCCTTTCGCTCGTAGTACTCGACCTGAAGCGCATGTGACCCACTCAAGGTGACGTCGACGCTATATTGTTCATTCCCCTTGCTGTCGTGCCACTCGTCCATGATGAGAACGCCATCAATGCTTGCGCGGATGCCATCATCGGCGCGGGCAAACAAGCGGTACACTCCGGGATCGAATTCCACCGTTCGCTGCCACTGCGCTGAGAAACTGTCGCTGGGAATACCCAAAGCGGGTGAACCTTTACCCCAGTCGAAGTCGATATTCCCGTCACTGCGTACCAAGGCCCAGCCGCTGTTTAATTTTCTGTTGAACCAATACTTCGCCTGCCATCCAGCATACGATGGCTGTTTGAGCTTCTTCCATTGAAACTCAATATGCGCTTGTCCGCTCTTTTCGTAGTATTCAATCCTGAGATCATGTTTTCCCTTCTTCATGGCCAAGTCGACGGATACCTCGCGGGTCGTCCCCAACCACCATTCGTCGATCACGAGGCGATCGTCCACCCAAAGTGTTGCCCCGTCGTCCATCGTGAGACGGAAACGGTAAATCGCGTCGCGAAATTCCAGCGTGCGTGTCCATCGAGCCGAGAAATTATCTGAAGGCAGATCGTCGTCGGGTGCACCGTGTCTCCAATTGAAGTCGATCTCCTGGTCGTTTCGTACAAGATACGGCTCCCCTGCGAGCTGGCCGTTATCGAAGTACTCACCGCGCCACGCGGTGATGTCGGGCTCGGGTTCAGGACCGACGACGATTTGAACCCAAAAGGGACTGGTGGCGTCTTCGCCGATCCCGAAAACATCGCCAGTGCTGTTTCGTAGCATCCAGACACTCTTGTAGGAACCCTTATTCGTGGGCGCTCGCATATCGACGCTGATGTCGATTGTTTGCCCTGGGAGGGTTTCGCCTGCGAGTGACACACTGCCTACACTGCCCAAGGCGTAACCTGAGATCAAAACCACATCGTAATCTGTGGTCCACGAACAAGTGCCAATGTTGCTTAGGCGCCAGGTCTTGGTGAAGCTTTCGCCTCCATCGAAGCGTGTGCCGTCCGGTATCGAGGTATCGCCAACGAAAGCTGCTGCGTCTTCGCAAGAAGGTGTGGGGGACGGTTCGATTGTCGGTCTCGGTGTGAGCGTCGGGAGTATGGGAAGGGCTTGGTAATCCCAACCGAAATTGATGTGCTCGCGCTTCTCATCTGTTCCCAGGGCGATCGTGCTCATGCCGTTCCCTGGTCCGTCTTCCGCTGGTGGGAAGGTCCAGAACCCCGGCAGCAGGTCGGAATCGCTTATCGACACACAATATACTCCTGAAGGCAACGCGGAAAAGACGTACCCTCCGTTCGTAGAGGTTGTTGTGCGGACGATTCCTGTTGAAGGGCATGGTCCGGCGCCCAAGGATACCTCGACGTCTGCGATCCCTTGCTCATCGGGCTCACGTATCCCATTGGCAATTAACTCCCCCAATCCAAGAGAAACTGTACAGCCGGCTGAGTGTGCACCAGCGACTTCGGCGTTTACACACTCGTCGTGCCAGACGATACCCTGGATGGTCCCGCTTGCAGGGGCTGGCGATGGTGTTGCTGTGGGTAGATCCTCTCCCGACACCTTGCATGAAACGACGAGCAGAGTCATTGACAGGAAATAGATGAGCCAAAGGGTGATGGATCCTGGTTTTT
>WVZH01000432.1:238430-253250 GCA_011772595.1 Anaerolineales bacterium
GATGATAACATGAGAACGTGCAGATTTCGTGCTTAATGTCGTCCGTTGAGTTTAGGGTGATACAAGGTATGAAACGGCCGTTTATAAAATCGGTGATTGTTGGCGACACAATGAGGAGAACATGAGCAATAATCCCTGCTGAATGAGGACGAGAATCAGATGCGCACGAGGCCACATGGACGTACAATCCTTGGCAGCCAGTCACTCTAGGTCGTTCGTGTTTCATAAAAGTCAACGGCCGTGAGCTTGGGTTGATTGTGGCAGGAGAAACCCCGGATGAAGAAACTCACGCGAAGAGAAGTCGTACGCTGGATGGTAATTCAACTCGGTGCGCTAGCTGGGGGCAGATTCCTATCTGCCTGTGGTAGACCAGAAGCCCCCATCCACAGCACATCGCCTCCAGGGAAGGCCGTATCCACATCAACACCTGCTCCTACCGCGCCGTCCACTCAGACACCCGTACCACCCCAGCGTTCGCCAACGAGCGAACCGACAGCGACTCCTGATTCCTATCCGCATCTCGCGGTGGTAACCGGAGGAGATCCGGAAGTGCTCGTTCGCACTGCCCTGGCAATCCTGGGTGGGATGTCGCGATTTGTCAGCCCAGGCGACGACGTGATCGTGAAGCCCAACATATGTGTCGACTATCACACCTATGAATATGCAGCCACAACCAACCCATGGGTTGTGGGGGCATTGGTCAAACTCTGTTTTGAATCTGGAGCCGCGCGTGTACGGGTGATGGACTTCCCCTTTGGTGGCACCAGTGGGCGAGCCTACGTACGCAGTGGCATTCAGGAGCAGGTGAGTGCCGCAGGGGGACTGATGGAACCCATCTCGAGTTTCAAGTTTGTATCTACAGAAATCCCTGAAGGACTTGATTTGCGAACATGTAAGATTTATGAGGACATCTTGAACGCGGATGTGGTGATCAACGTTCCCATTGCCAAGCATCACAGTCTGGCGCGACTGACTCTAGGTATGAAGAATTTGATGGGCACGATCTTGAATCGACCTATGATGCACCAAAACCTTGGACAGCGTCTTGCAGATCTTACCAGTGTTGTTAGACCGAATCTTACTGTGGTCGATGCGGTTCGTATTCTGAGAGCGCATGGTCCGACTGGTGGCAATCTGAGCGACGTCCAGAAATTGGATACCGTCGTCGCCAGCCATGATATTGTCGCCGCCGATGGGTACGCGGCCACGTTTTTTGGTCTTCAGCCCTCCAGTTTGACTTATGTCGTCGCAGGTGAGGCGATGGGTCTCGGCCGCAGCGACCTCGAAAACCTGTCCATTGAGCGAATTACGGTGGAAAGCTAAATCGGAACCGAGGTGTNNTCGTTTCAATCTCCTCCTCGTTGATCTGTATCTCCGGTTCGCTTCGTACAACCAAATATGAGCTTTCGAGCTCGGTCTGTCATGTTCTCCAATGAAGCAGGGTTTGTGTGGTCATTCGCCAGTTTGTCCGTGAGAGGTCGGCTTGTTGGCAGGTATCACGAACCAATGGGGCGCATAATGAGCGCACGATCTCATTCCGACTGACGTGTTTTAAAGATCAGGTTTCTTCCGGTCACCATGATTTATCGATTAAAATCAGTACTCGATCTGTGTGTCACAAATAGTCTCACGAAAGCTAGGTGCTCGCCTGACTATTCGACGCACGCCAGTATTTGGAGAACCAAATGACCCGATTATTGCGGACGTCCGTCGCGCTTCTTGCGCTCATGCTGTCTGCTTGCAGTAGTTTTAGCAGGCCTCCAGCGAAGACAGTGCAGGTAGATCTGGTTCCAACGCAGACCGTCAGGTTTCTTCCTACACGAACAGCCACCGCGATCGTTGAGGAAGAGCCTGTCCTTGACACCGTTACGCCCATGCCCACGGACTCGCCCCGGGCTATCTCCCCGAGTAATGCGTCGCAGATTATGGCGCGTCGTGTCCTCGAGGGGCATCTCGATGATGTCAGCGATGTTGCATTCTCACCTGATGGCGATCTTGTAGCTTCCGCCTCTATGGACGGTACGGTTCGTATTTGGCGCACCGCTGACGGTGAACTCGTCCGTACCATCGAGGCGCATGAAGATCACGTGCTCAGCTTGGATTTCTCGCCGGACGGGGAATATCTCGTGACCGGCTCGGACGATCGCACAACTCGGCTGTGGCGTGTGGCCGAAGGGGAGTTAGTATGGGAGGTGGGGACCGAATTGGTCGGCAGGATACTCAAGGTGGCTTTCTCCCCAGACGGAACGCTCGTCGCGCTAGGGGGACATCGTTGCTATATCGAGCTGCGAGCCACAAGATCTGGCATCCTCAGACGCACCTTGGCCCAGCCGCGTTGTGTGGCAAAAGGGTTTGGGGCCGTAGGGTATTGGGGGATGGCCTTCAGTCGTGACGGATCCCAGATCTTTACTGGGGAAGGTCGTTCGTGCTGCGGAGGGTCTTTGCAGCTTTGGCAGGTGGAGGAATACATTGCTCCTGAGTTGATCCGTGGTTACAACTTGGCGGTTCGGGACGTCGCTTCTTCTCCGGATGGTGAGCATCTGGCGGTGGCATTCGTCGGGAACATAGACTTCTGGCTGCTCAAGCCCGAGGAGCCATATCGGCCTCAAGTATTTGTAGGGCACACCTTCCGGGTCAACAGCGTCGCGTTTTCGCCGCAAGGGGAATTAATCGCCTCCGCCTCACGGGACGGGACGATAAGGATTTGGAGCGTTCAAAGCGGTGAAACGCTGACGGTCCTGGAAGGTCACGAGGATGGTGTGAACCGGGCGGTGTTTTCTGCGGACGGCAGCATGCTGGCTTCAGCGTCGCAGGATGACACGGTTATCATCTGGGATCTACCCTAGACCTGAATCTTCATGCGGGAGAGTACGAGCTCGATCATTGTGATATTCGTAGCATGAAATTTTGCGGAGAACGAGAATGAGGTAGAGCGTGCATTTATCAAGACAGTATTGCAGTTTCGTAAACGGGCAATTATAATGCTCTCGCGACGGGCGGTTAGCTCAGTTGGTTAGAGCGTTGCGTTGACATCGCAGAGGCCGTTGGTTCGAGTCCAATACCGCCCACTCTAAGTCCGGCAATTTCAATTGCCGGTTTTTTTTATCCTTGCGACCCTGTTACCTGCTTGATACACGTCTTGGCAATAGCCAAGATGCGTAATTGAAGGTATGTATCGGCGTAGGACACTCTGCAGACCCCATGGTAATCGGAATCCACGTGCCAAGCTTTTGAACGTTTATCGTATGTAGTCTTCCTGAAGGAGTTAAGGGAAACATCAAGCTCTGATGCCCACCAACTCATCAAGTGGCTTTCTATGAATCTCGCAGCAGGAATGAGACGCAAACTGAGTGCAAGGCGATTTTCATCGATATGATACAAGTGACGTAAACCCCAAACGAAATACCTTAAGATCTTAGGATTTACACTTCCTAATTTTACTGCTCCTACTGTCTTAGACCCATCACCCAGGCAAAGCATGGCGAACGCTTACTCATTGATATCTTGCCCTCCGTTTAACCTCTCGACAATATCAACGCCGATTTGATAAGCTCGTTCGCGCGCGAGGCGATAGCGTTTACGATTGATGGGTAACGCTCGTGCAGCGAAGGTGGCTTGTACCGCTTCCAGCCGCGCCTGCAAACGGGCTTCTTGCTCCGGTGTCAGCAGGAGGTCTCGCAGCCAATACGATAGCGTACTTTTGCTGATTCCAGTTTGTGCAGCGATCTGGTTGTAGGATAGTCCGTGCTGGCGGCGAAGTTTCTCCGCTAGCAACCTTCGCTCGGATTTGGCACGCATGCTGTCCCCCTTTCTTCTTTCAGCAATTATAGAACAAACGTTCGATGAGCGCAAGTGGATATCGCTCCTTCGAGACTGTTAATCAGCGATTTCTAATCATCGAGTCAATGGGATCAAGATATGTGGCGCCGGGGCGCCTAGGCAACTAGGCACCTAGGTATCTCAACTCCTAGATGCCCCGGCGCCCAAGTACCTAATCCTTTGTCCCTAATCCCTAGTCCCTGATCCCCACTATCTACTCCCTTTCGACGCGCCTCGTTGACAACCAAGTCATGTTCGGTATAATAAGACCAACATTGGAATAATGAACCGCGCTGACCGGGACGAGTACCCGGACTTGGAGCCGCTAGGGAATGAGGACCCTGGACTGAAAGTCCTCTACGGTGTCCGACCGGAGAAAACCACCCGCGAGCGAGACCCGGAAAGGTCCTGACCGAGAAAGGACCGAGTAAGGCGAACGACTCAACCCCGTTATCGGTTGGCAGAGAGGGCCGGTATGGCCGGCCAATCTGGGTGGAACCGTGTGAGCAGTTGCTCTCGCCCCAGGGGCGAGAGTGTTGTTTTTAAGAATATATGGCCACAGCGCAAGGAGGCCTGTCATGGCTAAATCGAAGAAGGAGAGCTACGAGGAGTCGGAATTGTATCGCATCCGGCATTCCGCAGCTCACGTGATGGCGCAGGCCGTCATGGAAATGTTTCCTCCAGGTGAGGCGAAGATCGCCATCGGTCCGCCGATCGAGAGCGGTTTCTACTACGACTTTGACTTACCACGCGCCCTGACCCCGGAAGACATGGAGATCATCGAGCAGCGCATGCGCAAGATCATCGCGGGTGATTATCCCTTTGAGCGTCAAACGCTTTCGGCAAAGCAGGCGCGAAAGATGTTCGCTGACCAACCCTTTAAGATTGAGTTGGTCGACGGACTCGAGCAAGGCGGTACGGATGAGTATGGAGAACCGATCGAGGAGATGCCCGAGATCTCCATCTACTCACACGACACGTTCACCGATTTGTGCCGCGGGCCACACGTCGAGCATACGGGCCAGATCAATCCCGACGCGATCAAGTTGCTGAGCATCGCGGGAGCGTACTGGCGCGGGGATGAGAGCCGTCCCATGCTACAACGGATCTACGGTACGGCGTGGAAGTCAGCTGACGACTTGGAACAATACCTGTGGAAGCTGGAGGAGGCCCGTAAGCGAGACCATCGTGTCCTGGGTCGCGAGCTCGATTTGTTCAGTGTGAGCGACGAAGTTGGCGCGGGCCTGATCCTCTGGCATCCAAAAGGCGGGATGGTTCGCAAGCTATCCGAGGACTTTCTGCATGAAGAGCACCAGAAGGGTGGCTATGAATTCGTCTACTCACCGCACATCGGCAAGGCACAACTATGGGAGAAAAGTGGTCACCTGGATTGGTATGCTGAGAGCATGTATGCGCCGCTGGAGATCGAGGGCCAGCAGTTCTACCTCAAACCGATGAACTGTCCTTTCCACATACAGATCTTCAAGAGTCGTATGCGCTCGTACCGGGACTTGCCGATGCGGACAGCGGAGTGGGGGACGGTTTACCGCTACGAACGCAGCGGTGTTTTGCATGGTTTGATGCGCGTGCGCGGCTTTACACAGGACGACGCTCACCTCTTCTGCAGCCCTGACCAAATGCCGGGGGAGATCGATCGCGTCCTGCAATTCAGCTTGAACGTGTTGCGTGCCTTCGGTTTTAGAGATTTTCAAGCCTACCTTGCCACGCGCAACCCGCATAAAGCTGCCGGTGTCCCGGAGGCGTGGGAGGCACCAACGGAGGCTCTACGACAGGCGCTCGAGCGGGCGGAGATCCCTTTCCAGATTGATGAGGGCGAGGCGACGTTCTACGGTCCGAAGATCGATTTGAAGGTCAAAGACGCTCTGGGTCGAGAGTGGCAACTGACGACGATCCAGTTTGACTTCACACTCCCGGAACGCTTCGACCTCGCATATATTGGAGAGGACGGACAAGAACATCGGCCGTACATGATTCACCGGGCATTGGTCGGCTCGATGGAACGGTTCATGGGTGTGCTGATCGAGCATTACGCAGGATCTTTTCCAGTGTGGTTGGCGCCGGTGCAAGCGATCGTGATACCGATTGCGGATCGCCACGTCGATTATGCATATCAAGTTGCACAGGAGATTCAAGAAGCAGGGTTAAGAGTGGAGGTAGACTCGCGCGGTGAACGCATGAACGCCAAGATCCGAGATGCGCAGCTCCAGAAAGTCCCCTACATGCTCGTTGTTGGAGACCGGGAGGCCGAGAACGGGGCCGTCGCCGTTCGACTACGGTCTGAAGAAGATCTGGGTGCGATGCCGGTGGCGAATTTCCTCGACCTTGCCCAGGCGGATATCGAAGCTAGAGAATAGGACCGAGATCCTGAGTAAATAGCCCTGACAGGGATGCAATAGGGGCGCAATTAATTGCGTCCCTATTGTGATAGGAAAAAAGCCGCATTCACTCAATCGAGCTTAGGCCCTATTCTTCACGTAGGTTTGTATGTTTTTATCTGTACGCGCGATTTCATGGGGCTTGGAGTTTGTGGTAAGACGTGTTTGGGCAGATGGTTTTGTAAGATCGCTCACATCGAAAGTGAGCCAAGTTATAATAGGAATCTGAGAACAAATACGCTCATGTTGGAGAAAGTTCCTATGCGGAACGTGCTCATTGGATTGGTTATAGGCATCGTATTTATCTTCGCTATGGTCTCCCTCGCCGCCGCGCAAAGGAGCGAGGAATCTACGGTTGAAGGTTTGAACGGGTCCAAAGTATGCACAACCCGTCTTCAGCTTCGCCATCCTCAACGCTGCTCGAACGCCGGTGCTCGGGAAACGTTGACGGATCTGGTGATCGAAGGGGTTTACCCTGAGCATCCCCTCCCAGTCACTCGTGTCGATCCCTCGCTGGGAGACGTTCCCTTTTCGTACGTTCGCTCAGGCAGGAAGAAGGGGACGCCACTGTACAACGACCTGAGTAACGCGATTAAAGGGAAAGGTTCCTACCGTAAGATTGATCCTGGGTTTGTGTATTTCTCCTGGATTGACCTGGTCAAGCAGGACGGTGAGGTTGCCTATATGATCGCCCCTGGTGTCTATGTCCGTGGTGATGGAATGAGCCGCCTTTCGGCACTTCCCAGTTTTCATGGCGTAGCCTTAAGCCGCACCCCGGATCGACCGTTTGCTTGGGTTTTGGGAAACGTGGAGTCAAGGGAGGGGGCGGGATCAGACCAGCCCAAAACGGGGCGCTGGTGGTTCCGTTACGAATTGGTTTGGGTCTACGATGTCGAGAAGATAGGAGACTGGAATTGGTACAGAGTAGGCCCTGAAGATTGGATCGAACAGCGTCTACTGGGGATTGTATACCCCGATCCCAACCGACCTGAAGGGATTCCAGACAACCGCTGGATTTCGATCAACCTTTACGAGCAGACGGTGGCGATCTATGAAGAGGGGGAGTTGATATACGCCACCCTGGTTTCCAGTGGCTTGCAAGGATGGTGGACACGACCCGGTGTATTTCAAGTTTTCGAGAAATTGGAATCGGATTTCATGGGTGGATCTTTCGAAGCCGACCGCTCAGATTATTACTATCTTGAAGATGTGCCATGGATCTTGTATTTCGATGAAGCGCGGGCTTTACACGGTGCGTACTGGCATAACGGATTTGGTTACCCGCGATCACACGGGTGTGTTAATCTATCACTGACGGATGCAAATTGGATCTTCAATTGGGCGCAGGAGGGTACCTGGGTCTATGTCTTCGACCCTTCAGGGGAAACGCCCACTGATCCTGCTGCATATGGTGCAGGGGGTGCCTGACCACGATAGAGAAATGTTAAATGTAAAACATTAAATGAACCCCGATTTAAGTTGGGGTTTTTTTATATTTGGTACCAAAGTACTCTGCTCTACAATCCGATGAGTCTCTAAAATGATGTCAAATTGGAACCTCTTTATCCTAGACAGGGGGTCGGCGCTATCATGTACGCAGACAACGAACTGCTCTATCCGCCCTATGTCACTCCGCGCCTGCGCAGCGCAAGAGGTGATAGATGGCGGGAACTGATCGAACGGGTCTCCAAACTGCCGCAGGATGACCCGGAAAATCTCGCATTTCAACTGATGATGATCCGTCTCAACGGGTGCCTGAAGTGCGAGACCGATTCATACCGCGCGATGCGTGGCTGCCTGGCATGCACACATCAAACCTTGCGGCGTCATAAGCCACCCGACCAAGATCTGATTGACCGTTATGACGTCGCACTTGAGAATATGCTCGCCTATTTGGACATAGAAATTGTCGAGCATGGGCTGCGCCGAGCACCACCCGCGAAGGCAGCTTGATCTCGACCTTCAAGAATGCCGGTAAAAGGCGCCGTAACGGCGCCTTTTTACGTTCTTTACAAACTTGTTTCATCTCGCGTTCTTTAGATTTGTCATACATCGTGTATGCGGTGGTTCTTGGTTGTCCTTGGAATAGTAGGCGGGCAAATTTCGATCCCAGCCTCCTCTCACAGCCCACTTGTTCCCTTGGAATGGGGGGGCGGCACCTAATCACGATTATTCGGGGTGGATATGGTAAACTTCCACATTGCTGTGTTTATAGGATCGTAGACGCACAGTTCGTCTCCAAGTCCGCACACGGGAGGTTCACAATTCTCTCGCCCCTAGAGAAGATCCTTTTTTTGCTTGCCAGCCTGACCAGTACACTCCTTGCCGCCCGCGCAGTGCTTCGCTTGATCCGCATCATCGGGCGCGGAAAAGGTCGGCCTGAATGGCACATCGTACCGGGTCGCCTCGTCCGCACAATTGTCAAGACGGTAACGTTCTCCACGGTCTTTAAAGCCAGACCCCTAACAAGTTTGTTTCATGGGTTGGTAGCTTGGGGATTCATCTATTATCTTTTGGTTAACGTGGGAGATGTGCTTCAAGGCTACATCTCCGGTTTCGTTTTTCTAGGAGAGAATTTGCTGGGGAATCTCTACCGCCTTGGTGCCGATTTGCTCAGTATCAGCGTGCTGGTCGGGATGATTGCTCTGATGGTCCGGCGATATCTGGTGCGTCCGAAAGCCTTCGACATCCGTGCGACCACGCTGCTGCATTCGAGTGCGCGCGAGAAAATTGGTCGTGATTCTGCGATCGTGGGTGTTTTTATCCTTCTCCATGTTGGTGCGCGCTTCATCGGCGAGAGCTTTCACCTGGCGTCGAGTGGATACGATCCGTGGCAACCATTCGCCTCAACGCTTGCCGGCTTGTGGGTCGATGTGTCACCGGCTCTTTTAGAAGTATTACGCCACAGCTCGTGGTGGCTGGCATTAGGTTTGATCCTTGCATTCATCCCCTACTTTCCACAATCCAAACACATTCACCTTTTCTTTACCCCAATCAACTTCCTCCTTCAACCGTATCGGCGTTCAATGGGCGCCTTGGATGCGCTCGATTTCGAGGACGAAGGTTTGGAACAATTCGGGGCGGAGCGTCTGGAACACTTGAGCTGGAAGGCCCTCACGGATGCCTATGCCTGCATCATGTGTAATCGCTGCCAGGATGCCTGCCCGGCTTACGAGACCGGTAAGGTGCTTTCACCGGCCGCCATGGAAATCAACAAACGTTTGATCCTCAACCAGGAAGGAGCGATCTTGGCCGCAGGAGAACCCAGCAGCCGAACGTTGATAGATTCCGCAATTTCATCTGAGGCCGTGTGGGGCTGCACGGCGTGTGGCGCTTGCATCGAGAGTTGCCCTGTGGGCAATGAACCGATGTTAGACATCCTCGAAATACGGCGCCACTTGGTTCTGATGGAGAATGCCTTCCCGGAGCCATTACAGGTTGCATATCGAGGAATGGAGCGTATGGCCAATCCCTGGAACGTCCCCCCTGAAAAGCGCCTCGACTGGGCGCAGGGGCTTCATGTTCCAACGGTGTCTGAGAATCCGGACGCGGAGCTTCTTTGGTGGGTTGGATGTGCGCCGGCTACCGATCCAAGAGCACAAAAAACCGCACGTGCTCTAGCGCAGGTCTTAAATGCTGCCGGTGTTAGCTTTGCCGTCCTTGGGCCCAATGAACGATGCACCGGGGATTCTGCGCGTCGTTCGGGTAACGAGTACATTTTTTCTGAACTCGCAACCGATAACGTTGAAGCACTCAATAGAATCTCCCCCAGGCGAATCCTAACAAGCTGCCCGCATTGTTTACACACTTTGAAGAATGAATATCCAGATTTCGGTGGACATTACCAAGTGATCCATCACAGCGAACTCGTGCAGGAGTTTCTTGATCAGAGACGCATCAGCTTGAGAGATGGACAATCCACAAGCAATGTAACCTTTCACGATCCCTGCTATCTAGGACGCATGAACGACGTCTATGAGGCTCCACGACGAGCGCTCAGGTCTAGCGGTTTCGTGCCTATCGAGATGGCTCGAACCCGATCGAATTCTTTTTGTTGTGGCGCGGGTGGAGCTCAGATATGGAAGGAAGAGGAGGCCGGCGACAGGAGGGTGAGCGTAGAGCGGGTTAGGGAGGCTCAGGCAAGCGGAGCGGATTCGTTGGCCGTCGGGTGCCCATTTTGCATGATTATGCTCACAGACGCCGCGCGGGCAGAGGGAGATCAAATTCAGGTGAAAGATGTCGTCGAAATCGTCGCTGAGCGCCTGGAATCGAGCCTACGTTGAGATTTTGGACTAATTCGGCTAAGATTTTAATGTACGGGCATAACCTAGATGTGCGGTGGTGTGCGTACGCGTCGGTGGATTGCAATATTCGACTTTAGTGCGCTAGAGCGCTTCAACACGTGAACGAGACTAACGGATGGTACTGCAAAGGGAGTGCGATTTTGTGTCGACTTCCATTTCTATGTACTCAGAACCGGCATTTCGATTTCAGTGCACCGGAAATAAGCTGTGATCGAACGAAAAACTTGGAGAAATGTTGATGGCTTTGAGCAAAGAGACCTTGCGGGAGATGTATTGGACGATGCTGCTCACGAGACGCTTGGATGAGCGTG
Organism: Anaerolineales bacterium; assembly: GCA_011772595.1. Next base: position 249,261 of record WVZH01000432.1, read on the forward strand.
CCTGGGTGTTGCATCGCCAAGGAAAGATCGCTTTCCACATTTCTGGCATTGGTCATGAAGCGGCGCAGGTGGGTGCCGCTTTTGCGCTGCAGCGCGGGAAGGATTGGATCGTACCTTACTATCGGGATCTAGCCCTGATGTTAGCGTTGGGGATGACCCCGCTTGACTTCATGCTTGCCTTGATGGGTAAGAAAGGTGAGCCGACCTCAGGTGCGCGACAAATGCCAAGCCACTGGAGCCTGCGCGCTGCGAACGTCGTCAGTCATTCCTCACCCGTTGCCACTCAGACACCGCATGCGGCGGGAATCGGATTAGCGATAAGCCTATCTGGAGACGACGCAATTGTCTTCACGAGCATCGGTGAAGGATCGACCTCTCAAGGGGAATGGTATGAAGGTGTTAACTGGGCTGCCATTCATAAGCTTCCAGTCCTCTTTATGATTGAAAACAATGTCTACGCCATCTCTGTTCACCAAGAGAAGCAGATGGCTGTAGAGAATGTTGCGGAGAAGGCGGCGGGGCTTGGACTGCCGGGCGTGGTAGTTGATGGTTTGGATCCGGTCAAGGTCTATGAGATCGTTACCGAGGCAGCTCAACGCGCTCGAAACGGAGAAGGACCTACGGTGATCGAAGCCAAAGTTGTCCGTATGACCCCTCATTCCTCCGACGATGACGATCGCACCTATCGTTCAGAGGAGGAGGTCGAAGCGCTTAAGACGATGGATCCGCTTGCGGGCTTCGCTGAACATTTGAGAGAGAGAAAAGTGCTCACCGAGAAGAAAGAGGCCGAGATGGAAGCGCAAGCGAAGAGTCAGATCGATGAAGCGGTCCGTCTGGCCACAGAAGCACCCTATCCGGATGTCGCCGAGGCAACTTATCCTGTCTATGCGGAGGACGTTCGTGGTGGCTGAAATTACACTGATCGAAGGCATCCGCCAAGCCATGGATGAGGAGCTAGAACGCGACAAGCGTGTCTTTATCGTTGGTGAGGACGTCGGGAAGCGCGGTGGTGTTTTCAGAGCCACGTTGGGACTCTATGATAAATACGGACCGCAGCGTGTCATTGACTCCCCACTGGCTGAGTTGTCGATCGTTGGAATCGGGATTGGGGCTGCGCTTTACGGTATGCGGCCGATTTGTGAGATCCAATTCGCCGATTTCATTCATCCGGCATTCAACCAGATTGTCAACGAAGCAGCGAAGATGTGCTATCGATCCAAAGGGGACTGGACTGTCCCCATGGTCATCCGAGCACCGTATGGGGGCGGAATTGGCGGTGGCTTGTATCACTCTCAATCCGTGGAGGCGTTCTTTACTCACGTACCTGGATTAAAGGTGGTCGTGCCCTCCACACCGTACGACGCAAAGGGTTTGATGAAATCGGCCGTGCGCGATCCCAATCCGGTGCTGTTTTTCGAACCGAAGAAAGGATATCGCTTGATCCGGGGTGAGATTCCTGAGGATGAGGAGATCCTGGTCCCTCTTGGGTCCGCCAAGGTGACCCGCAAGGGGAGCGAGCTAAGCCTTTTCGCCTACGGGATGATGCATCACTATTGTCTGCAAGCGGCTGACCTCGCAGCAGCGGAAGGGATCGAGGTGGAGGTGGTGGATTTGCGTACTTTGTTGCCGCTGGACAAGCCGACGGTGCTCGAATCGGTGCGGAAAACCGGAAAAGCGTTGATCGTTTACGAAGATAATCTGACCGGTGGTTTCGGCGCGGAATTAGCAGCTATTCTGGCAGACGAAGCTTTCACGGATTTGGATGCCCCCGTACGCAGGCTCGGTGGGCCAGACGTACCGGCGGTGCCTTTTAGTCATCCATTACAGGACTGGTTCATGCCCGATCCTGACAAGATCGCGGCAGCAGTCCGGGAACTTGCAGCTTTCTGAGTCCTAACTTGACATTTGAATGAGCGTGAGCGAGAGGGATTCGAATTTGCCCGCTCCTTAAAACTCCCACAGATTGGGAGAGGGAATGTTGGAGAATCATATGGCAAATGAAGTCATCATGCCGCAATTGGGCGAATCTGTTGTCGAGGGGACGGTCACGAAGTGGCTCAAATCTGAGGGCGATGCTATTGAGGAGTTTGAGCCCCTACTCGAAGTCAACACCGACAAAGTTGACACCGAAGTGCCTGCACCCGCGAGCGGAACGGTGCTCAAACTATATGTCGCCGAGGGGCAAACCGTGCGCGCGGGAACCCTCCTGGCGATGATTGGGAAACCCGGAGACCCACTCCCTGAGACTCCGCAGGTTAAACATGCTACGGAGGAGAAAGCTCCATCTCCTCTTCCTGAACCAGTGACGGCGCAACCGGCCGCACCCCAACCAGGCCGTTCCCAAAAGCTTGGTTTCATCTCACCAGTTGTGGCGCGCATCGCCTCTGAGCATGGTGTGGATTTGATGATGGTACCTGGCACCGGTCGTAATGGTCGGATCACGAAGAAGGATGTACTCGCATACCTTGAGACGCGCGCTGAAGCACCGATTGAGGAGCTTGCTCCCTGGGAGAAACCCGCGTTCGGTGAGTTGTTCCGACCCACTGAGGAGATCTTCGGTCCGAAGGAAGAGACCGCTCCTGTAACCGCACCTGCCACGGATGCTGAGGGAGAAATCCTGCCGCTCGACACTGTACGCAGAGCGATCGCAGAGCATATGCTGCGCTCGAAGCGCACCAGCCCGCATGTAACGACGATTATGGAGGTTGATTTTGGTCGCGTGGTCGCTCACCGAGAGACGAACCGTGAGTTCTTCGCTCGTGAGGGTATCAACCTGACATACACAGCCTACTTTGTCTCCGCCGCCGTCGAAGCTCTGAAGGCAGTCCCGGTCGCAAACTCATCCTGGAGTGATCAGGGGATCATTTTACATCCTCGTGTGAACGTAGGTGTGGCGGTTTCACTTGGAGAGCAGGGGCTGATCGTCCCCGTCATCTATAACGCAGCGCAGATGTCGTTGCGAGGTTTGGCTTGGGCGGTCAACGATCTGGCGACTCGAGCGCGTGCGCGTAAGTTGAAGCCGGACGAAGTCCAGAATGGGACGTTCACGATCACCAATCATGGCGTAGGAGGATCTCTCTTCGCCACACCGATCATCAATCAGCCTCAATGCGCCATCCTGGGGGTTGGCGCGCTGCAGAAGCGTGTGGTCGTGGTGGAGACAAAGATGCCGACTGGCGAGATCGTCGACACGATTGCCATCCGCCCGATGATCTATTTATCTTTGACGTTTGATCATCGTATCCTTGATGGCGCCGTGGCAGACCACTTTTTGGGCATCATTGTTCAACGACTGCAGAATTGGGCTTGATCAGGAATTGGGCACGTAGGCACTTGGGCACGTAGGCACTTAGGTGCTCTGGCTCTGAGGCAACTTTGATTCCTAACATCCTGACACTTGAATATCATAGTGCCCCGGCGCCCCGGTGCCTGATCCCTAATCCCTGTGCCCATTCCACTCCTCCCCCTCGTTTGCGTTAGAATTATGGGTAATCATAGTGAGGAGGGCTTCCGCATGTCAGCCTACGACGTCATCGTGATTGGTGCGGGTCCGGGTGGCTATGTTTGTGCCATCAGAGCCGCGCAGTTGGGTAAGAAAACGGCGATCGTTGAGAGGGAAAGTTTAGGTGGGGTGTGCCTGAATATAGGCTGCATACCCTCAAAGGCATTGTTAAAAAACGCCGAGGTGGCGCATGTTTTGCGTGAGGGGGGTGAGGATTTTGGATTCCAGATCGACGGCCTCAAGCTGGATTACTCCTCGGCCGTGAAACGCAGCCGAAAAGTCTCTGAACGCCTTACCAAAGGCGTCGGTTTCCTGATGAAGAAGAACAAGATTGATGTGTACATGGGGATAGCACAACTCACAGGCCCTGGCACGATACAGGTGGCAGGCGAGGATGGCTCAACACAGACCATAACAGGAAAGGACATCGTGATCGCCACAGGAGCTTCGGCGCTGGCGATCCCGGGTGTGGAAGTGGATGGAGAGCG
>WVZH01000432.1:253271-254255 GCA_011772595.1 Anaerolineales bacterium
ACAATCTGGAATTCCTACGGCATCGAGGTGACCCTTGTGGAGATGCTGCCCCGCATCGCCCCATTGGAGGACGAAGAGATCAGCAAGGAGTTGACCAAGGCATTTGAAAAGCGCGGGGTCAAATTGCTCGCGGGGACGAAGGTCGAAGGCATTGAAACTCTTAAAACCAAGGCTAAAGTGATTGTGTCGGGGTCTGCTGGGGAGGAAACGCTGGATGCCGAGCAGGTCTTGGTGGCCATCGGATTTACGCCCAACAGCGAGGGGCTGGGTTTGGACGCACTAGGGGTGGCTTTGGATGGGCGCGGAATGATCGAGATCGACGAGCGCATGGCAACTAATGTGCCCGGGATCTGGGCCATCGGCGATGTGACGGGCAAGCTCATGTTGGCACACGTCGCCATGGCGATGGGTATCGTATGTGCGGAGAACATCGCCGGTGTCGAGTCGGTGACATTGGATTATGAGATGATGCCGCGGGCGACCTATTCACAGCCACAGGTAGCTTCCTTTGGGCTCACGGAGCCGCAGGCACGTGAGCGTGGTTATGATGTGAAGGTCGGCCGCTTCCCATTCCAAGCGAACGGAAAGGCGCTTGGGTTGAACGATTACGTAGGGTGGGTCAAGCTGATTGTGGACTCCCAATACGGTGAGATCCTCGGTGCGCACATGATTGGTCCGGAGGTGACGGAGCTTCTCCCCGAGTTGACACTGGCGCAGATGATGGAGCTTACACCGGCCGAAATCGCACGCAATGTGCATGCCCATCCCACCTTGAGCGAAGTGCTGATGGAAACCGCCCACGACGCCGAGGGGTATGCGATCCATATGTAGCCATGTTGTTCCATGATTTGGGCTATGTTCGGGCGACCCGGCCGGTCGCCCGATTTTTTATATTTTTAACTTCGGAAGTCCGCAGGACTTCCGAAGTCTTGTAAACTTGGCGTATACTGAGACCGCGGGGGAGGCGGCGGTATGGCTCAGGAA
>WVZH01000325.1:0-620 GCA_011772595.1 Anaerolineales bacterium
GGCGCGTCGATCGCCATCATCGACAACGGATCGTACGTGTACGAGAAAGGCTATGGCGTCAAGCACCAGGACGAGGGTGGAGCGGTCACGCCCGACACGGTCTTTCGGTTCGGTTCCACACTGAAGATGATGACTGCGGCCGCCCTGATGCAGCAGGTTGAACTGGGCCGGGTAGATCTTCAGGCCCCCATCACACAATATATTCCTGAATTTCAAGTTGCCGGGCCGTGGTCTTCCGACAACATCAACGTGTGGAACCTGCTCACTCACAGTTCGTCGTTCCCGGACCGTTATGACGAATACATGTTTCGAAACGGAATTGACGGACCGATTGGGCCTACGGCTCTTGCCGACTGGGCGGCGGATCAGTCGGCCATTCCGCTCTACGCGCCCCCAGGCTCGTTCTGGAATTACAGCAATCCGAACTTCTCCCTGGCCGGCCTGATCACGGAGAAGACCAGCGGCGAGGAATACCACCAGTACATGGATGAACACGTATTCGGCCCCGCCGGCATGACATCTGCCACATTGCTGCCAGACGAGGTCCTGGAATATGGGGACTACGCTTACGAACACTACGTGGATCCCTTCACGGGAGAATATGTGATCGCGGCTCCAGA
>WVZH01000325.1:768-1029 GCA_011772595.1 Anaerolineales bacterium
AATTTGCCGTCTCGTTGCTCTTTAACGGAGCGGCTTCCCCCGACGAAGCCGCGCTCTGCGCCTATACCGCCTTTCATCCTTTCACAGGCGAGGCGCCGCCGGACACGACTCTGCCGCGGTCGGAATGGGGGAAGTACGCGGGGAATTACCGGGGCCGATTCTACGGGCACTGGGACTGGAGAACGGACGGCGAGATAGTGACCTACGACGGATTGGAAATCACGGCCAAGACCGTCAAAGTGGGAAATCAGCTCGTCGTGC
>WVZH01000046.1:0-2957 GCA_011772595.1 Anaerolineales bacterium
GCTGGGCGTGGGAGCCCAGCCTCCTGGTTTTGCCCGGTGATACACTCGGTGCAACGCCAACCGGGGAGTCCGAAAGATAGGAAGAATAGAAACTTGAGCAAAAAGACAGGGATTATTGAATGTCAACATCCCAAAAGCAACCTTTCTAACTGTCTCTGCTCAGGATGATGTAACCAGGTGCAGGGAGGGCGACATTAAAAATCCTTGATTGCTAAACCCGAACATCCACTGACAGGATATCAAAATGAATCCTTCGAGGTTGACGGCAACGACGTGGCAAGGTATGATGAGAGTGATGCATGGGCCGGCCGGGCGATTGCAGGCACCGAAAGATGCTTGAGGAAAGTCCGCGCTCCATAGAGCACGAAGCCGGGTAACACCCGGGCGGGGAAACCCGCGGATAGGGCCACAGAGAACAACCACCAGATCCTAGTGCAGCGAGCAGGATTATAGCTTTGAGCTGGAGTCAGGTTCGCGGCATCTGTCTGGTAAGGGTGAAAAGGTGGTGTAAGAGACCACCGGCGCAGGCAGCAATGTCGGCGGCCAGGCAACCCCCGTCGGGAGCAAGGCCAAGCAGGGGCGAAACTGATTCGTCGGTGAGGGACTGCTCGTCCCTTTTGAGCCTCGGGTAGGTCGCAAGAGCCCTGCGGTGACGCACGGGCCCAGATAGATGGTCGCCCAGGTGATGACTTTCGGGAAGAAGGACATCGTCCGTAAACCGAAGATCGAACCGGACAGAACGCGGCTTACAGGCTGACCCATGATCGTGACCCCGGAGCACAGCTTCCGGGGTCATCTTCTTTTTTAATTCTTGCTTGAGAATGTGACACTTTCATTGAGGGTGAGTAGCGATTCGGGTTATCTTCTTGAGTCTTCCTTCGTATCAGATTCGTCCGGCTGCTTCTTTATGGCATGGAAAGTTTTGAGTTTATTTCTCGTGCGTCCCAGTTCTTGTCATTCGATCTCCACCCTTTGAGTTGAAACGCTCGCCTGCTTGTATAGGTCGGAATTGCGGGATTTTGGTGCCCAACCACCGCCCGTACAGGTCGTAATCGTGATTCGGCTGGTATAGATGCTTTCCCAAAAATTGGGGTGGAATCAGAGTACCCAGCGCCCGAATCCTTAAAAAAATGGGTTATGCGCATAGGAAAAAGGTCCCAGAAAGGGGAATCTTGCCCAAATTGGGTTGCGTTTGTGGGAAAAAATGCGTTATACTGTGGGCGCTTGTGGGATAAAGTGGGAATTTGTGGGACGTCGGTGCTTACCGGCGTCCTTTCATCGAAGGGTAAACGTAGAACACATGTTCCTGGGCCAGTTCACCCACTCCATTGATACGAAGGGCCGGATAACCATCCCGGTCCGCTTCCGCGCTGCACTTTCCTCCGGTGCATATGTGACCCAGGGATTCGAACGCAACCTAATTGTTTATACCACAAAAAGCTTCGAAAGACTGGCTCAACGCGCGTCGACACTCACCACGACAGACCCGGATGTTCGGGCAGTGATGCGTGTGATTTTTGGTCGTGCATCCGAAGTGAGTCTGGATTCCTCGGGTCGGATTCTAGTGCCTCCATTCCTGCGAGACTACGCTCATTTGGAGGGTGAATCCGTTCTGGTCGGTGCGGGGCAATATTTCGAAATATGGAGCGGGGAGGCCTGGGAGCAGGAATTGGCCAGTGTGGTCGATCCTGAAATCAACGCCCGGCGTTTCACGACTTTTGACCTCTCGACGGGGTAGAGGCGATGGGCGCGTCAGGTGGCGCAACCGACACAACAGGCCACACCCCAGTACTTTACCAGCAAGTGCTCTCAGCGCTGCAACCGAGCGCAGGAGCACGCTATATTGATGGGACGATAGGAGCAGGCGGACACGCGAGTGGCATTTTAGAGGCCTCGGCACCGGATGGGCAATTGCTTGGTCTGGATCGTGACCCGAGTGCTGTAGCGTTGGCTTCTCATCGACTCAAAACCTTCGGGGAACGGGCTGTCATCCGCCAGGGTTCTTTCGCGGAGATGGTCACCCTTGCGGCCTCGATCGGCTGGCAAGCCGTTCAGGGCGTCCTGTTGGATTTGGGTTTGTCGTCGATGCAGCTAAAAGACGCCAGCAGGGGATTCTCTTTTCATGTGGAGGGTCCCCTTGATATGCGGTTTGATGCCGGGCAGCCCTTAAGTGCTGCCGATCTGGTCAACGGATTACCGGAAGGTGACTTGGCAGACCTGCTTGCGAGATACGGGGAGGAACCACGAGCTCGGCAGGTTGCGAAGGCGATCATCGAAGCCCGCCCGCTGCACACGACCCTTGCGTTGGCAGAGGTGGTGGCAGATGTTGCAGGACGAGTGCGCAAGGGAATGCATCCGGCGACACGCACCTTTCAAGCCTTGCGCATAGCCGTCAATGACGAACTCAAGGCGCTCGAGGCGGGACTTGAGCAAGCGGTTTCCTTATTGGATCCCGGCGGTCGATTGGCAGTGATCGCATTTCATTCGCTGGAAGACCGGATCGTCAAGCGGTTTATCCGCCAAGAGAGCCAGGATTGCATCTGCCCGCCTGAACGGCTGGTGTGCACATGTGGACACCGTGCTCGGCTGCGTACGCACACACGCAGGCCGATCAGGCCTGATGAGAGGGAGGTGCACGCAAATCCACGCGCCCGGAGCGCTCGTTTGAGAGTGGCGGAGCGTCTTGAGGTGGCATGATCCTTGCATGCACCGGTACGACAGGTGTGTGAGGTGTTAAAGGTGAAGCGAAGACGTATCCAGGCCTTCAAACAAGCGCCCTGGCGAGTCCAGCTGCGACTAACGGGGAGTAGTATGCTTCCGTTGATCGGAATACTGATCATCGGTGGCATGTACCTGGCGGTCAGCGCACGGTTGACCCGTGCGGGTCGGCAAGTGTTGGATTTGGAGGAAGAGCGCAACAACTTGCTCCGTCAGAATGCGGAGTTGACGTCGACCCT
>WVZH01000046.1:3008-3867 GCA_011772595.1 Anaerolineales bacterium
GCATACACCGAGACATTGGGCGCCTGGCTGCTACGCTGGCTTGGTCTCGGGGGTGGAGGTGGCGAGTAATGGAACAAGTCCCATCTCGCCGACGTATTCGGTTGATTCTCGCGCTGATGGCGGTGGCCGGCTTTGCCATGATCGTGCAACTGATACGAGTCCAGTTCGGTCCCTACGCTCCTGCATTCGCGGCTCGAGAATCGTACTCTATCGAGAGAAGGGATGAACTTGAGCCAACGCGCGGAATCGTATACGACCGAGACGGCAGGATCTTGGCCTCCAACGTCCCTATGTACTACTTGGAGGTGGAAATACGTCAGCTCAATCCGGAAAGCAAGAAACAGATCGCGGCAGTTCTTTCACAAGCGCTGGTCTTGCCTTTCGAGGATCTGTTTCAGCAACTGGTGAGAGATTGGCTTGGTGAGGGTCAGGTACGCATCCGTCTGACCCGAGAAATCCAGGGAGGAAAGACTTGGCCTATTACGATCGATCAGGTGGCTGCAGACATGCTTAATGGTTTCCTTGGCGATCCAACGGCGCCGGATCTTAGTGGTTTGTCTTTGGTTCCCGCGCCGAGCCGATCATATCCTTCTGGCCCCTTGGCGGGTCATGTGATCGGTTTCGTCAACAAGAAAGGTAAAGGTTACTTTGGTGTCGAGGGTTATTATGATGATTGGCTCACGGGAAAGCCTATCATCGTCGAACATGGATCCATCCCACTCGACGCGCGACCAAAGCCGGATCGGCCGACAGGTGTGAACTTGGTTCTGACTCTCGATTTGGACATCCAGCAAATGGTAGAAGCCATTTTAGCCGAAGCGATCGAAAGCAGCGGATCGGAGAGCGGCCAGGTGATTGT
>WVZH01000046.1:3892-4137 GCA_011772595.1 Anaerolineales bacterium
CCCGTCTCGGACGAGGAAGCGCAAGAAGAGACGGAAGACGAACCGGTGATCAATCCCACAGTCGCTGGTGTGTATGAGCCAGGTTCAACCTTCAAGGTTCTGACGATGTCCGCAGCCCTCGATGCAGGACAGGTATCCCCGGACGATGTTTTTGTGGACACCGGAGCAATAGAAGTGGGTGGACACTTGATTCGTAACTGGGACGGTACTGCGTGGGGACCGCGCTCAATGACGGAATGCATGCG
>WVZH01000046.1:4186-21437 GCA_011772595.1 Anaerolineales bacterium
GTTTTACCAATATTTGAAGGCCTTCGGCATCGGGCAATTGACGGGCGTGGACCTGGCGGGAGAGGTACCGGGTCAATTGCGTACGCCACGGCATCCGGATTGGACACAGTCGGATCTAGGCACCAATGCCTTCGGTCAGGGTGTTTCCGTGACGCCGATTCAACTCGTCTCCTCAATCGCTACAGTGGCGAATGAGGGTGTGATGGTGCAGCCTCATATTGTGAGGGCNNCCAATCTCAGCGGAGACAGCCGCGTTGATGACCGAAATGTTGACCTTGTCTTCGAAAGGTGAAACAAGGCGCGCAGCTGTTCCTGGCTACAACCTGGCTGGGAAGACTGGTACCGCACAAATCCCGGCCGAAGGAGGGTACGACCCGGATTGGACAGTGGCCTCATTCATCGGTTGGGGTCCCACAGAGGCACCAAGATTTATCGTGCTCGTTCGCCTTGATAGACCGGAGACGTCACCATGGGGTTCGGTGGTAGCGGCGCCCGTGTTTCGTGACATTGTGCAACGTCTGGTAGTGATGTTGGAAATCCCACCCGTGGACCACGATCAACTTGCGGGCGGTGACTAGCGGAGCGAGAGTGTGATGCTGACTGTGCGAGATGTGCTTGAAGTCCTCACTGGTATCGAAGAGGTACCGGCATCTCACGTCGTCCCAGGAGCGGTGATCGACTCCCGTTCGGTTGTTCCCGGTACGATGTTTGTTGCTTTGCCCGGCGAGAAGGTTGATGGGCACGATTACGTTGGTGAGGCTTTCGGACGCGGTGCGATCCTGGCGCTTGGGGAACGCGAGGTTGAGGATGCTCAGTTTGTTCTTGATTTGAGGACGTCTGTTGATAAGCAAGCGGTGAGCGCACTTGATTTTCCTCTCTACGTTCGAGTGCCAGATGCCCTCGCCGCGCTGCAAAACATCGCTCGTTATTGGCGCTCGAAACTCTCCTTGCGTGTCATTGGTGTGACGGGGAGTGTTGGCAAGTCTACCTCGAAGGAGGTGATGGCGGAGGTACTAGAGCGGCGCTATCGGACGGTCAAGAATCCAGGCAATTTGAACAACGAAATCGGCTTGCCTCTGAGTATGCTCAGCATAACTGAAAAGCACGAACGTGCCGTGCTTGAAATGGGTTTTTACGTACCGGGGGAAATCGCTCTCCTGTGTGAAATTTCGCGTCCGCATGTGGGCGTCATCACCAACGTCAGTCAGGTCCATTTAGAACGGGCGAAGACGATGGAGGCGATCGTCAAGGGAAAAGGCGAATTGGTCGAGAGTTTACCCCCGGCACCCGAAGGTGTTGCGATCTTGAATTTCGATGACGATTTGGTACGACCGATGTCGGAGCGTACCCAGGCCAGGGTGTTTTATTACGGCCTTTCCCCTGATGCGGACTTGTGGGCAAGTGATGTGCAGGGTCTCGGATTGGAGGGCGTTCGTTTCGTGCTCCATTACCGGGGAGAAGCGATCCACGTGCGCGTGCCGATGCTGGGCCGTCATTCGGTACACACGGCACTTCGGGCGACGGCTGTCGGTCTGATCGAGGGGCTGAGCTGGGAGGAGATTGTAACCGGGTTGCAGAGCACCAGAAGCCAACTTCGACTCGTTGCCGTACATGGGCCGGAAGGCTCTCTGCTGCTCGACGACACATACAATGCAGCCCCGCCATCGGTGATCGCCGCCCTGAATTTGCTGGCCGAGTTGGAAGGGAATCGCATCGCAGTTTTGGGAGACATGCTCGAACTGGGAGATTTTGAGGAACGAGGGCATCGCATGGTCGGTGTGCGCGCAGCTCAAGTTGCGGATGAGCTGATCGCGGTCGGCGAGCGCGCGCGATGGATCGCCGAGGAAGCCCTCCATGCGGGTATGTATGAGGATCAGGTGTTGATTCTCAAGGACACTCCGGCAGCGATTGAATATCTTCGGGGGCGAGTGGGAAAGGGTGATGTTGTGTTGGTCAAGGGATCGCGGGGGATGAGGATGGATCAGATCGTGGCCTCTCTAGAGGAGACTGAATGAGCCAGACGGCTTTTGCCCTTTCTCTAGGGGGGATCACGTTTCTACTCACTGTAATTTGGGGTGGGCCGCTCATCCGCATCATGCGCATGTTGCGGATCGGTGAGCAAATCCGTATTGAGGGTCCCCAGCGACATTTCACGAAGTTGGGTACGCCAACCATGGGTGGGTGGCTGTTCATTATCCCCATTGTGGCAATTACGGGTGTACTGAACCTGGTTTCGATTATGAGCGAGCTAACCGTACTTGGCAATTCGATTTTGTTGCCCATGCTGGTCATGCTCGCCTACGGTGCGTTAGGAGCCTGGGATGATTGGCTCAGCATTCGGGGTCAGAGACGAGGGGAGGGATTGCGTGGTCGTTACAAGTTTCTACTGCAGTCTGTAATCGCCCTGGGTGCGGCATTGATTCTGAAGTTTGGTCTTCAACCACCTGAGATGATCCTGCCGAACATCCCTGAGGTCATCGACCTTGGCATTTGGTATATCCCGGTTGCCATGTTCATCATCGTGGGCTCAACAAATGCGGTTAATTTCACCGACGGTTTGGACGGTTTGGCCGGGTTGATCTCGGCGACAGCTTTCGCAGCCTACGGCGCGATCGCCATGTTGCAAGGTCAGGTCTTCCTGGTGAGGTTTTGTTTCACCGTTGTGGGCGCCCTATTCGCCTTCCTTTGGTACAACGCCTATCCTGCCGAGCTGTTCATGGGAGACACGGGCGCACTAGCTCTGGGAGGGACTTTGGGCGTTGTGGCGTTGATGACCGGCCATTGGACCTTGCTGCCTGTGATCGCCATCATCCCAGTCAGTGTAACGATTAGTGTCATCTTGCAGGTGCTCTACTTCAGATTGACAAAGGGGCGGCGGTTATTCAAGATGGCCCCCCTGCATTTTCACTTCGAGTTGAGTGGTTGGAGTGAGACCCAGATTGTACAGCGGTTCTGGCTCATAGCCCTCTTGGTGGGCATGTTCGGGGTCGCTCTGGCCCTGGTGTGAGGAGCAGAGGATATGGAAATCGGCATGCTCTGGTTTGACGATAGCAAGGTTTCACTGCAGGAAAAAATAAAACGCGCCGTCTTGTTTTACACGGAGAAGTACGGTCGTGAACCGACGCTGTGCCTCGTAAATCCCAACACCTTGAACGGCGGTGAGAGGAGCATGTCTGGCGTCGAAGTCCGTAAGGCGAGCTGCGTGATGCCGGATCATTTCTGGATCGGCGTCGATGACAAATCCCGGCCAACTCGACGCTCGCGTCGAAAAGCTGCTTGAGAGGGACGATTGAGGACGTGAGGTTTTCTCGCGATCGTCTAAGGCCTTCCCTCGGGCGCGAGCGTGATTGGCGTGGAGTACGCGTCGTTGTGCTCGGGTTGGCGAGACAGGGTAAAGCACTGACCCGTTACCTGGCGGAGCGTGGAGCAGATGTCGTGGTGAGTGACATAAAACCGGCCGAAGCCATGCAAGAAGCAACGCAAGAGTTAGACACCCTCCTTGTGGAATATGTGTTTGGTGGCCATCCGCCGACGTTGCTGGAGGATGCGGACCTGTTGTGCCTCTCAGGGGGTATTCCCGCAGATCTGCCGCTGGCACTGCAGGCGCGTGAGCAGGGCATTCCCCTTTCCAATGACTCACAGCTGTTTATGCAGGCATGCCCGGCTCCAGTCCTTGGTATCACCGGCTCGGCCGGAAAAACAACCACGACGACTCTCGTGGGGCGGATGGCCACCGCCGAATATCAAAAGGACGGAGGGCGAGTCTGGGTTGGAGGCAACATCGGCCAACCCTTGTTGACCGAGCTCCCAAAGATCACCGCCGCCGACCTTGTGGTGATGGAATTGTCTTCATTTCAATTGGAATTAATGCAAGCCAGTCCTCAGATCGCCGCTATCCTGAACGTGACCCCTAATCACCTCGATCGGCATAAGACTATGGAAGCGTATACGTCCGCGAAGGCTCGGATTCTGGCCTTCCAATCGGAGCAGGATGTGGCGGTCTTGGGTCACGAGGACGATGTGGCGTGGTCCTTACGCCATGAAGCTCGTGGGGAGGTCTTGAGCTTTGGATGGGAGAGCCCTGAGAGGAACGGGGCATACCTTTCCCACGACATGATCCGTCTGAAGGTTGATGATGAGGATCGTCCGGTATGTCCATTGGAGGCCGTGGAACTACGCGGCGAACACAATCTGCTCAACGTGATCGCGGCCTGCGCCATTGCCGCCGCGGCAGGGGTATCGCCTGACGCAATGGAGGCTGGTGTGCGCGGGTTTGAAGGGGTCCCGCACAGACTGGAGTTTGTCGGCAAGGTGGGCGGTGCAGCTTGGTACAACGATTCAATCGCGACCACGCCTGAGAGGGCGATCGCCGCCATTCAAGCTTTTGATGAACCCCTCGTGTTGTTGGCCGGAGGGCGGGATAAAGATTTGCCTTGGGAAGCGTTTGCAGCGCTGGTGTGCGAACGTGTGGATCATCTCATCCTGTTCGGTGAAGCGGCGGGGAAGATAGCCGGTGAAATCGAAAGGTGGTGTGAAGAGCGGAGCAAGTTGAGCGTGGAGATTTGTGCCAGCCTTGAGCAGGCGGTGATTGCGGCGTCGAACGTGGCTCAAGAGGGCGACGTCGTCCTTCTGGCGCCTGGTGGAACAAGTTTTGATGAGTTCGCGGACTTCGCCGAGCGGGGGGAAAGATTCCGTGAGTGGGTGAAAGCCTTATGACGGAGCGTACGATCACGACCAAGACCTTTCAAGAACCGTCTATCCGAAGACGCGTGGCCTTTGGGTTCGATCCATGGTTGTTGGTGTTAATCGTGGCTTTGATCGCCTTCGGATTGGTGATGGTTTATTCAGCAAGCTGGGATGTCTCTTGGCGTTTGGAGGAGGACCCCTACGCCCTCTTCAGGCAGCAACTCCGTCATCTATCGATCGGTGCAGTTGCTTTCGTCGTAGCTGCCTGGTTCCCGATTGAATGGCTTCGTAAGCTCGCACTCCCCATGATCGGCGTCACGATCCTGACCTTGCTTGCCGTTCTTATTGTCAACTTAGGGGCAGAGCACAAACGTGCATTCTTGGCAGGATCCGTACAACCGTCCGAGATGGCGAAGTTGGCATTGATCATCTACCTGGCGGTCTGGATGGAATCAAAAGAGGAACGCTTGGCTCAGATGGGATATGGTTTTTTGCCACTCATCATGATCATCGGAGTCGTTGGCGGTCTTATCTTATTGCAGCCTGACCTGAGTGCTGGATTGACGGTCGGGGTGGTGGCGGTGACGATGTTCTTCCTGGCCGGCGCGCACTTATGGCAGGTATTCGCCATGGCATTAGGCGGTGGGGCGTTTGCTTTTGTGCTCGTACGCCTCTCCCAAGTTGGTCTGGATCGGTGGGAGAAGTTCGTGGGGGGATTGGTCGACATTGAAAAGGCCTCCTATCACGTGCAACAGTCTTTGCAGTCGTTCTATTCAGGCGGCGTCTTCGGGCGCGGTCTGGGTGCGAGTCGGGGCAAGTTCGGTTTTCTTCCGGCACCACACACCGATAGCATTTACGCGGTGGTGGGGGAAGAAGTGGGATTGATCGGAGCGCTTATCGTCCTGGTACTTTTTTGTCTTCTCATGTGGCGTGGGTTTCGGGTCGGTGTGCACGCCTCCGGACGGTTGGAGATGTTGTTGGCAAGCGGTA
Source organism: Anaerolineales bacterium (assembly GCA_011772595.1). Next base: position 9,863 of record WVZH01000046.1, read on the forward strand.
TCACATTCTGGATCGGTGTCGAGGCGCTGATCAATATGTCGGTCTTATTGGGTCTACTGCCATTCGCGGGGAACGCGCTGCCTTTTTTTAGCTACGGTGGTTCCAATCTTGTCACCACGCTTGCAGGCGTTGGTTTCCTGTTTGGCGTTTCTCGAAGAGCGGCCCAAGAACCAGAGGAGAGGAATACTGTTGCGTCTCTTGGTATCGGCGGGGGGAACCGGCGGCGGCGTATATCCCGCCTTGGCCGTGGTCGACGCGCTTCGAGACCGCGCTGAAGTACTTTGGGTGGGAAGCGAAGGCGGTATGGAGGCTTCATTAATTAGCCGGACCGGATTGGCTTTCGAATCGATCCCTGCTGCGGGTTTGCATGGTGTCGGTTTGAAGGCGCTTCCTGGTAACCTGTGGCGTTTGGCAAAAGGTGTTCCCGCTGCCCGACGGATCGTCCGCCAATTCGATCCGGACGTGATCTTCTTCACCGGAGGTTTCGTTGGTGTGCCTGTTGCCCTTGCCGGTCGGCACCTGCCCAAGATGGTTTACGTGCCCGATATCGAACCGGCATTAGCGTTGAAATTGATCGGCAATATGGCCGATGTCATCGCGGTGACAACAGAAGAGTCCCGCGCTTACCATTCCGTGCGACGCCGGGTCGTAGTGACGGGTTATCCCACGCGCCATTCTTTGCGCACTGTCGATCGCACTGGGGCTCGAGATCGCCTAGGCCTCGATGTGGAACGTCCAGTCGTCCTTGTTTTCGGAGGTAGTCGCGGGGCGAGGTCGATCAACGAGGCGCTTTGGGGATGTCTGGAGAAGTTGTTGGAGAGTACACAAATCTTGCATATCACTGGCACTCTGGATTGGCCGCGAGTGGAAGACGTGCGTTCACGGTTTCCAATTGCGCAGCTCAGCGATTATCACGCCCATGCATACCTGCACGAGGAAATGGCGGACGCACTCGTAGCCGCCGATTTGGTCGTCTCCCGCGCTGGTGCGGCGACATTGGGGGAATTCACATTGCTTGGCCTACCCGCAATATTGGTTCCCTATCCACATGCATGGCGCTACCAGAAGGTTAACGCGCAATATCTGGTAAGGCGTGGCGCAGCTGTTTCACTGGCTGATGGATCCCTGGGTGAGGAGTTGCTGCCGACCATTCTAACGTTGCTCGGGGACAAGGCGCGATTGAACGCGATGGCGCAAGCAGCTAGAAAACTGGCCACCCCAGAAGCCGCGCATGCGATTGCGAGTGAGATTGAGAGCTTGGGAGAAGGGAAAGGGGGCACGCGTGCTTAGCTTGTTCGCGGTATTCGGGCTCTTTGTGGTGCTCTTCGCCATCATGGGGGGAATGCGCGGTTGGGCGAAGGAGCTCCTTGTGACCAGCGCTGTGATCCTGGCCCTGTTCATCATCCAGATCCTGGAGAGGCACATCCGCCCGTACTACACGGCGTTGTTGATGCAGCCTCCTGCCACACAGTTCATCTTACGTGCGTTAATGTTGGTCTTGTTAGCATTCTTCGGCTATCAGACGCCGCACATTCGCGCCCTGCAACCGAAGCTGGCGCGCGAACGGTTGCAGGATGTGTTGCTCGGACTTCTGATGGGCGCGCTCAACGGCTATCTACTTTTTGGTTCCATCTGGTTCTACCTAGACCAGATGGGTTACGACAACACCACCTTGGTGACGATGCCCTCCGACCCGGTTTTCCAGGAGAGTGTGCAAAACTTTATGGGATATTTACCTCCTAGTCTGATTCCCATTCCGCACATCTACTTTGTAGTCGGCGTGGTGTTTGTGTTCATCATTGTAGTGTTTGTATGAGACGACGTGTGCACTTGGTTGGGATTGGCGGAGCTGGTTTGTCGGCCATTGCGCGCATCTTGCATGAAAGAGGAGAAGTTGTGACGGGTTCGGATCAGGTGAAGTCGAAATTCGCTGAGGCTCTGGAAGGGATCGGCATTCCCATCATCTACGGACATCGTGCCGAGAATGTGGTGGATGCAGATCTGATCGTTGCTTCTTCCGCTGTTCCACAGGGGAATGTGGAATTGCAAACCGCGAAGGACATCGGTATCCCGGTTGTGCGGCGTCCTGCATTTCTTAGTGAGTTGACAGCCGATCACAGCGTGATCGCAGTCGCCGGAACGCATGGTAAGTCCACCACAACAGGCTTGATCGCCTGGCTGTTGCATCGGGCCGAGTACGATCCAACATTCATCGTGGGGGGAAATCTCCCGAATTTCGAAACCAATGCCAAAGCGGGTGCAGGGACTTATTTCGTCATCGAAGCGGATGAATACGATCGGACCTTTCTTGGGCTCCAACCATCGGTGGCCGTCGTCACCAATGTCGAGCACGACCACCCGGACTGCTATCCGACATTCGACCAATTTGAAGCCGCGTTCATTGACTTCTCAAAGCTTGTAAAGGAGTTGCTGGTCGTTTGTGCAGATGATCCTGGGGCAAGCTCTCTGTCGCCGAAAGGCATCGCTCGGACGACATACGGGCTTGTCGCAGACGCAGATTGGCGGGCAGAGGATATCCGACCAAATCCGGCTGGGGGTTCTGATTTTCTCGTGTATCAGCGCAGCGAGATGCTCGGACTCGCTCGGACCAGGTTGCCAGGCAAACATAACGTACTCAATGCTCTGGCCGCACTTGTGGTGGGGGATCATCTCGGTCTGGATTTCAAGTCTATGCGTGAAGGGCTGACTGATTTCCTGGGTGTGGGCCGGCGTTTTGAAATCGTCGGGGAAGTGGGTGGAGTGACGGTGGTGGACGATTATGCCCATCATCCTACGGAGATCAAGGCGACGCTTCAAGCAGCCCGCGAGCGTTTTCCAGACGGCGATTTGTGGGCTGTATTTCAGCCGCATACCTTTTCGCGCATTCGTGCGTTGCTGGATGAGTTCGCACAGTCCTTCGAAGAAGCGGATCACGTGATCGTGACTGAGGTCTTTGCCTCTAGAGAGGATCCGGATCCGATGATCGACGGTGGCAAGATTGCTGAGCGCATCGACCATCCAGACGTGACTTTTATCGCAATGCTCTCAGATGCTGCAGAGCATCTTGCGGAGAAGGTTGACACCGGATCCGTGGTTATAACGCTTAGTGCCGGAGATGGGAACAAAGTTGGGTCGTTGTTGCTGCAAGATCTTGCAGCCGAGAAAGGAGAGCGTCGTCATGACTAAGAAAAAGCGACGCCTGTTTGAGAGCGACCGACGTATGGAGCTTAAACTTCGCATGGCCATCAAGAAAATGCGGGAGTTGGAAAGTGTTGATGTATCCAAATTGGCACTGTTCGCGTTCCCGGAACAGGAGACAATCGACCGGGTGATTGAGAGGGTGCGTAAGCTCTAATGAATCGGCGAAATCATTCTGCCAGCATTGATGCCATACGGCGAACCTTTGGAGACGTTCTTCAAGAAAACGTTTCTTTGGCCCGCTATACGTCGGCGCGCATCGGCGGGAATGTTGATCTTCTCCTAATCGCAAATTCTGCCGAGCAATTGGCTGCGATGGCAAATACATTATGGGATTCGGAGATCCCTTTTCGGGTATTGGGCGCTGGTTCGAACGTCCTCGTTGCCGATGCTGGCGTCAGGGGCGTCGTTATTTTGAATCAGGCGCGTGCAGTGCGCTTCTGGGAAGATCCCGAGGGGCCGCGTGTGCATGCCGAATCGGGCGCCTCCTTGGGGAGCGTTGCCCGGCGTGTGGTGGAACGTGGCTGGTCAGGACTCGAGTGGGCCGCGACCGTGCCCGGTACTGTAGGTGGGGCGATCGTCGGCAATGCCGGCGCCCATGGGGGGGACATCGCGGGCAGCTTAGCGGTGGTCGAGATCTTGCAACGAACTAACGGAAAAGCGGAGTGGCCGGTGTCGCGATTGGAATACGGCTATCGGGATAGCTGGTTGAAACAGCATCCTGGTGAGGCTGTAGTCTTGGCTGCGACATTGCGCGCGGCGTTGTCAACGCCTGAGAAGACCAAGGCGACAATGCGCGCATTTCTCGATCAACGACAGCGTACCCAACCGGCTGGTGCGAGTATGGGATCGATGTTCAAGAACCCGCCGGGAGATTTTGCCGGACGTCTGATCGACGAGGCTGGCCTGAAAGGATATCGTATCGGCGGAGCGCAGATAAGCCCCGTACATGGCAACTTCTTTCTCAACCTTGGTGACGCAACGGCCGCGGATGTGCTTGATTTGATTCAGGCTGCGCGTGAGAAAGTGATGGCGCAAACTGGTGTTGAGCTCGAATTGGAAGTCGAATTGATCGGCGAGTGGGACACCACCACGGCCAATATTGCAAAAACCACGGAGGGAGGAGCGCCTTGACGGAGAAACTCCAATTGGGCGTGGTTTTTGGTGGGCGATCAGGTGAACACGAAGTCGCTTTGATGTCTGCACGCTCCATATTGTCGGCCTTGGATCGTTCAAAGTACGAAGTCGTCCCTTTTGGGATCACAAAGGAAGGGAAATGGCTTGCGGGCGAGGGTATCTTGGAAGCCTTCGAGCAAGCTCGTACAGATGATTTGAACCCGGTAACGCTATTGGCGGAGCCAGGACTGGGAAATCTCTATTCCTGGCGTGAGGACCAGGTCCTGGAAATCTTCGAAAGCCTTGATGTGGTCTTTCCCGTGCTCCATGGGACCTTCGGTGAGGATGGCACGATGCAAGGACTGCTCGAACTGGCAGACATACCGTACGTTGGCGCTGGTGTGCTTGCCTCTTCCTTGGCGATGGACAAGGGATTATTCAAGACCGTCATGCGCGCCAACGGTATTCCGGTTGTGGATTGGACGGTTGTTCTTTCGGATGAATTGGAATCCAGCATGGATGCAGTTTTAGATCGTGCGGAAGCACTTGCCTCGTATCCCTTGTTTACCAAACCAGCCAACCTCGGTTCATCTGTAGGGGTGAGTAAGTGCCGGAATCGCTCGGATTTGCTTGAGGGGATGATGGACGCCGCGCGCTACGATCGTAGGGTTTTGGTTGAGAGGGGTGTGGAAGCGAGAGAGATCGAGGTGAGCGTATTAGGAAACGAATCGCCAGAGGCCTCGATCGCAGGCGAGGTTGTACCTGGGGATGAGTTCTACTCCTATAAGGCCAAATATATCGACGATACATCTGATTTGCTGATACCTGCTCCTATCGAGAAGCAGGTCGCAGAACAGGCCCGTGAGATGGCCGTGGAGGCCTTCAAAGCGATTGATGGCGCCGGAATGGGGCGCGCAGATTTCTTACTCGACAAGCAAAACGGGCATTTATACATGAACGAAATAAACACCATTCCTGGATTCACGAAGATTAGTATGTATCCCAAACTATGGGAAGCGAGCGGATTGACGTACCCGGAGTTGTTGGATCGGTTGGTTGAATTGGCATTTGATCGCCAAGCGCAGAAGGATAAGTTATTGCGAAGTTTTGAGGTCGAAGCATGACGTTGAGCGAGCGGGCGCTTACGAGAGTTCGTACGCGAGCGGAAAGGGTGAGAAATCGCCGCGCGCGTGTAGAGCGCGGTCTCGAGCCCGCGCCGCGTGAGATCCGTAAGAAGCGATCACCTCGCAGGCGCATGCCGCGTCGGCGATATGACGTTGAGCTCTCGGTGACGCGTGGGGCCGAGATGCAGCTTCCAGCCTTACCAAGGTTTCGCGTTGGCTTGCGACTGCTATCGGCTGTGTTGGTTTTGGCATTGGCTTGGAGCCTTGGAGAAGCTTTGTCTATGTCGAGATTTCGCGTCGATCAGGTGGAGGTGTCAGGCAATCACTTGCTAACTGCGGCTCAAGTGCAATCGATTGTGAGTCTGACCGGACGGGAGATCTTTTCCATCGATCCGCTTGAGGTTTCCAAGAGCTTGGTGGATCAACCCGAGATCGTGTCTGCGATGGTTGACCTTTCCTTGCCAAACAAGGTCGTCATAGAAGTGGAGGAACGTTCACCCGAAATCGCCTGGAACGACGCAGGACGTACGTGGTGGCTGAGTACCGACGGGATCGCTTTCATGCCACAAAGTTCTCGTGACGATCTGATTACGGTTGAGACCAATACAGCGGTCCTTAATATTCACCAGGAGGCATTGGAGCCAGTCATCTCACCGGACTTGATTCGCAATGCGATCGTGCTCAGCCACGAATTAAAGGATGTGAGCCCTCTGCAATATGACACTGTCCATGGTTTCGGATTCAAAGATCCACATGGGTGGATGGTCTATTTCGGTGAGGAGGGGGACATGGCGATGAAAGTGCGGGTGTATCGCGTTCTTGTTGAAGCGCTGGCTGAAAAAGAGGTGCAAGTGACGTTGGTTAGTCTTGAAAACCAGGCAGCGGCCTACTATCGAGTGGAGAGGTGAGCCAGGTGGCGAACCTGATCGGCGCGGACGACCCGATTTATGTCGCGATCGATGTGGGCACGACGAAGGTTTGTACGCTCGTCGGTCACCTAAGCGCGGAGGGACAGATCCGGGTGATCGGAGTCGGCATCGTGCCTTCGCAAGGGATGCGCAAGGGTGGCGTGATCAGCCTGGAGGGTGTTGCACGTGCCGTGCAAGCTTCTAAGGATAAAGCCGAGCGTACTTCTGGCTATGAGATTTCTTCGGCGTTGGTGAGTCTCTCCGGTGCTCAAGTCTCGTCTTTGAACAGCAAGGGAATGGCGGGTATCACAGGACGGACGATCGGATACGACGACGTGAACAGGGCCATCGAGGCTGCGCGCTCAGTCGCCGTACCCTATAACCGAAACATCATCCACGTAATCCCAAGGGGTTACGTCGTCGATGGACAAGATGGGATTAAATCTGCAATTGGAATGCATGGCTATCGATTGGAAGTTGAAGCCCATGTTGTCACCGCGGGGGCCACAGCATTGCGGAACTTGGAGAAGTGCATCGAAGCCGCAGACGTAACAGTGGATGGCTGGGTACTTGGTTCCCTCGCTTCGGCGAGCGTGGTGTTAACAGAAACCGAGCGGGAAATGGGCGTAGTTGTCTGCGACGTTGGTGGTGGCACGGCGGACATCGCCATCTACATCGAGGGAGCGGTTTGGCACACGGCAGTGATCCCTGTGGGTGGCGAACATCTCACGAACGACATCTCCCAAGGGCTGCACTTGCCACAGGAGACGGCCGAATCGGTGAAGCTTCGCCAAGGACACGCACACCCGGTTGCAGTGGATCCAAATCAGAGTTTCACGGTACGGCCATTCGGAGAAGAACGGGCGGTGCAGATTAAGCGTGCGGATTTAGCTGCGATTCTCGAACCGCGTGTCGATGAATTGTTCACGCTGGTACGGCAGGAGATCAAGCGCAGTGGCTACGACGGATTGTTACCGGCAGGTATGGTGCTCACCGGCGGTACAAGCCTTCTACCAGGGATCCGAGAGGTAGCCTCACAAGCTCTGCAACATCCTGTTCGTACAGCCCAACCTGAAGGTGTTCTTGGCCTTGCGGATCGTTTGCAGTCGCCGGCTTTTTCAGCCAGCTTGGGCTTATTGAACTGGTCGAAGATGCTGGATGCAGAATTGGCAGCGGAGGGATATGGAGGCTTTCAGGTTCCCCGCATCAGTTTGAGCCGAGCTGCGGATTTTTTCCGGCGTCTTTTACCTGGATGACGGCATAAAACTTGCTTCTTTGGAAGTGAATGATGTTACGAAAAGAAAGATCGCTACGATACGAGTTAGGCAATAAAGCACGGACCTCACTTCGCCGCATGGGTGTCGTGCTGGATGCTCGCGGATCTTACGAGCGCTTTGAAAACACGTGCTAGAGGAGGAAACAATGCAACCTGTACCCCAAATGGAGTCATTTGCCCGGATCATGGTTCTCGGTGTTGGCGGGGGTGGCAGCAACGCGGTCAACCGAATGATCGAAGAAGGCTTGGCGGGCATCGAGTTTGTAGCTGTTAATACCGACGCACAGGCGCTTCTGCTGTCGAATGCGCCGACCCGTGTGCGTATAGGTGATAAGCTGACACGAGGTCTGGGGGCAGGGGGTGATCCAGAAATTGGGCAGAAAGCGGCCGAAGAGTCGGCCGAAGATCTATACGAGGTGCTCAAGGGCGCAGACATGGTCTTCATCGCCGCGGGTATCGGCGGAGGTACCGGGACGGGAGCTGCGCCGATTATCTCGCAGATCGCCAAGGAGGTCGGCGCCTTGACGATCGGGGTTGTCACTCGTCCATTTACGTTTGAGGGTGCCAAGCGTCGGCAAACGGCTGAGTTGGGGATCAACAGTCTCAAAGAACATGTCGACACTTTGATCGTAATCCCGAATGATCGCCTGTTGCAGATCGCGGATAAGCGTGCGAGTTTGCAAGAGGCGTTCAAGCTCGCCGACGACGTCCTGTTCCAAGGTATCCAGGGAATCAGTGAGTTGATCACCATCCCTGGTTTGATCAACCTCGATTTCGCGGACGTGCGGACGATCATGTCGGAGGGGGGTGCGGCGTTGATGGCGGTGGGTCAAGCATCGGGTGAGGAACGGGCGCGCGTCGCCGCGGAACAGGCGATTTCTAGCCACCTGTTGGACATCACCATCGATGGTGCCAGAGGGATTCTGTTCAACGTAACTGGAGGTCCAGACCTGGCGTTGTTCGAGGTCAATCAAGCTGCCGCCATTATTAAAGAAACTGCGCATCCGGACGTCAACCTGATTTTCGGCGCGGTTATCGATTCCAACATGAGCGATGAGATTCGCGTAACCGTGATCGCGACGGGTTTCGAGCGTTCGACGGGCGTGCGGCGCGCCGTCCGTCGTCCGCGAAGTCGCACAGAGGCGAAAGCGTCGAAAGCCGAGATAAGCCAGGAAATGCAGGAAGAGTTTCAGCCGCAAGCTTTTGACGTCAACGACCTCGACATACCGGCCTTCTTACGCCGACGATGACGGTGTCGGCTCAAGGCCGCCACACCGTCTTAACTTGGGATACCAGAAAGGCCGTTTGCCGCCCGGCGTATCTGGTGATCCCGATTGCAGGCAGACCGGCGTCGGTTTCCTCCTCCCGGCGCCGATCTGCCGCGTCTGGGGACATATGACCAGGGTACTAATATTTTTAAGGTTCGCAAAGCAGGAAACTCTTGCTCAGTCCATGCGGCTCGTGTACAATTTCCACCCTCGCACCGTAGATATCGGGCGCATATGCTAGAGGTGCCCAACATCTGGCGCCGAACGGTTGTGCTAGTCAAAGGTGGCATTCATGCGCTGCCCTTATTGCAGCAGCCAGAGGACACGAGTGATCGACACTTCCCACGATTCACGAGGCGGTATTCGTAGACGCCGTGTCTGTATGGGATGCGAACAACGTTTCAGCACATCTGAGCGCGCCATACTGGCGACACCTTTAGTAAGCAAAGCAGACGGGACCAGAGAGGATTTCGATCGGGAAAAATTGGCGCGCGGGATTCGTATCGCCTGCGCAAAACGACCGGTGTCCGCCGCCGATATCGACCGACTCATAGGTGAGATTGAATCCACCCTGCAAGGGATGGGCAAAGCAGAAGTCTCCTCGCGTGTAATTGGGGACATGGCGATCTCGGGTCTGAAGGAAATGGATCTCATCGCCTACATTCGGTATGCGATCGTCTATCTGGGATTAGACGATTTGAAAGCGATACGTAAAGAGATCGATCGACTTCTAGAAGCGTAGTTGTTTCAAAAGCTGGGGGATGAAATTCACTTCAAGCGCATGAGTTTGTGATTGTTCGATCTGTAGGAGGAGATTGGGATGTTAGACACGACTGGTCGTGAGATCGACATTCATGTAGATAAACAACAGCAACACTCTCAATATCCTGTTCCAGAGGAATTGAGAACCGCTAAGCTTTCAGATAACGCGCGCACTGTTTTATTGAAACGATACATTCGGCGGGACGAGCACGGTGAGCCGAATGAGACGATCGAGCAACTGTTCTGGCGTGTCGCATCTCACGTCGCGAGCGCGGAAGAGGCTTGGGGCGGCGATAGAGATGCTGTCGCCAAACAATTTTACGAACTACTGGTTTCAAAGAGGTTCTTGCCGAATTCCCCAACGTTTACTGGAGCTGGAACCCCTTTAGGTCAGTTAGCTGCTTGTTTTGTCCTCCCAATTTCCGACGATATGGGTCGGGGTCCTGAGGGAATTTTTCAGACCTTACGTGATGCCGCACTGATCCAACAGACCGGCGGTGGCAATGGGTTTACTTTTTCTCGCTTGCGGCCAAAAGGATCCTTGGTTAAATCGTCAGCCGGTGAGGCCACGGGTCCCGTCGGGTTCCTGAGGGTGTACGATCAGGCCTTTGGTGAGATCGCGCAAGGCGGCACCCGCAGAGGCGCCAACATGGCAGTCCTACGGGTTGATCACCCGGACATCGAAGATTTCATCACGTGCAAAACCGACGAGAATGCAATCACCAATTTCAATATCTCCGTCAGCATACCGGATGCATTTATGGAAGCTGTTCGGCAGGACGACTGGTGGGAGCTACGGTTTCCTGACGTGAGCGCTCCGGAATATAAGGACTTTCACGGATCGCTGGAACAGGCTGAACGTCTGGGAATTCCAATTCGGGTCCATAAACGGTTACGTGCACGGGATTTGATGGCAAAAATCGTATTCCAGGCACATCACAACGGTGAGCCCGGGGTGTTGTTTTTAGATACAGCCAATCGCGACAACCCACTCCCTCATCTCTACGATCTCGAAGCGACCAATCCTTGCGGTGAGCAGTGGTTGGGGAGCTATGAGAATTGTTGTTTGGGTTCGATCAACCTGGCGCAGCATTTCGGACCTGAAGGAACCGTCGATTGGAGTATGCTACAAAGGAGTGTGTCACAGGCCACGCGTTTTTTAGACGATGTGGTCTCTGCGAACATGTATGTTCCTGCGGTGGTAGCGTTAAAAGAGGCGGCGCACCGAGCTAGACGCATTGGGCTGGGCATCATGGGTCTCGGCGATTTGATGTATCACATCGGAATTCGTTATGGATCAGTTCAAGCACAGGAATTCTCAGCCCAATTGATGGAGTTCATTCGTTTTCATTGCATGCGAGAAAGCGTCAAATTAGCAGGTGAACGAGGCCCATTCCCTGCCATTCAGGGTAGCATTTACGATCCGGATGACCTGCGCTGGGAGCCACCGCGTCCTCTAAAGCCTTATCAATTGGACTTTCATCGGCCGGTGATCGATTGGGGAGAGGTGGTTACTGGGATCAAGCAGTCCGGAATTCGCAATGCTGCACAAACCACCGTGGCGCCAACGGGTACGATCGCAACGGTTGCGGGCTGTGAAGGATACGGTTGTGAACCCGTGTTTGCATTGGCATATTACCGCCACGTCGACGATAAGGGTTCAGACCTTCGTCTTACGTATACCAGCCCACTTTTCGAGAGAACCTTATTGGAAGCAGATCTGGACGAGGAACAGCGTCGGCAAGTTATTGACCGAGTCCTCGAGACCGGATCGTGCCAGGGGGTGGACGAAGTTCCGGAAGATGTCAAAGAGGTCTTTGTCGTATCACAGGACATTAACGCAGAAGAGCACGTCTTGATGCAGGCCGCACTCCAGAGTTTTGTCGACAATAGCATGAGCAAAACAATAAACTTCCCGGCGGA